>NZ_CP133721.1:1200000-1800000 GCF_031326205.1 Flavobacterium sp. 20NA77.7 | reverse complement strand
AGCAAGCTACATCTTTAGAAATGCCAATGTTAGAAAAAAATATGACAATTCTTTCTACTTTAGTATCTATTGGTACATTATGTGGATTATTAGGAACGGTATCAGGTATGATCAAAGCTTTCCAAGAGCTAGGTGCGGCTGGAACCCCAGATCAAGCAGCTTTAGCGGTTGGTATCTCTGAGGCACTTGTAAATACATTAACTGGTATTGCTACTTCTACATTTGCAATTATTGCATATAACTATTTCACATCTAAAATTGATACATTAACTTATTATATTGATGAAGCAGGTTTTGCTATTACGCAAGCTTTCAACAGAAATAAATAATTAATTTATACAATTAAGTAAAGATGGCAAAAATAAAAATATCAAAAAAGAGCAACAAAATAGACATGACAGCTATGTGTGACGTAGCGTTCTTATTATTGTCCTTTTTTATCATGACAGCCACAGCAAAAGTTCCTGAGCCAAAACCAGTAGATACTCCAGCTTCAACAGTTCAAGCAAAATTGCCAGAACATGATTTAGCTACCATTACTATTGGTGACAGTGCCGTTTATTTTGGAATGACAGATCGTGATGTAAGAGTAAAAGCTCTTGAAATCATGGCTGATAAATACAAAATGGAATTTTCTGAAGATGAAAAAGCGAAGTTTGCTTTGGTTGATGGGTTTGGAGTATCATTAGCGCAGCTAAAATCTCTAATTGCTTTACCAGGAGCTGAAAGAAATAAAGAAGGATTGCAAAAAGGGATTCCATATGAAATGCCTGCAGATTCTTCTAATAGTCAATTGGCAGACTGGGTAATGTCTTCACGTGAAGCATTAAAAGAGTTAAGAATGAAGGATTTGCATTTTGCAATTAAAGCAGATGGCAAAGAAAAATATCCTACAGTAAAGAAAATTTTAGACATGATGCAAAAGCAAAAAGTGAATAACTTTTACTTAGTAACAGGTTTAAGAAGTGAAGATTTTTAATTGAATAATAAGAAAAAAACATGGCAGAATTAAATACCGGCGGCGGCGATAAAGGCGGCAAGGTAAGAAGTAAAAAATCTAACCCTGGGGTAGATTTAACAGCGATGGTGGATTTAGCCTTCTTGTTAATTACATTCTTCATCTTAACCACTACATTGTCTAAGCCACAATCAATGGATTTAGCCTTACCAGATAAAGATAAACCTAAAACGGAAGATGCACCACCGCCAGAAACACCAGCATGGAGAACCATGACGGTAGTGTTAGGAAGTGACAACAAGTTGGTGTATTACATTGGTCAAGCAAAAGAACCTTTAGAAGGTACACCAAAAGTAGAAAGCTATGGTGGAAAAGGTATCAGAAAAGTAATTTTAGCAAAACAAGAAGATGTTAAGGCTAGAGTAGCTGGTTTGGGAGGAAATCCAGAAAAAGATGGATTAACGATATTGATTAAAGCATCAAAATCTTCAAATTATAAAAATTTAGTAGACATCTTAGACGAAATGGCCATTACAAAAACAAAAGTATATGCCATTGTAGATACTACACTTGAAGATTTAAAAATGCTTGAAGACAAAGGAATTAAATAACATAACTTTTAAAAATTAAATTATGAGTTCAAAAATAAACTTATTCCACGATAGCTGGTTAAACACCGTTTTTGCTGGTCGTAACAAAAGTTATGGAGCTTACGAATTGAGACAAACAAATCCAAGAACTACAATGAAAGCGCTTTTGTTTGTTTTTCTTTTTACTTGTACGTTGGTGTTCTCATATTATGGTTATCTTTTTTATCAAAAAGTAGCTAAAGCTAATGAAGAAGAAAAAATCACTAAAGTTGAATTAAAAAGTATTGAACAGCCTAAAAAAGATGAGCCAAAAAAAATCATCGAGCAAAAGGTAGAGCCTGTAAAACAAACCAAATCAATTGTTGATGTGGTGAAATTTGTACCTCCTGTTATTGTTGATAAACAAACAGTTGATACACCACCACCATCTATTGACGATTTAAAAGATAAAAAAACAGGAGCAACTGATGTGAAAGCATCAAATGACGCTGATGCTGATTTAAATTTAGATGGTTCAGATAGTAATAGAAATGTTGACGCTGATAATACAGATTATAGTCAAATTTTTACGTCTGTTGAGGTAAATCCAGAACCACCAGGTGGTATTAATGCATTTAGAACAAAAGTTCAAAATGGATTATTAGGTAGTTTAGGTGATTTAGAAGAATCATTAGACGGTTCTGTAAGAATTCGTTTTGTCGTAATGGAAGATGGTTCTCTTGGAAACTTTGAAATTTTGGAAGAAAATCCAAGAGGATATAAGTTGGCTGATAAAGCAATTCAACAAATTAAAAAATCACCAAAATGGAAAGCGGGTGTGATGAATGGTAGAAACGTAAAAGTATATTATTCATTCCCATTAAAATTCCATATTTCGGCTGAATAACTATGATGAATAATTTATTTCATACTTTTAAACAGAAATCGCCTAAACAGCGATTTCTGTTTGTTTTTGGCCTTTTGATGATAATGGCTTATTTTATTCTTGCAGGAATTTTTATTTGTTGGGAAGCCATGCCTGTAACGGTAGCTTATCAAAGCAGAATATATTTTGGTGTTTTACTAATTGTATATGGTTGCATACGATTTTATAGATTATTAAAAACAGAAGACTAATGCGAAAAATTATCTTGTTATTTGTGTTTTTTCCGCTTTTTTTGGTAGCACAAGAGGCACAACCAGAAACTAAAAAATCTAATTATATTTATTCTTCTGTTGAAGTTAATCCTGAACCTCCAGGAGGTATTAATGCTTTCAGACAATATGTAGCGACTGAACTTATGCATTACTTGGGAGACATAAAAGAGCCTTTACAAGTTTCTGTATTAATACGATTTATTGTAACCGAGGAGGGTTTGTTGAGTGATTTTGAGTTAGTGCGAGAATCTGTAAACAGTTACAATTTAGGTAAAAGAGCCATTTTTGTGATTAAAAATAGTCCAAAATGGAAACCTGGTCTCATGAATGGAAGAAATGTAAAAGTGTATTATTCATTTCCGATAAAATTTAATATCAATTAAAATGTATTTTAAAAAACATACTATTTTTTTATACTTGTTTTTACTAGTAACATTTGTTTTCTGTAAGAAAGAAAATAAAAATGGGGTTGAAGAAACAGTAACTACTGGAAAATTGGTGGTGTATGTAGATGAAACGTTGTTACCCATAATGGAAGAACAAAAACAAGTTTTTGAAAGTCAATATCCTTATGCAAAAATAACGTTAGTTGCCAAACCCGAAATTGAGATTAGTAAAGCGATTGTAGAAGGTAAAGCAGATTTTGTCATTTTGCCTAGAACGCTAAACGAAAATGAAAAATTAGTTTTCAAGTCTAAAAATATATCAGGTAAAATTACGCCTTTTGCGAAAGATGCCATAGCCGTTTTAGTGAATAAGGCACAAGAAGGAGAGTCTATCACAACAGAAGGTGTCTTTAAAGCATTACGTGGAGAAGAAACAACGCAACAATTGGTTTTTGATAATGCAAATTCGAGTACCTTGAATTACTTAATGGAACAGGCAGGGACAAAAAAAATTGGAAAAACTCACATCAAAGCACTTAAAAATAATATCGAAGTTATTAAATTTGTGTCCGAAAATAAAAATGCTATTGGGTTTGTAGGGGTTAATTGGTTAACCAATACGGATGCTGAAACAGAAAAATTAATAAAAAAGTGTACTGTTTTAGCTCTTGGAAAAGAGTTAAAAACAGCTGTAAAACCAACGCAGACAAACATTGCCTTAGATTCATATCCTTTTACAAGAAAAATATTTTTGTTAAATTATCAAGGAAAAACAGGTTTAGGCATGGGATTTGCATCTTTTGTAGCAGGAAATGTAGGACAACGAATAATTTTAAAATCAGGTTTGTTGCCTCATGAAATTCCAACAAGAGAAATTAGAATTAGAAAAAAAATATAAAAAGGATTTAAAATGAGAAAAGCGATTTTTGTAGGTATTGTTACTTTAGCAACTACATTTGGGAGTTATGCACAAGATTTAGAGCAAGTAAAAAAGACCATTGATGCAGAGAAATTCTCTGAAGCAAGAAAGTCATTAAAAAATTTGGTATCAACAGCACCAGATAAAGGACGTAATTACTTTTACTTAGGACAAGTATATTTAGCGTTAGAAAAACAAGATTCTGCAAAAATTTATTTTGAAAAAGGGAAAGGTGTAAAAGACGCAGGTCATTTAAATTATATTGGTTTAGCACATGTAGATTTAATCTATGGGAACAAAACAAGTGCACAAAACAATATAGCAATGGCTATGCAGAATGCAAAAAAGAAAGATACCGAAGAACAAATCTTTATAGCACGCGCTTATTTAAACCAAGAAAATCCAGAATACAGTAAAGCTATAGAAGCTGGAAAAAAGGGAATAGCTAGTGATCCGAAATCGGCGTTAGCTTATTTGGCTTTAGGAGATGCATATTTTGCAGATAAAAACACCAATGATGCATATGCTGCTTACAGAAATGCATATGATTTAGATAATACATTATTACGTGCAAAGTTACAATTAGCCATGATTACAAGAAATGCAAGAGCGTATAACGAGTCTATTAAAGCTATAAATGAAGTAATCACAATGGATCCAAATTATGGGCCAGCACATAGAGAATTAGCTGAAACGTATTTTGCGTGGGGGTATAATGAAACAGCAAAATATCAAGAGAATACAGCTAAAGCATTAGAGGAATATAGAAAGTACATGAGTTTAACAGATACTTCTGTAGATTCTAGAATGCGTTATGCCGATTTCTTAATCATCACTAAAGATTGGAAAGCATTAGAAGCAGAGGCAACTATGATTCAAAAAATGGATAAAGTAAATCCGAGAATTTATAGATACTTAGGGTATGCCTATATTGAAACAGGTAGACCAGACGCTGCTATTCAAGCATTTAACGAGTTTTTTGCTAAGGCAGATAAAAGAAAAATAAAAGGTAGAGATTATTTGTATTTAGCTAAAGCAAAATTAGCTTCTGCTATGGATGCAAATGGTGTAATTACTAATAAAACAAAATTTGATGAATCTGTTGTGGATTTACAAAAAGCAGCTGAGTTAGATACAAAACTATCTGTAGAGTTTAGTGAAATAGGAGTGAAGCTATACAAACAAAAAGCCTATTTTGAAGCGGCAAAATTATTAGATTTAGCAATCAAAAATCCAGCTTCAAAATCATTTGCTCTAGATAATTATTATTATGGAAATTGTATTTTATTTGGATCAATTGACAAAACACCTGAGCAAAAAGCTACACTAACAGTGGAATTTGAAAAAGCAAATGCAGCTTATGCCGAAGTTATTAAAGCTTCTCCAAAAACACAAGATGCTTATTTGAATAAAGGAAAATTGAATCGTGTACATGGAACTGATGCTTCAAAATTACTTGCTGTAGCTGATTATGAAGGCTATGTAAAAGTAGTAACTGAAAAAGGTGAAGCTGAATTGTCAAAAGAAGCAGTTAAGAAAAATTTATTAGATGCATACCAATTTATTGGTTCTAGTTATGCTGCAACGGATAAAGTAAAAGCAATTGCTGCATTTGAAGAAGCTAAAAAATTAGATCCAACTAATAAATACGTGTCTGAATCTTTAGAAGTATTAAAAAAATAATTGTAAATCAATATTTAGGAGCCGATAACAATTGTTATCGGCTTTTTTCATTGATAAAAAACAAGTTGTAATTTTTAATAAATACGTATCTTTGCCCGCATTATAATTCAAATATGTTAGCAAAAGAAATTCAATTAGCCGTAGATAAAGGAGAAATGCTTCCACTAATGGAAGAGTTTTATACGATTCAAGGTGAAGGGTATCACACAGGAACAGCGGCTTATTTTATAAGAATTGGAGGATGTGATGTGGGTTGCCATTGGTGTGATGTGAAAGAAAGTTGGAATGCCGAATTGCATCCGCCAACGCATACAGACTTAATTGTTGCCAATGCCAAAAAATATGCTGATACAGTAGTAGTTACTGGTGGAGAACCTTTAACATGGGATATGAATTTGTTGACATCAAAACTAAAAGAGCAAAAATGCAAGGTACATATCGAAACCTCTGGAGCCTATGAAGTTACGGGAAGTTGGGATTGGTTTTGTTTATCACCAAAGAAAAATAAATTACCAGTTCAAAGCGCCTATGCTATCGCTAACGAATTAAAAGTAATTATCTACAACAAACACGATTTTATTTTTGCAGAAGAACAAGCAGCAAAAGTAAATGCTAATACTATTCTTTTTCTACAACCCGAATGGAGCAAAAAAGAAGAAATGACGCCTTTAATTGTAGAATATGTAATGAATAATCCTAAATGGAGAGTTTCGTTGCAAACGCATAAATATTTGAATATTCCTTAATTTTTTGCTCGCAAAGTGCAAAGAATTAATCTTTGTGGAACTTCGTGCTAGAACTTTGTGTGGCTTTGTGTAACGAAAACTTTAATTTATATTTTAGAAAGTTTCGCTAAATAATCAAAATGATTTCCTTCTAAAATTAATTGGCATTCTAAACCATTGGCAATCGCCGCATTTTGAAGTGTATTGTAATCCAAATACAACCAATCAAAAGTATTTTCCGTTTCTCCTTTATATTGAATGGTAAATGTTAGTTCGCCATAATAACCATTTGCAGGAACCTCGTAAGCACCCTCTTCGTCTTGGTCATACATGTAAATTAAGTCTGAACTATCAATTAAAATTTGCCCGTCTTCATTTAAAAGTGATTTCAATTTTTGTAAATATGTTGAAATCGTATTCATTTTTCCGAATATTCCTGTTCCGTTCATTAAAAGAAGAATAGTGTCATACTGATTTGGTATACTGAGCGTAGTCGAAGTATCAGTATCTAAATCCAAAATATCCGAAACTTTACAATCTTTCAACCCTCTTAGTTTACATGCTTTAATTGCATTTTCAGAAATATCAATAGCGGTCACATCAAAACCTTTTTCTTGCAAATACAAGGCATGACTTCCCGCACCGCATCCTACGTCTAAAACTTTTCCTTTGGCTAATTGTAATGCTTTTTGTTCCAATTTTGGCATCTCTTTAAAATCCCGAAATAAATAAGCAACACTCATTTCATCGGCTTCCGAAATAGATGTTTCTGTGATTAAATCTTCGGGAGAATTATTTGTTTGGAAATCTAAAATGGCTTTTCCGAAAAGGTCTTTCATGGTTTGTATTTCAAAATTCAACATTCGTTATTCTAAATTCGAAATTCAAAATCGTAACTTTGTAGCAGAAAATTCATAAAATGCTAAAGCCAAATTTAAACGAACTCGGAAAACTTGCCAAAGATACGCATAACGAAACCAAAAAGTATTTTGACAAGCTAAAAAAGAAAACACCTAAGAATTTAGATTATGTAATGCAAGATTTACATGATGCGGAATTCAAAAAAACGGATTGTTTGGAATGTGCCAATTGTTGTAAAACAACAGGGCCATTGTTTACTTCGGCTGATATTGAACGTATTTCAAAAAGTTTTCGTCAGAAGCCACAACAATTTATTGACCAATACCTTCGCATTGATGAAGATAACGATTATGTTTTGAAAAGTGTACCGTGTACGTTTTTAGATAGCGACAACAAATGTTTTATCTACGATGTTCGTCCAAAAGCATGTAGAGAATTTCCACACACCGATAGAAAAAAGTTTCAACAAATTTCAGATTTGACCTTAAAAAATGTAGCTATTTGTCCTGCAGCATTTAATATTGTGGAGAAGATGAAACTAAAAATACCAATATAATATGATAAAAATGAATTATTTAAGACCAATGCTATGGACAAATCAACTTATAGAATCGGTTGATTTTTATGTAAATGTATTGGGTTTTACTTGCGAAGAATTTAACGAAGAGTGGCAATGGGCGTCTTTAATAAATGAGGGAGTAAGTATTATGTTGGCAAAACCTAATGAGCATATGGTTTTTGAAACACCTATTTTTACAGGTTCGCTTTATTTTAATGTAGACAATGTTGAGCAACTTTGGAATAAACTTAAAGATTCATGTCAAGTTTGTTATGAATTAGAAGTTTTTCCTTGGGAAATGAAAGAATTTGCAATTTATGATAACAATGGATATTTGTTACAGTTTGGTGAAAATTTAATATAAAATATATTTCTGTCTCATTTTTTTAAACTGTTCCAAGCCTTCTTGCCAAGTTTTTCTAATTTCTTTTTCGGTCATTCCGGCTTCAATTTGTTCCCGTAATTTTTTGGTTCCGGCTAATTTGGTAAAGAAATCATTGAAGAATACGGTTTTGTCTGTGGTTTTGTTATATGCTATCAATAGCCATTTTAGCTCCAATTGATTTACTTTTTTTATTTTGGTTAAATCTTCTCCAAAACATAGTTTTCCATTATGTACAGGATCTTTTGCGCCAAAATTTGGCTTAGGAGTAAAACTAAAATCAAATTCATTTTCAGGTAAAAATGGCGAACCATAAATTTGAAATTGCTTTTCAGTGCCTCTGCCTACACTTACATTCGTACCTTCAAAAAAACACAAACTTGCATATAAGTTAATAGCTTGGTCATTTGGTAAATTAGGCGAAGGCTTCACTGGCAAGCTGTATTTCATATCATGCGAATAATTCAAACAAGGGGCTACTTTCAAGTCACATTGAAGTGCTTGTCTTGAGTTATTCGAAGGCTTTAACCATTTTTCTCCATTAATCATTTGTGCATATTCGCCAATCGTCATGCCGTGCAAAACTGGAATTTCATGCATGCCTACAAAACTTTTGTATTCTTTTTCTAATATCGGACCATCTACAATAGCGCCATTCGGATTAGGTCTGTCTAAAACTAAAAGGGGTATGTTGTTTTCTGCACAAGCTTCCATTACATAATGTAGTGTAGAAATATAGGTATAAAAACGAGCTCCCACATCTTGTAAATCAAAAACCAGAATGTCAATATCTGCTAATTGCTCAGGTTTAGGTTTTTTGTTATTTCCATAAAGGGAAATAATTGGCAAACCTGTTTGTGTGTCTTTTCCATCTTTTATTAATTCTCCCGCATCAGCTGTGCCTCTAAAACCATGTTCGGGCGCAAATATTTTTTGTACACTAATGTTTTTATGAAGTAGAAAATCTACAATTGAAACTTCTTTGTTTACTATTTTAGCTTGATTATTAATTCTAGGATCTTGTACAAATATCATTTCAATAGAGTGATAGTTAATTATCCCCGTAGGATTTGTAACAATTCCAATTTTCTTATTTTCTAATAAAGGTAAATAGCTTTCAAAATTTTCAGCTCCGGTTTTAAAAGTAGCATCAATTGAACGAGAATTCAAAGTCATAGTGTCACCGCCAGGTTTTCTCTGCGAAACACTCTTTTTACTACTGCATGAAACAGAAAGTAATAGTAAGCTAATTAATGTTGTAAATCTATATATATTATATTTCATATGTAGTTATTTATTTGTTTTTAAAAGACCTATGGTATAGTGATTTCATAGCTATTTTTTAATCTGTGTAAAATTGTGTAATCTGTGGCAAAAAACTTTATGTATATTTGCGTTACTAATAAATTACAAACCTTGAATTTAGAATATTTCATAGCCAAAAGACTAATCACTGCTAAAAGCTATAAAAGTAGTGTTTCTTCTCCAATAATAAAAATTGCCATTTTAGCTATTGCGCTTAGTATTGTTATGATGATCGTCGCAGTAGCTACAGGAATAGGATTGCAACAAAAAATTAGAGAAAAAATCGCGGCTTTTAATGGGCATATTATAGTGTCAAATTATGATGATAACCAATCTCAAGTTACGGTCCAACCCATTGATATGCCAAAACAACTATTTGTCAAGCTTAAAGATTATGCAGGTATAGCACATGTGCAAGAAGTAGCAACAAAAGCCGGTTTAATTAGAACAGAAAAAGAATTTGAAGGAATTGTGTTTAAAGGCGTAGGACGAGAGTACGATTGGTCTAAGTTGCAAGAATTTTTAGTGCAAGGTCAAATGCCTAAATTTGATAATACAACTACAAATCAAGTTCTTATTTCAACATTTTTAGCCAATCGATTGCATTTAAAACTAGGCGATGCTTTTAATACATTCTTTATGAAAGAACAAGGAAAGCGTCCTAGTGTAAGAAAGTTTACCATTGTGGGGATTTATAATTCAGGTTTTCAGGAATTCGATTCGTCTTATGTTATAGGAGATATCCAGCATATTCAACGCATTAATAAATGGCAAAAAAATCAGGTTGGAGCCTATGAAGTTTTTGTGGATGATTTTACTAAAATGGAACAAACTGCACAAGAAGTATATCAAACCATACCTCCCACATATAATAGCATTTCCATCCAAGAAAAATATGCAAGTATTTTCGAATGGCTAAAATTGTTTGATTTTAATATTCTTGTTGTACTTATTATTATGATTGTAGTTGCTACTATAAATATGATAGTTGCTTTATTGGTGCTTATTCTAGAGCGCACACAATTAATAGGGTTGCTAAAGGCAGTAGGCGCATCAGATTGGTCTGTTAGAAAAATATTTATATATAACGCCTTACATTTAGTTTCCAGAGGTTTACTTTATGGTAATAGTATAGCTTTGTTCTTGTTGTTTCTTCAAAAACAATTTGGCATTATAAAATTAAACCCCGAAAGTTATTACGTGGCTGTTGCGCCCGTAGTTATAAATCCATTACACATTCTTTTTTTAAATATAGGTACGGTTATCATATGCGGTTTAGTCTTATTAATCCCTTCTTATATTATTACTAAAATTACACCTGTTCGTGCCTTGCGATTTGAATAACCAGCTATTCCCGTGTTTCACTGTAGTTGTCCTTTGTTAAAAAAAGTCTCACTGGCTTTTGCAAGCGCTTCTTTGGTCGCGTTGCAAGCGCGGTGTTCCTATTTTTTTAACACATGCCAAGCTGCCGTTTCACCCGGGGCTATAGAAGGAGTTAGTAGTTGGGAGTGAGGAGTATGTAGTTGAGGTAAATCTTGTTTATTAATGTCTTTGTAATCAGTTAAGTTTCAGGTTTCAGGTTTAGCTTCGCTCTGTTCGGTTTCGCCTCGGGTCAGGTTTAGCTTCGTAAATCTTAAATCGTGCATCGTACTTCATTTTCAAATCTTCAAATTCGTAATTCGTAATTCATAATTCGTAATTCCCATCACCCATTACCTAACTCCCATTCTCTATCCCTTAGTATTTGTAACTCGTTGTAAGTTATTGATTTATAAAAAAACATAAAAAAAAGATGTTTAGTAATTAGGAAAAGATGTTTAGTATTGTTTATCTTTGCCGTCCTTTAGAAACGGGATGGTTATAAAGTTTAGTTCTTATAATAAATTGATTAGAAACGAGTTGTAATTTTTTTCAAAAAAAAGCGCAAAAAGTTTTGGAGGTTATAAAATAAGTGCTACTTTTGCACCCGCTAACACAGAGAATGGTATTTGAAGTGTTAGATAAAAGAGAATAAAAAGTTCATAGACATATTGGATTGACAGCATACAAAAAGAGAGAGTAAGACTTTTTTGAGTATACGAATTAGACCTAGCAAAAAAAAGAGATATCGTCGATAATATTTAAATGGTTTTATATCATTTATAACAAACTACGATGAAGAGTTTGATCCTGGCTCAGGATGAACGCTAGCGGCAGGCCTAACACATGCAAGTCGAGGGGTAGAGTTAGCTTGCTAACTTGAGACCGGCGCACGGGTGCGTAACGCGTATGCAATCTACCTTGTACAGAGGGATAGCCCAGAGAAATTTGGATTAATACCTCATAGTATCTTCGAGAGGCATCTCTTGATTATTAAAGTTCCAACGGTACAAGATGAGCATGCGTCCCATTAGCTAGTTGGTATGGTAACGGCATACCAAGGCTATGATGGGTAGGGGTCCTGAGAGGGAGATCCCCCACACTGGTACTGAGACACGGACCAGACTCCTACGGGAGGCAGCAGTGAGGAATATTGGTCAATGGGCGAGAGCCTGAACCAGCCATGCCGCGTGCAGGAAGACGGTCCTATGGATTGTAAACTGCTTTTATACAGGAAGAAACCCTCCCACGTGTGGGAGCTTGACGGTACTGTATGAATAAGCATCGGCTAACTCCGTGCCAGCAGCCGCGGTAATACGGAGGATGCGAGCGTTATCCGGAATCATTGGGTTTAAAGGGTCCGTAGGCGGTTTAATAAGTCAGTGGTGAAATCTGGTCGCTCAACGATCAAACTGCCATTGATACTGTTAGACTTGAATAATTGTGAAGTAACTAGAATATGTAGTGTAGCGGTGAAATGCTTAGATATTACATGGAATACCAATTGCGAAGGCAGGTTACTAACAATTTATTGACGCTGATGGACGAAAGCGTGGGGAGCGAACAGGATTAGATACCCTGGTAGTCCACGCCGTAAACGATGGATACTAGCTGTTCGGAGTAATCTGAGTGGCTAAGCGAAAGTGATAAGTATCCCACCTGGGGAGTACGCACGCAAGTGTGAAACTCAAAGGAATTGACGGGGGCCCGCACAAGCGGTGGAGCATGTGGTTTAATTCGATGATACGCGAGGAACCTTACCAGGGCTTAAATGGGAGACGACAGTTTGGGAAACCAGATTTTCTTCGGACGTCTTTCAAGGTGCTGCATGGTTGTCGTCAGCTCGTGCCGTGAGGTGTCAGGTTAAGTCCTATAACGAGCGCAACCCCTGTCGTTAGTTGCCAGCGAGTCATGTCGGGAACTCTAACGAGACTGCCGGTGTAAACCGTGAGGAAGGTGGGGATGACGTCAAATCATCACGGCCCTTACGTCCTGGGCCACACACGTGCTACAATGGCCAGTACAGAGAGCAGCCACTTAGCGATAAGGAGCGAATCTTCAAAACTGGTCTCAGTTCGGATTGGAGTCTGCAACTCGACTCTATGAAGCTGGAATCGCTAGTAATCGGATATCAGCCATGATCCGGTGAATACGTTCCCGGGCCTTGTACACACCGCCCGTCAAGCCATGGAAGCTGGGGGTACCTGAAGTCGGTGACCGTAAGGAGCTGCCTAGGGTAAAACTAGTAACTGGGGCTAAGTCGTAACAAGGTAGCCGTACCGGAAGGTGCGGCTGGAACACCTCCTTTCTAGAGACATAAGATATCTTATGTTAGGTTAAAGTTGTAAAAAGAAGGGGTTTTACTCTTGCTGTTAATTCAAAGAAATAAGTTTAAGATACAGAGTCTCGTAGCTCAGCTGGTTAGAGTACTACACTGATAATGTAGGGGTCGGCAGTTCGAGTCTGCCCGGGACTACTTTTTTAATTGATAATTGGTAATTACAATTCACAATTAAAAAAAAGCTGTTATTCTTAAATAAAAGGAAATTCTGGAAGTTGGGATTCATAATTCGTAATTCTGAATTCATAATTCTGAATTCAAATTGGGGGATTAGCTCAGCTGGCTAGAGCGCCTGCCTTGCACGCAGGAGGTCATCGGTTCGACTCCGATATTCTCCACTATTCTGGTGAATAGTAAAGAGTAAATAGTAATTAGCCTTGTGCTAATCACTAATTACTAGTAACTAATTACTAAGAAAAAAGTTCATTGACATATTGAGATACAATACATTTAAAAAGTAGAAAGACACAGTATATTGTTTTTAGGACAGTATATACAAAATAAAAAGAAAGCAATAAGCAAAATAAGGGCGTATGGGGGATGCCTAGGCTCTCAGAGGCGAAGAAGGACGTGATAAGCTGCGATAAGTTACGGGGATTGGCACACACGAATTGATCCGTAAATTTCCGAATGGGGCAACCCACCATGTTGAAGACATGGTACTCCGATAGGAGGGTAAACCCGCTGAACTGAAACATCTAAGTAGGCGGAGGAGAAGAAAACAAAAGTGATTCCGTAAGTAGTGGCGAGCGAACGCGGAATAGCCCAAACCAGAGTTGTTACGGCAATTCTGGGGTTGTAGGACCACGTCATTTTATGCAAAGAGAATTAGAATAACCTGGAAAGGTTAACCATAGAGGGTGATAGTCCTGTATAAGTAATCGATGTAATAAATAGTGGTATCCTGAGTAGGGCGGGGCACGTGAAACCCTGTCTGAATCTGGCGGGACCATCCGCTAAGGCTAAATACTCCTGAGAGACCGATAGTGAACCAGTACCGTGAGGGAAAGGTGAAAAGAACCGTGAATAACGGAGTGAAATAGATCCTGAAACCATACGCCTACAAGCGGTCGGAGCCCTTTTGTGGGGTGACGGCGTGCCTTTTGCATAATGAGCCTACGAGTTACCGTTGCTGGCAAGGATAAGTGGTTAAGTCATGGATCCGTAGCGAAAGCGAGTCTGAATAGGGCGCTATAGTCAGTAATGGTAGACGCGAAACCGTGTGATCTACCCATGGGCAGGATGAAGCTGTGGTAACACATAGTGGAGGTCCGAACCGGTTGACGTTGAAAAGTCTTCGGATGACCTGTGGGTAGGGGTGAAAGGCCAATCAAACTCGGAAATAGCTCGTACTCCCCGAAATGCATTTAGGTGCAGCGCTGGCTTAAGTTATATAGAGGTAGAGCTACTGATTGGATGCGGGGGCTTCACCGCCTACCAATTCCTGACAAACTCCGAATGCTATATAATGTTTACCAGCAGTGAGGGCATGGGTGCTAAGGTCCATGTCCGAGAGGGAAAGAACCCAGACCATCAGCTAAGGTCCCCAAATGTATGCTAAGTTGAAAAAACGAGGTTTGTCTGCCCAGACAGCTAGGATGTTGGCTTGGAAGCAGCCATTCATTTAAAGAGTGCGTAACAGCTCACTAGTCGAGCGGACGAGCATGGATAATAATCGGGCATAAGCATACTACCGAAGCTATGGATTTTGTAGCAATACAAAGTGGTAGGGGAGCATTCTAAACTGGGTTGAAGGTGATCTGTGAGGGTTGCTGGACTGTTTAGAAAAGCAAATGTAGGCATAAGTAACGATAATGCGGGCGAGAAACCCGCACACCGAAAAACTAAGGTTTCCGCAGCTATGCTAATCAGCTGCGGGTTAGTCGGGTCCTAAGGCGAACCCGAAAGGGACAGTCGATGGCCAACGGGTTAATATTCCCGTACTACTGTTAATTGTGATGGGGTGACGGAGTGATGAAAGTACCGCGAACTGACGGAATAGTTCGTTGAAGCACCTAGCTATAGGCTCTATAGGCAAATCCGTAGAGTTTGGTGAAATGCGATAGTACACGGAGGCTTCGGCCAAAGTGATAGTGTACCTAAGGGCTTCCAAGAAAAACCTCTAAACTTAGATTAACAGTACCCGTACCGTAAACCGACACAGGTAGTTGAGGAGAGAATCCTAAGGTGCTCGAGAGATTCATGGCTAAGGAATTAGGCAAAATAGACCCGTAACTTCGGGAGAAGGGTCGCCCCGAGCAATCGGGGCCGCAGTGAAGAGGTCCAGGCGACTGTTTATCAAAAACACAGGGCTCTGCAAAATCGTAAGATGAAGTATAGGGCCTGACACCTGCCCGGTGCTGGAAGGTTAAGAGGAGATGTTATCTTCGGAGAAGCATTGAATTGAAGCCCCAGTAAACGGCGGCCGTAACTATAACGGTCCTAAGGTAGCGAAATTCCTTGTCGGGTAAGTTCCGACCTGCACGAATGGTGTAACGATCTGGACACTGTCTCAGCCATGAGCTCGGTGAAATTGTAGTATCGGTGAAGATGCCGATTACCCGCAGTGGGACGAAAAGACCCTGTGCACCTTTACTATAGCTTAGTATTGACCTTGGACACGTGATGTGTAGGATAGGTGGGAGACTATGAAGCGGCTTCGCTAGGAGTTGTGGAGTCATTGTTGAAATACCACCCTTTGCTTGTCTGAGGCCTAACCCCGCGTTGTGGGGGACATTGCTTGGTGGGTAGTTTGACTGGGGTGGTCGCCTCCAAAAGAGTAACGGAGGCTTCTAAAGGTTCCCTCAGCACGCTTGGTAACCGTGCGTAGAGTGCAATGGCATAAGGGAGCTTGACTGAGAGACATACAGGTCGATCAGGTACGAAAGTAGAGCATAGTGATCCGGTGGTTCCGCATGGAAGGGCCATCGCTCAAAGGATAAAAGGTACGCCGGGGATAACAGGCTGATCTCCCCCAAGAGCTCATATCGACGGGGGGGTTTGGCACCTCGATGTCGGCTCGTCACATCCTGGGGCTGGAGAAGGTCCCAAGGGTTGGGCTGTTCGCCCATTAAAGTGGCACGCGAGCTGGGTTCAGAACGTCGTGAGACAGTTCGGTCTCTATCTACTGTGGGCGTTAGAAATTTGAGTGGATCTGACTCTAGTACGAGAGGACCGAGTTGGACGAACCTCTAGTGTATCAGTTGTCCCGCCAGGGGCACCGCTGAGTAGCTACGTTCGGAAGGGATAAGCGCTGAAAGCATATAAGCGCGAAACCCACCACAAGATGAGATTTCTTTTAAGGGTCGTGGAAGATGACCACGTTGATAGGCTATAGATGTAAAGGCAGTAATGTCATAGTCGAGTAGTACTAATAACCCGTTAGCTTATTGTACAAGTCTCCCGATAGCAATATCGGGAGCGAATTCTTTTTTTAAATGTTTTTATCTCAGTATGTTACGATATTAGTCTCGTTACAAACGAGACAGTGAAAAGTAACTAGTAACAAGTAGTGATTAGCCAAAAGCTAATTACGAATCACTAAGTGCTTATCACTTAAAATTTAAGGTGGTTATTGCGTCGGGGCTCACCTCTTCCCATTCCGAACAGAGAAGTTAAGCCCGATTGCGCCAATGGTACTGCATCACTGTGGGAGAGTAGGTCGCCGCCTTTTTTTAGAAAGCCTGTCTATAATTAGACAGGCTTTTTTGTTTTGTAGTAACAACAAAGTAGTATTTAAATTTTTATATATATTGAACTACAACTAAAAAATAAACCTCTTTAGGTCTCTGAGTTTATCAAAGAGAAAAGAGGCTTGTTTTTATGTTTTTGTAAATTGTTTTGAGAAAATGGTAGTTCTGCAACAGTTACGCCTGTTATAAGTGGGCAGTTAAAACTCAGATGTCAACGTAAACATTACTTGACCATTTAAATCAACATTTTCATATTTTCCATCACCATTCAACTGAACGGTTTCAAATGCCATTTCTGTCCACGCAACCTGATGTTTTTTTGTCGCATGAACTTTTATTTCATTTGAAAACTCTCCAGAATTATTAAATATTTTTGGATTCCAATCTGTTTTTATGTCAAGTTTTTCAGCAATAAATATAGCACTTTCCATCGCGCATTCCATGAAGTCAATTTTTCCATAAGTATTGTGTTGAATTGAAATTCTATTTCGCAAAAATCTCACTTCTGCTTTTTCATTCCTTTCAAACATTGATGAAACTGATAATTTACATTCTCTTTCAGGTTTTCTTAATTCACCATGTTTTAACGAATCTGCTAAGTCAGAAATAATTTTATAAGATTGAAGTTCTTTCGCTAAAATTTCAGGTTTTATTTTTGCAATTGCTTCTGGTAAATGTTTTATAGAAACAGTTAAAGCATTTGCTGTTGTAATAAAATCATTTATTGCTGGATTCATTGAAAAAGGCGCAGCTAATTGTTGGTTTAGAGTTTCCCAAGGTTTAATAACTTCAGAAATAAATCTTATGGCTTTTTCTTTCATATTTTGGTATTGTTTACGCGGTCGTCGACTGCTTGCTTATAACGTTTCGCGGCTTTGCGTCTGTTACGAATCCAGCGAACTGCGTACTGTCTACTAAGATAAAATATTTTCATGAAGAAAGAAGTTCAATTCAAGAAAAACCAGCAATAGCGCGAAATCGCTGTTACCAGCAGTACCGTCATGGATCTACTTCAAAATTGTCAAGTTTTTTTATTCCTTCAACTTTTTCCTTTCGAGTTAATATATTATCATTTTTATCCTTAATGATTATTTCAGTCTTACCATTTTTAGAAGTGTAATTTTCAACTTGCTTTCCGTTTCCATTATTAAATTCACCATAATATTCAAGAAGTATAAAATCTGAATCTTGGAAACCAAATTTGTAAATAGAATATGCACTATCGATATTGTAATTGACAATCACTTTATTGTCCTCAATTTTTAGGTTGCAATATGATTGAAGAGGTATTAATTTTTTTCGAGTACGTGCTTGTAAAATTATTCTATTTGAAGTTGCAATTAAATTTCGCTCTTTTTTATCATTCAATAAAAATACATTCAATATGAATGGATAATTTGTGTCTGTACTGTCTTTATTTATAATTACTTCGTCAATCAAATTATCCGAATTTAAATCTCCAACAACTTTTAAAACTATTTGTTCATCTTTATCTTGACAATAAGAATAAAATGAAAAAAAGATGAAAAATATTATGTTTGAAAGCTTCATTCTGATGGTATTGCTGGTAATCGTAAATATAAGCATGTTTCGTTTACAAACATTTATAAACGTTTATAACTATTTGTAAATATATAAAAAATATGAATTGAATTGTAAAATTTCTATCATAGCCCCGATGGAAGTAAACTACCGTGTAGTGCGAACAGCGGGAGAATATTTGTATAAAAATATAAATGCCTGCTCCATAAAATGAAACAGGCATTCGTGTTTTTGTTTACTTGTAATTTATGAAATATACGCTTTATACATCCAAATTAGTTTTTCTTGTTCTCTAATATTGTCACTCATAAGGGAAGACGTACCTTCGTCGTCTATTTCTTGTGTTAATTTTAAAATGATACGTTGTAGCTGAATTAAGGTTGCTAAAGATTCAATGATAGTTGCTATAGCAATCGTATCTTTTGTTGTTTCTTTTATCTCTGTAATGGTAGCGGTTTTTTGATAGTCGCTAAAATTATGATTTGGACAATACCCTAACGTTAATATTCTTTCTGCTATTTCGTCTATTTTAAGTTGAAGGTTGGTGTATAGTTCTTCAAATTTTAGGTGTAATTCAAAGAAATTTTTTCCTTTGATGTTCCAATGAAATCCTCTTGTATTTTGATAAAATATAGAATAATTTGCTAGTAGAATATTTAGCTTTGTAGCTAATGTTTCCAATTTTGGTTGGTCTAAGCCAAGTGAATTGAACTGTGTCATAATTTGGTATTTATTTATGACAAAGTTAAGTTATAAATTGTGAGCTAAATTTAATTTAACATAAGCTTTTGTTATAGTTTCATAGATTAAACTACATAAAACTTGCTATTACAATACCAAAAGCAATGGCTAAGAGCTTGGCTAAGTTAAATTTATGTCCTTCACTGGTTTCAAAAATAATGGTTGATGATATGTGAAATAATATACCTACTACAAAGCCTAATGCCTGAGCTTGGTAAGTTTGTATAAAGGTTAATTCTTTTGCTAATAAAGTGCCCACAGGTGTCATTAATGCAAATACTATCATAAAAAATAAAATCGCTTTTTTATCAAGTGCCGCATTTTTAAAGAAAAGTGTCAATATCATTGCTATGGGAAGATGGTGAATGGCTATGCCAAAAGCGAGATGGTTATCGTTATTTATGGGAATTCCTTCAAGTACAGCGTGTACACATAAACTGATGAAAAGTAACCATGGAATTTGATTCATTTTTTCGTGTCCGTGAACATGTCCGTGTTCAGCACCTTTTGAAAAATATTCTAAGATGATTTGGAAAACGATTCCCAGCATAATGTACAATCCTATAGTTGAATGTACATGCTCATGTGCGTCATGATGACTTATTTCTGAAGCATAAATACCCGGAAGTAAGTGCATAACGGTTAATGACAATAAAAAAGAACCACTAAAGGCTAAAAGCAATTTGATGTTTTTTTTGTTTTTAGGCGTAACAAATAAGGCAATTAAATAGCCTATAAGGACAGATAAAAATGGAAATAGATATACGGTATATTTCATGGGCCTTATTTAAAAATCATGATTAGTCGTTCTGATTCGTTTTTGTAGAATTTCTTTAATTTATAATCACCAAAAATATCTAACATATAAATGCCACATTGCTCCATCATTTTTTCAAAGTCTTCTAGGTAGAGTGCCGAAACTTTTTCTTTAAACAGAAAAGTTTTGTCATTATCAATGACCTCTATTTCTTTGATTATTTTTTTATGTTCAACATAGCGTTTAATGTTAAATGTAATGCCGTCAATGTGTTTTGTCTCTTCAGGAACAAGATTTGCAATTACATAACTGGCGTTTAAAAAATCGATAACACCAAAGCCATATTCTGAAAGGCTATTTTTAATTACGTGTAATGCTTTAATATTATCTGCAGTTTCGTCAAAATAACCAAAACTGGTAAATAAATTAAAAACTGCATCAAATTGTTCTGTTATAGGCTCACGCATATCATGTACCTTAAATTGTAAGCTTTCATTAGCGTATTGTGAGGCGTGTGCAATGCTGTTTTCAGAAATATCCATTCCTGTAACTTGGTAGCCCAATTGATTTAAATAAACGGCATGTCTTCCTTTACCACAAGCCAAATCTAAAATACTTCCGTTTTCGGGAAGATTAAGATAATGGGTTAAATTATCCATAAATAGTTGTGCTTCGCTGTCGTCTCTGTCCTTATAAAGTATGTGATAATAAGGTGTGTTGAACCACGATTCAAACCAATTTGCTTCTGCTTGCGGGCTATTCATTATCATTAAAATTGAATTCATTTCTTTCAAGTAGCAAATTTAATGTATTTTTGCACAAGAATGTCCGAATAATTGAAATTGCATTTATTTTTTGCAATAGTACGGGAACTTGACTCATGGAAAATTATAAAATGGTAGCCAAAACGTTTTTTGGCTTTGAAGAACTACTTGAAAAAGAACTGTTACAGTTAGGTGCGCAACAGGTACAGAAAGGAACCCGAATGGTTAGTTTTTATGGCGATAAAGGATTTATGTACAAAGCAAATTTAGCTTTGCGTACAGCATTAAAAATACTAAAACCGATACACACTTTTAAAGCTACGCATGAAAAAGGCCTGTATGCAGGGATACAAGCTATAGACTGGTCGACTTATCTATCGGTACAGCAATCTTTTGTAATTGAAACAACTATATATTCTGAAACGTTTACGCATTCGCAATTCGTTTCTTTAAAAGTAAAAGATGCTATTGTAGATCAGTTTAGAGAAAAAACGGGACTGCGCCCAAATATTGATAAGGATTTTCCTGATTTACGAATTCATGTACATATTGATAGAGAATTGTGTACGGTTTCGTTAGATACTTCGGGGACGTCTTTGCATCAGAGAGGGTATCGTACGGCGACTAATATTGCACCTATCAATGAAGTATTAGCCGCAGGTATTTTGCTTTTATCAGGTTGGGACGGACAGGCTCATTTTATTGATCCTATGTGTGGTAGTGGCACCTTGTTAGCCGAAGCGGCTATGATAGCTTGTAACATTCCAGCTAATATTAATCGTAAAGAATTTGCTTTTGAAAAATGGCAAGATTGGGATAGTGTGCTGTTTGATACTATTTTAGAAGCGTTACTAAAGAAGACTAAAGAGTTTCATTATACAATTACAGGTTATGACAAAGCGCCTAGCGCCGTTAGAAAAGCTAAAGATAATTTAGAGAATGCTAATTTAGATGAGTATGTGTCTATTTCTCAAGAAGATTTCTTTGAAACGGAGAAAGCGGTTCAAGGTCCATTGCACATGGTGTTTAATCCGCCTTATGGTGAGCGTTTAGATATTCAGATGGAGCGTTTTTATAGAGAAATTGGCGATACTATGAAACAAAAATATCCAAATACTACCGCATGGTTTATTACTTCAAATTTAGAAGCCTTAAAGTTTGTGGGACTTAGACCCTCTCGAAAAATAAAATTATTTAATGGAAAACTTGAAGCTAGATTGGTGAAGTATGAACTATATGAAGGCAGCAAGAAAGGGAAATATATGAATAATTAGTGATTCGTTTTAACAATTCCTCGATTCATAGTAAGATAACAGGTAAAAGTAAAAGTTTAGTGATTAAAAATAAAAAACACTATTTTTACAAAAGTTAAAATAGCTCAAATAGCATTCACGACTCACCTGATATTAATTAAAAAAGTATAAATAGTAATTACATAACTATAAACAAAACAGATGAAAAAAATAATTTATTTAGGTTTTTTGATGTTAGCATTCAATGCCTTTTCTCAACAAAAAGTAAAAGAATTTCAAGCAGGACATATTATCAAAATTACGGTTCCTGAATACATGACAAAAACAGTAGGTTTAAATGATGATGCGTGTATTCAGTTTCAAAATTTAGTTAAGGATGTGTACACCATTGTTATTGAAGATAATAAGGAGGAATTGACCATGGCAGAATTATCTTATGCGGATGTTAAAGAATTTTATGAAGATTTTGCAGGAGATTTTTTAAAAGATGAAAAAGATAGAAAAATAGGCAAACCAAAGTATAGTAAAATTAAGGATATTAATTATGTAGTTTCCGAAGCGTCATATTTTGATACAGAGTCAAATATTCCTATTTACTATGTAATTGGTATAGTAGAAACCAAAACTTCGTTTTACAAAATATTATCTTGGACCACTGAAGATAAAAAAGTACAGTATAAAGCAGATTTTGAAAAAATTATTTTCACATTAAAAGATTAAGATGTCAAAGAAAGTTAAAGCATTTGTATACAATTTTTTAGGTTTTTTAGTAATCTACATACCTACGTTGTATGTTGTGGATATAGCAACTCATTTACAAGGTATTTGGATTCCTATGACCGGATTTATGGTGTCTGTTCTAGTAGCGCCTAAGTTTCAAGCTGTAAAAACCCATGAGGGAGAAAAAATATACATGAAATGGCTTTTTGTCAAAGGGGTTAGAGAAATAAAATAAAAAAATCCCGAATTACATCGGGATTTTTTATATTTTAATGTGTTTTGTCATTTCGAATTTATTTCGGAATCTAAAAATTATTGTAAATCAAATAATTACAGAAACTAAAACGAGTTCAGTTTGACAATATTAACCTTTTTAGGTAGCCTCTTTTTTAGTCATGTTTTGCCACGGTTTTATTTTTCTTATAAATAGGAATAAAGTAGCTTATGCTGTAATTAAAACCTGCGCCAAATTTACTCCCTTCATACGTTTTATTGAATCCGGGAATGTATAAATTAGCAAATCCATCAGGCGTTTTGTTCGTCATCATGTAGTTGAGGCGAGCAGAGAATCCTACAAATACATTATTAAAAACTTTTGCTTTAAGTCCTGTTACGACTTCTAGCCAATTTGCAGAAAGGCCATTCCATTTTTCCCCAGAAATAATGGTGTTTTGTCCAAAATTACTTCCCGCTTGGTAAATGGTATAGTGGTTTAAGGTTTGGCTAAAACTTCCTACACCCGCACGCATACCTATATAAATGAGGTTTTCCATGTCGAGCCAATTTTCATACGCATTAAAATCAAAACCTACTTTAAAATAAGTGCCTTTTGCGGTATAGTTGAGTTGGTCGTCGTTTACTGTTTTTTGTTCGTTCCCAAGTTCTCCCGCTATATAAAACTTTTTTGTTAAACGATAATCGGCTACAAATTCTAAGCCTTTATAATTTTTATCATAGAAAGATCTTGAAATTCGGTACGCGTCAATTCCAACTCTTAATCCGTAGCGTTGCGAAATTTTAATGGAATCTTTTGCAACGGGTTTATTTTGTGCCGTACTCACCACACAAAAACAAATAAGTAGTATTTTAAAAATAGAGTTTAACATGGGTTTCAGTTTCGTTAGCAATAGATGATTGTACGATGACTATATTTTGTATCCAATTGTTGCTGTCAGGCGTGAGTACAACTGGATTTACAGTGTTTAATGAAAATAAGGTTCTAAATCCACAAGCTCTAGACACATAAGACGTAGTTCTGGAATAGGAGAAGGTAAGTACATCTAAATTATCGTCTGTAGTTAGGGTTGTTCCCCCATTTTGAATAAAATGTAAAACGGTATTGTCTTGAAATGTTTTTAGCGGAACTTTAATTTTATTGGTCCCTGAAAAAGGACTCAACGCTTTTGTAAAGTCTGGAGAAGTTACGACTAAGTTGGACACGTTTTTTGCTGTAGTTGGATTAGCGGCATCGTAAAATTCAATGACAACTTTGGGTGTTGTAGGGGTGCTTTCGGCACAAATATCATCTTTTTCACAACTAGATAGCAAAAAAGTAAGTCCTAATAGTAGCAATAATTTACCGTTCATACTTGTTAATTTTTAGTGCGTAATTCTAATAAAACCACGTTTTCTACATGATGTGTTTGCGGAAACATGTCTACCGGACGCACACGTGTTACGCTGTATTTTTCATCTAGCAGTGCTAAATCTCTAGCCTGAGTAGCCGAATTACAACTTACATAGACTACTTTTTTAGGTGCAATTTTTAAAATTTGTTCCACTACATCTTTGTGCATGCCGTCTCGAGGTGGGTCAGTAATGATTACGTCGGGTTGTCCATGTGTACTAATGAATTCATCATTAAATACATTTTTCATGTCGCCTACAAAAAAATCGCAATTCGTAATTTGATTGCGTTCCGCATTAATTTTGGCATCAGCAATAGCTTCAGGAACGGCTTCTACGCCAATTACTTTTTTAGCTTTTTTTGACACAAATTGTGCAATAGTGCCTGTTCCTGTATATAAATCATAAACGATTTCATTACCTGTTAATTCGGCAAAATCTCTCGTAATTTTATACAATTCATAGGCTTGTTCTGAATTGGTTTGATAAAAAGATTTAGCATTGATACTAAATTGTAAACCTTCCATTTCTTCCAAAATATAATCTCTGCCTTTAAATAAAATAATATCTTGATCGTAGAGTGTGTCATTCAATTTTTGATTAATTACATATTGTAAAGATGTAATCTCTGGAAAACGCTCTGCTAAGAAATTCATAAGCAATTCGATATTTTTTTTGTCATTTTCAAAAAACTGAATCAACACCATTAGCTCTCCTGTAGATGCTGTTCGTATCATTAAAGTTCGCAAAAGGCCTTCGTGATTTCTGGGATTGAAAAAAGATAAATTAGCAGCGTTAGCAAAGGTTCGTATCTCATTACGAATCGCATTAGAAGGGTCTTGCTGTAAATGACAAGTAGTAATGTCTAAAATTTTATCCCACATACGTGGAATGTGAAACCCAACAGCATTTTTATTGTCTAAATCTTCACCTGATTGAATTTCGGCATCTGTCATCCATCTTGAAGAAGAAAAGCCAAATTCCATTTTATTTCTGTAAAAAAAATGTTTGGCTGAGCCTAAAATGGGTTCAAACTCGGGTAAATCAATTTTCCCAATGCGTTTCAAATTATTATAAACTTCTTGGTTTTTATATACTAATTGTTGGTCGTAGTTCATGTTTTGCCACTTGCAACCCCCACACACGCCAAAATGCTCACAAACGGGGGCAACACGATGCGTGGAAAAGGAATGTATTTTAGTGGCTTTTCCTTCATAATAGGCTTTTCTTTTTTTGAAGGTTTGAATGTCTGCCACATCGCCTGGCACCACATTCGGAATAAAAATTACTTTGCCATCAGGAGCTTTTGCTACCGATACACCTTTTGCGCCTGCATCAAGGATTTCTACGTTTTCGAATACGATTTTGTCTGTTTTCTTTCTTCCCATGAAGCAAAAATAAGGATTGTTAGTATCATTTAATAAATTATTTTACTTTTATAGCAAAATTAAGACCATGCACACACACTTAGCTTTGCTTAGAGGTATCAATGTTTCTGGACACAACATGATTAAAATGGATGTTTTAAAATCAATTTTAGAACAAGCAGGATTTGTAAATGTGCAAACCTACATTCAATCGGGTAATGTTTTTGTAGATACGGAAGAAGAAAATAGTGCGAGTGTGGGGTTTAAAATTAAGCAAGAAATTTTCAAACAATTAGGTTTAGAGGTTCCGGTTGTGGTTATTAGTAAAAAAGATTTAGAATTGTGTTTTAAAAATAACCCGTACCTAAAAGAAAAAAACCTCGATACTAAAAAACTATATGTGGCTTTTATCTCAAAAGGACTGCCAGTTTCTGCTATAAATGATTTAAAAATTAGCCAATTTAAACCTGATGAAGCCGCTGTAGACCAAAATAAAATTTACATAAAGTATGCTGTTGGTGCAGGAAATACAAGATTAGATCAAAAATATATAGAAAAGAAATTACATGTGGTTGCGACCATTCGTAATTGGAATACGGTAACGAAGTTATTGGAAATGTTTGAGTAAGAGTTGGAAGCTCCAAGTAGGGAGTAGGGAGTTTTTTCTTCCAGCATTCAATTTCTATCTTCCAACAAAATTTACTACTTTTGTATAGGGTTGATTTCTCACCTTTAAGAAGGAATTGCGATGTAACAATCAATAAACAACCAAATCATGTCAGTTATAGAAAAAAATCCCGTACACTTCGGGACGGCTGAAGCCATAGCTTTAGAAGATCAATTCGGAGCACACAACTACCACCCACTTCCTGTAGTATTAAGTAAAGGCGAAGGCGTTTACGTTTGGGATGTTGAAGGAAAAAAATATTTTGATTTTCTCTCTGCCTATTCGGCAGTTAATCAAGGGCACTGCCATCCAAAAATTGTAAATGCTTTAATTGAACAAGCCAAAACCTTAACCTTGACCTCTCGTGCATTTTATAATGATAAGTTAGGGGTGTATGAAAAATATATTACAGAATATTTTGGATTTGATAAGGTATTGCCTATGAATACAGGAGCTGAAGCAGTAGAGACAGCAATCAAAATCTGTAGAAAATGGGCTTACGAAAAGAAAGGAATTGCCGAAAAACAAGCCCAAATTATTGTTTGCGAAAATAATTTTCACGGGAGAACGACCACTATTATTTCTTTTTCAAATGATGAAAATGCCCGAAAAAACTTTGGCCCTTATACAGAAGGATTTATTAAAATACCTTATGACGATAGTGCAGCATTAGAACAAGTATTAGCATCATCACCTACTATTGCCGGCTTTTTAGTTGAACCTATTCAAGGCGAAGCAGGGGTTTATGTGCCTTCTGAAGATTTTATAACAAAAGCAAAAGCATTATGCGAAAAATACAATGTATTGTTTATTGCTGATGAAGTACAAACAGGTGTTGCTCGAACAGGTTCATTATTAGCCGTTTGTGGTAATTGTATTTGTGAAAATAAATGTGAAAGACAAGCGACATATGTACAACCTGATATTTTAATATTAGGTAAAGCAGTTTCTGGAGGAGTGTATCCCGTTTCGGCAGTATTAGCAAATGATGAAATAATGAATGTCATTAAGCCAGGTCAACATGGTTCTACCTTTGGAGGAAATCCTGTTGCGGCTGCGGTTGCAATGGCTGCTTTAGAGGTTGTTGCGGACGAAAACTTAGCTCAAAATGCACGAAGATTAGGAAAAATCTTCAGGGAAGAAGTAGAGAAATATATACAAACGTCAAACATAGCTATTCTAGTAAGAGGAAAAGGTTTGTTGAATGCTGTAGTGATTAATGATACTGAAGAAAGTGATACAGCTTGGAATATTTGTGTGCGACTTGCCGAAAAAGGATTGTTAGCTAAACCTACTCATGGAAATATTATTCGTTTTGCACCACCATTAGTAATGACGGAAGAAGAATTAAGAACGTGTATAGATATACTGCTCGAAACATTGAAAGAGTTCGAAAAATAAAAAAAGAGGCCATCGCCTCTTTTTTTATTTGTTATACTAACTGCTTTAAAGCAATTTCAAAAGCTCTTGCACTAATGTTCTTCTTGTCTGAATTTAAATCATATGTTTTTTGAATGGCTTTTTTAATAATTTCAGAAGAATCATTAAATATAGCTTCGTCAGTCATTTGTACTTTTTTCTCCATAAAATAAGCGAAAACTCTAGCCATACCACAATTGGATATGAAGTCTGGAATTAAGCTTATTTTTTTATCTGTGTCTTCCATGATTGGACCAAAAAATATTTCTTTATCTGCAAAAGGAACATTCGCACCGCATGAAATAACTTCTAATCCAGAAGCAATCATATGGTTTACTTGGTCTTGAGTCACTAATCTAGAAGCAGCACATGGTGTAAAAATTTCAGCTCCAATTTTCCATATTTTTTCATTTATTTCAGCAAATGGAATCATGTGTTCAGCGACTAATTTATTACCATCTTTTGCTAAAAATAAGGCTGTTATTTCTTCAAATGTAAATCCATTTTCATTCAATACGCCTCCATCACGATCGATAATACCAACTACTTTAGCACCCATTTTTGATAAATAGTATGCAGCTGCTGAACCTACGTTTCCAAAACCTTGAACAATAGCTCTTTTGCCTTTCACATCTCCACCATAAATTGTATAAAAATGTTTTACCGCTTCGGCTACTCCAAAGCCAGTAATCATATCAGCAACAGTATATTTTTTTAAAACATCTGGTGAATAAGCTGGGTTTTCGATAACTTTTATAACGCCTTGACGTAATTGTCCTATTCTATTTATTTTATCCGCTTCAGTGGGTTTAAAATGCCCGTTAAAAACACCTTCTTGTGGATGCCAAACACCACAATCTTCAGTCATAGGGATTACTTCATGGATTTCGTCTACATTTAAATCGCCACCCGTTCCATAATAATTTTTTAATAGAGGAGAAACCGCTTTGTACCATCTTTCTAGGACTCCTTTTTTACGTGGATCAGCAGGGTCAAAGTTAATACCCGATTTTGCACCACCTATCGCCGGCCCAGATACTGAAAATTTAACTTCCATTGTTTTAGCTAATGAAAGTACTTCATTCATGTCTAAACCTTTACGCATACGTGTTCCGCCACCTGCAGCTCCGCCTCTTAACGAGTTGATTACTGTCCAGCCTTCCGCTTCTGTTTCAGGATCTTTCCAGTTGAATACAATTTCTGGTTCTTTATCTTCAAATTTTTTTAATAAATCTTTCATTAAATTAGTTTTAGGTGTTGTGTCTGTTTATTTGGTGCAAATATAATTGTAATAATTGAACTTGAAAATTAGTTTGTAGTAAATATTTTACCTGATGAGTGATCTTTTTGGGCGCCCGTTACACTTGCTAAAACATTGATTTCATTTCTTAATTTTAACACACCAAGTAGGGCAAATATGAGTGCTTCTTTAAATTCAATTGTTTTGGTGTCAGGAATGGTTATTTGGATATATGGTGCATTTTTCTGGATTTCATTGATTAAGAAAGTATTGTATGCTCCACCACCAGTAACTAATAATGTGCTGTTTTTTTGTGTTGTCACTTTGGCAATTTGAAAGGCGACATGTTTAGTAAAAGTATGTAACACATCTTCTGTTGAACAATTAAATTTTTCTATAAGTGGAAGAATTATGTCTTTTACATATTCAAAACCTAAAGATTTTGGATACGGTTGATGGTAAAAGGGTAGGGCGTTTAGGGTATCAAATAAGTAGGTGTTTAAAATTCCTTTTGCGGCATGTTTGCCGCCTTCGTCAAAATGGAAACCTAGTTTTTCGGCATATAAATTTAAAACGGTATTTACTGGAGAAATATCGAAAGCAATACGTTTTCCGTTTTCAAGCATTGAAACATTTGAAAAACCACCTAAGTTTAAACAATACGTATAGGAAGAAAATAAAATTTGGTCTCCTATAGGAACTAATGGCGCACCTTGACCACCTAGTTCAACATCTTGTATTCTAAAATCACATACAAAAGGAACAGTGAAATAAGAAGCTATTTCGGGTAAATTTCCTATTTGTAATGTAAAACCATTTTGGGGTTGATGTAAAATAGTATGCCCGTGCGAACAAATAGCATCTAAATTAGTTAGCTGATTTTTTGCAATGAAATGAGAAATTAATTCACCTAAATAGGAAGTGTATTTTTTGTTTAACGTTTCTAATTCAGTTGTGCCATAATTGATGCCGTTTTTTAATGCTGTAATCCATTCTTGGTTATAAGGTATTGTCTCGCAAACACCTATTTTATAATGCCAAGTAGCGTTGTTTAATGTAAAATTTACATGCGCAATATCTACTCCGTCTAACGAAGTTCCTGACATCACGCCTATAACGTTATAGTGATTTTTAAACATGGGTTAAAAATACAAATTGTTATTGAAAAATTCATATTTTTTATATACATTTGAACTCAAATTTTACATATTATTCAATTTATATACTTATAAAATATGGATTTCAATTTATCTGAAGAACATTTGATGATTCAACAAGCAGCGAGAGATTTTGCTCAAGCTGAATTATTACCCGGAGTAATCGAAAGAGATGAACATTCAACTTTTCCTACTGAGCAAGTCAAAAAAATGGCTGAGCTTGGTTTTTTAGGAATGATGGTTGATCCAAAATATGGTGGTGCAGGTTTAGATAGTATTTCGTATGTGGTAGCGATGGAAGAGATTGCTAAAGTAGATGCGTCTGCCGCAGTTATTATGTCGGTTAACAATTCGTTAGTTTGTGCCGGATTAGAAAAATATTGTAATGAAGAGCAAAAACAAAAATATTTAGTGCCCTTAGCGCAAGGTGATGTAATTGGAGCATTTTGTTTATCAGAGCCAGAAGCGGGTTCGGATGCCACTTCGCAAAAAACGACTGCCATTGATAAAGGTGATTATTATTTGTTAAATGGAACAAAAAATTGGATAACAAACGGAGGAACAGCCTCTACGTATATTGTTATTGCACAAACAGATATTGAAAAAGGACATAAAGGGATTAATGCTTTTATTGTAGAAAAAGGTTGGGAAGGATTTTCTATTGGCCCAAAAGAAAAGAAAATGGGAATTAGAGGTTCTGACACACATTCTTTATTGTTTAGTGATGTCAAAGTGCCTAAAGAAAACAGAATTGGTGAAGATGGATTTGGTTTTAATTTTGCGATGGGCGTGTTAAATGGAGGCAGAATAGGAATTGCTTCACAAGCATTAGGTATAGCACAAGGGGCTTATGAGCTGGCATTGAAATATGCACAAGAACGTGTAGCTTTTGGAAAACCAATTTTTAATCACCAAGCGATAGCATTTAAATTAGCGGATATGCATGTGAAAACTACAGCAGCACGCTTATTAGTTCATAAAGCAGCGGCTGAAAAAGATGAAGGAAAAGATATTGCACATTCTGGTGCTATGGCAAAATTGTATGCTTCTGAAGTAGCTTTAGAAGTGGCTAATGAAGCTGTTCAAATACATGGAGGAAATGGCTATGTAAGTGAGTATCATGTAGAGCGTATGATGCGAGATTCAAAAATTACTCAAATTTATGAAGGTACTTCTGAAATTCAACGAATTGTTATTTCTAGAGGGCTTGTCAAATAAGTAAGGACATAAATTAGAAAGGCGGTTAATAAATTTTACCGCCTTTTTTTATTACATACAATCTAGTGCTCGTTCTAAACGCATGCCTCTCGATCCTTTAATTAATACAAATGAATGAGTTATTTTTTCTATTCCAAATTTTAACTGAAAATCTTCAAAGGAATTGAAAAAATGTAAATTAAATTGTTCTATTTGTTGCGTTACAAATTCCTTTCCTACAAAATAAAAAGTAATTGTATCTTGCTGTTTGCAGAGTTCCACTATTTTTTTGTGTTCTTCAAAGCTTTCTTCTCCCAATTCAAACATATCACCTAAAATAGCAATTTTATTTTCTTCCTCTAGCTGAAAAAAGTTTGTTAATGCAGCTTGCATACTACTAGGGTTTGCATTGTAAGCGTCAAGTATGATAGTGTTAGTTTCTTTTTGAAGTAATTGAGAACGGTTATTTGTGGGGATGTAATTTTCGATTGCTTGTTTTATGATTTCGATTGGAATGTTAAAATAGGACCCTATTGTTATGGCAACATTTATATTGTTTGCGTTATATAGTCCAATGAGATGGGATTGAATGATTGTATTGTTACATTTAATTTTCACCATCGGATTCGCTTCAATAGAGTCAATTGTAACAAAATTATTTTTTGCGTGTAAACCAAATGAAATAGTTTCTATATATTTGGTTTTTTCAACTTGTAACGGGTCGTCATTGTTTATAAAAGCAATATGATTTGAAGAGGTTAAATAGTCATACAATTCGCTTTTTCCTTTGATAACTCCTTCAACACCACCAAAGCCTTCTAAGTGCGCCTTTCCAAAATTAGTTATGTACCCAAAATCTGGTTGGGCAATTTGGCATAAAAATTCAATTTCTTTTTGATGATTGGCGCCCATTTCTACGATCCCCATTTCAGTGTCTTTACGAAACGAAAGCAAGGTAAGAGGAACACCTATGTGGTTATTAAGGTTGCCAAATGTAGCTTGTGTTTTATATTTTTGTGAAAGCACGGCATAGATAAGTTCTTTTGTTGTCGTTTTTCCATTACTACCTGTAAGTCCAATAATTGTACACGGTAATTGTTGGCGATGGTAATTAGCTAATTTCTGTAATGTTTCTAAACAATTATCAACAAGAATATATTGGTCGTTTTTTTTGAATTTGCTTTCGTCTATTAAAGCGTATTTTGCGCCTAACTCAAGTGCTTTTTCTGCAAATTCATTTCCATTAAACGTATCACCCTTTAAAGCGATAAAAAAGTTATTTGCTTCGATTTTTCGAGTGTCTGTTGTTACTCCAGTAGTTTCAAGAAAGTAAAGGTATAGTTCTTCTATTTTCATTAAATTTTCATTTGGATTGTGCTAAAATAAAAAAAAGCCCTTTAATACTAAAGGGCTTTTAAAAATATTATCTAGAATTATTTGCTTTTAACATTACCTCTAGGTGTTTTCTTGTTGTTTTTTGGTCCTACTTTTGACATAGCACATCTAAATCCGATGTAGTCTGTTGCCATATCTTGTGGGAAGTATCTTCTTGAAGCAGGGTCTAACCAATATGCTCTGTCTCTCCATGAACCTCCTTTATATACACGAACATTGTCGTCTATTAAAGTTGTTCTTTTGTCTGAACGGTCATATTTTTTGTCCATTTTTCCAAGGCTATCAACATCGATTTTATGCATTGGAGCATGATACATTCTTTCGTTTGTTTTGTCTTTTCCTGCATCTTCTTCAGAATCTCCAAAATTGAAATAGCGAGTAGATTGTCTGTCACCATCTCTGTAATTTCTATTATCTGATTTATCAAAGTTTTGTCTTAAATACGTTTCGTTTTCGTCAACTGGAACTTGAGCAATTTGACCTGGGAAACTTCTTGCCATGATTTTACCATTACTTAACGTGTCGTATTTTATAGTTTCTGAAGTAATAAATTCTACAGTACCATCAGCACCAATTTTGTTTTTTGTATAAACGTTTCCTCTGTAGTAGTTGAAATCATTAGCTTCATCATCAACTGTAGGTCGGTACACGTCAGCAACCCATTCAGCAACGTTACCAGCCATGTCATATAAACCGAAATCATTTGCAGGATATGATTTTACTTTATTAGTAATATCTGCACCATCATCAGACCAGCCAGCAATACCGCCATAATCTCCTTTTCCTTGTTTAAAATTGGCTAATTGATCGCCTCTATATTGTCTTTTTCCAGAGCGCGTGTATTGCCCTTTCCAAGGATATTTTTTTTGTCCTTTATAAATGTTATATTCTCTGTTACCTACTAATGCTAAAGCAGCATATTCCCATTCAGCTTCGGTAGGAAGTCTGTATTCAGGTAAAATGATACCAGAACTTCTTTGAGCATATACATTTTTTACATCTTCACCAACTTGTTTTTTACCAGATTGGCCCATTACTTTTTTCTTAACAATTTCTGCATTGCCGCCAAAAGATTTTGAAGGAGAATTCACATAGGATTCTGTATCAAAATTAGCATCTGCAGTTACGTCTTTTATTTTGGCATCTTTTTTCAAATAGCCTTCTCTTTCTAAGATATTTTCGTTTACACGATTTGTTCTCCAATCACAAAACTCAGAAGCCTGAATCCAATTAACGCCTACTACAGGATAATCAGCATACGCAGGATGTCTTAAATAATTGTTTGTCATGGTTTCATTATAACCTAAACGATTTCTCCATACTAATGTATCAGGAATAGCGCCGTTATAAATATTTTTGTATTTTTCGTCTGATGGAGGAAAAACAGATTTCAACCAATATAAGTATTCTGCATACATCATATTTGTTACTTCCGTTTCATCCATGTAAAATGATTGAACATGTTGTTTTGTTGGGGAGTTGTTCCAATCATGCATTACATCATCGTCCACTTTACCCATAGTAAATGTACCGCCTTCAACAGACACCATTCCAGGGGGAGTTTCTTGTTGCTTAAACTTAGTGTTGTATTGGAAACCGCCTTTTTTGTCGTTGATTTTCCAACCTGTTGCAGAAGAACCACCTTTAGTGCTTCCTTTTTTGCTACAACCAGTAAAACCTATTGTTAGCGTTATTGCCACCAACAATTTTAAAGCCATAATTTTAGTAACTTTCATACTTTAGTAGGTAATAATTTTAGTGCCGCAAGATAATAATAAACCATTAATATGCAACAAAAAAAAAAAAAAATATTAAACAATCTTTTTAAATAGTAATTTGATAACGTTTGTTTTGTGCTATTTATTGTTTTTATTTTAAAATATTGTTTGAATTATACTATTTTCACTTAATTTGCGTTTAGTATAATTATTAAAATAGTTTACGCTGTTAAATTTATATAAAAGTGATAGCGTTCTACGACTGCTAAAACGCATGTTTTTACAAATATGAAAAGAAGTGTTGTTTTATTATTATTTGCTTTTTACACTGTCTTTGCTCAGGATACAAAGGAAATTACGTTGCAATGGACACCAAAAAATGATTTTATTTTTGGGAGTATAAAATATGTTATACCTCAATTTCAAAGGGAAAATTTAGAGTATAATCCTTCGGAGAAAACACTATTTTTTGTCTCTAATTTTAAGACAGAACAATTAGTTTCAGAATTTAACTATCAAATTACAAATATTGTTTTTGAGCCTATTAATGTTGACGAGTTAACCGATTTAAATCTTTCTAAACTACCAAATGATATTAATTTTAAACTTAAATCTTCTTTTGCAAGAGAAGAGCCTATGGTTTTTTTAAGTTTTAATCCAATTGTAAAAGAGGGTGCTTTGTACAAAAAAGTAAAACAACTTACGCTTTCTTATACTACCAATCAGTTGTCTCGAAATGCCAATCAAAATAGTATTTCTGCCGTTCAAAATTCGGTTTTAGCTACTGGAAATTGGTTTCGATTTTATATTAAAAAATCGGGTATTTATAAAGTTTCTAAGACGTTTTTAAGAGAATTGGGCTTTGATGTAAATGTAGATCCTCGAAAAATTAAAATTTACGGGAATGGAGGTAGAATGTTGCCGTTACAGAACAATTTTAGTTATCCCAATGATTTAGAAGAAAATGCAATTTTATTTGCAGGGGAAAATGATGGGGTGTTTAATGATGAGGATTATATATTGTTTTATGCTGAGGGGGTTGATAATTGGAATACAGAAAGTTTAACCCATGAAAATTTGTATGCTGATAATTCTTATTATTATGTAACCTATGGTACTACAAATGGAAAGCGTATTCAAAATTATGTACAGCCCGCAGGAGCTTCAACACTTCAGCTAAATACTTATGATGGCTATGTATTTCATGAAACAGATTTAGTAAATCCAGGAAAAATTGGTAGGCGTTGGTTTGGTGAGGCTTTTGACTTAGATAATGATCAAACATTTTCTTTTGATTTGCTAAATTATATACCAGGTAGTAATGTCAATTTAACGGCTAATTTTTGTGCAATTTCCTTTGGTTCAACTTCCTTCAAAGTTAAAGCAAATGGTATAGATTTGGCTACATTGCCTATAAATACACTTACAGGAACATCGGGAGTTTTGGGATTTGAAAACATACTAAATCAATCATTTGTACCTTCGGGGAATACTGTTGCTATTAATTTGACTTATAACAATGGGGGAGTGCCTTCCTCAAAAGGTTATTTAGACTACATTACCTTAAAATACAATGCCTCTTTAAAAGGAATGGGAAAACAATTTAGATTTTCAAATGGGTTAGTGGAAACAAATATTGGGATAGGTGAATTTACAGTAGCTAATGCAACTTCGATTCAATCGGTTTGGGATATTACAGATATTTATAATGTTACTAAAATAGACAATAATCAGTCTACTTTAATTTTTAAAACAAATTTAGGGCAACCAAAAAAATTTATTGCACTTGATTTAAATGATGTTTATACTCCTTCAAAAGAAACGCTTACAAGGGTTGCTAATCAAAATCTAAAAGGAACTATTTTTCAAAATAGTCAAGGAAATTTTCAAGATATAGATTATTTAATTATTACGCCAAACGCTTTATTTAGTCAGGCTGAAAATTTAGCAGCACTACATCGTTCACAGCAAAATTTGAATACTAAAGTGGTAAGTCTTGAATCCATTTATCAAGAATTTGGAGGTGGCAAGCAAGATATTGCAGCGATTAGAAATTTTATAAAATATGTATATGCAAATGCCTCTACAGTTTCAAAAAGAGTAAAATATGTTAATCTTTTTGGCGATGCGTCTTATGATTATAAAGATCGAATTAGAAACAATACGAATATAGTTCCAATTTTTCATGGATTTTATCCCGCAAGTTCATTGGTTCAAAATAACAGCACTAATTTTTCATTATTTGCATCATTTATGTCCGATGATTTTTTTGTTATGATGGACGATAATGAAGGAGATATGCAAACCAATGTAGATGGCTTAGATATAGCTGTAGGGCGCATGTTGGTCTCTTCTAGTGAGCAAGCAGCCGAAATGGTTAATAAGGTGTATGAATATTATGATGAAAAATCATATGGAAGATGGCGTAACAATTTAGTTTACTATGCAGATGATCCCGATCCTTTTAAGTCAGGAGATTGGTTTTTGCAAAAAGATTTAAATGTTTTGGCCGATCAAGTTACATTGGCTAATCCTTTTTTCAATACAAAAAAAATATATACCGATGCATATACCCAAGAAGTTAGTGCGGGAGGTCCAAGGTATCCTCAGGCAAAAAAAGACTTTTTAGATGCGATTGAATTAGGTGCATTAGTCCTTAATTATTACGGACATGGAAACGAAGAAAGTTTTGCTATTGAACGTATTTTTGAAAAAGCTGATGCACAAGAGTTAAATAATAGGTATAAATATCCCTTATTTATAACGATTACGTGCGAGTTTACCCGTTTTGATGATCCTAGTAGACCCACAGGGGGTGAATATATGTATTGGAACAAATCAGGCGGGGCTATCTCAATGTTAGCAACAACGAGACAGATAGGGCAGTCAACAGGGATTCAGTTAAATGAAGATATCTATGATTATTTGTTTGCCATGCAAAATGGAGCCTATATCTCTATTGCCGAGGCATTACGAAAAGCTAAAATTTTACCTGGGTCAACAAATAGAAGGGTTGTTTTTTATATTGGCGACCCAGCACTTAAGTTAGCTATCCCGAAACCAAAAATAGTGCTTACTAAATTAAATGACCAACCTATTGCTACTACAACGGCAACGTTGCAAGCCCTTTCTTTGGTAAAGTTTTCAGGAGAGGTGGTTGATGAAAATAACACACTATTACCAAGCTATAATGGTGATTTAGCAGTACAAGTTTTTGATAAAAATTTAAATAGATTAACATTAGATAATGATAATGTTTCTGTGTTGTTAAATCAACCTAAATTAAATTTTGCTACATTAGGCGAAACTATTTATCGCGGGAATGCTTCTGTAACTAATGGTTTGTTTGAATTTAGTTTTGTGGTGCCACAAGATATACAAATTCCTTTGGGCACAGGAAGAATTAGTTTTTATGCAAAAAGTGTTCAACCTCAATTGCAAAATCAATCTGGGTATTCTAATCTAATTAAAGTAGGAGGCGTAAACTTAAACGCTCCTGCAGATACAACGCCACCAAAAGTTAAATTGTATATGAATGATACTAATTTTGTAAGCGGTGGAATTACAAATAATAGCCCTATATTTTTAGCTTTTTTAGAAGATGAACACGGCATTAATACAGCCAGTGGAATAGGTCATGACATTGTAGCTATTTTAGACAATGATGAAAATAATCCGTATGTTTTAAATGATTATTATGAAACTGAAAATAATGATTACACTAAAGGAAAAGTAACGTATCCTTTTAGAAATTTAGCCCCGGGATTGCATACAATTTTATTTAAGGCGTGGGATGTATACAATAATTTAATCACAGCAGAAATTCAGTTTGTTGTAGTAGGAAATGAAGAATTGGCGTTGACGCATGTGCTCAATTATCCTAATCCTTTTGTGAGCTATACCGAATTTTGGTTCAATCATAATAGGCCATTTGAATCCTTGGATGTTCAAGTACAAATTTTGACAGTTTCTGGTAAATTAGTTAAAACAATTAATCAAACGGTTCTTACAGATGGATTTCTATCTAGAGAAATTAAATGGGATGGTAAAGATGATTTTGGTGATAAAATTGGAAAAGGGGTTTATGTATATAAATTAACCGTTAAATCCACATTAACAGGAACAAAAACAGAAAAAATAGAAAAACTTGTAATACTATAATAAAATTGTATATTTGTTGGCTATACTTACAAAAAAGCCTATTGACAAAAATTACATCTGAAATTTAAAAACCAATCTATACAGATGAAGAATTTAATTAAACTAGTTATTTTTTTAGTAGCCATTCAATCAGCTACAGCACAAGACCGCGTAATAACTACCGGAGTACCTTTCTTATTAATTGCGGCAGATGCGCGTTCGGCGGGTATGGCAGATATGGGTGTAGCTTCTTCTGCAGATGCTTTTTCTCAACAATATAATCCGTCTAAATATGCTTTTTCTTCAAGAAAACAAGGGTTTTCGATGAGTTATACGCCATATTTAACAAGTATTGCAAATGATATTTCATTAGGACAAATCACGTATTTTAATAAAATAAATGAAAAAAGTGCTTTTGCAACTAGTTTACGTTATTTCGGGTTAGGAGATATTCAATTAACAGACAATACAGGTCAGGCATTAACAACCGTTAGTCCAAATGAGTTTGCTTTAGATTTATCTTATTCATTAAAGTTAAGTGAAACATTTGGTATGGGTGTAGCAGGCCGATACATTCGCTCTAATTTAAAAATTGCAACCTCAGATTCTGATGCTAAAGCCGCTTCAACTTTTGCAGTTGATGTATCGGGTTTATATCAATCTGAAGAAATGGCATTTGATGAATTTAACGGAAAATGGCGTTTTGGTTTCAATCTTCAAAATTTAGGACCTAAGATTTCATATGATAATGATTTGTTAAATGAGAATTTTATTCCAGCTAATTTAAGATTAGGAGGAAGTTTTGATTTCATATTTGATGAGTACAACAAAGTGAGTGTTATTGGTGAAACTACAAAGTTATTAGTACCTACTCCACAGGCTGTAACAGATTTAAATAATGATGGGGTAATAGATGCAAGTGATAAAGCAATTAATAATGAAAATTATAGAAAAATAGGTTGGGTTCAAGGTATATTTAAATCTTTTAATGATGCCCCAGATGGTATGAAAGAAGAATTCAAAGAGTTTACATGGGCATTGGGAGCAGAATATTGGTATCAAAATTCATTTGCTTTGCGAACAGGTTTTTTTCATGAAAGTCAAGAGAAAGGTGCTCGTAAATACATGACTTTAGGAGCTGGTTTCAAGTACAACACCGTTAAAGTAGATGTTTCTTATTTGTTCTCTGCATCAAAAGTGCGAAATCCTTTGGAAAACACCTTACGATTTTCGCTAACATTTAATTTTGGCGATTCATACGAAGACAATTAATAAAATAACAATATAATTAAAATCCAAATTCATTTTTTTTGAATTTGGATTTTTTTTCCCTTATAAAGAAAGTAATTAATATGAAAGAGCTAAAAGTTGAAACTAAATTAGTGGTGTTTGATTCCATTAATGAATTAAACAAGCAAGAGCAAGAGTGGATGTTAAAGGCTATAGAAGCTAGAAAAAAAGCGTATGCGCCTTATTCAAATTTTCAAGTTGGGGCAGCTTTAGTATTGGATAATCAAGTAGTGTTAGAAGGCTCTAACCAAGAAAATGCAGCTTATCCTTCTGGTTTATGTGCTGAACGCGTGGTAATTTTTTATGCGGGGGCTAATTATCCAACTAATAAAGTACAAAAAATGTTTATTTCGGCTTCCTCAATGGAAAAAGAATCTGTAACACCTATTCCACCTTGTGGAGCATGTCGACAGTCTATTGCAGAATATGAAATCAAGCAAGATTTAAATATTGAAATTTATTTTATGGGTGCAAAAGGAGCTGTATACAAATCCCATTCTTTGAAAAATTTATTACCATTCTTGTTTGATAAAGCTAATCTATAACGATTTCGTTAGAAAAAAAACGAATAAATTGCTAAAAATGTAAAATTTGACCCAATTTAATTTTTTCAATAAAAGTCTAAGTAGTATTTTTGTCGTTCGTAAATTTTAGAAACAAACTAAAAAATAAAACACTAATGAAACCAATTACCAAAGAAGTATACCTAAAATGGTATGAAGATATGCAGTTTTGGAGAAAATTCGAAGACAAATTAGCTGCATTATATATTCAACAAAAAGTAAGAGGATTTCTTCATTTATATAATGGACAAGAAGCAGTTTTAGCAGGAGCTTTACATGCTATGGATTTGTCTAAAGATAAAATGATTACGGCTTATAGAAATCACGTTCAGCCTATTGGTATGGGTGTGGATCCAAAAGCTGTTATGGCAGAATTGTTAGGTAAAGTAACAGGAACTTCAAAAGGTATGGGTGGTTCTATGCATATTTTCTCTAAAGAACATGGTTTTTATGGAGGACATGGAATTGTGGGTGCTCAAATTCCTGTAGGAGCAGGTATTGCTTTTGCAGATAAATATTTTGAAACAGGGGGTGTTACATTAACCTATTTTGGAGATGGTGCTGCACGTCAAGGTTCTTTGCACGAAGCATTTAATATGGCAATGAATTGGAAATTACCAGTGGTTTTTATTGTAGAGAACAATGGCTATGCTATGGGAACTTCTGTAGAAAGAACTGCAAATCATACAGATATTTGGAAATTAGGATTAGGATATGAAATGCCTTGTGGGCCCGTTGATGGAATGAATCCAATCAAAGTGGCAGAGGCAATGCATGAGGCTATTGAAAGAGCAAGAAAAGGAGAGGGGCCAACATTCCTAGAAATGAAAACGTACCGATACAGAGGACATTCAATGTCTGATGCACAATTGTACAGAACCAAAGAAGAAGTGGAAGAGTACAAAAAAATTGACCCAATTACACAAGTATTAGATATCATCAAAGAGAAAAAGTATGCCACTGAAGCAGAAATTGAAGCTATTGATCAACGTGTCGCAGATTTAGTTGCCGAATGTGAAAAATTTGCTGATGAGTCTCCATTCCCAGAAGTAAATCAATTATATGATGTGGTTTACGAACAAGAAAATTATCCATTTATTCCTCATAAATTATAAAAACTATGGCACAAATAATTACTATGCCCCGTTTGAGTGATACCATGACAGAAGGTGTTGTGGCTACATGGTTAAAAAAAGTGGGTGATACTATAAAATCAGGTGATATACTAGCTGAAATTGAAACAGATAAAGCTACGATGGAATTTGAATCATTCCATGACGGTGTTTTATTACACATAGGAATACATGAAGGAGAATCAGCTCCTGTAGACTCCTTATTAGCCATTATAGGTAAACAAGGTGAAGATATTACGGCTTTATTAGCTACAAGTAATACTCCTACTGAAACTAAAGAAGAAAAAGTTGTTGATGAAACCAAATCAGTAACATCGAGCGCAGTCGAGATACCAGCGGGTGTTAAAGTAGTAACTATGCCACGCTTAAGTGATACAATGACTACAGGAACTGTAGCTACATGGTTAAAAAAAGTAGGCGATATAGTTAAAGAAGGTGATATCTTGGCAGAGATTGAAACAGATAAAGCTACAATGGAATTTGAATCGTTTAACGCTGGTACATTATTGTACATAGGTGTTGAAGAAGGTGGTTCTGCTCCAGTAGATACAATATTAGCAATTTTAGGACCAGCAGGAACTGATGTTTCAGGAATTGCAGCAAATTATAAAGTAGGTGTTTCTGCTGAATCGCCAAAGGCAGCTGAGAAACAAGTTGTACAATCAGAAACAACTGCTAATTCTCAACTTTCAACTTCTAACACAGAGGGTAGAATATTTGTTTCACCTTTAGCTAAAAAAATTGCGCATGACAAAGGAATTAATTTAGCTCAAGTAAAAGGTTCAGGTGAAAACGGAAGAATTGTAAAAAGTGATGTAGAAAATTATTCTCCATCGGCAATTTCGTCTTCGCAAGCAGTAGCTGAAGCAACCAGCGCTGTTTCAATTGTTAAACCTTTTGTACCAGCAGGTGAAGTTTTCCAAGAGGAAATTAAAAATTCTCAAATGCGTAAAACCATTGCAAAAAGGTTGTCTGAGTCTAAATTTACAGCCCCTCATTATTATTTAACAATAGAGTTAGATATGGATCAGGCTATTGCATCAAGAAATATGATTAATGGTTTACCAGATACAAAAGTATCTTTTAATGATATGGTGATTAAAGCATCTGCTATGGCATTAAAAAAGCATCCACAAGTAAATTCGCAATGGAAAGAAGAAGCAATGGTTATTAATCATCATGTAAATATTGGTGTAGCAGTTGCTGTAGAAGACGGATTAGTGGTTCCTGTATTGAAATTTGCAGATCAAATGAGTTTAACTCAAATTGGAGCAACAGTTAAAGATATGGCAGGAAGAGCTAAGGCTAAGAAAATTCAGCCTAATGAAATGGAAGGCAGCACGTTTACGATTTCTAATTTGGGAATGTTTGGGATTCAATCTTTTACTTCAATTATTAATCAACCTAATTCAGCTATTTTATCTGTAGGTGCAATTATAGAGAAACCGGTTGTTAAAAATGGTCAAATAGTTGTAGGAAACACAATGACCGTTACTTTAGCATGTGATCACAGAACAGTTGATGGCGCAACAGGAGCTCAGTTTTTACAAACATTTAAAGCGTTTATGGAAAACCCAGTTACGATGTTAGCTTAATCATTTAAAAATTAATATATAAAATCCCGATTTAAGTCGGGATTTTTTTATTTTTACAAATCAATACAAATCACAAAAAATGAAACATATAATTATAATGCTACTTGGATTGAGTTTTTTAGGAAAGGCTCAAACAAGAATGCCAAACTATCAAGTTAAAGAAGAACAAGTGGCCAAAACGTTATCGTTTTTAACTTCGGATGAAAATTTAGGTAGGGAAGCAGGAACTAAAAAAATGGAACAGGTTGCCTCTTATTTAGAAAATATATGTAAAGAAAATAATATTCCTCCTTATTTTAAAACCTATAAAGACACGTTGTCTAACTTTAATTGGCCAGCCTATAATATTGTAGGCTATCTTGAGGGAAATGATGCTAAGCTAAAAAATGAGTTTGTTATCATTGGGGCACATTATGACCACATAGGCGTATTAAAAGGTGCGAATGTAGTAAAAGGTGATTCTATTGCAAATGGCGCGAATGACAATGCAGCAGGCTCAACAGCCGTATCAGAAGTATTGAAATATTTCGCAAAGGCAAAATCAAATAAAAGAAGTGTATTGTTTGTTTTCTTTTCTGCAGAAGAAAGAGGTTTGTTAGGTTCTAAACATTTGGCAGCCAAATTAAAACAACAAAATCTCAATTTGTATTTTATGTTTAATTATGAGATGATTGGTGTGCCAATGGTTAATAAAGATATGTTGCTTTATATAACAGGTTTTGGGAAAAGTAACATGGCTCAAAAAATGAATGAATATGCAGGAGAAAAACTAATAGGTTATATACCTGCAGAAACGCGATATGGATTGTTTAGAGCTTCGGATAATTATCCATTTTATTATGAATTTGATGTGCCTGCTCAAACGGTTTCAACTTTTGATTTTGAGAATTTTCAATTTTATCATCAACCTGACGATGAATTTGATCAAATGAATATTTCACATATTTCAAATGTAATAAACAAAACAATTCCTGTTTTAGAGAAAATGATTAATGCACCTGAAAAAGAAATCAAACTCAATGAAAAGTAAAAATATTGTCATAACAGGTACATCAAGAGGAATAGGGTATGAATTGGTATTGCTCTTTGCTAATGCGGGACATCAAGTTTTAGCACTTTCAAGAAAAACACCGCAAGAGTTGATAAATCATCCAAATGTTACTTGCTTAGCAGTTGATTTAACTAATGAATCGGAGTTAGAGCAAGTAAGTGGCTTTTTAGAAAAAACATGGAAAAAAGTAGATGTACTTATACATAATGCGGGAAGTTTATTGCATAAACCTTTTGAACAAATTACTTCTACCGAATTTATAAGAATCTATCAGGTTAATGTTTTTGCAGTGGCTAGTTTAACCCAAAAATGTATCCCTTTTATGTCTAAAAATAGCCATGTAGTTACCATAAGTTCAATGGGAGGCATACAAGGGAGTGTTAAATTTCCAGGTTTAGCAGCATATAGTTCAAGTAAAGGAGCTGTAATTACGCTTTCTGAACTATTAGCAGAAGAATACAAAGAACAAGGTATAGCGTTTAATGTACTCGCGCTTGGGGCAGTAAATACCGAAATGTTACAAGAAGCTTTTCCTGGTTATCAAGCACCCGTTTCTGCAAAAGAAATGGCTGATTATATTTATAATTTTGCATTAACAGGAAACACCTATTTTAATGGAAAAGTATTGCAAGTAAGTGCTTCAACGCCTTAACCTTTGTGAGACAGATATTTATTTACTGCTTCGCTTCTGTTTCGCACTTCTAATTTTTCATAGATATGTTGCGTAATTTTCTTAACAGAATCAATAGATAAGTTAATTTTATTTGCTATTTCTTTATTCAAAAAGCCTTCAGAAACTAACTCAAGTACATGACGCTCTTTCTCTGTTAGTAAATCAAATACAGGATTATTTTTAGTGTCTTTACTGCCGTTGTTTTGAAAGTAATTTTTTAATTCATCTAAGATGTCTGGTGTTATAGGGAATCCTCCTTTTGACAACGTAATAATTTCTTCTTCAATAGAATCAAAAGAGTTTTTCTTTACTAAATAACCATCTGCACCAGATTTTAATGCTTGTATTAAATTTTCATTTTCATGAACCGTAAGCACTAAAAATTTAGTGGCTTTGTGATTTTTTTTAAGGAGCGATATTGCTTCAATACCATTCATACCAGGTAAATCTATGTCCATGACAACAACATCTGGTGCTACAAATTCGAAATCGTTAATTAAAGATTCAGCAGTGCTATACATACCTACTAAGTCAATTTCTTTGGAGTTTTGTAGTACTAATTTCAATCCTTTATGGAAGACCATATTGTCTTCAACAAATACAACTTTTATCATATGTTTAATTTTATTTTTTAGAAGTAACGTTTGTTATCATTTACTAGTTTAGATCGTTTTTATTAGTTAGTATTTGTTTATTTAAAATTCTTATTAATGATTTTATAATTAAATATTTTTAAATGTAAATTCAAATGTGGTTCCTAAACTACTAGAAGAAATTATTCGTACATTTCCATTCATTTTTCTTGCGGCCATTTTTACACTCGATAGGCCTAAGCCTGTCCCTTCAATTTGGATACGCTGCTGTATTCTTACAAAGGGAGAAAAAATACGATCAAAATAGATAGGGTCAATCCCAATTCCATTGTCTGAAACTAAGATTTTGACTTCAAATTCACTTTTAGTAACTAAAATATCAATCTTTTTTTCAACGTTGTTGTTGTATTTTAATCCATTTGTAAGTAAATTTTCTAATATGATAATAAAACAAAAATCATTAGCCGTAACATAAAAATCGTCACACGTAATTCTAATAGTTGCTGCTTCAAATTTTTTAGTTACAATATTAGTAATAAAAGTAATTTTTTCTAAAATATTGAATCGTGTTTTAGCATTTGTTTCTGTAATAATTTTAGTGTATGTGGTTAAGTTTTCTACATACATTTGTGATAATGTAATACTATTAATAATAAGTTCTTCATACTCATATTCGTTTTCTTGATGTATACCAGAAATACAATTTGTGTGTAATTTTTTTATAAAATCATTTGCCACATAAATAGGTGTTTTTAATGAATGTAATGCTGCGACATTTAATTGCTCTATTTCTGAATTGAGTTTTTTTATGGATTTATTACTCTTAAAAAGTTTAGCTTTATTTTTTAAATATTTTTTATCTTTTTGATGATTTATGTAAGTGGCAATACCGTTAATACCTAAGAATAAAAAAATAAAAAAGATAAAATTTGAAAAAACATTATTATCAACTAGTGGTAATTCATTAAAGAGATGTTCTTTAAAATGTACTAAAAAGATAAACCCTAACGATTGTATGGTTAATATGGTGATGTAAAGGTAATTTTTTGATGAAAACAGTATGTTTATGGTATAAATCATAATAAAAAAAATAAAAATGTATATTTCATTCTTTTTAAAAAATAAACACACAATTAACACTATTAGATTTAATATAGATAAAGTAACAAGTTTGAATCCATAAAGATATTTAACGTTATTGATAAACAAGCTTGACATCATTACAATTGAAGTTATAAAATATAGATAACCATCTGTGTAAACACCAAGTAATACATGATAGATAGAAGCGAGTAAAAACACTAAGGCGCTAAACATTCCAATGCTATTTTTTTTAATAATAAAGTCATTAAAATTTTTCGAATTAGTTGTCTTAGTACCCGTTAATGAGTAGCTAATAAATAAATCTATTATTTTTATACGTATATTTTTAAGCATGATAAATTGCTGTTTGATCAGGGTATTTAAAAAAATAGAGTATAATAATTAAATCATTATTTATATCAAATTTATAATGAACTTGTATGCCTAATACATTTATTATTTTTGAATTTGAAGGGACGATTTCTGTTGGATATTCTTGTGGTTTAGTTTCAATGTAGATGTTATTTGGGTGGTATTTTTTTGTAAATCCTTCTATAATGTCTAAAACAAAAAAATAATATAAATCGTAATGAATATTAAGCCTAAAAATATCTGTATTTCTTAGATGCACATGCTTAAATTTTTTTTGAATAATTTGCGATGTTATCTCGTTAATTTCATGTGTTTTATAAGTTAATAATAAAGATGTTTTGTCTTTTGAAAATTGATAATTAATGACTTCTTCTATTTTATTGTTTAACGTATTTAATCTACTATAGTAAACGTCTATTTTTTCAAACTCTTTAATTCGATTATTAATTTCTTGACGATATTGATTAAATAAATTACTATAAGAAGTGAAATAGCTATTTAATAAACTTGAACTAATTGAAACCAATTTTCTCTTATTAATATTGTCATGCTTTATTTTTAAATTATTTTCATACAGTCTTGTATTTAATAAATTGTATTTGTTTTCGCGATAATGTTGGTAACTCGTATGAAAATAAATGTAAGTAAATAAGAAAACAATGAAATCAATTATACTGATTAAATTCATATCAGCAATTTTTTCTTTAGGTAGTAATTGAAGATTAGGTAGATAATTTTTATAAGGTGTTAAGGCAATGAAAAAAAGAATAAAACATTGAATAATAAAAAATAGTTTTTGCTTTGTTTCTTTTTCATTAAAAATTAAGGTACTATATAAGATAACTAAAAAAAAATAAAGAGTAAATACGGTATCAAAACTAAATATACATAATACAAACACAATGAATAAAATGAATGATTGAATGATGACAATTTTACTAAGTAATATTTTATTTTTATAGTTAAGTAATAAGGCAAAAGAAATTAATACAAATGATAAAAAAATAAACCCTAATTGATAGTAAAATTGATAAATTGTCAGCAAAATACCATACAAGAAAATGTTGAGAAAAACTAACAATAAAAAAGTATTGTAAATTTGAATGTTTTTTTTCTCGTTAAAATTTTCTACGCTAAAAATACCATAGTTGATAATTCGTAGAAATTTATATTTTAAGTACAGCTTCATTTTTAACGTATTGTCTTACAAAAATATAAAAAAACATGTAACCCAAAGCTTTTTTACACTAAAGTGCCAAAAATCTTTATACCAAAGTGTTTTTGTAAGATTTTATAGCACTAAATATCTTTTCTAATATTGCATAATTATCTTAAAGGTTACTTCTTTTCTACGCATTTATATGTTATTTTGTAATGAGAATAAAAGCTTATTATAAATCAAAATAATAGGTTAGTAGGAACTCTAATTCTTCGATTATGATAAAGTTAGTAGTGTTTACGTGTTTGGTTACAAATATTTTGTTTGCACAAGAAGAAAATAAAATAGTAACCTATAATTATGGTAAAAATGGGTTAGAATTAATTGTTAAACAAGATGATGGGACAACTATTTTAATTAGCACATACAATTCGCGTCCTGCTATTAAAGATGAAATTGCGTTACATGTTTTGGAATATTTTGATGAAAAAAAACCAAGTTCAGGAAGTAAAATTAAAGTTGAAGCAGCAACCGCAGTTGTTGATGGAACAATAAAAATTGTATATAAAGATAAATTAACAGCCATTGACTTTTATTATGAAAGCGTTAATTGGTTTAAAAAAAGAATCACAGAAGTTTATGTTGATCCGCAAAGCATAAAATAATGTGATACTATTGTAGAATAAATACGTTCTTATCTTATTGTTTTCTGGTTGAAAATAAATTAATATCAATCAAAATAGCATCTCAAACCTTATGGTTGCCCCAAAATTTCTATCGCTATTTTGTTTAAAAAAGAATTAATTTATGAATAAAACAAAAAAACAATTATTTTTACTGCAAGTTACGGGTAGAATATATGGGCATCATTAGAGTAAATTTTGTTAGTTAGTCGGTATGAGTGAAGTTTTACACAAATATCTACCCGAGCATGCGGTTATTCCTTGTTTTGAATTAATCAAAATGAATCACGTGCATCTTAAAATTGTTAAAGAACGACAAACGAGACACGGAGACTATAGAAGACATCCTGATGGATTTCACCAAATTACTGTTAATGCAAGCTTAAATAAATACCGTTTCTTAATTACCCTAATTCATGAAATAGCACATCTTGTAGCTTTTGAAAAATATGGCAGAACTATTTTGCCTCATGGTCCCGAATGGAAACATACGTTCCAACGGTTAATGATTCCATTTATCAATCCTCAAATTTTTCCTCATCAATTACTACCACTTTTAGCTCGACATTTTAAAAATCCAAAAGCCAGTAGCGATACAGATGCTACTCTTGCTTTGGCTTTAAAACAATTTGATGAAAGAGATACAGAGAAAAATTATATTTTTGAAATTCCGTATGGTAGTGTATTTCGATTTAAGAATGGCAAGGTATTTAAAAAAATAGCCATCAGAGTAAAACGATACGAATGTATGGAAGTACAAACAGGTAAAATGTATCTTTTTAACCCAAATGCTGAGGTAGAACTTCTGCCAAGTTAAAAATACTTTGTAACTTTACACCTTTGATACTAAAAAAATGACAAGCAAGTATTATGCAATAATAATGGCAGGTGGCGTAGGTTCAAGGTTTTGGCCTGTGAGCACTACTGATTTTCCAAAGCAATTTCACGATATGCTTGGAACAGGTGAAACGTTGATTCAAAAAACATTTTCTAGACTTTCTAACATTGTTCCAGTAGAAAATATTTTAATTCTTACAAACGAAAAATATACAAATTTGGTAACAGAGCAACTTCCTCTGGTAAAAAGAGAAAATATTGTGACTGAACCAGCTATGCGAAATACAGCTCCGTGTATTTTATACGCGTCTTTAAAAATCAAAAAACAAAACCCAGAAGCCTTACTAATTGTTGCTCCTAGTGATCATTGGATTGAAGATGAAACTGCTTTTGTGGAAAATGTACAACAAGCATTTCATTTTTGTGAAACAGAAAATGCATTAATGACTTTAGGTATTAAACCAAATTTTCCAAATACCGGTTTCGGATATATTGAATACAGTCAGCAAGACAACAAACCTATAAAAAAAGTAGTCCAATTTAGAGAAAAACCAAATTATGAAACAGCAAAAAGCTTTTTAAAGAGTGGAAATTTTTTATGGAATGCAGGAATTTTTATTTGGAGCGTAAAAGAAATTGTAGCTGCATTTGAACAGTTTCAACCCATGATGAACGAATTGTTTTTAAGTGGAATGAATTTCTATAATACAGCTAATGAAAATCAATTTATCAGCGAAAATTATGCTAGCGCAGCTAATATTTCTATTGATTATGCTATTTTAGAAAAAGCAAATAATGTGTATGTGTTACCCGCAACGTTTGACTGGAACGATTTAGGAACATGGGGTTCTCTTCATGAAAAGTTAGATAAAGACGCAAATAATAATGCTGTAGTAAATGCGACCGTAGTATTAGAGAACGCATCAAATAATATAATAAGAACAGCCTCAAAAAAACTAATAGTAATTGACGGTATAAATGATTTTATAATTGTTGATAAAGACGATGTATTACTCATTTATCCAAAAGAGAAAGAACAAGATATCAAAAAACTTGTTGAAAAAATGAATAATTAAGCGGTAAATAAGCCGTTTTTTTATTGGTTTTGTTAGATAAATTTAAACCTATTCTTATATTTGTGAAAACACATACCTATGTTACAATTAAATATTCATGACGAAACTTCTAGACTTAAAGCGGTAGTATTAGGAATTGCTGAAAATAATGGGCCAACGCCTACAGCTGAAGAGGCATATGATCCAAAATCATTAGAACATATAAAAGCAGGTACATATCCTGTAGAAGCAGATATGATTGCTGAAATGGAAGCCTTTAATCAAGTGTTTCAGAAGTATGATGTCAAAGTATATAGACCAGAAATAATTGAAAATTACAATCAAATTTTTACAAGAGATATTGGGTTTGTTATAGATGATATTTTTATAAAAGCAAATATTTTACCCGATAGAGAGCGAGAATTAGACGCGATTCAGTATGTTATTGACCAAATGAATCCCCAAAAAGTGGTAAGACCTCCTGAAGAAGTACATATTGAAGGTGGTGATGTGATGTTATGGAATAATCATATTTTTATTGGAACGTATAAAGGATCCGATTACAAAGAGTACATAACAGCTAGAACAAATTTAGCAGGGGTAAATTATATAAAAAAACTTTTTCCAACTAAAATTGTTAAAGAGTTTGATTTAGTTAAGTCTAAAATAGAACCTCGAGACAATGCCTTGCACTTAGATTGCTGTTTTCAACCTGTAGGTAAAAATAAAGGGATTATCTATAAAAGTGGTTTTAGAGAAGAGGCAGATTATATGTATTTAGTTAAGCTTTTTGGAAAAGAAAATTTATTTCACATTGAACGAGAAGAAATGTACCACATGAATTCAAATGTATTCTCAATTGCGCCAGATGTTGTAGTTTCTGAGAAAAATTTTATACGATTAAACAATTGGCTTAAAAAAAACGGATTTATTGTTGAAGAAATACCGTATGCTGAAATTTCAAAACAAGAAGGATTATTAAGGTGTTCAACCCTACCTTTAATAAGAGAATAAAAACCATGAAACAAACAACAAATTCAATATTAATGATTCGTCCCGTAGCATTTAGGATGAACGAACAAACCGCAGTAAATAATTATTATCAAAAAGTATTAGATAATTTAACTCCTGAAACAGTTAATTTCAAAGCACAGCAGGAGTTTGATCATTTTGTTGAAAAATTAAAAAATGTCGGTGTGAATGTCATTGTTATTCAAGACACAAAGCAACCCGATACGCCAGACAGTGTATTTCCGAATAATTGGATTTCATTCCACGAAACAGGAGATGTGGTTTTGTATCCTATGTTTGCCGAGAATAGAAGATTAGAAAGACGAGAAGATGTATTAGATATTCTTGAAGAAGCTGGATTTGAAATAACGGAAGTCATGGATTACACTTCTGCCGAAGAAGATAATGTGTTTTTAGAAGGAACAGGAAGTATTCTTTTAGATAGAGAGTTTAATAAAGCATATTGTGCCTTATCACCTCGTGCAGATGAGGAATTATTTATTGAATTTTGTGAAGATTTTGACATGAGTCCTGTCATTTTTGAGGCATTTCAGACGGTTAATGGAGAAAGAAAACATATTTACCATACGAATGTAATGATGTGCATTGCAGAAACTTTTGCTGTAATCTGTGCAGATTGTATTGATGATAAGCAAGAGCGAAAAATGGTCTTGGAAAATTTAAAATCTGATGGGAAAGAACTTATTTTAATTACAGAGGACCAAGTAACTAATTTTGCGGGAAATATGCTGCAAGTCAGAGGAAAAAATGATAAACGCTATTTAGTTATGAGTAATTCAGCGTATCAAAGTTTAACAAAATCACAGATTGATAAAATCGAAAAACATTGTGAAATTTTACACGCGAGTCTTGATATTATAGAAGCCTGTGGTGGAGGAAGTGCTCGTTGTATGATGGCTGAGGTTTTCTTACCCAAAGCGGAATAAATTTAAAATATATAAATGCTTAAATTTCAAATTCCAACACTACTCAGTTGGAATTTGGATTTTTTTTTGAATTTTCTAAATTTATATTCCCCTAATAATACTTAAAACGGCACTTATTATATATTGAATTCCGATAGCTATTGTTAAGAAACCTATAATTCTAGATATGGCAACAATTCCTGATGAACCTAATATTTTTGCTAAATAATGCGCACTTCGTAAAATTAAATAAATTAAAATAGCCACAGCTAAAATCGCAAAACATGAAAATAGTATTTCCGATGTAGTCATGGAAGCGCCTGTTTCTGTCAATTCTTGATAATAGGCAATTAATAGCGAAATAGATCCAGGTCCCGCTAACATTGGCATTGCCAAAGGAGTAAGGGCAATGTGTTGACGTGTTTCTACTTCTTTTTGTACCTTTTTATTTATTCCTTTGTTCTTGCTAAAGTTTCCATTTAATAATGAAAATCCCGAACTGGCTATTATTATTCCACCTGCAATTCGTAATGCTGTTATGGTAATTCCGAAAAATGACAATACATATTGACCTACAAAAAACGAAATAAGTAAAATCACAAATACATTAATTGAAGTAATTAATGATGTTTTTGATCGTTCAGAAGCGGAATAGCCTTGTGTTAATCCAACAAAAATAGGCACAGTTCCAATTGGGTTTAAAACCGAAAATAAGGCGACAAATAAATAAATAAAAATGTCCATAGTTTTTTTGCAAATATATCTTGTTATTCAAAGATAGAATTTATAATACAATTATTTAAATGTAAATTAAAAAACATTTTGTAATTTAGTGTGAATAAAATCTCAATAAAATGAAAACATTAGTTTTAGGTGCTACCACAAATAAAGAAAGATATGCTTATAAAGCAATGCAAAGTTTAATTAATAAAACGCATCAAGTTGTAGCAATCGGAACTAAAGAAGGTATGGCTTTAGATGTTAAAATTGAGACAACTAAATTTCCATTTACAGGCATTGACACCGTTACGTTATATTTGAATCCTAAAAATCAAGAAGAATATTACGATTATATTATTTCATTAAAACCAAGACGCGTATTATTTAATCCGGGTACTGAAAATCCAAAATTTTATGAAATCTTAAAACAAAATAATATTGAAATTGAAGTAGCTTGTACCTTGGTTTTATTGGCTACAAATCAGTATTAGTCGAAAGTCGAAAGTCAAAAGTTGTAAATGAAAATCTTAAAGTACAACTCAAACACTTTTTTTACTTATTAAGTATAATCCAATAAAAGTTATCAAGCCATTTACTATTATTAATTCTTCTGCAAAAGCATACGGAATTAATTTTGGAGCTTCTGCATCAATTCCAGCATTTATACTAATTAAAAAAGTTATTGCTGGTGATAATACACAAATAAACGGAACCAATTTGTCTTTTACAGAACGATTTTTGACTAAAATTCCAAAAGCAAATAAACCTAAAAGAGGTCCGTATGTATATGATGCAACTTTGAATATTAGTTTTACAACCGATTGATTGGTTAACGAATTAAAAATTAAAATCACCAAAAATATTGCCAACGAAAATCCGATGTGAACTAAATGTCTTGTTTTTACTGTGTTTTTTGTTTCTTCTTTTTTCTCCATTCCTAAGAAATCAATACAAAATGAAGTGGTTAAAGCAGTTAGAGCAGAATCTGTTGTAGCAAATGTCGCAGCAGTTAAGCCTAATAAAAATACAACTGCTGGTACTAATGCAAAATGATTAAATGCAATTTCAGGGAATAACAAATCGGTTCTCACTGCACCATCTAATACTGGTACTGGGATGCTATTTTTTGTTGCGAATAAGTACAATAGTGCACCCACGCTCAAGAAAAATAAATTAATGATTACAAAAATTCCTGTAAACGTAAACATATTTTTTTGAGCTTCTTTGATATTCTTACAGCTTAAATTTTTCTGCATTAAATCTTGATCCAATCCCACCATTGCGATGGTGACAAAAATTCCACCTAAAATTTGTTTTACAAAATGTTGCCCTGAACCTATAAAATCTTCAAAAAAGAAAATTTTAGAATAGTTAGAATCATTAATTTTTGCAATGGCTTCACTAAATCCAAAATCTAAACTATCACAAACAAAATAAATAGTAAAAAACACAGAACTTACTAAAAACAAAGTTTGTAACGTATCTGTAATAATAATTGTTTTCAATCCGCCTTTGTAAGTGTAAGCAAAAATAAGCCCTAGACTTATCAAAACGGTTGCCCAAAAAGGGATGCCGAATGTATTAAAAACAAAATTTTGCAATACTAAAACAACTAAATATAATCTAAATGCCGAACCAATTGTTCTGCTTAATAAGAATATAAAAGAAGCGGTTTTATAACTAAAATAGCCCAATCTTTGTTCTATATATGTGTAGATTGATGTTAAATTAAGTTTGTAATATAAAGGCAATAATACGGTCGCAACAATAATAAAACCAATTGCATTTCCTAAAATAAATTGAAAGTAAGCAAACTGATTGGCTTCTACGGCACCTGGAACTGAAATAAAAGTAACACCAGAAAGTGCCGTTCCAATCATGCCAAACGCCACTAAATACCATGGTGATTTATTGTTTGCTTTAAAAAAAGTATCGTTACTACTGCCGGATTTTTTGTTCATGAAATACGAAATTCCAAACAAAACAATAAAATAGGATAAGAAAAAAAGCAAAATAGTAATTGGTTGCATAATATTGATATTTAGTTTTACAAAAATAAAAGAATAAACGAAATACCTTAGTATAATTTATAAATTATAGTTTTTTTAGGAAAGTATATGTCTAAAAATAATGAATTTGAATTAATAAATCCTACTTTACTTTTGCTATTATTTTTATTACATTTGCGCTATGGAATTTTCATCAAAGTTATTGCAAAATGCCGTAAATGAAGTTGCACTTTTGCCAGGTATTGGTAAAAGAACGGCACTTCGATTGGTGTTACATTTATTAAAACAGCCTAAAGAACAAACAGCTATTTTAAGTGAAGCATTAACGAAAATGAGAAATGACATTGTATATTGCCAAAAGTGTTACAATATTTCTGATGTGGCTGTATGCGACATTTGTGCCAATCCAAATCGAGATACACAACTCATTTGTGTAGTGGAAGATGTTAGAGATGTTTTGGCGATTGAAAATACGGGAATTTTTAAAGGAATATATCATGTTTTAGGTGGTAAAATTTCACCTATTGAAGGCATTGGTCCTGGGCAATTAAATATTACACCTTTGGTAAACAAAGTAAAAAATAATGAAGTAACAGAATTAATATTTGCATTAAGTTCTACTATGGAAGGGGATACTACAAACTTTTATATTTATAAACAAATAAAAGATTGTGACATAAAAGTTTCCACAATAGCCAGAGGAATTTCTGTTGGCGACGAATTAGAATATGCCGATGAGGTAACCTTAGGAAGAAGCTTAATGCAAAGAATTCCATTTGAAAACGCATTAAAATCCATGTAGGATTTCATATTTAAAAGACTAAAATAGCATGATAAAAAACATTTGTTGTATTGGAGCAGGATATGTAGGCGGACCTACTATGGCAGTAATTGCACAAAAATGTCCACACATAAAAGTAACAGTAGTTGATTTAAATGAAGAACGAATCAATTCATGGAATAGTGAAGATGAAAATGAATTACCCGTGTATGAACCTGGATTAGCAGCCGTAGTTAAAGAAGCAAGAGGAAGAAATTTATTTTTTTCAACAGCCGTTGATCAAGCTATTGATGACGCAGAAATGATTTTTATTTCCGTAAATACACCTACAAAGACTTATGGAGTAGGAAAAGGAATGGCGGCTGATTTAAAATATATTGAATTATGTGCACGTCAAATCGCACGCGTAGCTAAATCCGATAAGATTGTTGTAGAAAAATCTACATTACCTGTTAGAACAGCGAGCGCAATCAAAGACATCTTAACTAATACAGGAAATGGCGTACAATTTCAAATCTTGTCAAATCCTGAATTTTTAGCGGAAGGTACTGCAGTAGCAGATTTATTTCAACCAGATAGAGTTTTGATAGGGGGAGATACAACGCCTGAAGGTCAAAAAGCAATTCAAGCTTTAGTAGATATTTATGCAAATTGGGTGCCACAGGACAAAATTCTAACCACAAATGTGTGGTCTTCTGAGTTATCAAAATTAACGGCAAATGCTTTTTTAGCCCAACGTGTTTCGTCTATAAACGCGATGAGCGAATTATGTGAACAAACAGGCGCTGATGTAAACGAAGTAGCAAAAGCGATTGGGTTAGACAGCAGAATAGGCCCGAAATTTTTAAAAGCCTCTGTAGGTTTTGGAGGTTCATGTTTTCAAAAAGACATTTTGAACTTAGTATATATCGCTAAGTCTTATGGCTTACATGAAGTGGCAGATTATTGGGAACAAGTGATTATCATGAATGATCACCAAAAGAGAAGATTTGCAAAAAACATTATTAAAACCTTATACAATACCGTTTCAGGTAAAAAAATCGCTTTTTTAGGTTGGGCATTTAAAAAAGATACCAATGATACTAGGGAATCTGCAGCAATTTATATTGCTAATGATTTAATTAGTGAACAAGCAAGTATTGCGGTATTTGATCCAAAAGTAGAAGAAAAACAAATTTTAAAAGATTTAAATGCATTAGAAACAAGATCAGCAGAAACCAATCAAAAAGGAATTCAAACCTTCCAAAATTCGTATGATGCTTGTGAAAAAGCCCATGCCATTGCTGTGTTGACAGAATGGGATGAATTTAAAACCTACGATTGGCAAAAAATATATGACAATATGTTAAAACCAGCATTTATATTTGATGGAAGAAACTTGCTGGATAAAAATAAGTTAGAAGAAATTGGCTTTGTATATCAAGCTATAGGGTCTTAAATAAGTTGTTTTATTCAATAATAAAGTGTAATTTTGCGTTATAAAACAACCTATTTATGAGAAAAATAATTTTTATTTTAGTAAGCTTAATTGCTTTTACTGCTTCAGCGCAAGAAGCAAAAAAATGGACTTTTGGATTTGGTGTGAATGCAATTGATAACACAGCAACAAAAGATAATCAGTATTTCCATGCTAAAAACTGGAATATGATGCCTTTTATTTCTTCCTTCAGTTTGGATAGAAAATTTCAAAATAACTTTACTGTTGGTGCTACTTTTTCTATGAATGTTTATGATTCAAGTAATCTGCAAAACGGAACTGTTATCTCAAGAGATTTAACATACGTGGCTTTAGATGCAAATGCAAAATATACTTTTGATCAGCATTTAGTGGATGTAAAATGGTTTGATGCTTCTGTTGTTGGTGGAGCTGGTCTAGCTTGGTTAGATGGTAAAAACAACCAATTTTTCAATACAGGTTTAGCATTGGACTTTTGGTTTAGTAAAACAGTTGGTTTACGTTTACAAACATTAGGTAAATTTGCTTTTGACAACAACAAATTGGGAAATAATCACATTAAGCATAGTGCAGAAATAGTGGTTAAGTTTTAAAAAAAAGAAAATAAATTATTTATAAAAAAGGCTTAACACGTGTTAAGCCTTTTTTTATGGTATTTACTATATATTAATGCATAAGGTCTTGCCAGTATTTTTTAGCAGCTACGTATAAAATTGCAAAAAAACCAAATATAAAAGCACCAATAACCCCCCCTTTTAAAAAGCTAATTTTTTCAAACGGTAAAGGTAGTATGGGCGTATCAATAATTTGAATTAAAGGAGTTTCTTTACGTAAATCCACTTTGGCGAGTTCTAAATTTTTAACTAATTCAGTTAATATGGCAGTGTTTGCTTGAACATCCACTTGGCGATTAACACTTGGTACACGTTTTACATTCATAGCAGGATTTAAACCAAAAACAGCATCATTACTAACAGCAACACCTTTAATAGCATACCCTAACTCCCCTCTAACAGAATCTGTTTGTCTTTTTAAAATTTCATAATTTTTTCGGGCTTTTTTGCTTCTAGTTTCTATATAAAATTGGGATACATTTTGAGTCAGCGCTTCTGTAAAGTATTTTGTGAATAATTCGTCTGTATTTGAAAATTCAACACTAATGATCGTAGTTAATTTAACCTTACGCTCTACGTTTAAAGCTTTTTCTGTTAAAGCTTTATGAATGATTCCTAAAATACTATCTTGTGTTTGTGTGAATTTTTTTCTATCAGCGCCAACAGGGAATGTACATTTTTTTAATTTTTCATTATTGTCTTCATTCCAGTTGTCTCGCCATCCATTTTGTTCGATGTAGTAATCGGCTAAAGTTTTTTTAGAATCAGAGGGTAATGAAGCTAGCAACGCTTTTTCTACCATTACGCGGGACTTCATTAATTCTAATAAATTTGGTCCTGAAAATGCTCCCCCGCCTTTTGCACCCCCTAAGTCAACACCAAATTGACTTGCAATTCCCAATGCTCCGCCTAAACTGCTATTAGCTTTTTCGTCTTCTAATGCAAAAGTAAGCGTTGCTTTGTAAATAGGTTTTTTATAAAAACTATATCCAATTCCTGCTAAAAATCCGATGCCTATAAATAATAAAATAAATTTTTTTGTTGACCAAAAATAGGTTTTCCAAACGCCTATTTCTAGGAGTATTTCTTTTAAAGTAAGTTCTTTTTCTGCCATATTTTTTTATTTGAAAACCGCTAATAATATTCCAGCTAAACTAGTTAAGATACTTGAAATTCCAATTATTTCCCCTGTTGTCATTTTGCTTTTCTCTGGTTTTTCTGGAACAATTATTTTGCTTCCAGGAAGAATTTTTGGATAACTTCTAAATCCTAAAAAAGAACTACTTGAACTTGCGGACCCATTAGCATGAACTACGTATACTTTTTTTAACCAACCTTTGTCTGAAGTGCCCCCTGCATTTTTTAAATAATATTTTAAACTTTTCCCTTTTTTATAAGGAACTTCTGTGTCAAACATTACATTACCAGATACAATAACTGTTTGTTTTTTCTTCGGTACTGTCACTAAATCACCCGGTTCTAAAATTAGATTAATAGAACTTTTAGGCTTTCTAGATATACCTTCCCAATCAATAGGAATATTTAATCCATTTCGAGTAATTTTTATAGCGCGACTATCTGCTTCATCTGTTAGTCCACCAGTTCGATTTAAAAATTCAAGAAAATGCTCTTCTTTTTTAGTAATAGCATAATTTCCTGGATATAAGATTTCCCCTGAAAAATTAACCATTTGTGGCGTTTCATAAGTAACAATACGCCTTACTACAACGTGGTCTAGTGGCTCTAATAAAAATTTTTCTGCAACTTCAGGATTTTTAGGGTCAACATTTAAATCAAAAGAAACGATTTTTTCTAAATCATTTGGATTAAAATTTGGGTCTTTTTTATTTCTGTAAATGGTAATTTTACTTGCTGCTTTATCTGTAAAATATTCAGCTTCTAATAATAAATCATATAACGACATTCCTGCTGCATGTGCATAACTTCCTGGGGAACGAACTTCACCATCAATGCTTATTTTGTAAGAATCTAATAATTCTTGGTTGTAAAAAATAAGTAATACATCTTCTTTTTGTAATGCTAAATTAGCTTCTGGTTTTTCATTTATAGCTGCTTGTAAATTGATGCTAATGTATTCTTTTGTTAAATCTTCTTTTTGTCTAACTATAGAGGCTTTTTGTAAATAAACATTTTCTTTCAATCCATCAGCTTTTTCGATTAATTTTTTTACTGTTAAAATTTGATTTGGCAGTAAACTATATACACCCGGTCTATATACAGCTCCTTTTATTTGCACCCTATTTTCATAGCGGTCTAAAATTTTATCTATATTAATAACATCTCCCGATTTTGGTATATATCCTGCAAAAGTAAGTTCATTTAAATCTGTAACCTTTAATTCAGATGCTGTCTTCTGTTTTACCAAGATTCTGTTTTTATAAGCATTTTCAGTAAAACCAGAAGCATAGGAAATAATTTGTTGTAAACTTTCTCCTCCTAACAATTCATAAATACCGGGATGTTTTATTTCACCTTCTAATACAACACGTGCATCATAACTTGGAATACGTACAATATCATTGTCCTCTAATGAAATATTATCACTTTGATTGCCCTTAGTTAAAAATTGATACAAATCGATTTGACGAATAACTTTATTATTTCTTATCAATTCAATTTTTCTATAACTTCCAATTTCGTTTGGCCCTCCCGCTACATGTAAAGCGTTATAAACTGTGCTCATAGCGCTTAATCTATAATTTCCCGATTGTTGTGCACCAATAATAGTTACTAATATGGTTCTGTAATTAGCAACACTGACAGATAATTTACTGCTATTTGAAGAAAGCGTACTATATATACCGCTAATTTGTTTTTTTAATTTAGATTTCGCGGCTTCAAAAGTCAGTCCGCTAATAAAAATATCTCCTACATTCGGAATATTGACGGTTCCATTTTTAGATATATAACTTGTGTGATTAAACTGTTGCACACCATATAAAACAAGTTCTATTTGATCGCCAGGGCCTAGAATATAATTTGGTGCCGTCGGCATATTTTGATTAGGTTCAAAAGACAAACTCTTGGTGGTAAATAATTCAGAACCAAAAACTACCATGTTTTTTTTAGCTAATTCAACAACATCATTTTTTGTAACACCGTTATCTGGAGCGTCTTTTTTTACTTCATTTGAAACTTGGGGAAGCGCTTGTATTCTGGCTTTAAATTTTATGAATTCATTCATAGACATGCCTTTAGCTAATGCAAGCGGCTCTACTTGCTCTAAAGTCATTTGTTTTGCTTTAAGTTCTTTACTTATTTGAATTAGTTGTTCGTCAGAAAATTGATCTGACTTAAATTGGCTCAAATCTTTATCTTGTAAAAAATCTTGACTAAAAGAAAATAGAGAATAGAAGATAAAAAATAATGCAAATAAGAAACGATTCATGAGTTGGGTTTTAACATGTTCTATAGTGCAAATATATTCTATTATAATGAATTAATAAAACACGAACATAAAGTTTGCTATTTATCAATTTGTATTTTTTGATGCGTTTGTGTAATATTTTATAAAAATGAATTTACCTTGGTATTTGTTAAGATAAAAATCTTTTGCTAGTTAATATTAAATGAGTACTTTTGTTATTCATTGATTCCCAAATGCTTGATACGCTTATTACATCTAAAACAAGAATTAGACTATTAGTTAAATTTTTTATTAATGCAACTAATGCAGGATATTTACGTGGATTAGCTCAAGAAATGCATGAAAATACTAATGCAATTCGTAAAGAATTGAATAATCTTAGCGAGGCTGGTTATATAGTTAGGGAAGAAGCAGAATCAAAAGTGATGTATCGTGCAAATACAGCACATCCGTTATTTTCTACTTTACAACAATTGGTACGAAAACATATTGGTATTGATAGTATTGTGGAACGGGTAGTTGAACGAATGGGAGAAGTTACAAGAATTTTTTTAATTGGTGATTATGCAAAAGGGATTGATTCGGGAAAGATTGAAATAGTTGTAGAGGGAATAAACATCAATGAAGGCTATTTAACTCAATTAGCTCCAAAAATAAATGAGGAAATAAATAAAGAAATCAAATTTTATGCAATGCCTATCTTTACAGGTGGAGGTTTGCTAATTTTTGAAAACAAACAAGTAAAATTGTAATTAAAACGTAAACAATCAATCAAGTATGATTAATAAAACATATAAAATATTAATTACAGGAGGGGCAGGCTTTATAGGCTCAAATTTATGTGAATATTTTTTAGCAAAAGGGCATCAAGTAGTTTGCTTAGATAACTTTGCAACGGGACACCTTCACAATATTACTCCTTTTTTAGAAAATAAACATTTCACTTTACTCGAAGGCGACATTAGAAGTCTAGAGACATGTAAGCAAGCGGTTAAAGAGGTGGATTATGTATTACATCAAGCGGCTTTGGGCTCCGTTCCTCGTTCACTTAAAGATCCAATTACCACAAACGACGTAAACGTTTCCGGATTTTTAAATATGTTGGTAGCTTCAAGAGATGCTAAAGTAAAACGATTTATATATGCAGCAAGTTCTTCTACCTATGGAGATTCGGAAAATTTACCAAAAGTAGAAGATACAATAGGAAAACCATTATCGCCTTATGCAATAACAAAATATGTAAATGAATTATATGCTGAAATTTTTAGCAAAACGTATGGCATCGAAACGATAGGTTTGCGTTATTTTAATGTGTTTGGAAGAAAACAAGATCCAAATGGAGCATATGCAGCCGTAATTCCCTTATTTGTGAAACAGTTTATGAACCATGAAAGTCCTGTAATTAATGGTGATGGAAATTATTCTAGAGACTTTACGTATATTGACAACGTTATTCAAATGAATGAATTAGCTATGCTAACGGAAAATCCAGAAGCGGTGAATACAGTTTATAATACGGCTTATGGAGACAGAACAACACTTACGCAATTAGTACAACTATTGAAAGATAATTTAGCCCTTTTTGATTCAAAAATTGCTGATATCAAAGTAATATATGGTCCAAATAGAGCAGGGGACATACCTCATTCTTTAGCTAGTATTGAAAAAGCACAAAGCAAATTAGGGTACAGACCCGAGTATTCCATTGAACAAGGTATAAAAGAAGCCGTTTCTTGGTACTTTCATAATTTAAAATAATATTTCATGAATAAAATCGCCATTATAGGATTGGGTTACGTAGGCCTACCATTAGCTAGATTATTTGCCACAAAATATCCAGTAATTGGATTCGACATCAATCAAAAAAGAATTGAAGAATTAAATCAAGGAATTGATACTACGTTAGAAATTGAATCAGATTTATTACAATCTGTTTTAAAGCAACAAAATGACAATACTATTGGTTTGTTTTGCTCTTGTACTTATGAAGATTTAAAACAGGCAAATTATTATATTATTACGGTTCCTACTCCCGTTGATAAAAATAACCGTCCCGATTTAACGCCTTTATATAAAGCTAGTGAAACAGTAGGGAGAGCGTTAAAAAAAGGAGATATTGTAATTTATGAATCTACAGTCTATCCAGGAGCTACAGAAGACGATTGTGTACCTGTTTTAGAGCATATGAGTGGTTTAAAATTTAATATAGATTTTTTTGCCGGGTATTCTCCCGAGCGCATTAATCCAGGAGATAAAGAACATACAGTAGAAAAAATATTAAAAATAACATCAGGTTCTACACCAGAGATAGGGCAACAAGTAGATGATTTATATAAAAGTGTTATTACAGCAGGTACGCACTTAGCACCAACGATTAAAGTAGCAGAAGCGGCTAAAGTAATTGAAAATAGCCAACGCGATATAAATATTGCGTTTGTAAATGAATTGGCCAAAATTTTTAATTTAATGAACATCGATACACATGCCGTATTAGCAGCGGCTGGAACCAAATGGAATTTTTTACCATTTAAGCCAGGATTGGTAGGTGGACATTGTATTGGAGTTGACCCATACTATTTAGCACACAAAGCACAAGAGCTGGGGTATCATCCAGAAATTATTTTAGCTGGCCGCCGATTAAATGATAGCATGTCAGAATATATTGCAGCACAAGTAGTAAAATTAATGATTAAAAAAGGAATTCACGTGAATGGTGCTAATTTATTGATGTTAGGAATTACCTTTAAAGAAAATTGCCCTGATGTTCGCAATACAAAAATTGTAGATGTCGTAAGAGCGCTACAAGACTATGGCATCACGGTAACCATTTATGACCCGTGGGCAAACTCGGCTGAAGTTATGCATGAATACGGATTAGTATGTCATACCGAACTTATTTCGGAATCTAAATACAACGCTATTGTTTTAGGTGTAGCTCACAAAGTGTTTAAAGAAATTGATTTTACTAATTTTAGTAATGAAGCTACAGTTATTTTTGATGTAAAAGGAGTACTTGAAACCACAGATGGGAAACTATAAATTATAGTATAAATGGAGTTAAGAAAAAAGTCGATAAATGGTTTTTTTTGGACATTTATTGATGTTTTAATAAATAAAGGGTCTTTCTTTTTTGCAACAATTGTTTTAGCTAATGTATTAGGTCCAAAAGAATTTGGTTTATTGGGGATGATAATGCTCTTTGTTTCAATTGGCAATACACTTGTAGACGGAGGTATGTCAACTTCATTGATTAGAACAAACCAAGTAACTGAAAAAGAATATGCTACCGTTTTTATTACCAATATAATAATGAGTATAATTGTTTATATTATATTGTTTTTTTTAGCACCTTTCGTTTCAAAATTTTATAACCAACCCATATTGGTAGATGTGATCAGATGGTACTGTTTAGGGTTTGTAATTAATAGTTTCCGAAGCATTCATCTTGTTAAACTTGCAAAAGAAATGGAATTTAAAAAAATAACTTTTCTTAATTTGCCGGGTAACATTATTAGTGTAATTATATCTATTTGGATGGGCTATGCGGGATATGGAATTTGGAGTTTAGTTTTTTTGTTTTTACTTAATCAGTTTTTTTCCACATTGGTTATTTGGCTGTTTATGAAGTGGAAACCAGAATTTACTTTTGATTTTGCAAATTATAAATACCATTTTAGATTTGGTTATAAGCTTGTTTTGTCCTCTCAAATAAATACCATTTTTGAAAACATTTATAATGTATTAATAGGTAAGTTTTATAGTATTAATAGCTTGGGTTTTTACGAAAGGGCATACACATTTAATAATTATCCTGTTTCTATTTTGTCTAGCATTATTTTGAAAGTTACATTGCCTTCACTAACACATTTAAAAAATGATAAAAAAAGATTGCAACATGCCTATAAAGATATTATGCAAATTACTTTTTTTATTACAATAATTGGCTTAGGTTTTGCATCTTTATTAGCCGGTCAAATTATAGAACTTGTTTTGGGAGAGAAATGGCTCGCAATTGTTCCTTTATTTCAAGTACTTAGTATTTCGTTTATGTTTTATCCAATACATTCTTTGAATATTAATATTCTCAGTGTATTTGGCAGAAGTGATTTGTTTTTAAGACTAGAAATAGTAAAAAAGCTAATTCTATTGATTATTCTCTCCATATGTTTCAATTTTGGTATTATGGGACTAGTTTGGTGTAGTGTAATTAATTCTGTTTTAGCTTTACTCATAAATACATATTATAGTGGCAAGTTTTTAAATTACACAACAATCAGTCAAGTTAAAGATTTAGTACCATCCATTGGTGTTGTTTTGTCAACAATTTTAATAGTTTATGGTTCCCAATTATTTATTGGTTCTACTAATTTAGCAGTACAAATTATTCAATCATTTCTAATTGGTTTATTTGTTATAATTAGTATTTGCGAAATAACCAAACTACATCCATATGTTCAAATTAAACAATTAATTTTGGTACAAATAAAGAAATACTAAAAAAGTAAAACCATATTATGAACTATTAGCTACAATAAGTTTGCTAATTTTAATAAAATAATAAATAATTTTTATTTAGCTCTAAACATGAATAATTTTTCTCTTTCAGTTGTAATGATTACCTATGGTCACGAAAAATATATCCGTGAAGCTATTGAAGGAGTATTGATGCAAAATTGTAATTTTGAAATTGAACTTATTATTGCCGATGATTGTTCGCCTGATGATACAGAATCAGTAGTTCAAAATATAATTAAATCACATCCAAAAGGAAATATTATTAAGTACATAAAGCATCAAAAAAACAAGGGTATGATGCCCAATTTTAATTTTGCTATTAAAGCAGCTACAGGAAAATATATTGCTCTTTGTGAGGGAGATGATTATTGGATTGACCCTTTAAAATTACAAAAGCAGGTTAATTTTTTAGAAACGAATATTGATTATATTATGATCTGCCATGGTATAAAAGAATTAAAAAACGACACATTAAAAGATGTAGATTGGCGTTTTGATAAAACCCGATTAAAATTTAGATTACAGGATTATTTATACCAACTGTTTTTTCACACATCCTCTGTAGTTTTTAGAAATATTGAATTGCCTGAATATATAAATTCCACTAAGATTTTAAATGGCGATTATGCTGTCTTTTCATATATTTTAACTAAAGGAAAGCTTTATTATTTTAATGAAAGTATGTCTGTTTATAGAATTCATTTAGGTGGTGTAACTAATTCTCCTTTGCACAAGGAAGGAATAAAAGTGTTTGAGTCAAAAAAATATATCTTTGAACATTTAAATGCTATAACAAAATTTAAATATAACAAATTTATTAAACTCAATTTTGTAATTGAAAATCAAATTCTATTAATGAATTTAAGAAAAAATAGATATTCTATAAATCGATTTAAATATTGGTTTTACAAATTGCAATATAAATTTCTATTACTTTTTGAAAAGTAATTTTATAAATTATTTTTAATAAAATAATAATACTAAAAAATGATTTTTGATAAAAAATTTTTAATCAATACACTGTTAATATTTTTTATAATATATGATATTAGTTTCATCAGATTTCCTGGTTTAACTTCTGGTAGGATAGCTTTTTTTATTATTTTACTTAAATTTTTAGTACATTATAATAGAATAAAATTTGATAAAAAAACAATTTATTTCCTTTTATTTCTTTTATTATTATTCCTGTTTTCTATAATTCAATATCTCAATTCCTTAGATTTTACACAGAGTTCAAGAATTTTGTGGTTTTCCATTTATTCAGTATTGACACCCTTTTTAATGAAAAATTATTTTTCAGGATTAAAAGATTTTTTATTTTCATTTTTACTTGCTACCTCGGTTCAATCTCTCATAACAATTAATTCTTTTATTAGTCCTGGTTTTAAACAAAACATTTTAAATTATATAGTTATAGGTGGAAATGATATTGAAAACAGCGTATATAGAGCTATTGGTTTTACCAGCACTAGTGGCGCGGCCTTGTCGGTTGTTCAGTTTTGCGGCGTGTTTTGTGGGTTAGTATTATTAAAATATTCAAATCTTACTTTTTTTAAGTCAACGCTTGTGTGGGTGAGTGTTCTAATTTGTTTATTAAGTACGTTTATAATTGGAAGAACAGGTTTAATTTGTTCATTAGTATCAATCTTTATTTTTTTCTTGTCTACAATTAGTTTTAAAAAAATCATGTTTTTTCTTATTACCATAATTTTTATTACTCAAATTAATTTTATTGATATATTAGAAAATCAAACACAAAATATTGCAGGATTTAAAATTGATTTTTACTTAAACTGGATTGAAGACGGACTTACAATAGGGGATAACAACACGGTTAAAGCTATTCAAGACATGCCTATTCCTCCTTTGAGTATAAGAACAATTTTAGGAACAGGAGAAGTGTTTAATCCAAATACGATGAAAAACGCTTCGGGTAATGATTGTGGGTATATACAAACTTATTATTCTTTAGGGTTAGTTCTTGCTTTTTTATTTTATGTTGGTTACTTTGTTTTTCTGTTCACAAAAAGCAAATACAATAATCTATTTATATTTAATTATTTAATAGTATTGATGTTTATTATTGAGATGAAGGAACCATTTATTTTTAAATATGTATTTCCTTTTTTTGTTTTAAGTTTAATGTTAATCTCAAATAAAAAAGTTAAAGAAACAAAACAATTTTGCGTTTAATTATATAATATCTGAATAAAACCATGTGTGGAATTTATGCAACAAATATTCCTTTTTCGGAAGATGAAGTGAAATTAAAGTTGGAGTCTATAAAGTTTAGAGGCCCCGACCATACAGGTATAAAGAAAATCGACGATATTGTTCTAGGGCATTTAAGACTTTCCATAATAGATTTAGACGCTCGTTCTCATCAACCATTTAACCATGAAGGGCTTTCAATAGTTTTTAATGGAGAAATTTATAATTTCCAAGACATTAAAACCGAATTAATAACACTAGGTTATTCGTTTACCACCTCAGGCGATACAGAAGTATTGTTAGCGGGTTATAAAGAATGGGGAAAAGACATTGTACATAAATTAAACGGAATGTTCGCCTTTGTAATTTATGACACAATTGCTAAAAAAATCTTTTGTTCCAGAGACAGATTGGGCGTAAAACCTTTTTATTATTCATGGCAGGAAGGGAAATTTGAAATTTGTAGCCAATTAAGACCTATAAGTCAGCATAAAAAAATAAATGAAGAGGCAATCTCTATATTTTTAGATTGCACCTATATTCCTTCTCCACACACTATTTTTCAAAATGTTTATAAATTACCTCCAGGGAATAATTTAGAAATTGATCTCCATACACAGCAAATTTCAATTTACGAATATTGGAATTTGAAACCCATAAATAAATGGGAAATAAGTTATGAAGAAGCTACATCACAACTACACGATTTATTAAAAGATGCCATTAAAATTCGACTCCAAGCTGATGTTCCCTTTGGCTCATTCCTTTCTGGAGGAATAGATTCAGCATTAATTTCAAGTATTGCCGCACAGGTTTCGCCAGACAGTATAAAAACATTTTCTATTGGTTTTGAAGACCCCGAGTTTGATGAAAGTAAAATTGCGGCACAATATGCTTCAATTATAGGTTCTGTTCATACCGAAACACTGTGCACTACACAACAAGTTCTAGAAATGATTCCAAAATTAGTCTCTGTATATGATGAGCCTTTTGGCGATAGTTCTGCACTGCCATCGTTGCTACTAAATAAAGTAACTAAACAACATGTTACAGTGGCTTTGTCTGGAGACGGAGGCGACGAGAGTTTTTTGGGCTATAATCATTTTGATTGGGTAACAAAATTCACAAAATTAATTAGAATTCCTTTTGTAATTCGTTGGTTAACATCTAAAGCATTAGTTTTAAATATTCTTGGCAAAAGAACAGAGCCTATAAAGAGAATACTAAATTTGAAAACAGCAAATAGTTTTATTGAGGGCATTTTTGTAGGATACAATACAATTTTAGAAAAGAGAAACTTAAATTGGTTGAAAACATACAATTCCTACCAAAAATTGTCGCGAAATGTCCATCAAAAAACTGCCGATTTAAATATAAAATTATGGTTAGAAAACGATAGCAATGTAAAAGTAGATAGGGCTAGTATGGCTTATTCTATGGAAGTTAGGAGCCCTTTTTTAGATTATAGGATAATTGAATTTGCAAGAAACCTCTCTGTTTCTTTTCGATATATGCCCGGTAGAAAAAAAAGAATATTAAGAGATATTTTAAAAGAATATATTCCAGAACAAGTATTTAATCAACCAAAAAAAGGTTTTGCAATACCTATAGGTGCGTGGATGCGTAACGAATTAAAGGAAGAATTTGTTACTAATTTATCAGACCGTTTTCTATATCAAGTACCTAATTTAAATGTGCCCAAGTTTAAAAAAATGTTTCAAGAGCATTTAAAGGGCAAAAGCGATTATTCATCCTACATTTGGAGAGTGTATGTTTTGTCAAAATGGTGTCAAGAATTTGGCTATTTTCAAGAAAGTAATGCACAACCAAAAAGCAAAATATTTTTTATAATACCTACGCTTCAAGCAGGAGGTGCAGAGCATATTATTTCTTTTATTGCCCAAAACATAGATAAAACAAAATTTAGTGTAAAACTTATTGTTTTAGGTTATGAAAAAGATAATCTTTATGATGTTAAAGATGTAGACGTAATTTATTGTAATAAAAAGCGACTCACGCACGCTATACCTAAGTTGTTTAAATTAATTTACAAGAATAATCCAGCTATTGTTTTTGGAACAATTGGACATGTAAATTTAACGTTAGGGTTTTTATCTTTATTTTTCAAAAAAACTAAATTCATTGGAAGAGTATCGACATTGATTTCTAAAATAGGTTACTTTTCTAAAGAAAAACAAATAAATAAAAGAATTAAAAAATTCTTATACAACAGATTGCATGCCATCATATGTCAATCGAGTGATATGAAAGCAGATTTTGAGTCGTTCTTAAATACTCATTCTTCAAAATTAACCGTAATAAATAATCCAATAACAAGTACAGAAAATATAATAAAAACAGAAAGTTCATTTAAAGGATTCAAATTTATTACTGTAGGAAGACTTAGTCCAGAGAAAGGACATGTTCGTATCCTAAATTGTTTAGCAAAAATTAAATCATATGATTTTAAATATACAATTATTGGATCTGGTCCTTTAGAGTCTTTAATAAAGGAAAAAGTAAGTGAATTAGGATTAGAAAAAAACGTTGATTATATTCCATACACAAATCAAGTACTGAATATTGTTAATGCTCATGATTATTTTATTCAAGGTTCTTATTTTGAAGGGTTTCCAAATGCTTTACTAGAAAGTTGTACTACAGGGACGCCTGTACTTGCATTTAATGCTCCTGGAGGTACAAAAGAAATTGTGCAAGATGGAGTTAACGGCTTTTTAGTTGAAACAGAATTTGAATTAATTGAGGTGTTGAATAATATAAATAAATTAACATCAATTGAATCAAACAATGTAAAATCATCAGTCTCATCTAAATTTGATTCTAAAAAAATATTAAAAGAATATGAGTCAATTTTTCAAAAATTACTAAATAACTAAGTATGTCTTCTAAAAAAAACAAAATAGCAGTATTAATTTATTCACTAGCGGGCGGAGGAGCAGAACGTGTAGTGTCTCAGTTAATTCCTTATTTAGAAGATAAAAATAAGGACGTCTATTTGGTTGTTATGAATGCCACTAGAGATTACGATTTTCAAACCAAAAATCCGTTATACTTTTTAGAAAAATCTAGGCCTAATGAAAACAGTCTTTTAAAATTTTTAAAATTACCTTTTTTAGCTTGGAAATATCATCAATTTTTAAAAAGAAACAATATCAATACAAGCATTTCGTTTTTAACAAGACCAGCTTATATTTCAATACTTACAAAAATATTTAACAAAAATAGAAACATACTTATTTCAGAAAGATCAAATCCAAGTAAACAATACGGCGAAAATAATTTTCATTCTAAAATTAATATTTTTTTAATAAAATATCTTTACCCAAAGTCAAATTTAATTATAACAAATTCAAAAGGGACTAAATTAGATTTGATAAACAAATTTCAAATATCGGAAGACTTAATCTCAACGATTTACAACCCTATAGATATAGAAAAAATAGAAAACATTTTACCAGAAACTTCCATTTTTGATACCAATTATTTTAATATTATTACAGTAGGAAGATTAGATAGAGGTAAAAATCATGTTTTATTGATAAAGGTAATGGCGCTTTTAAAACAAGAAAAAGTACGATTGTATATTTTAGGAAAGGGTCCTCTTAATGAAGAATTAAATGGTTTAATAGCAAAGTTAGGTTTAAGTGAAAATGTTTTTTTGTTGGGCTTTGATGAGAATCCCTATAAATACATGAAAGCGGCAAATTTATTTGTATTTTCCTCAAATCATGAAGGGTTTCCAAATGTTGTTCTAGAGGCTTTAGCGTGTAAATTACCTATTGTTTCAACAAACTGTCCGTATGGACCAAATGAAATAATGAATGCCGAAGTTAAATTTGATTTAGATACTAATTTACATACCGATTATGGAATATTAACACCTTTAAACAATAAAACTATGTTTCATGAGGCACTCTTATGTATGTTACAAGACCCAAAATATAGAAAACAATGTATTGAAAAATCAAGTGAACGAGTGCAATTATTTAGCAAAGATTTGATTTTAGAAGAATATTTTCAAACTATCAATTCTTTTAAAGATTAAATAATTTAGTATGGTTAATAACAATCCAAAACTAGTAAGAATAGCAACAATACCTCTTTCATTAAATATTTTATTGAAAGGACAATTGGCTTTTTTAGCTAATCATTTTAAAATTATTGCTGTTGCGTCTCCAGGAGAAGATTTACAAGTGGTCAAAGAAAGAGAAGATGTAATTACACATTCTATTTCCATTAAAAGAAATATTTCCCTTATCTCAGATAGTATAACTTTTGTAAAATTGTTCTTATTTTTTTTAAAAGAAAAACCAACTATTATACATTCAATTACACCAAAAGCGGGTTTGCTTTCTATGATTGCAGGTAAATTAGCAGGTGTGCCTATCCGTATGCATACATTTACCGGTTTAATTTTTCCATCTAAAAAAGGATTATTAAAACAGGTCTTAATTATAATGGACAAAATATTGTGCTATTGCGCTACAAATGTTTATCCAGAAGGGAATGGTGTAAAAAATGATTTATTAGCACATGCTATCACTACAAAACCCTTAAAAGTGCTAGCTAATGGAAATGTAAATGGTGTAGATCTTACCTATTTTGATCCAGAAAAAATAACAACTATTCAAAAACAAGAAGTACGAACTAAACTAAACATTCAAGAAACTGATTTTGTATTTATCTTCGTGGGCCGTTTAGTAGGCGATAAAGGAATTAATGAATTAGTACAAGCGTTTTCCCAACTCACCAATTTAAATGCTAAACTTCTTCTTGTAGGGCCTTATGAATCAGAACTAGATCCTTTGCAACTTGAAACACTTCATCAAATAAAAAATAATTCCAATATTATAACCGTTGGTTTTCAGGAAGATGTCCGTCCTTATTTTGCAATAAGTCATTGTTTAGTTTTCCCAAGTTACCGTGAAGGATTTCCAAATGTGGTATTACAAGCTGGCGCAATGGGACTGCCTAGTATTGTTTCTAATATCAATGGTTGTAATGAAATTATTGAAGAAGGATTTAATGGAACAATTGTGCCTTCAAAAAATAAGGAATTACTATATTTGTCTATGCAAAGAATTATAAGAGATGAGGTCTGGAGAAATAAATTGCAAAAGAATGCGAGAGAAAGAATTAATTCTCATTATAAGCAACAATTAGTTTGGGAAGCTTTGTTGTTAGAATATCAAAAAATAATGAAAGAAAAAGGATTATAAGCAAATGTATAGACTGTTTTTTAAACCAATCATTGATGTTTTTCTTTCCTTTGTTGGAATAGTAATGCTTTTCCCTTTGTTTCTTTTAATAGTAGTTTTTTTAGCATTAACGAATCAAGGAAATCCTTTTTTTCTGCAAAAAAGACCTGGTAAAAGTGGAAAAATTTTTACCATCATCAAGTTCAAAACAATGAATAACAAAAAAGATGAAAATGGAAATTTATTACCCGATGCAGAACGGTTAACCAAAATAGGAAAAATAATTCGAAAAACTTCTTTAGACGAAATTCCTCAGTTATTTAATGTCTTAAAAGGAGATATGAGTATTATAGGTCCAAGACCCTTATTACCCGATTATTTACATTTATACAGTCCTTTTCAAAACCGCCGCCATGAAGTAAAGCCTGGTATTACGGGTTGGGCACAAGTGAATGGTAGAAATGCGCTTGAATGGGATAAAAAATTTGAACTAGATGTTTGGTATGTAGAACATTTTTCTTTTTTGTTGGATCTAAAGATATTTGTTAGGACTCTTCAAAAAGTAATACAGTCAGAGGGTATAAATGCTCAAAATGAAGCAACTATTGAGCCTTTCTGTGGTACAGATAAAGTTATGTTGATTGGAGCAGGAGGACATGCAAAAGTAATTCTAGATTGTATAGAAAATGAAGCTAAATATAAAATTTTTGAAGTAATAGATGACGTGATTGAAGGAGATTTTTTAAATCAAATTAAAGTAAAAAAAAGAAATAAAAATCAAGATTACAAAACATTAAATACCATTATAGCAATTGGTAATCCTAAGCATAGAAAAAACATTGCAGAACAACTTAAATCTAATTTTATTATGACTATTCATCCCTCAGCTGTAGTTTCAAAATATGCTAAAATTGGTAAAGGAAGCCAAGTTTTGGCTACTTCAGTAATTAATGCCGATGCAACTATTGGAAACCATTGTATTATTAATTCAGGTGCAATTGTAGAGCATGATTGTGTTTTAGAAGATTATGTACATGTTGCCCCTAATGCTACCTTAGGAGGAGGTGTAAAGGTTGGAGAATCATCTCATATAGGGATTGGCGCAACCATTATACAAAATATAAGTATAGGTAAAAATGTAATCATTGGAGCTGGGGCTGTGGTAACTCATAATATTCCAGATAATTGTACGGCTGTAGGTATTCCTGCTAAGCCCGTCAAGTTTCATGAATAAGGTATTGAATTTAGTTAGTGTATAGATACTCCATAGATAGTGTATGGATAGTGTATGTAAATTGTTGTGTATAATAATTTTTTAAAAAAAGTAATGTCGCAAAATAAAATATGGCTTTCTTCCCCACATATGGGAGGAAACGAACAAAAATATATACAAGAAGCTTTTGATACAAATTGGGTAGCGCCTCTTGGACCTCATGTAACAGGTTTTGAAGAAGATCTAGAAATCTATTTAGATACAAATACGCATGTAGGTGCGTTAAGTTCAGGTACGGCAGCTATTCATTTGGGACTAATTTTATTAGGGGTACAGACAGGCGATGAGGTTATTTGCCAAAGTATGACTTTTTCAGCGTCGGCAAATCCAATTTTATATCTAGGTGCAACACCAATATTTGTAGATAGCGAAAAAGAAACCTGGAATATTTGTCCTATTGCTTTGGAATTAGCTATTCAAGAGAGAATCAAAAAAGGCAAAACACCTAAAGCAATCATAGCGGTTCATTTATATGGGGTACCCTATCAAATAGAAGCGGTTAGAGCCGTAGCCGATAAATATCAAATTCCCATTTTAGAAGATAGTGCAGAAGCATTAGGTAGTTCGTACAAAGGACAAAAATGTGGTACATTCGGCGATATTGGGATACTATCCTTTAATGGAAATAAAATAATAACAACATCAGGAGGAGGAGCAATTGTAACCCGTACGGCAGCACAAAAAGAAAAAGCTATTTTTTATGCTACCCAAGCCCGTGATTATGCGCCCCATTACCAGCACAGTCATGTTGGATACAATTACCGTATGAGTAACATTTGCGCAGGAATAGGCCGAGGACAAATGGAAGTGTTGGATAAACATGTATTATTAAGAAGAAAAATGCATGGTTTTTATGTTGAAGTTTTTGAAGCCATACCAGGAGTAACCGTTTTTACAGCCCCTTCAGAAGATTATTTTGCTAATTACTGGCTGTCTGCACTAACGATAGATCCTGTTCAAACAAACGGTATAACTCGCGAAACCTTACGTTTAGCTTTTGAACTAGAAAATATTGAATCACGCCCTTTATGGAAACCCATGCACCTGCAACCTATATTTGCCGAGTATCCCTATTACGGAAGCAACATAGCCGAAACCTTATTTGAAAACGGTTTGTGTTTACCTTCTGGTTCTAATTTGACTGAGGAGGATATTAATAGAATAGAAAAAGTAATTAAGCAGGTGTTTGGATAATGAGTTTCAGGTTCTAGCTTCCAAAACCCAACACCCAACACCCAGCTCCGAGCAGTCAGCATTCAGTAATTTTCAAATCATAACTCCTTCTCTTCGAGTAGTGTATCGGGAAGTCCTTCATTCGCTCATTTCCTCCTCGCTTTCCATCATCAAATTTATTATTCAATATTTATTTAATAAAAATAAATAGTACATTTGTATTCCCCAAAAATCATTTCTTAATTCCATCTACTTTTCTGAATCAATTTTTTAGATTTAGTGCACTATTTTAAAGATACTTACAATGCTTGCATAGTACTTTATATTACGAATAGTGTAAAAAAATAAGTTTTAAACAAAAAATAAATAAAAAATTGTTATTTAAATATCTTTTAAATTATTAATTTTGCAATTATTAACAAATGTTTAATTAACAATTAGTAAAAATAATTTACATGAGAACTAAACTTGAACAATCTTTAGCCAGTAGGGGTATTGCTAAAATTGTAACGTTAAATAAATTAAAATACATTATTTTATTTGTTTTGCTTTTTGGGAATGTACTATATTCTCAAAATCTTACCCTCTCAACAACTGGAGAAACCGGAACTTCAGGAACCAATTGGAGTATAACAGGTACTACATTATCGGTTTCAGGCACAGCTTCAGTTAATGTATCTGTTATTACGAATCATTTAGCAAATGTTGGTGATTTAGAAATTTTAGCTAATAGCGCAGTGTCTACACAACACATTAACATTGATGGAACGATAAATTACACGGGTTCAACAGCACGAACGCTGGCTTTCGTTGCAAGAAATGATGTAAAAATAAATCAAGCTGTTACGACTTCAAATACTACTTTACACATAATTGCTAAAGCAGGTGATAACATTGAAGTAGCTTCTGGTGTTTCTGTTGCATCAAATGGAGGAAATATTGTATTTTGGGCAAATACAGATGGAAATAATTTAGGAAACATAACCGCTCAAACAACAACATCAATAGTGTCTAATGGAGGAGGAATATGGATGGGAGGTGGTCAATCATCTACGCAATGGGTTCCTTTTGATGGTGCAACTTCAATAACAGTTGGCGATGCATCAGCAATATCAGGAACAGCTAACCCATTTGGAGTAGTTATTAGAGGAACTGTTAATGCAGGTACAGGTAATTTTTATGCGGCGGGAAGTAGTAATAAAATAGGAACAGATTATTCCACAGGCGTATTTTTTGATGCTAATCTTGTAAATATAAGTATACAAGCAAAAAACATTAGAGTAGTAGGACAAGGATCTCCAAATACAGGTACCGCCCATAGTAATAGAGGAGTTGTTTTAGAGATAGCAGATAACAAAACAGGAACCATTCAAGCTACATCTGAATTGTATATTGAAGGTACGGGATCAGGTACCGGTTCTACAGGTTCTTATAATCGAGGTATTCATTTGTCAAAGACTACTTTAGGTACAGCAACTATCACTGCTGCTACCATTTATCTTAAGGGGATAGGGGCAGGAGCTAGTGGATCAAATTTTAATGATGGTGTTTCATTATTTGGAATAACTTTAGGAAATAGTCAAACTAATAATATTACTTTAGAAGGTTTGGCGGGAGCTTTTGGAACAAGTACTAAATCAATAAGTTTTCAAAGTAATGTAACTATTGGAAATGTAACAGGAAATACAACGATTCAATTATTAGGAAATTCATATTTATATACCTCCTCAGTAATTGCGACAAAAGGGAATCTAAGTATACTTTCAACCTCAAACTCTTTTGATTCTGCTTATTCAAATGCTAGTTTATCTATTACGGGTTCACCTTCAAGTATTACAATAGGAAAACCAAACAATACGGCTGATGTTACCATAGCAAGTCCACTTACGGCATCAGGTTCTATTTCAGTAATTGGAGGAATATTAAATGTCGGGAGTGTAATTACGAGTTCGAATACAGGCGATATTATTATTAAATCAAATGTTACAAATACAGGTTCTAGTTCTTCTTTATATTGTAGTGCTCAAATATTAAAAACAGGAGGACAACGTTCAAAAGTACTAATGCAATGTAATGGCCGATTGAATTTTGGTTCTGGTGCTAAAGTAGAGGCAACTAATACAATTGTTGATGCCGTTTTTTGGTCCGATTATGATAATTCAAATAATGATGGAGGAACAACCGTTTATGGAGATATTATAACAAATGGAGGTCACGTTTGGTTAGGTGGAAGTAACTCAACTGGAGGGTCAATAACGTGGAACGGAATTACCGTTGGAGACGGACCTTCAATTGGAACAGCAGGATCAACAAATTGGAATGCTATAGATTTTGGTGCAAATATTACTACTGCTGGCGGCGATGTGTTTATTTGGGCAGGTACAGGGCATAGTACTGGAATTAGTGGTATTGAATTGTATACAGGAGACAAAACTATTAATGCGGGTACTGGAAATATTACAGTAATTACCAATGCAGGGGTTAGATGTGCAAACCCTTATTCGCTAACATTAAAAACAACTGGTAAAATAAGTATTGCGCCTAATGCTACAGCTTTTACAAATAATCCTTATGTCTTTAACGGAACGTTTTCTGGAGCTAATTTTATAGGCTCAAATGGTATGGATAAAATCAAAATTGATAATTTTTCATCCGTAAGTGAATTTAATTTTGGATATTATATAAATTCAAATGGATGGAATTTTGCTAATACAGGAACTATAAACATAAATTCGGATATTTTAACAAACGGTTCAGTGAGACTAAATGCCAGTAATATTGCTTTAAACGCAAATCTAAAAACTCAAAATGCGGGTAATTTATATTTGAATGGAAATACAACAATTGCTGCAGGAAAACAAATTGAATGCAACGGCAATTTTACCCATGATGGAAATTTAATTTTTAAATCAAATGCAACGGGAACAGCAACGTTTGGCGTATTAGGTGGTACATTTTCAACCGTTAGTGGTACTGCAACAGTTGAACGTTTTATTCCACAAGGTAAACGTGCTTTTAGATTATTAAGTCCAGCAGTTACAACAACCACTTTTATATCAGGTAACTGGCAACAAGGTACACATATTACAGGTTCAACTACTGGTGCAAATGGTTTTGATGCGACAGAAACAGGTAATTCATCTATGTTTACCTACAACAATCAAGTGGCTTCTGGTTCAGGCTGGACACCAATTGCAAATACGAATGCAACTAATTTAACAGCAGGTGTTGGTTATAGAGTATTGGTAAGAGGCGATAGAAATGTGAATATAACCGTTGCATCATTAGACAATATGAATGCAGCTACAACGCTAACCGCTACAGGAACCTTAAAAACGGGTACTGTAACCTTAAATTCAAGCAGCACACCAGCAATAAATAATCAAACAAATGCTACTACTGCAGATTTTAGTTTAGTAGGGAATCCGTATCAGAGTGCAATAGACTGGAATGCACTAACTAAATCAGGAATAGATGCAACATATTACGCCTGGGATCCAAATATGGGAACATCAACACAGCGAGGTCGTTATGTAGCTTATAATGGTACAACAAATGATAATGTGAGTTCACAAGTAGGGCAATTCATTCAGCCTGGTCAAGCCTTTTTTGTAAAAAATACCACTTCAGGAACCGCAGGTACGTTAACGTTCCAAGAAGCACATAAAGCTACATCAAGTGCTAGCGTGTTTAGAATGTCTAATCAAATATCAGCTTCAACAGATGCGTCAATGAGTATGCAGTTGTTTGATCCAAATGAACTTGCAATAGGCGGGTATCCTATTGATGCTATGAAGGCCATATTTAATGCAGCGTATCAAAATGATTTAGGAATAGGAGACGCAACTAAATTAGAATCGGCAGGAGAAAACATTGCGTGGTCAAGAAACAATGCTAAATTAGCTATCGATGCTGTAGCTCCAGTAACAACAACAGATGAGTTACTTGTAAAAACATTGAGATTAGGAGCGAATAAAGACTATACGTTTAAAATTCAAACAAGTAATTTTGATACAACATTAACGCCATATTTAGTAGATAATTTCTTGAATACACAAACAGAGATTACAACTTCACAAGCGTTTTTAGCTTCATTTGCAACAACAACCAACGCGGCTTCATATGATGAGAACCGTTTCAAGATTGTATTTACACCTAGTGCATTAAATAGTGATATATTCACTAATCAAATAGGCTTGTATCCAAATCCATCAAAAGGGAATGGGTTTAACTTACAATTACCTTCAACAGCTGAGGCTAGTGTAAAATTATTCAATACGTTAGGTCAAGAAATTGCATTGACAACTAACGGAAGTTATTATCAAGCAGTTCAAAGTTTGCCAACAGGAGTATATTATATTATGGTTACTCAGGGAATGCAAACGAGTAAATTAAAATGGATTGTTGAATAAAAAATTTGAAAGATGAAAAATACAAGAAAAAAAATATACAGTTTAGTGATCTTATTTGCTTCGGGTTTGCTCCAGGCACAAGAAACCTTCCCCGATGACACACAAGATGTGCCTGTAAATGATTATCTTCCATTGCTTTTTATGGCAGGAATAGGGTTAGCGTATTGGTTGTTTCAAAAGCAGAAATTAGCCAAATAAAACAGATTAAAAAAGCCGTCTCAATTTTGAGACGGCTTTTTTAATTCATACTATGACGTTATAAATAAAATGTAATTAGTTATTTTAAAAGTGCTTTTTTTAAATATATTTGCAAAATAATAATCCCCAAACCTAAATAGATGTTTCAATTTGTAAAGAATTATATAGATTCCAAAAGGCTTACTTTTCTACCTTCATGGGTTATCTTAATTATTGATTTGTTAATTGTTATTTCATTTTACACCCTTAGTTTTTATTTTTTTACAGTTCTTGAAATTACATTTTATAAAACATTTCCTTTCTTATATCGTTGTACAATAGCAGTTTGTGTTTACTTGTTTTATTTTTTATTATTTAAAACATATACCGGTATTATTAGATATTCTAGTATAAAAGACGCTCTAAGACTTTTCAAAGCAACATTTTTTACATTTTTTACCATTTATCTTATAGATACAAGTTATTTGTTACTTTATGGTACTCATATTTTTGTTATGATTACTGTTTTGTATACATTTATTACAATTTATTTTGGTTTAATTGTTTTTAGAGTATTAGTTAAAAATGCATTTCACTACTTCTCTCATGAACAAAAATCAACCCCTGAAGATTTAGCCATTATTGGTGTAAATAGTACAACAATTGCATTAGCGGAAGCCTTTTTAGAAGATAATTCTGTATATAAATTGCGTTTTTTTATTGATAAAAATAAATATTTAAACGGGAAAAAAATTTTAGGTATTCCAGTATTAGCAAAATCAAATTCTATAATTTCAATTTTACGATATTACAGAATAAAACATGTAGTTTTAATTAAAAATTACTTAGAAGAAAAAGAAGAGTTAGAATTGTTAGAGGATTGTTTAAGATATAAAATTAATGTATATAATCCTAAATTAGTAAGTGACTTTAATGAGAATTTAAATAGTAAAAAATCATTAAAAAAATATACCATTGATGAATTAATGTTTAGAGAAACTATAAATATTGACAATGCAAATATTATAGATTATTTTAAAGAAAAAACAATTATGGTTACGGGAGGTGCTGGTTCTATTGGTAGCGAGATAGTAAAACAATTGACACTTTTTAATCCTAAAAAAATCCTAATTTTAGATCAAGCCGAGACGCCTTTAAACAATGTTCAGATTGCAATAAATAAGCTGAATTCAATTTGTCCCTGCGTTTATAAATTAATTGATATTACAAATAAAGAAGAGTTACAAGCAGTTTTTGACAAACATCAACCAGAAGTAGTTTTCCATGCAGCTGCTTATAAACACGTACCAGTATTAGAAACCAATTTCATGCAAGCAATAAAGGTTAATGTTTTTGGAACTAAAAACGTATTAGACTTAGCTATTCAGTATGGAGTGCAACGCTTTGTGTATGTTTCAACAGATAAAGCGGTTAATCCAACTAATATTATGGGTGCGTCAAAACGTATTGCTGAAATTATGGTGCAATCTCGATTTAGTACGCAAGATTCGCATAATAGAACACAAATTATTACTACAAGATTCGGAAATGTTTTAGGTTCTAATGGTTCAGTAGTTAATTTATTTGAAAATCAAATTAGAGAAGGCGGGCCTGTAACAGTAACTCACCCCGAAATTAATCGCTTTTTTATGACTATTCCTGAAGCTTGTAAATTAGTTCTAGAGGCTGGAACAATGGGAATGGGAGGTGAAATCTATATTTTTGATATGGGCAAACCAATAAAGATTAAAGAACTTGCTGAAAAGATGATTAGATTAAGTGGTAAAGAACCTTATACAGACATAGATATAGTATATACAGGACTGAGACCAGGTGAAAAATTATATGAAGAAGTTTTAAGTGAAGCATCAAGAACATTACCAACATATAATCCAAAAATACTTATAGCGCAAGATCCTATGTATTGCTATGAAAAAGTTGAACGTTTTTTATATAATTTAAGTACCACATCTTTTAATTCAAAACAAGAGTTAATACATACTATTTTAGAGTTGGTTCCTGAGTTTATTCAAACACCACAAGATTAAAAAAATCAAGATTAAAAAATAATTGTAAAATATAGTCATAATCAATATATTTGTTGACTGAAAAATTTAATTAATTGATACAAACTACAATGAAAAAAATCCCCCAAATTTGTGTGTTATTTTTTTTAATGCTTACTTCAGCAAACGCACAAACCACATTAAATAAATTGTCTATAGAAGGAGGAGTAGGATATAGCGGTGCTATGCAACCTTATTTAACTAGATATAATTCTAATTTTTCCGGCCTTAAACATTTTGATATTGGAATGCGTTATATGATAAATGAATATTATGGTATAAAAGTCTCGTTCGCAAGCGACAAATTTGAAAATGATCCAGGAGGTAAAATAGGAACAGATTTACAACGTTATAGCGTTGAGGGAGTTATGAATGTGGGTAAATTATTTGATTTAACTTACAGAACGAGAGATAATTTTGGTGTATTAGCGCATGCCGGAGTTGGTTTTGCAACCTTAAAACCTTTTTCAGCACCAAAAGCGGAACGTGTAGGGCCAATTTCTATAGGAATAACTCCTCAATATAGGTTGTCAGATAAAGTGGCGCTATATTCTGATTTTACATTTTTTTCAAATGTTAAACAACATTATCGTTTTGACGGTTCATTGATTCAAGCACCATACAAAACACCAGCTATAGGGCATTATTATAATTTTACGGTTGGTTTAATTTTTTACTTAGGAGAAGGAAGATACCACTCAGATTGGTATTAATTTTTAGTTTTAACAAAAGGAGTTATTGTCCACCAAGCATGTAATACAAGAATAGGCCAAATAATTTCAAATTGAATTTTTGGGACTAACAAAATGCAATATAGAAGTAAGAAGAAAAGATATATTTTTCCAATAAAATGTATTTTTTCTTCTTTTTTTTGTTTCAAATACCAAGCGTATAATAGCAGTAAAGGGTTAAATAATAGAATGTTGTAATTCCATAATACTTCTTCGTGCAATGAAAATAACCCTACCACACAAAAGAAAACACCTAATAGTCCAGCCAGTGTAAAGTAAGAAATCTGTATCCATTGTTTATTTAGTACTATTACAACAAGAATGAGGACAAGTAAAGAATAAATTGAATTAAAAAACGAAAAGCTTGAAGGGCTAGGTTTCGCTTCAAAAATTATACGAGTTGGCAAACTTAATTTTCGATTATTTTCCAATACTTTTTTTAATTCAAAAGGTAAAAATAAACGTGTAGCCGAAGCATCTACTTTTGTGCCAAAAATGAGCTGAATGCCTAATTTTTGATAAAAATCGGACATGTAAGGGTATAGAATTTCCCTATAATTTAAAGTTGTTTGAGAAGTTTTTAATTGTTCTGAACCTATAATTTTATTAATTTTATCTACAACCATTGTGGTGCAGTTTTGATCAATAAATTTGTAGGTATAAAAACGTTCTTCAGAAGTGAGGCTTTGATTTAATTCATCAAAAAGTTGTTGTTTTTGATTAGTAGTCAATACTAGTTCTTGTTCATAAATCGAACGGTTGTCGATTTGATAATTATATTCAAAGTCAAAGTAATTTTCACGCGTTACAAAATACTGTAAATTACCTTTTATAAATTTTAACGTAAAATGAGGAGTAGTAAAATCAAAAGCACCATAATTATATACTACATCTATTTGTTGGGTTAGGTCTTGAATACGAATGCCTGTGTGTCCATACATTGCATACGAAACAGGTGCTGTGCCACAAGTTATAATACTTACCTTTGCTTCATTTGATAATCGTTGGGCTTGTCCTAAGTTGAGTATAATAATAAAAAAGAAAAGTATTTTTTTAATCATGAGTTAGTCATTTGGGTATGAAAAATTCTACTATTATCTTCTAAAAGCGCCAAAATCAATTTTTAAGGAAAAGACATTAGAATATAAGGCTGCACTTTGATTGCCTAAATCAGTTAATGCATAATCTATTTGTATGCCTTTGTATTTAAAACCAATGCCAATATTGGGTTGAAAACTAAGTTTAGAAGTATTGTCTATTTGTGTAATTTGTTGAAAATTGCCCACTCCTGCACGTAAAAAAGCTAAATCGGTATAACCAAATTCGAATCCAATAGCTGGGTCAATACTAACCATTTTAGTGGAAATTAAGTCGTTTGTTTGTGTAAATTGCATATTCAAATTTGTAGCGGCAACTAAGGAGTAATCATAGTGAAATATGTATTTTTTAGAAATTCCAAATTGCGCTTTTGGAGCAGTAATTTCGGTAGTTTCCGGTAATTCTTGATTTTCGCCAGGAACAGCATTTTTGATTTTTTCATACTCTTCTTCATTAATAGTCCAGGTATTGTAAGTTGTGGTTACGTCACGTAATAGTAAACCAAATTTCCAATCATTACTACTTTCAAATTGTGCACCTATATCAAATCCTACACCCCAAGAGGATGCAAAATTACCTATTACACGTCTAATGATTTTTGCATTGACGCCATAATTAAATCCGTCAACAGGCAAAGCTCGAGCGTAGGAAAAGGTAAAAGCATAATCTGCTGTTGAAAAAAGAGAAATTCGGTTATAATCAATGTTTCCTTGTGTATCTATAAGTTGTGTGGTATTTAAAATATCATCTACTCCAAAACGAATAACAGATACACCCCACGCACTTCGGTTATCTATAGGCATCCCAAAAGCAGCGTAGTCATATTGGGCTATGTTTGCAAAATAACTGGCATGCATCACGCTTAACTGTTGGTCTTCCATGTGTAATAAGCCCGCAGGATTCCAATAACTTGAATTAACATCTGCAGTTTGAGCCGTTACCGCATTGCTCATACCTAAAGCTGCAGCATCAACACCAATGTTTAGAAATTCATTAGAATATTTTCTAATGGTTTGTCCTAAACAAAATAGGTTGCTGAGTAGTAAAATAAAGATTAGTTTCTTTTTCAAAGCTATTGTTCTTTGTTGCACAAACGTACATAATTTTTTGCTAAACTAAGAATTCGCAACGTATATATCTAAAGTGTATAAAATTATAAATTTAATTTTAGATTAGTTTAGTGTTCTAAATTCTTTAACAAAACGTAATTTCTTTAGAATTATTGCTTATTTTTGTTCAACAATAATCAAGTAATTTTCAGTATGAATTTTAAGAAACACATTCCAAATTCACTAACTTTATTAAATCTTTTTGCAGGGCTATGCGCCTTAATTCATGCCTTTAATGGAAATTATGCCGAAGCTTTTTCTTTAGTTTGTTTAGGTATCTTTTTTGATTATTGGGACGGATTTTTAGCCCGAATTTTAGATGTTAAAAGTGAATTAGGCTTACAGTTAGATTCGTTGGCAGATATGGTAACAAGTGGCGTAGTTCCTGGCTTAATTGTGTACAAAATGTTAGCTGATATTCAAGAAAATCAATCGCAATATTCACTTACAGAAGAAACGTATTACATGGGAGTAGTGCCTTATATTGGTTTTTTAATTACCTTAGGTTCATGTTATCGATTAGCGAATTTTAATATTGATACGCGTCAAACCGATTCATTTATTGGATTACCTACTCCTGCTAATGCTTTGATGATTTGTTCGTTACCCATAATATTAGAACAAACCGGGGGTGAAAGTTTTGTTTTTGATTACCTGTCAAATCCGTACGTTTTAGTAGGTATTGCATTCATAAGCACTTTTTTGTTGAATGCCGAAATACCGTTGTTTTCTTTAAAATTAAAATCGTTTGCTTGGGGACCAAATAAATTGCAATATAGTTTTTTACTTGTATCATTAGCGCTACTGGTAGCACTTGAATTTGCGGCTATCCCACTTATTATTGTAGCGTATGTACTTACTTCATTACTGTTTAAGCCAAGTACTTCCCACTTGTAAATGGCAAAACGAATTCAAAGGAGATATATTAAAAAAAGGAAAAATAAGACCTTTGTTTTTTCTGGCAAAACACTAAAAAGGATTACTGTTTTAGGGCTCTTTTTGATCGCCCTCGTTTTTGGTTATCAAAAAAGAGAATGGATAGCCTATTATTTTGGTTTTCATTCGATGACAAAAAATTTGTCTGAAGAGCAAAGAAGATTAGAAGATAAGCGCATTCAAAATATAATAGAAAAACATCCAACATGTTTACTAGGAATTGATGTTTCTCAATATCAAGGTGAGATTGATTGGGCAAATGTGGAGGCTAAAGAAGAACAATTCGAATTACACTTTGTTATTGTTCGAGCTACAGCAGGACGTACGAAATGTGATTCTCAATTTAAATCAAATTGGGAGCAATTACCCCAAACACCTTATGTGCAAGGGGCATACCATTATTACCGCCCTGATGAAAACTCTACTGATCAGGCTGTCAATTTTTGTAAGCATGTGAAGTTGCGAAAAGGAAACTTACCCCCAATAGTAGATATAGAAAAGATGCCTAAAGGCCAATCGATGGAACAACTAAAAGTAGGTTTGCAGAATTGGCTCACACGGGTTGAAAAAAAGTATGGTGTAAAACCCATTATTTATACTGGTGAAAAATATTATGAAGATTTTTTAAAGGAAGATTTTCCCACATATAAATTTTGGATTGCTAATTATAATCATTGGAAAGAAAAAATTCATCCCGATTATTTAATGTGGCAGTTTACTGAAAAAGCCTCACTGCACGGTATTCCAGAATTGGTTGATTTGAATGTGTTTAATGGCACACAAGCCGACTTGAAAAAGATATGCTTAAAATGATTGATTGATTTATTTGTAATAAATAATTGCTAGTGTAATCACTACAATTCCTATAAAAGCAAGTACAGATTTTGTGTTAGCAAAATTAACCGTCCAACCTGCCCATTTTACTCTTTTTGGAGGAAATACTCGTTCGTCTTCTGGGTTGAAATAAAATAAGCCTAATTTCCAATTGTTTGGATCATTATGCCATTTTTCTAATTGTTCTTCCGTTGGGTTTTTCATATATGTAAATGTTAATTTGTTAGTTTTCATATATGGTATCGCCTTTATTTATTGGTGTTTGCTTACACAAACTTGTTGTTAATGGCGATTTCATATTATTCTGCTTTTGGTGTATTAAAATCAATTTTTGTTCTGCGAAGCTCAAAATTTTGACCTAAATATACTTTTCGCACCATTTCGTCTTCCGCTAACTCTTCAGGGATTCCTGCTTTTAGAATTCCTCCTTCAAACATTAAATAGGTTTTATCCGTGATGGCCAGTGTTTCTTGTACGTTATGGTCAGTAATTAAAATACCAATATTCTTGTTTTTTAATTGTGCCACGATACGTTGAATATCTTCTACTGCAACAGGGTCCACACCCGCAAAAGGTTCGTCCAACAGAATAAATTTTGGATCAGTAGCTAAACATCTTGCAATTTCTGTTCTTCTTCGTTCTCCACCAGATAATAAATCACCTCTATTTGTGCGAATATGCCCCAATGAAAATTCTTCAATTAAACTTTCCATTTTAGCTTCTTGTTCTTGTTTAGAAAGATTTGTTAACTGAAGCACAGATAAGATATTATCTTCAATACTTAATTTTCTGAATACAGAAGCTTCTTGTGCAAGGTAACCGATGCCGTGCTGCGCTCTTTTGTACATAGGAAAATCAGTAATATCCATGTCGTCTAAATAAATATTTCCACTATTTGGCTTTACAAGCCCTACAATCATGTAAAAAGAAGTTGTTTTTCCTGCACCATTTGGCCCTAGAAGTCCCACAATTTCACCTTGATTTACTTCAACCGAAATGCCCTTTACTACATTTCTGCTTTTATAGGTTTTGATTAAATTTTCTGCTCTTAATTTCATTCTAAGGTTTAAATGTTTAGAAGTTGAATTGTTTAATCGATTTACAAATAAACGAATAAACAATTTAACAATTTGTCTTTTAACAATTATTTAGTTTGTTCCTCTAACGCTTCCCAAAATTCGTAGGCTCTTCTTAAGTGTGGTATTACAATTGTACCTCCTACTAGTGTAGCAATACTCATCGTTTCCATCATTTCAGCTTTTGTAACGCCTTGTTTATGGGCTGTTTCCAAATGGTATTTTATGCAATCATCACATCTCAAAACAGCTGAAGCTACTAAGCCAAGTAATTCTTTTGTCTTTACATCTAACGCACCTTCCATATAGGTGTTAGTGTCTAAATTGAAAATTCGTTTGATAACTTTATTGTCATCTGCTAGTAACTTTTCGTTCATTTTAGAACGGTAGTCGTTAAATTCTTTTACTAAATTACTCATGGGGTTATAGGATTATTTTTTTTATAAATAGCAGCACTGATGAAAATACTAATTTCATACAGAATGACTAATGGAATAGTAACAATAATTTGACTAATAACATCTGGAGGTGTTACAATGGCTGCTAAAATCAAGATGATTACATAGGCCCATTTTCTATATTCTCGAAGAAAGCTAGGTGTTACAATTCCTATTTGAGACAAGAAATACATGATTACAGGTAATTCAAAAATAAGACCAGTGGCTAATGAAGTGGTTTTAACTAATCCTATATAGGAATTCATGTCTATAATGTTTTCAATTTCTTTAGAAATGGTAAAATTAGCTAAGAAATTTACAGAAAGTGGCGTAATGATAAAATAACCAAAACCTACACCTAGAAAAAATAACAAAGAAGAAATTACAATAAATTTTATCGCGTTCTTTTTCTCTTTTTTATATAATGCGGGGCTAATAAAATTCCAAAATTGTAACAGTATGTAGGGAAAGCTGATGATTAAACCTGCCGTAATACAGGTCCAAACTAATAATGAAAATTGCCCTTCCATATCTCCATTTCTTAGTGTAAATGGCATTTCAGTATTGCAAAAACTTTTATCTAAATTATAGGTGTTTGCTAAATCGCAAAAGAATTGATAGGTAATAAAATCGCCTTTCTTTGGACCTAAAATGATAGTATCAATGATGAAGTCACTAAAATAATAGGCCACTACACCGCCTATTAATATGCCTGCTGAACACCTAACTAATAACCATCTTAGTTCTTCTAAATGATCTAAGAAAGACATTTCATTAAGATTTTTTTTCTGTCTTGCCATTATACAATTCCTTCTTTTAATATATCATGTAAATGTAAAATACCTTTATATTCTTCATTATCAATAACCACTAATTGCGTAATTTTATTGTTTTCCAAAATATCTAATGCTTCAGAAACATGAAGCTGAGAAGAAATATGTTTTGGATTTTTAGTCATAATGTCTTGTGCCACTAAATCCGTAAATTGATCTCGGTCATTAAGCATTCTACGAATGTCACCATCAGTAATAATTCCTATTACTTTATTATGAGCTACTACAGCTGTTACGCCTAATCGCTTTTCGGAAATTTCCATGATTACTTTTTTGATTGAAGCATCAGGATTTACTTGCGGGGCGTGTGTGGTGTCTAACATATCTTTTACACGCAATAATAGTTTTTTACCTAATGCACCACCAGGATGGTATTTGGCAAAATCATCGGGTGTAAAGTTTCTTAATTTCATCAAACATATTGCAATTGCATCACCTAAAACTAATTGTGCCGTAGTGCTATTGGTCGGCGCCAAACCATTTGGGCAAGCTTCGTCATCTATATAAGCATGTAATACATAATCTGAATTTGTGGCCAAAAATGAGGTTTCATTAGCTGTCATTCCAATTAATGGGTTGCCAAAATTTCTAATTATTGGAGCCAAAACTTTTATTTCAGGACTGTTCCCACTTTTTGAAATACACAATACAACATCTTCCTTTTGAATCATTCCTAAATCGCCATGGATGGCTTCTGCAGCATGTAAAAAAAGCGAAGGGGTTCCAGTTGAATTTAAAGTGGCTACTATTTTTTGAGCAATAATAGCGCTTTTACCAATGCCAGTTATGATTAATCTTCCTTTGGACTGGTAGATAAGTTCAACACTTTTTGCAAAATCAGGTGTCAAATAGTCGTTTAATTTAGCAATACTTTCACTTTGTGACAGTATCGATTTCTTTGCATTTAATAGGATGTTTTCGAGTGTATTCAAAATTCAATAAATTAAATTTTTATTTTCAAAAATAATTGTATCTTTATGTTTGCAAATTTAGGCAAAATCAACTAATTAATATCTAATTTAATTTGTTAATAAAATCAAGCATTTTTTTACATGAGAGCACACGAGATTGATTTATACAAAGAATTAAAAAAATACTTCGGATTTACCCAATTTAAAGGGTTACAAGAACAAGTCGTAAACAGTATCATATCAGGAAATAACACATTTGTGATTATGCCAACAGGGGGAGGAAAATCATTGTGTTACCAATTACCTGCTTTAGTTTTAGAAGGAACTGCTATTGTTGTTTCTCCGTTAATTGCCTTAATGAAAAACCAAGTTGATGCCATTAGAAGTCTAGGTTCAGAGATTGGTGTAGCACATGTTTTAAATTCTTCACTTACCAAAACGGAAGTAAATCAGGTAAAAGCAGATATACTTTCAGGTAAAACAAAAATGTTATATGTAGCACCAGAATCATTAACAAAAGAAGATTATATTCAATTTTTAAGTGATGTAAAATTGTCTTTTGTTGCTATTGACGAAGCACATTGTATATCAGAATGGGGGCACGATTTTAGACCAGAATATAGGAATTTAAGAAATATTATTCGTCAATTAGGAGATATTCCTATTATTGGATTAACCGCTACGGCGACACCAAAAGTTCAAGAGGATATCCTGAAAAATCTAGATATGCCTAATGCAAATACCTTCAAGGCATCTTTTAATCGTCCTAATTTATACTATGAAGTACGACCAAAAACTAAAAATATTGAAGGAGACATCATTCGCTTTATCAAACAACATAAAGGAAAATCAGGGGTTATTTATTGCTTAAGTAGAAAAAAAGTTGAGGAAATAGCACAAGTTTTACAAGTAAATGGGATTTCAGCGGTACCCTATCATGCCGGATTAGATGCTAAAACAAGAGCTAAACACCAAGATATGTTTTTGATGGAAGATGTGGATGTTGTGGTGGCCACCATCGCTTTTGGGATGGGTATTGATAAACCAGATGTTCGTTTTGTAATTCATCATGATATTCCTAAGTCTTTAGAAAGCTATTACCAAGAAACAGGAAGAGCAGGTCGTGATGGTGGCGAAGGACATTGTTTAGCCTATTATTCTTATAAGGATATTGAAAAGTTAGAAAAATTTATGGCTGGCAAACCTATAGCTGAACAAGAAATTGGCTATGCTCTGTTGCAAGAAGTTGTCGCCTATGCAGAAACTTCAATGTCAAGAAGAAAGTATTTGTTGCATTATTTTGGTGAAGAGTTTAATGACGTAACTGGTGATGGAGCCGATATGGATGATAATGTTAGAAATCCTAAAAAGAAAGTTGAAGCCAAAGATGAGGTGGTAACACTCTTAGAGGTCATTCGTGATACAAAGCAATTATTTAAGCCAAAAGAAGTTATTATGGCTCTTGTTGGAAAAATTAATGCAATTATTAAGGCTCAAAAAATAGATACATTGTCTTGTTTTGGTTCAGGAGCTGATAAAGATGAAAAATATTGGATGGCATTAATACGTCAAATATTAGTGGCCGGTTTAATTACAAAAGATATAGAAAGCTATGGTGTTATAAAAATCACTAAAGTTGGTGAAGCATTTTTAAAAACACCACATTCTTTCTTAATGACAGAAGATCATGAATATAGTGAAGAGGAAGATGAAGCCATAGTGCTAGCTTCTAAAGCAACTGGAACTGCAGATGAGGCCTTAATGGCTATGCTAAAAGATCTTCGTAAAACAGAAGCAAAAAAACATGGCGTACCTCCGTTTGTTGTGTTTCAAGATCCTTCTTTAGAAGATATGTCTTTAAAATATCCTATTACAATAGATGAATTAAGCAATGTGCATGGTGTAGGAGAAGGAAAAGCAAAAAAATATGGAAAACCGTTTGTAGAATTAATAGAAAGATATGTAGAGGATAATGATATTATAAGACCCGATGATTTAGTGGTAAAATCTACAGGGGCTAATTCTGGATTGAAATTATACATCATTCAAAATGTAGATAGAAAACTTGCATTAGACGATATTGCTTCTGCAAAAGGATTAAGTATGGATGATTTGCTAAAAGAAATGGAGCAAATAGTGTATTCAGGAACTAAAATTAACATCAAATATTGGGTTGATGAAATTCTTGATGAAGATCAACAAGAAGAAATTCATGATTATTTTATGGAGTCTGAAACAGACAAAATAGAAGACGCCTTGAAAGAATTTGATGGGGATTATGACACCGAAGAATTGCGAATAATGCGCATAAAATTTATAAGTGAAGTAGCAAATTAATAAAAGAGAAATTTTTAGTAACTATTTATTTTATTTCTTTATTATATAGGAAATTATCATTTTTTTTAATTTTTATAAAAAAAATCTTTAATTTAAAAAAATAATTATATACATTTGCATGTGTAAAAATTGTTAAGTAGAAATAATTGTTACTTAAATGTTTATTTAAAGCTGAAATTTATTCCCCTAAATTAATTTTAGTTTTTAAAGTTTAAAAAATCCTGTTTCGGCAGGATTTTTTTATTCATACCACTCACCTCTATGAGGTTTTAAAGCATCTCTAAATTTAAGCATGTCGTTTTCTTCTACAATTATATATGCAGTACTATAAAATTCATCTATAGTTTCAAACCCCGTCAATTTGAGTGAATAGTTCTCTATAATTAGATATTCATTTAAATGGATAGCATGATGTTGCGCCGTCTGAAGTGCACTTGGTCCTCTAAAATCCCAAATCAGTTTAATTTTTTTCGACATATTTTTAAAATATATTACTACAAAGTTAGCTTTTTCTGTATAACTTGAGCGAACAAATTAGTACTTTTGCATAGTAAAAAATCTTTTATGCCTCGCGATATTCAACTACAAGTAACTCCTGAAATAGCTCATAACGAAACATTGTTGCATTTACATGTGGCTAAGTTAATGCAGGTAACGGGTTCGGATATTCAAAAAATTGTTATTGAAAAACGTTCTATTGATGCGCGTCAAAAAGCAGTTAAGTTTAATTTGAAAGCACTCGTTTATTTTTCAGATGAAGTGTATACCTCTCAAAAAAATGTTTTACCTGAGTATCCTAATGTCACTCATTCACAAGAGGTAATTGTTGTTGGCGCAGGACCTGCTGGACTTTTTGCAGCATTACAATTAATAGAATTAGGCTTAAAGCCAATTGTCTTAGAAAGAGGTAAAGATGTAAGAGGTCGACGAAGAGATTTAAAAGCCATAAATGTTGATCATATTGTAAATGAAGATTCTAATTACTGCTTTGGTGAAGGAGGAGCAGGAACTTATTCAGATGGTAAATTGTATACGCGTTCTAAAAAAAGAGGGGATGTAGATCGAATTTTAAGATTATTGGTTGGGTTTGGTGCTTCAGATGAAATTTTAGTTGAAGCGCATCCGCACATTGGAACAAATAAGCTGCCTCAAATTATTCAAGATATAAGAGAAAAAATTATTGAGTGCGGTGGACAAGTGTTTTTTGAAACAAAAGTGGTTGATATTTTACTAAAAAATAATGAAGTAGAAGGTGTGCTTACGCAAAAAGGAGATAAAATTGTAGCCAATAAAATTATATTAGCTACAGGTCATTCGGCAAGAGATATTTTTCAATTATTACACCATAAAGAAATTTATATAGAAGCAAAACCATTTGCATTAGGAGTTAGAGCAGAACACCCTCAAAGTTTAATTGATAGTGTACAATATTCCTGTGATTATAGAGGGCAATATTTGCCTCCAGCACCCTACAGTATTGTAAAACAAGTAAACGGACGAGGCATGTATTCATTTTGTATGTGTCCTGGTGGTGTGGTTGCTCCATGTGCAACTTCTCCTGGAGAAGTAGTAACAAATGGTTGGTCACCTTCAAAAAGAGATCAGGCTACAGCTAATTCTGGAATCGTAGTTGAATTAAGAGTAGAGGATTTTAAACCTTTTGCGAAATATGGTCCTTTAGCAGGGCTGGCTTTTCAAAAAGATATAGAACAAAGAGCTTGGCAGCTAGCAGGAAAAACGCAACGTGTTCCTGCTCAGAAAATGGTTGATTTTTCACAAAAAAAACAATCCACCGAAATACCAAAAACCTCTTATGTGCCAGGTACAACAAGTGTTGAATTAGGCCAGGTATTTCCGTCGTTTTTAACGCAAACGCTACGTGAGGGCTTTATTCAATTTGGAAAATCAATGCGAGGCTATTTTACAAATGAAGCTATACTGCATGCACCAGAAAGCAGAACTTCTTCACCTGTTAGAATTCCGAGAGCATCAGATACATTGGAACATGTTCAAATTAAAGGATTGTACCCGTGTGGGGAAGGGGCAGGTTACGCAGGAGGAATTATTTCCGCAGCCATAGATGGAGAAAAATGTGCACTAAAAATAGCAGAAAGCTTAAAAAAAATGTAAGGTATGAATTTAACTGGTAAAACAATTTTACTAAGAGCACTTGAGCCAGAAGATATTGATTTTTTATATCAAATAGAAAACGATATGTCTTTGTGGGAATTGAGTCATACGCAAACCCCATACAGTAAATGGGTATTGAAAAGCTATTTAGAAAATGCCCATCAAGACATTTATGAAGCTAAACAACTTCGATTAGCTATTGTATATCAAAGCACGCAGCAATTAATTGGGTTAATCGATTTGTTTGATTTTGATCCAAAAAATTGTCGTGCAGGCTTAGGTATAATTATTCAAGAGACATTTAGAGAAAAAGGAATAGGGACAGAAGCATTGCATTTGATTTGTAAGTATGCCTTTTCTCAATTTCATTTACATCAAATTTATGTTAATATTGGCTCAAAGAACGAAGCTAGTTTAAACCTTTTTACTAAATTTGGCTTCGAAAAAATAGGTATCAAAAAACAATGGAACAAAGTACAGCATCAATTTGAAGATGAAATTATGTTCCAATATATTAATCCTAATTTATAACATTTTGGAAAAGAAAAAGTTACTTACAAAAATTTTTATTGCCTTTACGGTTGTTGTTATTATTGCTGGTAGTTATGTAGTAAATAAGGCCTTTACGTCGAATACAAAATTTGAACAAGATGAGGTATTTGTTTATGTTCCTACAAATTCAGATTATGAAGCTGTAAAAAAAATCCTTGCACCTTATGTAGATAATCAACAAAAAATTGATTGGGTGGCTGCAAAGAGAGGCTACAGTACAAATGTGAAAGCAGGTAAGTTTTTATTAAAAAAAGGGATGAGTAGTTTTAGTATTGTAAGGACTTTGCGATTACCTGTTCCGGTTAAATTAGCGTTCAATAATCAAGAACGCATAAAAGATTTGTATAAAAGAATAGCTTCACAAGTTGAGCCAAGTGAAGAACAATTAAAAGCTGTATTTGAGAATGAAAAGTTTTTAGCAGATCATGGCTTGACAAAAGAGACGGTATTGACATTTTTTATTCCAAATACCTACGAGTTTTATTGGGATGTAACAGCAGAAGAATTGGCTGAAAAATTTTCAAAAGAATTTCATCGATTTTGGAATGATTCAAGGTTAGAGAAAGCAAAAGCATTAAATTTGACACCTGCTCAGGTGTATATTTTGGCATCTATTGTTCATAAAGAAACAGCTAAAGCAGATGAGCGACCTAGAGTTGCTGGTGTTTATTTGAATAGATTAAATCAAAATATGCCCTTACAAGCTGATCCAACTGTAATATATGCACAAAAATTAGTACAAAACGACTGGAGTTTAGTTATAAAACGCGTAGTTAATGCTGATACAAGAGTTGTTTCACCGTACAATACCTATCGTGTTACGGGTTTGCCTCCAGGTCCTATATTTATGCCAGATGTAAGCGCACTAGATGCGGTACTTAATGCAGAAAAACACAACTATATGTATTTCTGTGCTAGTGTACAAAAATTTGGTTATCATGAATTTGCTACTACCTATGACGAGCATTTGGTGATTGCTAAAAAATATGCAGATTGGGTATCTAAACAAGGATATAAAAGATAATATTATGTTAATATAGATTAAAAACACTTCATAAATTGAGGTGTTTTTTTTATGTTAAATTTAATTTAACTTCTTTTTTTACAATGGTTTTGGAAGTTATAAATGACATTAAGAATATGTTAAAGTGTTGATTTTCAATATTATTAAAAAAAAATATGTATATTTGCCTCGTTAATTCAAATGGAAAATTGCTTTTTTACACGTTTTAAAAGAACAATTTTTTACGCATTCTTATTTTAGAAAGCCCATTTGAGAAAATCAATTAAATGAGAAAAGACATTATTGTTTTTGGAGTTACAATTGCGTTATTAGTAATTATAAGTTCTAGTTTTAGAGCTTTTGATTCAGCAACAATTAAAAATTTTCATATTTCTGAAAATGAAATTTTTAAGTATCACGTACCTTCAAAAGAAGAATCCTTAAAAATGAATGTGGTAGCACCTTATGTGGGAAAAACATTTACAGGGTTCAAACAGGCATTAGCTGCAAAAGAATCTGCAGGATTGTATGGTTTAGTTAATGCGTATGGTTACATGGGTAAATACCAGTTTGGTAGAAAAACCCTTCGTAACGTAGGAGTTCATGATTTCAAACATTTTTTAAATAACCCAGAAATACAAGAAAGAGCATTTGATGCTTTGTTGAGTATTAATAAATGGGAATTAAGAAAAGAAATCAAAAAGTATGCGGGTAAAACCATTAAAGGTGTTGAAATCACTGAGTCAGGATTATTAGCTGCAGCCCATTTAGGTGGTGCGGGTTCTGTTAAAACTTTTTTACGAAGTAACGGAAAAAATGGTTTTAGGGATGGTTTTGGAACATCAATTAAAACGTATTTAAGGCGTTTTAAAGGGTTTGATACCACAGTTATAGAGCCTAATAGATTTGCAAAAATTTAATTTTTTTGTACAATAAAAATACAAGGTCGGTTTTGTAAATCGACCTTATTTTTTTTCCATTCTTGAATGGTTTTTGTTTTAATAAATTCTGTAGGAAGTGTAATATCGCAAGCAATGCATAAATATGTTTGCGGATGTAGCACTTGTAGTAAATCTTCTAAAAATTTAGTGTTTCTATAAGGCGTTTCCATGAAAAGTTGTGCTTGATTTTTTTCAAAAGACCGTTTTTCTAAATTTCGTAAAACTACTTTCTTTTCATTTTTGTCAATAGGTAAATATCCATTAAAAGCAAAACTTTGTCCGTTTAATCCACTACCCATAAGTGCGAGAAGAATAGAGCTTGGCCCTACTAGCGGCACAACTTGTATGCCTTTTTCGTGAGCCAATTTTACAATGACAGCTCCAGGGTCTGCAATTCCAGGGCAACCTGCCTCACTAATAATACCTACGTGTTTACCTTCTAATAAAGGGGCAATCATTGTTTTATGGTCTTGTATATCAGTATGTTTGTTTAATACCGATAATCTTAGAGAAGGTTGTGATTTTTCAGGTAAAATAGATTTGATGAAACGACGTGCGGTTTTTTCATTTTCAACAATAAAGTCGTCCAGTAAGGCAATACATCTTGCTATTGTTTGTGGCAGTACATCGTTTGGGTCTACTGTAAGTTCGCCTGGGTTAGATAAGGTACAAGGAATTAGGTATAATTTTCCATAAGATGTGGCAGACATAATTTTGTTGTTTTAGGGTGTAAAATTAGTAAAAAAGTGATGAATTTTTAATTCATTTCAGTTTTTCTGCAACTTTTGTGCAAGCCTCATCAAGTAATTGATACACGTTTTCAAAACCTTTTATATCTCCATAGTAAGGATCGGGAACTTCTAAATTTTGATTCGGATAAAGTTCGTTTAAAATTAAATGTACTTTTTGTTTAGCAACTTCATTTGGAGCTAACTTTAATACGTTAGCATAATTGCTTTTGTCCATTACATAGATGTAATCAAAAATTTCGAAGTCATTAGGGTGTAATTGACGACATTTTTGGTTGTGGATAAAGACACCATGTTTTTTGCTGCAGCTATAGAACGGTAGTCTGGAGCTTCACCAACGTGGTAATTTGCTGTACCAGCACTATCTACGATACATAAATCCTTAGAAATTTTAGACTGTAAAATGCCTTCGGCTAAAGGAGATCGGCAAATATTACCTAAACAAACCATTAAAACCTTTTTTGGCATACGTTTAAGCGCTTAACTTCTTGTTAATGTCTTCTACGAATTTTCTAAATTGTTTGTCAGTAGCGACAAGGTTGTCTACTGTTTTACAAGCGTGAAGTACAGTAGCATGATCTCTATCTCCAATTACGTTGCCGATATTAGCTAATGAAGATTTTGTGAATTTTTTTGCAAAAAACATGGCTAATTGTCTAGCTTGAACAATATGACGTTTTCTCGTTTTTGATTTTAACGTTTCTGTGTCTATTTGGAAATAATCGGAAACAACTTTTTGAATGTAATCAATAGAAATTTCACGTTTGATATTCTTAACAAATTTCTCTACAACTTGTTTTGCTAATTCTAAAGTAACTTCACGTTTATTGAATGAAGATTGTGCAATAAGTGATATTATAGCACCTTCTAATTCTCTAACGTTTGTTTTAATGTGTTTAGCAACATATTCTACAATTTCATCAGGCATTTCGACACCATCTCTATATAAAATATTTTTTAAGATAGAAATACGTGTTTCATAATCTGGCTGGTGTAATTCTGCAGATAATCCCCATTTAAATCGAGACAATAAACGTTGTTCAATGTCTTGCATATCAACTGGCGCTTTATCAGAGGTAAGAATTACTTGTTTGCCATTTTGGTGTAAATGGTTGAATATGTGGAAAAACACGTCTTGCGTACCTGCTTTACCTGATAAAAATTGTACATCGTCAATAATTAATACATCTATCAAATGATAGAAATGAATAAAATCATTTCGAGTATTCTTTTTAACAGCTTCAATATATTGTTGTGTAAATATTTCGGCAGAAATATATAACACTGTTTTTTCAGGATATTTATCTTTAATTTCAACACCAATAGCATGCGCTAAATGGGTTTTTCCAAGACCTACACCGCCAAAAATCAATAAAGGATTAAATGATGTTCCACCTGGTTTGTTAGCAACGGCCATGCCTGCACTTCTTGCTAATCGGTTAGAGTCTCCTTCTAAAAAATTATCAAAACTGTAATTAGCATTTAATTGCGACTCAATTTTTACATTTCTAATTCCAGGAATGATAAAAGGATTTTTTAATTCAGGATTTTTATTGCTAATAGGCACATCTATTTCTTGTGTCTTAACTGAAGAGCGATGTGTACTAGGAATTTGCTCGGTAAATGGAAGTTTATTGCCATAAGTGTTTTCCATTCTAATTTTGTACACTAACTTTGCCTGGTTTCCAAGTTCTTTAGTTAATGCTGTTTTTAAAATGGTCACATAATGTTCTTCCAACCATTCGTAAAAAAATTTACTAGGCACTTGAATGTGTAAAGCATTGTCCTCGGTAAGGTTAATTGCTACAATAGGTTCAAACCAAGTTTTGTAAGCTTGATCTTGAATATTGTCTTTAATAAATGAGAGGCAATTATTCCATACAGCGGTCGCTTTATTCATAATGTTAATAATTTTTTTATAGTTTGTAATTCTGAATTCTAGGGGGTGAAAACGTAGCTAAAAAATCTTTAACCTTTGTTTCCGAGTTGGAGTGCAAATATGTGAACAATTTTTTGTAAAAAAAAATTAAATAGCACTTGATTTTTAAAAAAAAAAGTTGTATTCATTTAGCTGTTAAAATTTGTTAACACAAATACATTATTGAATATTCAATTTTTTAAATAGTTGTTTGTCAAATCATTAATAAAATTAAAAAAAAGTAATTCGTAGATGAAAGATTATCAATTTCAAGTTAGAGTTAGATATGCTGAAACAGATCAAATGGGAGTCGTGTATCATGGTAATTATGCACAATATTTTGAAATGGGAAGGGTAGAGTGGTTAAGAAGTCTTGGTGTTTCTTATAAATGGATGGAAGAAAATGGTGTCATGTTACCTGTTGTCTCCTTGCAAATGAATTATAAAAAACCCGCCTATTATGACGACTTATTAACAGTGAAAACTATTTTTAAATGTCAAACCTCAGTAAAAATTGAGTTTGATTATGAAATTTATAATGAAGCAGGTGTTTTGTTAACTACAGGATATTCAATGTTGGTTTTTGTGGATAAAAAAACTGGCAAACCCACATTGCCCCCTCATTATGTTACAGATAAATTAAAGAATTTATAAACGGTCTATTTTGATTTCAAATGTGTTTGTAAGTAAATCAAAAATTTCTTCTGCATATTTTTTTCGTGTTGCAATTTCAATTTGACAGTTTAATTCCATTTTTTGATTAACAATAGTAAGATTCTTTTCTTTAATAATGCGCATAACTTTATTCATGTTTTTATAGTCAAAAGTAAGAATAAAATGCTGATCAATTGTTTTTTCTACAATTTCGGCAGCGGCTAAGGTAAGTTGCGCACATGTTTTGTAAGCAGAAATTAAACCTCCTACACCCAATTTTACACCTCCAAAGTAGCGCACAACTACAACTAATGTGTTTGTAACTTCAAAGGATTGAATTTGGCCATAAATAGGCATGCCGGCACTGTTATTAGGTTCCCCGTCATCATTGGCTCTAAATTTTAGTTGTTCTGTTCCAATTTGATACGCATAGCACCAATGTCTTGCAGAAAAATGTTCTTTTTTTAAAGTTTCAATGTATGTTTTTACCTCTTCTTCATGGTGTATAGGAAAAGCATATCCAATGAATTTACTATTTTTTTCTTTAAATAAAATTTCAGAAACAGATGCTGCTATTGTTTTGTAGGTGTCTTTTATATTAATAGAATTCAAGGCTTTAGTTTTTATTAATCGTCTTATAGAATGTTTTTTTGGAATAAATCAACAACATCTTCTTGACCTACTTGAAGATGCCAAGTTTGTATGCCAAGTTCTTCAGCAGCTTTGATATTTTCAAGTTTGTCGTCAATAAATAATGTTTTTTTAGGTGTTAGGTTATGATTGTTTAGTACAAATTGAAAGGCTTTAGCCTCTGGCTTTCTAAAACCAAATTCAAATGAAAAATAAACTTTTTCAAAACAACTATAAAATTCTCTTGCAAAAGATTGTCCGACTTTGTGTTCAAACTTTTCAATATGAGTAGCGTCTGTATTGCTTAATAAATATAATTTATATTTTGACGTTAGCATTTGTAAAAATTCTAACCGGTATAAGGGAAAATCTAGTAGAATACTGTTCCATGCTTCTCTAATTTCTACTAATTCTGCTTGAGGTAATTGTTTTTGAATACCTTGCATAAATGTTAATTCATCAATTTTGCCCGTTTCGTAAGACTTATTCAAGTAATCAAGTTCTTCATTCCAATCCGTTACACCTAATTTTTTTAAGGCTTCTAATGGAGCATTTGCGTCTAAATTGATAAACACATTACCAAAATCAAAAATAATTGCATCAATCATAATTACAGAAAATTTTAAGTTGATCTCCGTTTAGGGTTTGTTCAAATATTGGTTTTCCATTAAACACAGGTGCTTTTATCCCGCTACCAAATTTTTCATTACCTGTAAACATTCGAATTTCATCCCATAAATCTATATCTATAAAAGATTGTAGTGTTTCACGACCACCTTCTACCAATATAGAGGATATGTTTTTCTCAAATGCAATTTTTAAAATATTGAAAATGAGATTTTTATCAAATATAACATTTTCATAATTAGTATGATCTGAATTTTTATAATTTTCTTGTTCTGTAAAAATTATTGTAGTATGTTTATTGTCTTTAACATTAAAATTTGGATTTATTTTACCCGATTTATCAAATACAAGTCGAATCGGATTTTTACCTGCCCAATCTCTAGTATTTAAATGAGGATTGTCTGTAAGTACAGTCTTTGTGCCTACTAAAATTGCCTCTTCTTCACTACGCCATTTGTGTACAAGTTGCCGTGAAAAGACATTCGTAATCCAAATGGGTTGTAATTGATTGTGTTCAGTAAGTTCTGGCATTATGGGAGCTATAAATCCATCTTTTGTTTCTGCCCATTTTAATATAATATAAGGCCTATTTTTAGTATGATAGGTAAAAAAGCGCTTGTTGAGTGCTAAACATGTGTCTTCTAAAACACCTACTATCACATTTTTTCCTTGCTGTTTTAGTTTGTGAATCCCTTTTCCAGCTACTTTTGAGTGCGAATCTATCGTGCCAATGACTACATTTGGAATGTCATGTTGTAAAATTAAATCACAACAAGGAGGTGTTTTGCCAAAGTGGCTACAAGGTTCTAAATTGACATATAGGGTTGCTTCTTTCAAAAGTGTTTTGTCTTTAACAGATTGAATAGCAACAACTTCTGCATGAGGTTCGCCTGATTTTCTGTGCCATCCTTCACCAATTATTTTACCCTCATGCACAATAACACTACCTACAAGAGGATTGGGATAGGTTGTTCCTAATCCATTTTTAGCCAATTGTAGGCAACGATTCATGTAAAATTCATGGGTATTCATAGAGCAAATTTAGTATTTTTACACTTTATTTATACTATGAATTACCAAATTAGAAAAATACGACTTTCAGATAATCCTTTTATAGCGAAGGTAATTAGGAATGTTTTTCATGAATTAGATGCTCCAAAAGAAGGGACAGCTTATGCAGATCCAATACTAGACAGCCTTTTTGAGGTATATCAAACATCCCAGACTGTTTATTTTGTGGTAGAAGTTGATGGAGAAATTTGTGGTGGTGCAGGAATTGGAATGTTGGATACTAACGATCCTACTGTTTGTGAGTTGCAAAAAATGTATTTTGCTCCCGAAATTAGAGGAAAAGGCATCGCTTATGAGTTAATACAACTGTGTTTACGTTTTGCAAAACAAGCCGGTTATACCTATTGTTATATAGAAACGTTACCATTTATGAAAGCCGCTCAACAATTATATAGTAAATCCGGATTTGACTATATTGATAAACCTCTTGGAGCAACCGGACATACAAGTTGCGATGTGTTTATGCTAAAAAAACTATAAAATGGATCTTCATAGACTTAAACATACTTTTATTGAAACTTTACTGCCCATATATGCAGACCAACAAGAAATAGAAAGTTTCTTTTTTATACTTACGGAACATTTACATCAAATGAAACGGATAGATGTGGCTTTGCATCCTGATTTTAAACTTTCAAATGACTATTTAGCAAAATGGATGAAAATTATCCACCAGTTAAAAGAGGAAAAACCTATACAGTATATAGTAGGAGAGTCATGGTTTTATGGTTTGCGATTTGAGGTAAATGAAAACACATTGATTCCAAGACCTGAAACCGAAGAATTAGTAGCATGGATTTTAAATTCATCCATCACCCATCACCCATCACCCATCACCATTTTAGACATTGGAACGGGAACAGGATGTATTCCAATTTCTTTAAAGACAAATTTACCACAAGCGAAGGTTTCAGCAATTGATGTTTCTGAAAAAGCAGTACAAGTAGCAAAGCGAAATGCAAAATTAAATGAGGTTGAAATCAATTTTATTCAAGCCAACATATTAGAAGTAGAGGATTTATCAAAACTCCCAATTTCCAATTTCCAACTCCCAACTCATTTTGACATCATCGTATCTAATCCGCCTTATGTTCGTGATTTAGAAAAGGCTGAAATAAAGAAAAATGTAGTAGATTATGAACCTCATTTAGCCTTATTTGTGGACGATTCAGATGCCTTACTTTTTTATAGAAAAATTGCTCAATTAGCCTTGCTAAATTTAGCGCCTAGTGGATTCCTTTTTTTTGAAATTAATCAGTATCTAGGAAAAGAAACCGTCGAATTACTGGGTAATTTAGGATTTAAAAACATAGAACTAAGAAAAGATATTTACGGAAATGATAGGATGATTCGATGTGAGAAGAATTAAAATAAAACGTTTCTGAAAGTAAGGGGATTTACAAATTACGAATTACGAATTACGAATTTACAAATTTGAAGATTTGAAAATTGAATTCTGATGACTAAAAGCTCACTTCTCGATACGCTTTGCTACTCGAAGTGACAAGTTGGTAGTTCGTTTTGTGAAATTTTGTGTTATAAATTATTCATATCTTAATGCTTCAACTGGGTCTAATTTAGATGCTTTTATAGCTGGATACAAACCAGAAAATATGGTTACCACACAGGTTGTAATAAATGCAGCAAACATAGCCATCCAAGGAATTGTAAATTCAAAACCAAAAGCCATTGCAATTAATGTACCAGTAATAATTCCTAAAATAATCCCTAACACACCTCCTAATTGACCAATAACGAATGTTTCGGTAAAGAATTGCCACGCTATAGTACTTCGTTTAGCACCTAAAGATTTTCGAATACCTATTTCTCTAGTTCGTTCAGAAACAGATACTAACATGATATTCATCAAAGCAATTGAGGAGCCAAAAACAGTAATTACACCTATAACCCATGCTGCAATACTTAATGTCTTTGTGTTTTCTAAAATACGTTGTATTAAATCGTCACTTCGTTTTATACCAAAATTAGCTTCTTTGATTGGACTTAGTTTTCGTACTCTACGCATAGCTAAAGTAGCATTATCAACTGCTTCATCTAGTAACGCTTCATTGTTTACTTTTATATCAATATCATAATTAATGTTAGGCGAAGAAAATAAAGAACGTGCAATTTGTGTAGGAATCATAATACGTAAATCCTGATTGTTTCCAAAAGTTGCTCCTTTTTCTTTTAATAGTCCTATTACTTTAAATTTTGCTCCTCTAATCGATATCGTTTTGTCTATAGGATTTACACCTTCAAATAAACCCTCTTCAAAATTGGCACCTAATACACAAACATAATTTGAATTACTCACGTCAAACATGTTTAAATTGCGCCCTTTTGTAAGCTCTAATCCTTTATTTGGAATATAATTTTCATCAATACCTAATACGGAAATTTCTGGATCGGTTTTTTCGTTTTCATATTTTACTTCTGCATTCGAAACAGCTGTAAATGAAAGTGAAGTAGTGGTAAATGGAAAGTCAAATTTTTTCTGAAATTCTTTAGCTTGTGGATAACTAATAATTGGATTAACTTTTTCTTCTGTCTTGTTTCTATTTATTTGTGAAGAAAAATCATATTGACTAATAGAAAATGTATTAGAACCCATTGAAGCAAAATTCTTTAATAGGGTATTGTCTAGTGCCGAAACAACAGTTAAGATACCTACTAAAGCCCAAATACCTATAGCAATAATAATAATCGTTAATACAGTTCTTAAAATTTGACTTTTTATAGAACCTAATGCAATTTTTGTGTTTTCTCTAAATAATCCAACCATAACAATAAGACTAAAATTACAGCGAAATGTTACACAAATAAAGTAAGAATTTAGAGTTTAGAATTTAGAAAGTAAAAATGCTGAAATTTTAAATCTCTGAATTGATTTTTAATACTCCCAAATATATTCGATATTTGCACAATAGAAATTTTTTATATTTCTGTTTTTTCAGAATTCTAAATTCTAAATTCTAAATTTAAAATGGCACAAAAACCAAGTATCCCAAAAGGCACAAGAGATTTTTCTTCTGTAGAAGTTTCAAAAAGAAATTATATCTTTTCTATTATTAAATCAAATTTTGAACAATTTGGTTTTCAGCCTATTGAAACCCCAACGTTTGAAAATTCAGAAACCTTAATGGGAAAATATGGCGAAGAAGGTGACCGTTTGATTTTCAAAATTTTAAATTCTGGAGATTATTTAGAAAAAGTTGACACCCAATTATTACAAGAAAAAAACACAAAAAAGTTAACTTCAAAAATTTCTGAAAAAGCCTTGCGTTATGATTTAACCGTGCCTTTTGCGCGTTACGTAGTACAGCATCAAAATGAATTAGAATTTCCCTTTAAGCGCTATCAAATTCAGCCCGTTTGGCGTGCCGATCGTCCGCAAAAAGGAAGATTTAGAGAGTTTTATCAATGCGATGCAGATGTTGTAGGTTCAAATTCTTTATGGCAAGAAGTAGAGTTTATACAATTATATGATACTGTTTTTACGCAATTAGGTTTAAAAGGTGTTACCATTAAAATAAATAACCGCAAAATATTATCGGGAATTGCTGAAGTAATAGGCGCTTCGGATAAATTAATAGATTTTACCGTTGCCTTAGATAAATTAGATAAAATAGGGGAGGAAGGTGTAAAAAAAGAAATGCTTGAAAAAGGAATCTCTGCACAAGCATTAGAAAAAGTTCAACCTTTATTTAGCTTTACAGGAACTATCAATGAAAAAATTACCAAATTAGAGCAGTTGCTTCAAGCCTCATCAGAAGGTCTTAAGGGAGTAGAAGAATTGCAATTTATTTGTAATGCCTTGTCAACTTTAGGTTTGCAAACGGCTAATTTCGATTTAGATGTAACGCTAGCTCGTGGACTGAATTACTATACAGGGGCTATATTTGAAGTGGCAGCACCAGCATGTGTTGCTATGGGTTCTATCGGGGGAGGTGGAAGATATGACGATTTGACGGGTATTTTTGGTCTTAAAAACATGAGCGGTGTGGGTATTTCTTTTGGACTAGATAGAATTTATTTAGTGTTGGAAGATTTAGGATTGTTTCCAGAAGCAGTTACAACTAAACCACAAGCTCTATTTTTAAATTTTGGACAAGAAGAAGCCTTGTATGCAATGCAAAGTATGGTGCAATTAAGGCATGCAGGTGTTCGTGTGGAATTATATCCAGATGCTTCAAAATTAGATAAGCAATTTAAATATGCGGAGAAAAAGGGCATCCCTTATGTAGTATTTGTTGGTGACGAAGAGCTCAAAAATCGTGAATTTAAAGTAAAGAACTTGGCTTCTGGCGAACAAAAAATAGTAGCATTAGCCGCTTTAACTGCTATGCTATCGGCTAATTAATAGGTTAAGAACCTACGGTGTATGAATAAATATTTCAAAGAATTTCGATATAATTTTAATTTAGCCTTACCTGTCATTGCAGGAATGGTGGGACATACACTCGTAAGTGTAGTGGATAATATTTTTGTGGGACAATTAGGTTCAGCAGAATTAGCCGCTGTTTCTTTGGGTAATAGTTTTGTTTTTATTGGGATGTCTATTGGTATCGGTTTTTCTACAGCCATTACTCCAATTGTTGCCGAATTTGATTCTCAAAAAAATATTGAAAAGGGTAGAAGTGCTTTTCAAAATGGATTAGCATTATGTACTATTTTAGGCTTTGCCTTGTTTTTTTTATTAGTAGCAGCAAAACCTTTATTAAGGTTTATGAATCAGCCTGAAGATGTAGTAAAATTAGCGATTCCTTTTTTAGATATTGTTGGTTTTTCCTTAGTACCATTAGTTGTTTTTCAAGCGTATAAACAATTTGCAGATGGTATGAGTGAAACTAAATATTCCATGTTTGCCACCATTATAGGTAATGTTATCAATATTGTCATTAATGTGTTATTAGTATTTGGATTATTAGGTTTTCCAAAATTAGGCATAGTTGGCTCTGCTATTGGTACACTCGTTGCTCGTGTTTTTATGGTGCTTTATATGCATTATATTTTAGCAAAAAAAGAGAAGTTTAAACCCTATTTTACACGTTTTGGTTGGCAATCATTTGAAAAAAGAATGGCAAAAAAAATCATTGCACTTGGCATACCTTCTTCTATGCAAATGTTTTTTGAAGTAGCTTTGTTTACCGGCGCCATATGGTTATCAGGAATGATTGGTACAACGAGTCAAGCTGCTAATCAAATAGCGTTAAGTTTAGCTTCAATAACCTTTATGTTTGCCATTGGATTAAGTGTAGCCGCAATGGTTAGAGTCGCTAATCAAAAAGGATTACAGGATTATAAAAAATTACATACCGTAGCACATTCTATTTTTTTAATGGCTATCATTTTAGAATTGATTTTTGCATTACTATTTATGATAGGGCATGATTTTTTTCCAAAACTATTTGTGAATTTAGAAACACAAGCTTCAATAAATGATACTGCTGAAGTAATAGGTATTGCTTCAAAGTTGATATTTGTTGCTGCTTTTTTTCAATTGTTTGATGGAATGCAAGTAGTTGTGCTGGGTGCATTACGCGGTATGCAGGATGTCAAAATTCCAACGGTAATTACGTTTATTGCGTATTGGATTATTGGTTTTCCTGTGTCTATTTATTTAGGTAAATACACAAATTTAGGAGCAGTGGGTGTATGGATAGGTTTATTGGCAGGCTTGGGTGCGGCGTCAATATTATTATATATTAGATTTAGACATTTATTAAAAAACAAACTATAGAGCATGGAGCTACCAAAATTTATTTTAGGCGATAATACTGATTTTCCAGATGAAATATTTATTGTTCATTTAGAATTTCCAAGATTTTTAATCAATTTGAAGGATGATTCTGTAGAATTTTTAGAAGATATTTCGGAAGAAGATGATGCCGAGTTAGAAGCAGAAATGGAACATTTAATAGAAGAAGCGGGTGCTTTCTATGATAGAGAAATGAAAAGATATGAAGAGTAATTAGTTTTTGGTTAATTAATTACGGCGTTTATTTTACTCCATAATTCGTTGTCAAAATTACTTAATGCAAAATTACTTGTATCTGCTGCATTTCCCATTCGTATAATTACCAATTTTCTACTTGGTACAACATAAATTTTTTGGTCATTTTTTCCTAATGCACAAAATAAATCTGAAGGAGCATTGGGGATTAAACTTCCCGGAAATTGTAGTTGAGAAGACGGTAAATGATAACTATTTTTGCCATTCAGCCACCACAAATAACCATACGCTTGGTTAATGTTTTGTGACGTTGAAGTAGCAAGATTCATATAATTTTCAGGCACTACAACAGTACCGTCCCATTTTCCTTTATTAAGTGCTAAAAGACCAAATCGAGCCATACTTCGTGTTGTACTCCAATAGATACTATTGTTGTCAGATTGAATCCATGAACCATTCATGCCTATTTTGTTTTTCAACTTAGCAGTAAAATAGGTATCCCAGTTTTGTCCTGTTGCATTAGCTACAACCTGCTGTAGTTTTACATACACGTTATCATATGCCCATCTTGTACCTGCATCTGCTGTGTACATAAGGCATCCTGGGTTTACACAATCATCAAGTGTAGGGTCTGTGCTGTCATTAAAACTATCGTCTAAGCCCGACGTCATAGTTAAAAGATGTTTGCAAGTTATTAATTGTTCTTTACCTATTGGTGCTGAAGTCCAGCCAGTACCTATATAGTCAGATACTTTATTGTTTGTATTGATAAAACCTTCTTGTTCGGCAATACCAGTTACAGAAGCAGTGAGTGTTTTTCCAGCACTTGCCCAATACCAAGGCATTCCTGCGCTATGACCGTTAAAATATTTTTCGACAACAATTCTACCATTGTGAAGTATTATAAAACCTTTTGTGTTTTTTTGCTCTAAATAGGTATACAACGTTTGTAGATTTGTTGTATTCCAACTCATATTTTCTGGAGTTTTGGTTTCCCAAATTGTTTCAGAAGTAATAGGAGGGAAGTACATCGTTTCTTCTTGAGGTGTAACACATCCACAATCATTTTCACTACAAGAAGCAGTTAATAATACTAACGATATTAAAAATAGTTGTATTCTCATTCTGTAATTTTTTATTTAGACAATATTAATTAGCTAAGGTTTAAAAAGCTGTATTATTTTATAAAATCACATTGTTTTAGCTTCATTCCAAAACACATCCATTTCAGCTAATGTCATTTCAGACAGGGGTTTACCCATCTTTTCTGCTTGTGCTTCTAAGTATTGAAAACGGGTAATAAATTTCTTGTTTGTACGTTCTAAAGCATCTTCAGGATTGATATTTAAAAACCGCGCATAATTGATTAATGAAAATAATACATCGCCAAATTCTTCTTCCATAGTCTTAGCAGTGCCTTTTTCTATTTCTGCATGAAATTCGGTAAGTTCTTCTTGCACTTTTTCCCAAACCTGACTTTTTTCTTCCCAGTCAAATCCAACACCTTTTGCTTTGTCTTGTATGCGACTTGCTTTTACTAGTGCAGGTAAACTATTTGGCACACCTTCTAAGACTGATTTTTTACCTTCTTTTAATTTTAATTTTTCCCAGTTTTGTTTTACTTCTTCTTCATTTGCCACTACAACATCACCATAAATATGTGGGTGTCTGTTAATTAACTTATCGCAAATACTATTAGTAACGTCTGAAATATCAAAATCTTTAGTTTCGCTACCTATTTTAGCATAAAAAACAATATGAAGTAATAAATCACCTAATTCTTTTTTGATTTCTACTTTGTCGTTGTTAAGAATTGCATCACCTAATTCATATGTTTCTTCTATGGTTAAATGTCTTAAACTCTCAAGTGTTTGTTTTTTATCCCATGGACATTTTTCACGTAAATCGTCCATGATGTCTAGTAAGCGATTAAAGGCAGCAAGCTGAGCTTCTCGAGAATACATATTTTTAAATTTTGTAGGTTAAAGGTACAATTTATTTTTTAGACATAAAAAAAACCGCACGATGGCGGTTTTTCTATATTATGTGATTTTGGAATTAGAATTTGTAATTAACTCCAAATGAAACAGCAGACCAATCTCCACCAAATTGTAAACTTGAACCACTTTGAGCTCCTGTCCAATCTCCTTTAGCAGAAGTGTAGCTTAATACTGCAATTTTAGTTTCTAACGAAAAGTTTTTAGAAATAAAGTAGTTAAATCCTGGTGCAAAACCAATTCCGAAAGCATTAACTTTTGATGAAGCAGAACCAGCAGGAGTCGTTTTTACAGAAGCCATACTAGCACCTAATTCAGCAAACACTGAAAATTGAGATGAAGGTGTAAAGTAATATCTTCCCGCTAAACCAGCACCAAAAGTACTTGTTTTGTCTTTTCCTGAGGTAGAAGTAGCTTGTACACTTCCAGACCCAACGTTTAAGTTTACACCTAATGCAATGTTTTCAGTTACAAAGTAACCTAATGAAGGTGCAAATGTAAAGTTGTCTTCTTTGTAATTTGAAATTTTTGAATCAGAGTTAAATTTTAAAGTTCCTGAAACAAAAACATCGCCTTTAGAAAAACCATTTCCTTTTTCTTGTGCGTTACCTAAAGTTAACGCTAAAACTGCTACAGCAGATAATAAAACTTTTTTCATACTTAATTAAGTTTAAAGTTATGCGACAAATGTATATAAAATATTTTGAGTTATAAACAAAAAAATAAGATTTATTAACAATTTTTTAAATCTAAAAATCTAACTTTTTGATTTTTAAATATTTACCGAAAACGATTGAAATATATAGATAAGAGAATTTTTTTGTATATTTTAATTGTTTAACTTATTAACAATTATAATTTATATTCTTACACTAATTGTTAATAATTGTAGTTATTTTTTTAAGATTGTTATTTTAAAAGAATTAATTTAGGTTGTTAATTTTAATAAATTCTAAAGGAGTTAAACCAGTTACTTCTTTGAATGATACAAAAAAACTAGTTTTAGATGAAAAGCCAGATTTTGTCCAGACACCTTCCATAGATAAGTTTTTTAAATCACCATTTAATAAGCATTCTTTTGCATATTCAACACGCAAGATGGCACGAATAGTGGTAAATTTGGTTTTTAAAACAGTATTAAAGCAGTAGTATAAATGATGTTTTGGAATATTTAAACTTTTACTGAGGTCATCTAAGCTAAAATCAGTATCTGTAAAAGGTTTTTCTTTAGCTAAATAATCTAATATATTTGTCGCAATGATTGTAAATTCCGAATCTTCTAATTCAATATCATTAGAATAGTTAGAAGTTTCGTCAGTTTTGTTAATTTCATCATATGTTTCGGTTTCTGTAGAAATCAAATTGTTTTTTGTACTAGGTAATCCATATAGAACTTCGGGAAAAATGAGTAGTAAGAAAGGAATTAAGCTAAATGAAATTCCCGAATAATAGTTCATTGCAAATCCATTAATAGTTTCTTTAGATACGCTATCTGTAATTAAAAAATTAAAAGTTAAAATTCCATAACTCAAGGCACAAACACCTGTAATACTAGTTATTAAATACAACCATTTATGAACAATTTTTTTATGCGAATTAGTGCGTACTGATTTTTTCTTCGATCGATTGTAAGTGTACAATTTAAAAATACAAGCTATAAAATACCCAAATAATATAAATGGTCTAACAGCTAGATTATAAATATTTGGATAAAGCCAGCTAATATTTACTTTTTTATGATGGTTTGTGTCATGAATAATTTTAGTTGCAATATCTAATTTTGTGTCAAAACTCTCAAAATAGTATGGAAAAATGGATATTAAGCCTATTATAAAAGGCATAAAATGCAACCAATCCCAAGGCTTTAATCTTGCAGAATCGGTTAGCGTGCCTCTAATGTAAAAAAATAATAATGGTCCTGTTAAATAATAAATAGGCATAAAATGGCCATATGCAATGGCTAACGCAAATGGAGAATTTGCTTGAACAGCAAAATAATGTAGCAGCACTCCTATTGATAATGAAATTAAAAAACCTGCTAAATACAATGAATTTTTATTAATCTTATAGTTATTTATAGCTAAAAGTAAAGTTACAAGTAATGTTGTTAAAGCAGTAAATAATATCATAGGGAATTTAAATTTGATGCAATATACTATTTTTTTAAGAAATTTTTGTATTCTAGGTTAAATTTATAACAATGAATTACGCACAAAAGTGTAGATTTTATTGCACTTTTGTGCTGCTTGGTGTCTTAATTTTTATTTTACAGTTTATAGTTAAAAAATAAATAATTAGTTAATCAAAACAGTGATTTAGTACTCTCAATTTTAACATTGTTTAATTTTCAACAAAATTTAACTTTAAATGACTGATATTTAACTATATAAAATTAATTTTCATTTTTTTTTATAGTAATTTTGATAAATCCCAAATCTAAAATAATATGAAAAAAATTTTACCTTATCTTATTTTGTGTTTTTGCACAATGGAATTAGTTAATGCACAAATACTAAGTGCAGAGAACTTTGAATCTCTAACTATTGGAAATATTTGTACAGCAACCGACGGAATAACTGTTGGTCAAGGCGGATATTATGCCTTAAACGGAACGACTACAGATTATCAAATTGTAGATGGAGGAACAACAACCGGAAAAATACTTCAGATGTATGGCCCCAATGTAGCTTCTCCACCCACATTTAATCTATTTAAAAATGATTTACCTGCTCTTTGGTCAACTCGTACAGTGGGTAATAATATTATTGAAATTGAGGTTGATCTATATACCGGAGGTGCTACTACAAGTAAAAACGTTCAAATTTTGTTTTTATATGACGCTACAGGTTCTAAAGTATTAGTAGGTTTTGCATTTGTCCCTGAAACAAAGGAATTGCTTGGTAATGCAAATTATAACAATGCAGGAGCGATTAATAATTACACGTTTTATTTAGCTTCCGGAGGGTTGTATATGCCTGCAAATACTTGGGTAAGAATTGGAATGAGTTATAATAAAACAAATGGTTTGGTCCTGTGGAAAGCTCCGGGTATGGCAAGTGCTTCGGGGGTAATAGGTGCCGCTCCAGGTACAGACCCAAACCAATTAAAATTTATTATTGATTCGTTTACTGGAAATACGTTGTCGTTTCCTTGTAAATGGAATGACTTAAGTGTAAAGGCAACCAATACAAGCACATTGCTTAGTGAGGAATCTTTTACCTTATTAGAAAATAATGTTGTTCTTTTTCCAAATCCTACTTCAGGTGAAGTAAGTCTAACTACAAATTTTAACAACGATATTACTAGAATTCTTATCACAGATTGTAACGGAAGAATTATAAAAGTTTTAAATGGATATGTGGAAAAGATTGACTTTTCAAGTTTTTTGGCAGGAATATATTTCGTTGCTATAGAGACGACTTCAAATAAGGAAGTGAGAAAAATAATAAAGCGATAATCTACTATATACTTAACCTCATTTAATTCGCTTTAAAGGCATGTTTATTATAGACATGCCTTTTTAGTTTTTTATTTATAACAAAATTAATCTCTATATTTGTTATAAGTAATAAACAACTAATCATGAAAAATAGTTTATTTTGGTTACTGATGGTGATTTGTTATACAAGCTATGGGCAAAAAGTATTTTCGGTTGATTATTCCAATCAGGCAGAAATCAAAGTATTTATTGTAAAATATGAAAACCAAGCTGATTTAAAAGTGTTTAAGGTTAGCTATGAAAATCAAGCGGGGACTAACAACGGAAAATGGTTTTTTACAAAATATGCCAATCAAGCCGATAAAAAAATCTATTTTGTTGAGTATGAAAACCAAGCGGATATTAAAATTTATTTTGTAGCCTACGAAAACCAAGCAGGGTGGCGAACGAAATCTAAAATGCATTTGTTTTATTAAAAAACAATTAAGTCTATTATATTTGGTAAATTATTTGCACACTCCACGCGAAAGAATTTCGCAAAATTTCATTTCGCATACAGTAATTAAATAAAAAAACCACTTCAAAAAGAAGTGGTTTTGTGTTTGTGGGCGATATTGATTTAACTTCAAATCAAATCTTAGAATTTATTCAAAATTTTATTGATGATTAGAAATAAAAAAAACTCTAAAATTACTTTAGAGGTTTTTGACTTCGCAAGTATAAAGTTTATTCCTATAAGTACTTTTAAATTTTAAAATTTGATTTAGATTACTTGAATCTTCTTATTTCTTTTAATCTACTAAAAGTATAATAGCTCATATTTAAAATAATGTATTTTTTTAATAATTTATATTAATTATCAATATTAAAAATTATTATTAAATATTTTGATTTTAATTTCTCTAAGTATTATTGCACATGATTTTAAAATTAATGCACAATGTGTCAGCTTTTTTAATTCTTAATACTTAAATCAATAATAAATTATGTTTAAAATCTTTAAAATTATTTTATTTTTAGTTGTGTTGCAATTACATGGACAAAATGTAATAATTACTGCTGGTTCCACTGTAAGTGGATCGGGTGGAAGTTTGAGTTTTACTGTCGCTCAATCAATATATACAACTAATTTTGGAGCTTCAGGTTCAGTTTCACAAGGTGTTCAACAACCTTATGAGATACAAACTCTGTTAGGAATTGATAATTTTAATATCAATCTTCTAACTCTTAATGTTTTTCCTAATCCTACTACGGATATTTTAACTTTAAATATTAAAAATACGAACTTTGAGACACTTAATTATCAATTATTTGATATTAATGGTAAGTTGCTCATGTCAGATAAAATATCTTCTGAAGATACGATTTTAAGAATGCAAGATTTATCAACCGCGGTCTATATTTTAAAAGTTTTAGATAAAAACAAAGAAATTAAAACTTTTAAAATCTTAAAAAAATAATAATTTTTAATTCAAATAAGACTATCATGAAAAAAATTTTACAAATTGTCTTTTTTACACAATTTTTGATTGGAACTTTTGTGTACGCACAAGCGCCTGAAAAAATGAGTTATCAAGCAGTAATTAGGAATTCATCAAACAGTTTGGTAACAAACCAAAGTGTTGGTATGAAAATCAGTATATTACAAGGTTCAGCTTCAGGAAATGCTGTTTATGTTGAAACCCAATCTGTTAGTTCAAATATAAATGGATTAGTTACTTTAGAAATTGGTACTGGAACAATTGTTTCAGGTACTTTTTCTACAATTAACTGGGCAAATGGTCCTTATTACATTAAAACAGAAACTGATCCCACGGGTGGCGTTAATTACTCAATTATTGGTACTGCACAAATGCTTAGTACTCCATATGCTTTGTATGCAAAAACTTCAGGTAGTTCATTGCCAGGGCCACAGGGACCACAAGGTCCAATAGGATTAACAGGTCCTCAAGGTCCTCAAGGTCCAGCAGGAGCAGACGGAGCAACAGGTCCTCAAGGTCCAATAGGATTAACAGGTCCAGCAGGTCCTCAAGGTCCAGCAGGAGCAGACGGAGCAACAGGTCCTCAAGGTCCAATAGGATTAACAGGTCCAGCAGGTCCTCAAGGTCCAGCAGGAGCAGACGGAGCAACAGGTCCACAAGGTCCAATAGGATTAACAGGTCCAGCAGGTCCAGCAGGAGCAGACGGAGCAACAGGTCCACAAGGTCCAATAGGATTAACAGGTCCTCAAGGTCCAGCAGGTCCAGCAGGAGCAGACGGAGCAACAGGTCCACAAGGTCCAATAGGATTAACAGGTCCTCAAGGTCCAGCAGGAGCAGACGGAGCAACAGGTCCTCAAGGTCCAATAGGATTAACAGGTCCAGCAGGTCCTCAAGGTCCAGCAGGAGCAGACGGAGCAACAGGTCCACAAGGTCCAATAGGATTAACAGGTCCAGCAGGTCCTCAAGGTCCAGCAGGTCCAGCAGGAGCAGACGGAGCAACAGGTCCACAAGGTCCAATAGGATTAACAGGTCCTCAAGGTCCAGCAGGAGCAGACGGAGCAACAGGTCCACAAGGTCCAATAGGATTAACAGGTCCAGCAGGTCCTCAAGGTCCAGCAGGTCCAGCAGGAGCAGACGGAGCAACAGGTCCACAAGGTCCAATAGGATTAACAGGTCCTCAAGGTCCAGCAGGAGCAGACGGAGCAACAGGTCCTCAAGGTCCAATAGGATTAACAGGTCCAGCAGGTCCTCAAGGTCCAGCAGGAGCAGACGGAGCAACAGGTCCACAAGGTCCAATAGGATTAACAGGTCCAGCAGGTCCTCAAGGTCCAGCAGGTCCAGCAGGAGCAGACGGAGCAACAGGTCCTCAAGGTCCAATAGGATTAACAGGTCCAGCAGGTCCTCAAGGTCCAGCAGGAGCAGACGGAGCAACAGGTCCACAAGGTCCAATAGGATTAACAGGTCCAGCAGGTCCTCAAGGTCCAGCAGGTCCAGCAGGAGCAGACGGAGCAACAGGTCCAATAGGATTAACAGGTCCAGCAGGTCCTCAAGGTCCAGCAGGTCCAGCAGGTCCAGCAGGAGCAGACGGAGCAACAGGTCCACAAGGTCCAATAGGATTAACAGGTCCAGCAGGTCCAGCAGGAGCAACAGGTCCACAAGGTCCAATAGGATTAACAGGTCCTCAAGGTCCAGCAGGTCCAGCAGGAGCAACAGGTCCTCAAGGTCTAATAGGATTAACAGGTCCAGCAGGAGCAGACGGAGCAACAGGTCCACAAGGTCCAATAGGATTAACAGGTCCAGCAGGTCCTCAAGGTCCAGCAGGTCCAGCAGGAGCAGACGGAGCAACAGGTCCTCAAGGTCCAATAGGATTAACAGGTCCAGCAGGTCCTCAAGGTCCAGCAGGAGCAGACGGAGCAACAGGTCCACAAGGTCCAATAGGATTAACAGGTCCAGCAGGAGCAGACGGAGCAACAGGTCCAATAGGATTAACAGGTCCAGCAGGTCCTCAAGGTCCAGCAGGTCCAGCAGGTCCAGCAGGAGCAGACGGAGCAACAGGTCCACAAGGTCCAATAGGATTAACAGGTCCAGCAGGTCCAGCAGGAGCAACAGGTCCACAAGGTCCAATAGGATTAACAGGTCCTCAAGGTCCAGCAGGTCCAGCAGGAGCAACAGGTCCTCAAGGTCTAATAGGATTAACAGGTCCAGCAGGAGCAGACGGAGCAACAGGTCCACAAGGTCCAATAGGATTAACAGGTCCAGCAGGTCCTCAAGGTCCAGCAGGAGCAACAGGTCCTCAAGGTCCAATAGGATTAACAGGTCCTCAAGGTCCAGCAGGTCCAGCAGGAGCAGACGGAGCAACAGGTCCACAAGGTCCAATAGGATTAACAGGTCCTCAAGGTCCAGCAGGTCCAGCAGGATCAAACGCTACAGTTACAGGAACAGCTCCAGTTAATGTTACTTCAGGAGTGGTTTCATTAGATGATTCAGGTATAACAACTATTAAACTTGCAGATAATGCTATAACAAATGTTAAGATAGCTTCTGATGCAGTTACGTCAGCAAAAATACTTGATGGAACTATTGTAGTTAGTGATTTAGGAAATGATGCAGTAGAAACAACAAAAATAAAAAATGCGAATGTAACCACTGCCAAGATTGCAGACAATGCAGTAACTATTGCAAAATTACCAACTGGTGCTACTGCAACTACTTTTTTAAGAGGAGATGGTACTTGGACAAATGATTCTAGTAATATTGTTTCTACAGAGATAGTTTTACCAACAAAAATAAATGGACAACAATTATACGCTATTTCTGGAAGTTTTTCTGCGAATGGAACGAATGCAATTGTAACAATAACAAAACCAACAGGTATGACTGGTTATTATTCAATTGTAGTATATAAAGATGGTAAAACTTTTAGAAATTCTATCTTATCTTTTGATACAGTTGCTGCTACAAACAATGTGGTAACAGGATATGGTCCTTTCACTGAAACTTATCCAGCAGGTACATATAATTATGTCTTAGAATATTTTAAATAATTTGAATATAATTTTTAAATTACATATAGTTAAGTAAATTCCAAAAAGATGTATGTAAATACATCTTTTTGTAGTTTAACTAAATTTAATATTAGTAATTGCTGTAAATTGCAACATGAAAATTATAATTTTGTACATAAATAATTAGTTAATGAAAAAAGCAAATATTTTAATTGTTGAGGATGAATTGTTAATAGCTAAAAATATTAGTTTGATATTAAAAAATGAAGGTTATGAGACAATATATGGAGTTACAGATTATGATGCTGCTTTAAATATTTTAGAGAGTACAGAGTTTGATTTGGTTTTGATTGATATTCAACTAAATGGTATTTTAGATGGTGTTGACTTAGGTGAATATTTATTAAAGAAAAATTCAATTCCTTTTATTTACATTACTTCAAATACGGATGCAATAACAGTAAATAGAGTTAAAGAGACTAGGCCTCATGGTTTTATTGTAAAGCCATTCAAGCCTGTTGATGTTGTCACCACAGTTGAGATAGTATTAAATAATTTTGCGCATGTTAACATTGATAGTTTTAGATATAAGATTGAAAAAATAGAAGATGATGTGCCTTTTATTTTGAAAAAAGTGGTAAGTTATATAAACGAAAATATTACTTCAAAAATTACCATCGATGAATTAGCAAGTTTGACAAGATGGACACCACAACATTTTAATTTATTATTTAAAAAATATACGAATCAAACACCTTATCAATATATTCTAATTAAGAAAATTGAAAAGGCTAAAGCTGAAATTATTGAAGATGATTTATCTCTTCTAGATGTTTCTTTAGGGTTGGGTTTTAAAAGTTATAGTAATTTTTGTAATGCATTTCAAAAGATAACAGGACAAACTCCTGAGCATTTTAAAAAAGAGCAAAATATTAAGAAACTCTCTAAATGATTTAAAAAAATAATTATATTTGGCAATATTTTTTTTTGTTAATGAAAAAGAAGACTTTAAAATTATTGCTAATAATAACAAATTTAATTGCTTTTTCTAATATTTTGAGTGCTCAAACTAATGATCCTATTGAGCCTCCACCTCCAGTTCCTATAAACGATTATGTAAATTTTGCAATAATTTTTGCAATTTTAATTGCTATTTATTTTATTTATAATTTTGAAACAAATAAAGAAAATTTATGAAAAACAATTTTCAATATTATATGTTTCAAAATTTTACTTTTTTAGTAAAAATTGTATTTTGTATTTATTTTTTTCACACTGGTGTTTATAGTCAAGTACAAAATAATGGTATATTGTTTATTAATGATAATGCCACTTTATATATTGGTTCATCAAATTTTATTTTTGGAGTTGCTTCATCTACTAAAACATCAAGAACCTCTAATAGTAATGGGAAATTACAATTAGGGGCTAATGCATCTTTTACTGGGTTTAGTTCTAGCTTATTTGTAGATGGTTTTTTAAGTACAAAATCTTCAAATTATACATTACTTCCTACGGGCCATGAAGCTGTTTATGCACCTATTGGAATTACAAATAGTGCACCAGTCAATGGTGTTGAAGTAGCTTATTTTAACAATACAATATTAGGAACTTTAGATTCTACATTAAGTACTTTACCTAGCACGGGATATTGGCAAATAAAAGGAGATAATCCTGTAATAACTCTTATCTGGAATTCGGATATCAGTAGCTTAACCAATTCAATTGCAAACTTAACCATAGCAGGTTTTAATACAACAACCTTAAAATGGGAAGCAATTTCATCAACTACTCCAACGGGAAGTTTAGTTGCCGGTACAATTTCTTCTATAACTAATGTTCCAATAAATAGTTACAATGCATTTACATTAGCAAAAAGAAGTATTTCTTGTGCAAATCTAGTTAATGTATCAGGAAATACTTGTACTTGGAATGGAACTTCTTGGGATGTAATTCCTACCTTAGCAGATAACGCTGTTATATTAGCTTCTGGTGCTCCAGGTTCATTTGTTTGCAATACCTTAAATATAGGTTCAAATAGCATTTCATTAACTAATAATGGTCAAACAATTGAAGTAGTGAATGATATTCAAGGGAATGGTATAATTTCCATGTCGTCAACAGCTAGTATTTTACAACGAAATGACTCTAGTGTTATTACTCCTCAAATTGTTCTAACAAAAAGTACAAGGTCAAATATGCGTGCTAATGATTATGTATATTGGGGCTCGCCATTAAATAGTGATTGTTTTAGCCAATTAGATGGCGCTAGAGCATATGATAGTAGTAATATACTACAAAGTAATTCTCCAGCATTTGATTATAAATACCAGTATGTTTCTGGTAATGCGTCTTCAACTGGAGGTTGGCAACCTTTATCTATAGTTGAAAAAGGAAAAGGCTTCATTATGCGAATTAAAGAGCAAGCTCCTTTTTCGGTGACAACACCATTTTCAGGGCATATCAACCTGACATTTTCAGGGATAGCAAATAATGGTAATGTAACTGTAAATACTTATAATTTAAATGCAACCAATCCAGCTAGTGCTAGAAATTTTAATTTATTGGCAAACCCTTATCCATCAGCAATTGATGCAGATAAATTTTTAGAATATAATACGAATTTAGATGGTGTAATTTATTTGTGGAAGGCTACAACTCCAAATTCTGGTTTAGCGGGGGCAACTTATGCTAATGATTATATTGCTTATACAAGAGCAGGTTCTACTGCAGTAACTGGTGTCCCCGGTGATGTCGACTTTACGGGAAAAATTGCCAGTGGTCAAGGGTTTAAAGTTAAAGCGTTAGATAATTCCTCAACTGTAGGTCAGGTGTTTTTTAATAATTGTATGCGAATTGCAATCAATAACAATCAGTTCATGAGAACAACTCAAGAAACATTGCAAAGTAGTAACAGATTTAAAGTTAAAATTACCGACTCAAATGGTAATGGTAATCAATTATTAATTGCGTATTTACCCGAAGCCTCCTTAGCATATGATAGAATGTATGATGCTTCTTTAAATTCTGTGAGTCCTGTTCAAGTTTACACATTGTTAGATAATACTTCTAGAAAATTAGCAATAAATGCGCGACCAATTTTTGATATCAATGATGAAGTTTTTCTTGGCTATGCAAAGAGTTCAACAGAATCATCTCCACTAAGCATAAATATAACTCAAAGAGAAGGAGTTTTTGAAAATTCAACTACCCCTGTCTATTTGTTCGATTCTATATTGAATATATATCATGATTTTAATAATGGTGCTTATAATTTTATTCCTCAGGTACAGGAAGATAATTCTCGATTTAAAATTGTGTATCAAACCCCATTAAGCACTTCAAGTTTTGTTAATAATAATGTACTTGCAACTGTAAGTCAAGGTGTTTTGAAAATCAATTCATCAATGCAACTTTCAAATGTTGACGTGTATGATATAACAGGTCGAAAAATTTTATCTACTAAATTATCTATTCCTGAAAATACATTTCAAATTCCTTTTTATCATGAAGAAGGTGTTTATATTGTTAAGAGTATGTTGATAAATGGACAAATTTTAAGTCAGAAAATAATAAATATTATAAATTACTAATTTTTACGGAATGAAAAAATATTATTTAGTCATTTTAGTTTTATTTTCATTTCATGGCAATTCACAAGTAGGTATTGGCACAAACAATCCCCATGTTTCTGCCATTTTAGATTTAACAAGTAGCAATAAAGGGCTTTTACCTCCTAGAATGACTTTAGAACAAAGAAACGCAATTCAAAATCCTATAGTAGGACTCGTGGTTTGGTGTGCAAATTGTGGTTCAGTAGGAGAAATGCAAGTATTTAATGGAACCGTTTGGACAAACTTAGCAGGTGGGGCTGCAGCAACTCCATTTTTATTAGATAAGCTATTAACTACGCCAGTAGCAGCTTATTCTTTGCGTTTACTTAGGTCTGGCTATACTGGAAATCCTGCAATAAGAGTGCGAAGAAGTTCTGATAATACAGAAACAAATATTGGATTTACAAATTCTGGAGATTTAGATGAAACCGCATTACTAGCATTTACGGGTAGTAGTGATGGTTTCGTGACAACTTGGTACGATCAAAGTGGTAATAATAATCATGCTATAAATACAAATACTGCTGCACAGCCACAACTTGTGTTTGCTGGTGTTGTTAATAAAATGAATAATAAACCTGCAATTAAAAGTACAGTAGCTAGAAATACACGTTTAGAACGAACACCTGCATCAGCAATTACAATTAGACAATTTAGTGTTGTAGGTCAAGGTGAGGTTAATGGTTCTAATTATGTTAATTTTTTACAACAAGCTGGTCCTAGTGCATTCTTTAGATACACTCCTTCAGGTAATATAGAAGCTTGGTTTCAAGGGGCTAATACAATTACGTCAACCTCACCTCAATTTACATCCTCAACAAAAATTTATTCAGCAGATTTTACAATAGGTAAATTATTTGCTAATGGTGTTGAAATAGGAAATAATTCTGTTACATCTCCAACTACAAGTTCAGCACTATACACGCTTTTTAATAATCCTGGAAATAATTTTCCACTTAATGGCTCCATGTTAGAAATGATACTTTTTTCTTCTGTTGTAAATAGAACTTTATTAGAAGCAGACCAAGGGACTTATTATTCAATTCCTGTAAATTAATAAAAGTAGTTTTGTGTAATATTTAGAAATAATAATCTATAAATTAGTTCATGAGAAATACAGTTTAGTATTTTGTTGTGTATGATATAAATGCTTGTTTATTTTTTTTCAATCAATTGGCTTTATTTCCAATTCAATTAAAATTGGTATTTTTTCAATTTTTTTTTTTGGATTAAAACTTACCTTTAATAATTGTAATTTAGAAATATCTTCATACAATTACGAAATTTTATAATCTTTGAGAATATTTAGTATTTTTTGTTTTATAAAAGAAATTTAGTAATCATAAAAAATCTTTTTATTTGAAAGTTGATATTGATAATTGAAATATAGTTTTTTATGAATATAGGTAAGTTTGTTCACCATTAATTTATTAAACTATATTAAATGAAAAAAATACTATTTATCTCAATCTACTTTCTGACTGTTATGGGTTATGCTCAAATAGGTTTAGGTACTTCAACCCCACATTCTTCTGCAGCTTTAGATTTAACGAGTACAAGTAAAGGTGTGTTAGTCCCAAGAATGACACATGCACAAAAAAACGCGATAACCTCTCCAGTTGCTGGGCTCCTTATATGGTGTTTAGATTGTGCAACCAGTGGAGAAATGCAAGTTTATAATGGTACGGCTTGGATAACAACTTTGGGTGCTGAAGCAAGTCCGCCAGCACCACCCACAAATTTAGTATACACAGGTTCGCCATTTACGTTTTATGATAGTAATACTATAACTGATATTAGTGCTCCTATAAATAGTGGTGGTGTGGTAACTAGTTATTCGATTAGTCCTAGTTTACCTATAGGTTTAAGTTTTAACACGTCCACCGGAGCTATTTCAGGTACTCCTACGGTTGCTGCAGCAACAGCAGATTATACTATTACCGCTTCAAATATAGGTGGTAGTACATCGGCAACTATTAATATTACGGTATTGCCTATTTTGAATTTTGCAACTGCAACAGCAGCATACTCGCTTCGTAGATTAAGCCCTTCCTATATTGGTAATGCTATTCGTGTGCGTAGAAGTTCAGATAATACAGAACAGGATATTGGCTTTGACGGTAGTGGCAATTTAAACCAAACTTCATTGATTTCATTTGTGGGAAGTAGTAATGGATATGTTACTATCTGGTACGATCAAAGCGGAAATGCTAGAAATGTTTTACAATCAACAATAGCAAATCAACCCCAAATTGTTAGTAACGGTAGTTTGATAACAAGAGCAGGAAAACCAGTTGTTTATTTCCCTACAGATCCAGCTTATCTTCAGGTAAATGCTAATTTAGGATTGCCAGCAACATATGCGATAGTAACAGGTGTTGATAATTTGACTACTAGTAATTTGGCTTTGACTCATTTTGGAACTTCAAATGGTATTGGAACTAGAATAGGTGTTGGAGGGCAACTTATTGCATCAAAAAGAGGTATTACTAATGTGAATACCAATTTATATGTCACAGCCATGAGTCAAAATTTGTTTGCATTGACACAAGCGACACATGGTGGGAGTAGTGCAACACGGTTTTATTTAAATGGTACTTCAAGCACGTTCTCTGATGGTCAGCAAGTCTTATTCCCATTGAGTAAGTTTACTATAGGTGCCTTTGCAACTGGAGATACAACGGTTCAAACTTTTGCTGGAGAAGCGTTTATTAGTGAAAGCATCTCATATACAGATATACTTTCAACAGCCCAAATACAATTAGTGCATAAAAACCAGGGTGCTTATTATGATGTTATTGTTAATTAAAAGAAATTAGTTTTTTACTATTTCTGTAAAGGATAGAAATACAAAAAAGTTCTTTAGTAGATATTGTTAAAGAACTTTTTTTAACTAAAAGAAAGAATATTTTAGACTGATTTAGCTTGTAGTTTGTTATAATTTTTCGATTACTAATATACATGTAAATTTTAAAATATATGAATTTTTAATACAACATCTTCGTTATCAATATAATTTATTTAATTTTTGTATTTATTTTTGTTCATTAAATGAAAAAATGAATTTAATTTCAATAAAATGAAAAAAACAATATTAGTAGCAATTTTATTTTCAACGCTTAGTTCGTTTGCACAAGTAGGAGTAGGTACTACTTCGCCAAATGCCTCTTCGGCTTTAGATATTACAAGCACTACAAAAGGATTATTGCTTCCTCGATTAACAGATAGTCAAAAGATGGCAATTTCTTCGCCAGCAGCAGGTTTATGGATTTGGTGTAGTGATTGCGGTGTTAGAGGGCAAATGCAAGTATATAATGGAACAGCCTGGACGAATATGACAGGAGGAGTTGCATTAAGTTCTTTGCTTTTAGATAGATTAGCTAGTACGCCAATTGCAGCTTATTCTTTGCGTTTGCTTAGGTCTGGCTATATTGGAAATCCAGCTATAAGAGTTCGAAGAAGTTCTGATAATACAGAAACAAATATTGGATTTACAAATTCTGGAGATTTAGATGAAACCGCATTACTAGCATTTACGGGTAGTAGTGATGGTTTCGTGACAACTTGGTACGATCAAAGTGGTAATAATAATCATGCTATAAATACAAATACTGCTGCACAGCCACAACTTGTGTTTGCTGGTGTTGTTAATAAAATGAATAATAAACCTGCAATTAAAAGTACAGTAGCTAGAAATACACGTTTAGAACGAACACCTGCATCAGCAATTACAATTAGACAATTTAGTGTTGTAGGTCAAGGTGAGGTTAATGGTTCTAATTATGTTATTTTTTTACAACAAGCAGGTCCAAATGCATATTTTAGATACGCACCCTCTGGTAATATAGAAGCTTGGTTTCAAGGGGCTACTGCAATTAACTCTAATATTTCCCAATTTACTTCTTCTTTAAAAATCTATTCCGCACAATTTACAACTGGTAAGCTATATTCTAATGGATTAGAAATTGGGAGTAGTTCTGTCACTTCTACAACTTCAAGTTCAAGTTTATATACTTTATTTAATAATCCTGGAAATAGTTCACCTCTTAATGGTTCTATGTCAGAAATAATACTTTTTCCTTCTGCAATAAATAGAACTATTTTAGAAGCTGACCAAGGTGCTTATTATTCTATAACTGTTAATTAAACATTTTTAACTTTGGTTTTCGCTAAAAATTAGGTATCAAGTCAATTAATTATAAAAACATGAAAAAAATAGTACATATTGTTTTTTTATTCGCTACGCTGCATATATTTGCTCAAGTAGGTATAAATACTTCTACGCCACATGCGTCTTCTATCTTAGATATTACGAGTACAACGAAAGGTTTTTTGTTTCCTCGAATGACTCAAGCGCAACGTAATGCCATTACATCACCCGCAGCTGGATTAGTAGTTTGGTGTTCTAATTGCGGTACAAATGGTGAATTACAGGTTTTTGATGGTGTAGCATGGACCACTGCTACAGGAACTACGGCGAGTATTCCACCAGATGTTGCGCCATCAAATTTAACCTATTCTGGTTCTCCATATAGTTGTTTTTTACAAACACTTATAACACCAATCGAAGCTCCTTCCTATCTAGGAGGTACGGTTACAAGCTTTTCCGTAAGCCCTTCCTTACCTTCAGGGTTAGTATTGAATACCACAACAGGTGAAATTACAGGTACGCCAACTGTTTTAAGTGCAGCAACAGATTATACAATTACAGCTACAAATGGTTCTGGGAGTACAACAGCAATTATTAATATTGCTGTTAATAATGCTCCGCCACCAACTGGTTTAGCTTATTCTGGTTCACCATATGTGTTTACTTACGGTTCTGCCATTACACCGGTAGCACATCCTACTAATAATGGTGGGGCAGTAGCGAGTTACTCAATTACGCCAAGCTTACCCGCAGGATTAACCTTTAATACAACTTCTGGAGCTATTACAGGAACTCCTACTGTTGTTTCTTCAGCTACTAACTACACTGTTACCGCAACTAATCCTTCGGGCAGTACTACGGCAATTATATCAATTACAGTAAATAACATTTCACCTACCAATTTACAATACACAGGTTCACCTTTTAGTTATTTTGTGCAAAATTCTATAACTCCAATCGCAGCTCCGACTAATACAGGTGGAATAGTTACAGCATATGCTGTATCACCAGCATTGCCTTCTGGTTTGACAATAAACACCTCTACAGGTGCCATAACAGGTACACCTACCGTAGCAGTTCCCGCTACTAATTATACCATTACCGCATCAAATGCAACGGGTAGCACAACTGCTACAATAAACATAACGGTAAATTCTGTTTTAGATTTAACAGGAATAAATAATACTACTGCAAATGTAGCCTATTCTTTACGAAAATTAAGTTCTTCATATACTGGTGCTGCTATACGTGTTCGTAGAAGTTCAGATAATGCAGAGCAAAATATAGGCTTTGATATGAGTGGTAATCTCGATCAGTCAGCATTGACTGCTTTTGTTGGTAGTGGCAATGGTTTTGTTACTACATGGTATGACCAAAGTGGTAAAGGAAAAAATGTAACACAAACAACTAATGCAAACCAACCAAAAATTGTTTCAAATGGTACCATTATTACTAGAAATGGTAAACCAATGATGAATTTTGAAAGTGGAACATCTGCTCGTTTAGTAAATACATCTACTACTAGTACATTACCGGTCTCAATGGTAAATGTAGCCGGTGTAGATAGGGTTTCTAGTTCTGAATTTAATTTTGCATCTATTGGAGGAAGTAATGGACTCTGTTTGAGAATACAAAATGGACAATTTATAGGAATCAAGATTGGATCTGCTTTAGTTTTTACTAATTCGTATGCTTCTGCAGGACAATTAAACGTTTTATCTGTTATACAAACTTCGTCAACTGGAAACATGTTCTTAAACGGAACCCAAGCTACAATTACCGCTGGAGGTTCTAACGGAGTAGCTAATCCTTCTCCAAATATTACAATTGGCGCACCTGGTGATTTTGGTGCTTCATCAAATGATGGTTTCTTAAGTGAAAGTATTTTTTATTCAAGTTTGCTTTCTACGACGGATAGACAAGCTTTGGAAGCAAATCAAGCGGCATATTATGGTTTGATTCCTGCGTTTACTTATCCAAGTGCTACTGTGGCAACTTATGCAAGTGCTGTAACAATCAATCCTTCTGGTTTGGCAAATACAGGAACATTTACAGTTAGTCCTTCATTACCTAGTGGCTTAACAATTAATGCAACTACAGGAGTAATTTCTGGTACACCAACTGTTGTTTCAGGTGCAACAACATATACTGTTTCTTCAACTACAGGTTTAGGGGTAGGTACATCGACTTTTAATTTAACTGTAAATGATATTGCACCTGCATTAACTTATGCAAACACAAATTTAGTGTTAAATGACCCAGCAACTATTTCACCAACTATTACAAGTGGAATGGTAGCTGCAACTTATAGCATAACACCTAGTTTACCATCAGGGTTGAGTTTAAATTCAAATACAGGTGTTATTTCAGGAACACCTACAGCAGCAATTCCAATCACTACATTTACTATTACCGCTACAAATAGTGGGGGTGTAGCTACAGCAACACTAAATCTTTACGTAGGAGCTACAGCAAACCCAACTAACTTAGTATATACAGGTTCACCATATGCATTTGCTGTAGGGGCTACCATAACGCCAGTAAGCGCACCTACTAATCAAGGTGGTGTACCTACAAGCTATTCAATAGCACCAGCATTACCTAATGGATTAGCTTTTGATACTGCAACAGGAGCAATTACAGGTTATCCTACTGTTGTTACTGCTGCCGCAGATTATACAGTAACAGCTACAAACCCTTATGGCAGTACTACAGCAACAATTAATATTGCAATAAATGAAGCGCCACCTGCCAATCTACAATACACAGGTTCTCCGTATAGTTATTATGTGCAAAATGCTATAACACCTATTGCAGCACCAACTAATACTGGCGGAATGGTAACTGCATATTCAGTGTCACCTGCATTGCCTTCAGGATTAGTTTTAAATACAACTACAGGTACTATTACAGGAACGCCTGCTGTAGCAGTTGCAGCTACAGATTATACGATTACTGCTTCAAATGTAGCTGGTAGTACAACAACTATTATTAACATAACGGTTTCACCTGTGTTAGATTTAACAGGTATTAATACTACAACAGCAGTTGCAGGATTTTCATTAAGAAAATTGAACTCTTCCTATAGTGGAGCAGCTATACGTGTTCGTAGAAGCTCTGATAATACTGAACAAAACATAGGTTTTGATGGCAGTGGAAATCTAGACCAGATGGCATTATTGACTTTTGTGGGTAGTGGAAATGGTTTTGTTACTACGTGGTATGACCAAAGTGGTAAAGGGAATAATGTAACGCAAACAAACAATGCTATTCAGCCTCAAATTGTTGCCAACGGAAGTGTAATTACAAGAAACGGAAAACTTGTAATGTATTTTCAAAATGCATATTTGCAAAGATCAGCAACAACTGTAGGTGTTCCTCATACGATGGTTAATGTAGGAGGTATAGATAATTCAAATGAATCATATGCTGCTTTTTCGGCTATAGGTACTGGAAATGGAACAATTATTGAAGTTGATTTATATGGTCAACCTGGTAATCTTGTAGGAACTAAAAGAGGTGCAGTATTTATGCCTACAAACGCTTTTTTAACTTCTTTACGGCTTAATTCTATTATAATGACCCAACCAGCAAGTGCACCAACTGAGATTTTTTTTAATGGTACACAAACTACAATTACTTCAGGAGCTTCAAATGGAGTTGCTTCACCTTCGGCAGTTATTACCGTTGGAGCCTATGGTGATTTAGCACAGATTAGTTCTGGTGCTTTTATCAATGAAACAATTTTTTACACAAGTGTACTTTCTAATACAGATATACAAACTTTAGAAGCAAATCACTTGGGATATTATGATTTAATTCCTTCGTTTACCTATCCAAGTTCAACGGTGGCAACTTATGGTGACTCTGTTACAATAAATCCATCTGGATTGTCTAATACAGGAATGTTTACAGTGAGTCCAGCGTTACCAAGTGGCTTAACAATTAATGCAACTACAGGAATAATTTCTGGTATTCCAACTGTTGTTTCAAGTGCAACAACTTATACCGTTTCTTCAACTACTGGTTTAGGGGTTGGAACATCGACTTTTACTTTAACTATAAATGATATTACTCCTGCATTAACTTATGCAAACACCAATTTAATATTAAATGACCCAGCAACTATTTCACCAACTATTACAAGTGGAATGGTTTCTGCAACCTATAGTATAACCCCTAGTTTACCTACAGGTTTAAATTTAGACACAAACACTGGAGTTATTTCAGGAACACCTACAACTGCTATACCTTTAACAACGTTTACAATAACCGCTACAAATAGTGGAGGAGTTGGTACAGCAACGTTAAATTTATATGTAGGTACTTCTGCTAGTCCAACAAATTTAACTTATACAGGTTCTCCTTTTGCATTTGCTGTTGGATCTACAATAACGCCAATAAATGCACCTACTAATCAAGGAGGAGCGCCAACAAGTTATTCAATTGCTCCGTCTCTGCCTAATGGATTAGCTTTTGATACTGCAACAGGAGCAATTACTGGTTATCCTACTGTTGTTACAACTGCAGCAGATTATACTGTAACAGCTACAAATGCTTCGGGTAGTACAACAGCTACTATTAATATAGAAATAATTGCTGCTCAACCAACAAACTTGCAGTATAGTGGTTCACCATATGTATATTATATGAATAATACCTATTCTATAGCTCCACCAATAAATAGTGGTGGTACACCTACATTATATGCCATTAATCCAAGTTTACCTTTAGGTTTGGTTTTCAATTCTAGTACAGGGGCTATTTCAGGTACACCAACTGTTATTTCAAGTGCAACAACTTATACAATAACAGCCTCTAATGGGCAAGGTAGTACTAATACCTCAATTTCAATTGAAATTTACCCTGTATTAGATTTAGCTAATTTGAATATTACTACTACTGCCTCTGCATACTCATTAAGAAAATTAAATTCTACATACACAGGTGCAGCAATTCGTGTTAGAAGAAGTTCTGATAATACCGAACAAAATATTGGCTTTGATGGTGTTGGTAATTTAGACCAAGCCAGTTTACTCTCTTTTGTAGGAAGTGGAGATGGTTTTGTTACTGTTTGGTACGATCAAACTAGATTTGCAAATAATATGACTCAAACAAATGTTGTTTATCAGCCAAGAATCGTAAATGCAGGTGTAATAGAAACCGTTAATAGTAAACCAGCGGTTTATTTGAATACTAAATATATGTCTGCTGGTTTGGTAGCACAAGGTTATCCAAGTACTATAAATGGGGTTGCTACCTCAAAAACAGCAACATCAACTGGTTTGTTTTTTGCAATTGGGTCTAATAATGGTCCTGGTATTGGTCTTGGGAATTATGTTTCTGTTGGTTCTACAGATTATAATCTTACAGGAATTAAAGGTGGAGTTGCTTATATGCCTACATCAACTGCGATTACACCAAATAGTTCTGCTATAATTACATTAAATACATTGACAGGTGGCGCTGCTTCAACTATTTCTTTAAATGGAAGTTCGGTTTCAATAAATGCTGGCTCAACCAATAATCCTTTTACTCCAACTGGCGGAATTTCTATTGGTAGTAATACTCCACAAGAAGCTCCAAATGTAATGATGAGTAATGGATATGTTCAAGAGGCTATTTTTATAAGTGGTAGTTTGACTACTCTTCAAAAGCAAGCTTTAGAGAATAATCAGGGAGCTTATTATGGTGTTACAATTAATTAATTTTTAACAATAAATTAGTAGGTTAGCTTAATTTTTTAAAACTCCTTATCAAGTATAAGGAGTTTTTTTATAGCTACATATTGTTTTTAGGGAATAATAGTGTTACTTTGAAGGCTTTAACATTAATATATAAAATTGAATATGAAATTTAAATGTATAAAATTATATTTTTTTCAAATAATTAGTTGCTTTTGTCTTCAATTAACTGTTTCAACATGTTTTTCGCAAACCACAAAACCTGTAAATGTAGATAGCTTGCTGGTATTAAAAAAATCAGGAAAGATAAGTCCAGTTGGTTTGTGTAAATTTTATGTCCAATTATACAATCAAAATTTTTATAAGGATAGGGCAAAATCATTAAAATATAATGATAGTTTGTACATGGTAGCCCATAAACATGGGCTTAATACACCAATGGGCGAGTATTTACAAAATTGTTCTTTTTTAAGCTATTTAGATTCAGACTACGCTAAAGCCTTGCGTTTATGTAAAAAAGCAAACCAATTATTTTTAAAAGATGAAAATTATAATTCTTATTTGTTTTCTATTACACGAGAATGTATGTATTTAGATGGATTAAGCAAATATGATGAATCATTAAATCTTGCATTAAATACAATAAAAAAGTATAATAAGTATACAAATTTAGAAGGGTTAGGCTCACTATATATAACTATTTCAGAGCAATATTATTATGGACACAAGTTAAAAAACGCCTTAATTAATGCAAAAATTGCGTTAACTATTTTTCAAAAAAGAAAATATTATCATGGTATTGCAGAGTGCGATACTTTAATTGCTGTAATACTAGCTGATTTAGAAAACTATACAGAAGCAATTGCACGCATTAAACGATTAAATGATTTACCGGAAGAAATAAGGCTTAATGAAACGTATTATTTACGATACTTATTATACATGGCAGAATTTCATATTAAAAGTGATAAGTATAAAGAAGCTATTCATTATGCAAATACAGCCATTAATAAGTTTAAAAATTTAAAACTCGATTATTATATAATTGAAATGCAATTATGTAAAGCAGATGCATATCAAAAGTTAGGCAGAAACTCAGAAGCGCTTAAAATAATAAAGTTTATTGAAAAAAATATTTATGATTTTGCCTCATCTGAAGATATAGACCCAGGATTAAAATATATTAATAAGATTAAATCTAACATATTTTATGCACAAAAAAAATATGAATTAGCACTAGAAACCATAAAGAAGAATTTATTATTTGAGAATATTAATGTTGAAACTTATAAAGAAATTTCTAAAATTGAATTTAAATTAGCGAAGTATAAGGAAGCTTTTGAAAGTTTAGAAATGTATAATATTAAAAAAATAGAACAGTTTAAAGAAAATCAGAAAAATAACATTGATGAATTACAAGAGTTATACAACAATAAAGATAACGAGTTTCAAATACAGGAACTAAAGTTAAAAAAAGCTAAAAATGAATTACTGTTAATAAAAGAGAAAAATTTTTCAAATAAGGTTATTATTATATTGACTATATCATTTATTGGAATCATACTTTTAATATATGGTTATAGAGTTAAAAAGAAAGTTGGTCAAATTTTAAAATATAAGAATGGTAAACTAGAAGATATAAATAATTTATTGAGTAAATCAAATAAAGAAAAAGAAGTATTACTAAAGGAAATCCATCACAGAGTAAAAAATAATTTACAGTTGGTTTCAAGTATATTGTACATTCAGGCTAATGATACCCCTGATATTAGTGTAGCTGAATTTTTAGACGAATGTCAAAGTAGAATTTCATCTATAGCGTTAATTCATCAAAATTTATATTTGTCTGATGATTTAGATAAAGTTGGATTTCAAAAATATCTTGAAGTTTTAGCCGACAGTATAATTAATACTTTTTCAGAAAAAAATCGAGTAAGTTTAAAGATAAATGCAAATAAAACGCGATTAAATATTGAAACATCTATTTCACTAGGATTAATTATTAGTGAATTAATTTGTAATTCAATAAAACATGCCTTTAAAAATATTGATAATGGAGAAATTACTATTGAGTTAACTAAAATGTCGAATGATAAATACAGTTTAGTAATAGGTGACAATGGAAGTAATTGCGAAGTAAAAGAAAACGGGTCAATGTCAATTGGATTAGAATTAGTTAATTTATTAGTAATGCAATTAAAGGGTACATTATTAAAAATGGATAAGGAAGGGACATATTATGAGATTGTTTTTGAAGAAGTAGATGCTTAAATAATACCAGTATGAGGTTCAAAAAAAATTATTGTTTTTTCCCCTGACAATAAAGTATTTGAAGTAGATTTGAACGAACCTCATCTGGTATTCTACTGCAAAACTACATACTTTTTTAGTAATAAATAACGTTTGATTTTAAAAGTAATTATTTATTATTATTTTTTGATATTGAATATGATTATATGATATATTCATACTCGATTAGTGGTGTATTTTTGAATTATTAATCAAAAATTTTACTTAATGAGTACAAATACTATCATAATAGATTCAGATGAAATTTTCACAAAAAAAGTATGTTTTTTTATTGATAGTTTAGTTGGTTTTGATGTAAGCTATGTTAATAATTCATTTGCAGATATTGATAAATTAACTAATTGTAACTTACTAATTGCAACCACTAATTCAGAAACGTATGAATCGGATTATATATCAATTAATAAAATTAGTAGTAACAATCCTGATATTATGATTGTATTGCTAACTACTAGCGCAACAAACGAAATGATAACAAAAGCATTTTTAAATAAATTTGCAGCTGTAGTTGATAAAAAATATTTTCTTTCCTACTATGAATTTATTTTAGAAAATATTCTTACAATCAAAGGATTTTATGTTTCTCCCATTTTAGCAAAATACATATTTGAAAAAGTTTCTTTACCTAAAACAAGCAACATTACTTTGTTAACTAAAAAACAAAATGATGTAGCATATTATCTTTCCAAAGGTTATTCATATATTGAAATTGCTAATGAAATGAATCAATCTGTTAACACTACTCGTATGCATACACGATTGCTTTATAGAAAAATTAATATCAAAAGTAGATTTGAATTAATCAATATGTTACAAAATGGAAACTTAAAATTAAACCCAATTACTTTTAATCCCATAGTAAATAAATCAAATTTTATATACATAACAGAGAAGGAAAAGAAGGTATTAACTTTATTAAAGGATAATAAAAATATTAAAGAAATAGCATCTGAACTTTCAATTACTCAATTTTCTACTAAGTATTATATAAATAAGTTGAAACAAAAAAACTTAATTATTTAAGTTAATCAATCATTTCAACTATTTATAAATATTTTAAAATACATAAATGAGATTACAAGTTAAACATAATAATATAAAATTATACGAAAAAGAAAAATGCACTAGTATTAATATTAATCAAATAGACACAATTTATATCAGAAAAATAATAAATTTTAAAAGCATAATCTGTTTTATTGTTGTTTTAATTTTTTATATTTCTGTAATTTATTTTTTAAAATTCTTTTTTATGTTTATAATATCAAGTGTAATGTTATTTATTGTTTTCTATATTGATTTTTTTTATAAAAACAAATTATAAAGTTGTTATACATTATGAAAATAAAACGATTTTATTTTATTCTAATGATAAAAATTTATATGAAGATATAGTTATTTTAGATTATATAGTTAAAAATAAATAGTCAATTAAAATAAAATCACAATTGAGCAATATTACGCAATTGTTTTAATTTTTAGCCTACTACTTTTGTTTTTATTGATTTATAACATCTTTATGCGTATTGTTCACTTTCAAATAAAAAATTAGATTTGAAAAAACAAAAAATGCGAATATTAGATGAGTAACATCAATTTTCGTAAAGTAGTTATAAAACAAGGAAAATATTTTTGAGAAATATAAAGATTTCAAGACGCTAAAATGATTAAAAAAAGTGAAATATAATCATAACAAACTTTCGCCTATCTTGCTAATAAGGTATGTTAGTAATCAGAAAGTTTCGCATATAAACAAGTTAGCGGGCATTGTAAAACCCCGACACATAAAAAATTAACGATACAGTATGACAGTCAAAAAAGGTGAACATTTAGAAAAAGAAGGACCTCTGAAAAAGATATACTTCTACTACGACAGTGAAAGCGGAATTAAACAACTGTCAAGTGAAGTATTCAAGAAGTCTGACCAAATTGTTCACTACCCCAGGGGTTATGAAGGTGGCGACAAATACAAAACAATTAAGAAATTCACTTATAAAGGGTTTAAAGGAAAACTCCCAGTGGGAGTAAACAAATCCGTAAATTTTGGTTACGGTTTTACAAAGACATTAAATCCTTTTGCTTATCATATTAATGACAATTACGACATAGTCGAAGTAATAATTGAGAAAGGCGGAAAAGTAGAACTTGATTTAGCAAACAAAAAGCTTTACTTGAATGAAATTGCTCTTTCGACATTACAAGATGCATTTAGCAGTATATTCAAAAAAAACAAAGAAGAAGTAGATTTTGTGCTGAAAACAAACTTGCATACATTATTTCCAACTTCAATAGTAAAACCAACTAAAACTTATATTTCAAACGCATTAGCAAATTCGCTTTCTTCTTGGGGAAATACAATTGATGAATTTTCAGACGAAGACAAAAAAGCAATTAAAGACTTATTTGATAAGCTTTCATTAAGCACTGACTTTCTTACAAAAGAAGCACTTGCCAAGACAAAGGAAATCGTTGACAATAAATACATTCAAGAAACTCTGAAAAAATACAAGGAGTTAATGGCTATCAAGACTGATAGTGATAGTCTTGAAAAAAAGTGGCAAGAGTTCTTAAAAGACAATAGTTGGATTTTCTCCTACATTTTCGCACAGCCAGTAATTCTTTATAAACGTGAAGCATATGTTGGTGGCAAAACTATTGACAACAAGAATGGTAAGTTCAATGACTTTCTGATTAAGAATAGCTTAAGCGACAACGTTTCATTTTTAGAAATTAAAACACACAAAACCAAACTTCTTGACCCTTCAACTTATCGTGGAGAAGATGTTTACAGTGCAACTAAAGATTTGACAGGAAGCATTAACCAAGTATTAAATCAACGGGACAACTTTCAAAAAGAATTTTACTCTCATAAAGTAAAGAGTAAAGGCGGTTTTGAAACATTTAATTCAAAATGTGTAGTTCTTATTGGTTCGACTAAGGACTTGACAGAAGAACAGAAATACTCTTTTGAGCTTTTTCGTAGCAACAGCAGAGATGTTGAAATTATAACTTTTGACGAGCTACAAACAAAAATTGAAAGTTTACAAAAACTACTTAAAACCAAATGATACGAACAGAATAATGACCTTTTAACATATTTTGACTACATAAATAATGGCAGATTTAACATATATAGAACGAGCAAACATTGAAAAGTTTTTAGGAATGAAAAGTGGTTATGTAATGGACTTTTCTGACAGGACTTTTCAAGAATTTGTTGGTGAAGTAGTTGGACTTGATATTGACGATGAAAAATATCATTACGCTTCAAACTCAAAAGCAAACCGTCTTAGACAATTTATTAAAGTTGAATCAAACTATACCTTTGGAAAATTACTTTCTGCGTTTTGCGACTATTGGCTTTCAAAAGTTCATACAGGAGAAATTGATCCAAGAGACGATGAAAACCTATACAAAGAGTGCGTAAAAATTTCAGAGAGACTTAAACAAGAAAGTATTGTTGAACATATTGACGCTATTCAACCAAACGTTGATGACAGAGACTTCAAATTGCTTGCAAAGTCAATAAGAGAAAGTATTGAGAAAAACGAACCCGAAGCCGCATTAGACAGACTTCATACTTTTACTTTTCGGTATCTAAGAGAACTTTGTGACAAACATAATATCTCTTATGAAAAATCCGACTCTCTAAACGCTGTTTTTGGAAAATACATCAAATTCTTGGTTGACAATAAGCACATTGAATCAGTTATGGCGGAGAAAATTTTGAGATACTCTATCAATGTTGTCGAAGCATTTAATAACATTAGAAATAATAAAAGTTTTGCCCACGACAATCCAGTTTTAAACTATCACGAAAGTGTTTTGATTTTCAATAATGTTTCGAACACAATCAAATTCATTGAAACAATTGAAAATAGTTTAAAGAAAATTAAAGAACCAGAACAGGCAGACTGGAATGATTTGCCATTTTAATAACTTCAAAAAAATAAATATATGAGCACATTTATCAAAAAACTGTATGACCAAAACGGAAAAGAAACAGGAGCAATTTTAAGTGTTGTTTTTGGTGCACCGACCAATATTCAACAAAAGAACATTATAGAAAACAGGTTAATTCAATATGCTTTTGACACGCTTTATCCAGGAGAAGGTTTAAATATTTACCGAGATATGTATATTGACACACCTTCAATTACTGTTATAAGAAATATCAATAATCTGCCTGATCAAAAAATTACTATTTGACAAAATAAACAACGACCCGCTAACAGCACCTACCCAAAAGTGGCGATTCTGTGGTTAAATCAAGCTTTGTGCTTCTATCAAAGTTCGTGCTTGGTTGATATTTTAAGAATTCAAAGTTCTTTGTCTTTTTAAGTGAATATATTGTAATGGGTAGAATCCTTTTCTTAATGAATAATAACTTAGTATATGAAATTAGTAAAACCAGAAAAATTAAATTTATTAACTCACAAAGATTTAAATGAAACTTGGGTACAACAAGTAATTGCTGAAGACCCATCAATTTTGGGACTTGGTGATTTGATTTTAAAAGATAAAGAAAGAATTCACCCAAAAGCTGGAAGACTTGATTTATTGTTACAAGACGCTGAAAGTAAAAGAAGGTATGAAGTTGAAGTTCAGCTAGGTAAAGTTGATGAAAGTCATATTATTAGAACTATTGAATATTGGGATATAGAACGCAAACGATACCCACAATACGATCATTGTGCCGTAATTATTGCCGAAGATATAACGAGTAGATTTTTGAATGTAATTAGTCTGTTTAACGGTTATATTCCATTAATCGCTATTCAAATGTCTGCGTATCAATTTTCAAAAGACGAGGTTTCATTAATTTTCACGACTGTTCTTGACGAAGTTAATTTAGGTTTAGTTGAAGAAGACGAAGAAACAAAAGAAGTAACAGACAGGAATTACTGGGAAACAATTAAAGGAACTAAACAGACTGTGGCCTTGGCAGACCAATTACTTGAAATCGTAAAAGAATTTAGTCCTCATTTAGATTTGAAATATAACAAATATTACATTGGACTTGCAAAAAACGGACAACCAAACAATTTTGCTATTTTTAGAGCAAAAAAAAGTAGTTTATTGTTAGAAATTAGACTCAAACAATCTCCAGAAATTCAAGATAAATTAGATTTGGCAAAATTGGATACAATGGATTACGAAAATAAATGGGGTAGATATAGGATAAGAGTTGATAAAAATGATATTTTAAAGCATAAAGAGCTATTAAAAAATTTAATGAAGCAAGCATATGGATTTGTAAACGAAGAATAGAACAAAACTCTTAATTTTTATAATTTAAGTTTAATTTAGTTCCATATTTATAAAATAGAAAAATAAAAAGAACCTTTTTCTTATATTTGATTTTTATTGAAAACAAGCTAAAATCTGTAAAGAGATAATGAACCAAAATCCAGAACAAATCGCTCGAGATGAAATAGATAAGCAATTGCTTGCTTGCGGTTGGGTGATACAAAATAAGACACAAATTAATTTAGCGGCTGCTATTGGCGTAGCAGTACGTGAGTATCAAACTAATGTTGGTCCTGCCGATTATGTCTTATTTGTAAATCAAATTCCTGTTGGAGTTATTGAAGCTAAACGTTCTGAATTAGGTCAATCGTTGTCGATGGTGGAGGAGCAGGGAGAAGATTATGCCAAAGCCAAACTCAAATATTTAGATAACGACCCGTTACCCTTTGTGTATTTAAGTACGGGCGACATTACTAAGTTTACCAATTACAAAGATCCAAAACCTAGAGCTAGAGAAGTATTTACGTTTCACCGACCTGAAACTTTAGGACAGTGGTTGAAAAATGAAAAAAGTCTAAGAACTGGTTTATTGGATATTCCTGAGTTGCCGATTGACCGCTTGCGTGATTGCCAAATTGATACCATTACCAATCTTGAAAAATCCTTTAAGGACTTCAAGCCGAAATCATTAGTACAAATGGCAACAGGTTCAGGGAAAACCTTTACTGCAATTACGTTTATTTATCGCTTACTGAAATTTGCTAAAGCAAAACGAGTTCTGTTTTTAGTAGATACCAAAAACTTAGGAGAACAAGCCGAACAAGAATTCATGGCATATTTGCCAAATGATTCCAATACTAAGTTTACCGAATTATATCCTGTAACCCGATTAAAAAGCAGTTTTATTCCTCAGGATAATCAGGTGTATATTAGTACGATTCAGCGTATGTATTCGATTTTGAAAGGTACGGAATTAGAAGAAAGAGCCGAAGAATTGAATCCGTATGAGTTTGTCCCTAGTAAAGAGCCTATGCCAGTAGTATACAATGAAAAAATTCCAATTGAGTTTTTCGATTTCATCGTAATTGACGAATGTCACCGCAGTATTTACAACCTATGGCGACAAGTATTGGATTACTTTGATGCATTTCAAGTAGGCTTAACCGCTACACCTGATAACCGTACGTTTATGTATTTCAATCAGAATGTAGTTTCGGATTATGGTTATGAAAAAGCGGTGGTAGATGGCGTTTTGGTGCCGTATAATGTATTCGTAATTGATACCAAAATTCAAAGTGAAGGTGGAAATATTCCTATTGGCGAACAAGTAGACAAACGCGAACGCTTAACTCGTAAAAAGTTTTGGGAAACCGTAGATGAAGATATCAGTTACTCGGGTAAACAATTGGATAAAGACATTGTGAATCCTAGTACCATTCGAAGTATTGTAAAAGCCGTTCGTGATAATTTGCCGAATATGTTTCCTGACCGTTTTGACGAACACGGCAATTTCGAAGTACCCAAAATGCTAATTTTTGCCAAAAGCGACAGTCATGCCGAAGATATTATTGACATTGTTCGAGAGGAATTTGGCGAAGAAAATAAGTTTTGTAAAAAGATTACGTATCAATCTACCGAAGACCCCAAAAGCATTTTGAGTCAGTTTCGTAACGAATACTATCCTCGTGTAGCGGTTACAGTAGATATGATTGCTACAGGAACCGATATAAGACCGCTGGAAGTGTTGTTGTTTATGCGTGATGTGAAAAGTAAAAGTTACTACGAACAAATGAAAGGTCGTGGTACGCGTACGTGTACCTTAGAAGAACTACGCAAAACAGGAACACCAACTGCTAAATACAACAAAGACCATTTTGTTATTATTGATGCCATTGGAGTTGAAAAATCACAAAAAACCGATAGCCGACCCTTAGAAAAAGCTCCTGGTGTGGCGTTAAAAGATGTGTTGGGCAATATTGCGATGGGTAACCGCTCGGAAGAAATGTTAACCACTTTAGCCAATCGTTTGATTCGTTTAGACCGACAAATTAATCCCAAAGAAAAAGAAAAATTTGCCGAGTTAGCTAATGGGTTGGAGATTAAACAAGTGGTACAAAAGTTATTGCAAGCGTATGACCCTGATGTAATTCAGAATTTAGAATTTAGAATTCAGAATGATTTGAAAGGACAAGCGCCAGCCGTTATAGAACTAGCCATTGAAACGGAACACCGTACTATTATAGAACAAGCTGTTGCGGTGTTGCACAATCCTGATTTACGCAATTACATTATAGACGTACGCAAAAAATACGACCAAATTATTGATACCCTCAATATAGACGAAGTAACCAATATGGGTTGGGTAAAAGATGTTGCCGAGCAAGCGCAAAGCATCGTAACCGCTTTTGAAACTTGGGTAGCCAATAACCAAGACGAAGCCTTAGCCTTGCAAATTTTTTATGGCGAACCGTATCGTAGAAGGGAATTGACTTATAAAATGATACGCGATTTATATGAGAAATTGGTATTGGAACAACCTACCTTAAACGCACCTAAACTTTGGGATGCTTATGCCGAGTTAGAAGATAACCAAGACAAAGATAAGTTAGTAAAACGAATGCCAAGAACCGAGAAACCTAAAAAAGATTTGGTACTCTTGGTTTCTGTGATTCGTAAAGCCTTAAAGATTGATGAGTATTTAACGGCTTATGATAAAACGGTGGATAGAAACTTTCAAGAGTGGATATTTAAGAAAAATGCAGGGCAACACAATACTTTTACCGAAGAACAAATGCAATGGTTGCGCATGATTAAAGATTATATTGCCAACTCCTTTCATTTAGATACCGAAGATTTTGAACTGAACCCGTTTAACGCGCACGGTGGTTTAGGCAAGTTTTACCAGTTGTTTGGCAACCAGTATATAGAAATTATAGAAGAATTAAACGAAGTACTAGCAGCTTAGATTATGGCAAAAAAAGATTCTCAAAAAATAATGTTAGTGCATTCAGAAGTTAAAGTAAAATTACTTGAAACTTATCTGAAAAGATATTTCAATATTTTAAATAACTCTAAATTTATTGGAGATATACATTATTTTGATTTATTTTCTGCTGAAGGAGTTTATGAAAATGGAGGTAAAGGAAGTCCTATAATAGTTTTGGATTCAATAAAAAATGCATATTATGCAGCTAAACATAAAAATGGAAACTCAGGTAAGTTTCACTGTATGTTTAATGATATTGAAGAATCTAAAATTGAAACTTTAAAGAAAAATATTTCTAATTTAAAACTTCATTATTCCGAATTTGGAAATATTGAATTTTTAACTAAGGATTATCAAATATTAGTACCAGAGGTATCAAAGAAATTAGATAAGTTACCAAAAAAAGAGAAAGCTTTTGTATTTATAGATCCATATGGATATAAAGAAGTAAGGATTAGTGATATTAAATCCTTACTAAAAAATGGTAATTCTGAGGTTTTACTTTTTTTACCAACTCATTTTATGTTTAGGTTCATAGAAGATGGTACTCCTGAAAGTTTATATGAATTTATTGAAGAAATTGTTCCCAAAGAACAATGGCCTAAAAGTCAAACCGGATTAGTTTTTATTGAGAATCTTAAAAATGGGTTCAAAAAATACCTTGGGAAGAATTTTTTTGTGGATACCTTTGTAATATCAAGAGAGAAAAATCAATTCTTTTGTTTATTCTTCTTTACGAGTCATATTTATGGATTTGATAGAATGTTAGATGCTAAATGGGAGTTAGATGAAGAGCAAGGTAGAGGATGGAGATATAGTTCTGGTGTTGAGGATTTGTTTTCATGCGTAGAAATTGAACCAAGTACTGAAAAGTTTGAAGACACTTTAAGGAGTTTTATTGGCCTAAAAAGTAGAAATAATAAAGAGATTTACGAATATACTTTAAGATGCGGTCATTTACCATCACACGCAAGTCAAATTTTAAAGAAGTGGCAAGAAAATAAAGAATTGATTTCAAAGACACCATCAGGTGAAAATGGAAGAAAATCAGCATTTTATCTTTCTTACAAAGAATATAAACCAGCAGAACCAATTAAATTAATTTTTAGCTTTAATAATATATAATGGCAGAATCAAGTATAGAATGGACAGAGTTAACATGGAATCCTACAACGGGTTGTGATAAAATTTCACAGGGTTGTAAGTTTTGTTATGCGGAACGTATGGCAAAACGATTACATGCAATGGGTGTAGATAAATACCGAAATGTTTTTAAAATAACAGAACATCCCGAAGCACTAAAAGAACCTTATAAATGGAAAAAAAGAAGGGTTGTTTTTGTTAACTCAATGAGTGATTTATTTCATGAAGATATTTCAGATGACTTTATTTTGAAAGTTTTTGAAGTAATGAAAGATACAGAGCATGTTTATCAAGTTTTGACCAAGCGTGCAGAACGTTTGTTAGATTTTGACAAGCGTGTTTTAAAAGGTAAATGGCCTCATAATGTTTGGATGGGGGTTTCTGTTGAAGACACAAGAGTTGTTGATAGAATTGATTTTCTTAGAAAAACAAAAGCTAGAGTTAAGTTTCTTTCTTGTGAGCCATTAATTGGACCTTTACCAAATTTGAATTTGAAGAAAATTGATTGGGTAATTGTTGGAGGAGAAAGCGGACCTAAATCAAGAAAGATGGAACCTGAATGGGCAATTAACATTATGGAACAATGTGAAAAAGCCGATGTACGATTCTTTTTTAAACAATGGGGCGGAACAAACAAGAAAAAAGCAGGTAGAGAAATTAACGGAAAAACCTATGACGATATGCCAGAGTTAGATGGTGTATTGGCAGATGCTGGATATTAATATGAGTAATAAAAACTGGGAAACCAAAAAACTCGAAGATTTACTAGAATATATACAACCCACAAAATATATTGTAAAATCCACAGAGTATAATGATAATTATAAAACTCCTGTATTAACAGCAGGAAAAACGTTTATTCTAGGAAAAACAAATGAAACAGAAGGTATATTTGAGAATGTACCAGTAATAATTTTTGATGATTTTACAACAGCAAATAAATTAGTTAATTTTAAATTTAAAGTTAAGTCTTCTGCAATGAAGATATTAAAACCTAAAAATGAAGATGTTAATCTTTTGTTTGTGTATTATTACATGCAAACTTTAAGGGTGTCATTTGATACACACAAAAGATACTGGATTTCTGTTTTTTCGAAACTTCCAATTCCTTTACCTAATACAGAAACCCAACACATCATCGTTTCCAAAATAGAAGAACTTTTTAGCGAGTTAGACCAAGGCATAGCCGATTTAAAAACCGCACAAGCGCAACTAAAAGTGTACCGCCAAAGTGTGTTAAAACACGCATTTGAAGGAAAACTAACGAACAAAAATGTAAAAGAGGGTGAGTTGCCTGAGGGGTGGGAAGTTGATGAATTGAAAGATGTTTGTGTAGTAAAAAGAGGAAAATCAAAACATCGTCCTAGAAATGCTCCTGAATTGTATGGAGGAAATTATCCTTTTATTCAGACAGGAGATATACGAAATGCCAATGGAGGTTATATTAAGAAATATTCTCAAACATATAGCGAAATTGGTTTACAGCAAAGTAAATTATGGCCTAAAGGAACACTATGCATAACAATTGCAGCTAATATTGGAGAAACTGCAATATTAGATTTTGATGCATGTTTTCCTGATAGTGTAGTTGGTTTATTAACCGATGAAAAAGTATTATATAATAAGTTTTTAAATTACTTTTTCATTTCATTTAAACAAAAACTAGAAGAATTAGCTCCTGCAACAGCTCAAAAAAATATTAATGTAAATATTCTTGAAAACATCAAATTACCTATTACATCTCTTGAAGAACAACACCAAATCGTTCAAGAAATTGAAAGTCGTTTAAGTGTTGCTGATAAAATGGAGGAAAGCATACAAGAGAGTTTACAAAAAGCAGAAGCGTTAAGGCAAAGTATTTTGAAAAAGGCGTTTAGTGGGGAGCTTGTCTAACTAAAGTAGGAAGTCAATTTAATAAAGATATGGAAGCACTAGATTTTATCATAAAGTATTCATTTTCTAGCTTTTTAAACGATGGTACAGTTGGTGAAGACCCAATGGATTTTGTTAATGAGATTGACTTTGAAGTATATCTCACTAACGAATCAGGACATTTACTTGAGAAAGTAGGAAAAGGCAAAATAAGTCAAATCCTTTTCTCATTAGCAATGGATTGCGGATTTCCTTTAATGGATGTAATGGATGCTTCACATTCAATTGCTCAAATGTCAGGTGTATTATTTGAGTGGGACGATGATAAAGATTTTTGGGACAAGATAGATGCTTATTTTGAATTTGAACCTCCATTAAGTTATGATGTATGTTTTTTAGAAACATTAGAAGTTATTGAAAAATATAGAGGTAAAGGTTTAGGTGAAAAAATAATTAATAATTTAATGGAACGTTTTTATTCCTCTTGTGGTTTATGGGTGTTAAAAGCTTTCCCTTTGCAGCATGATATTTCAATTCAAAGTGAAAAGGAAGAATCTCAGGTAGATTGGAATATAAAAATGGGGTATAAAAACATGGAATTGGATTTTGAAAAATCACAATACCAATTATTTAATTATTATATAAAAAGAGGATTTAAGAATCCTTTTGATATGGAGTATTTCTTAGCCAGACCACATGATGTTATTACTAAATAGTTATCATATTACTTAATAATTTAGATTATATCTAAAAACACAATTACCTTTAAAGTTTAATTAATTGATTTTTTGTCAATTTTTTCAACTTTAAAGTTTATTTTTAAATTATTTTATTACCTTTGCAAAACATAAAACGCATGAGTACAGAAAAAGAAGTAACCGCTTTTTTGAAAGACTTCAAAACTAAAATGGAAATTTGGGATGTTCTTTTTCGAGATGATCGAGGTAAAAATGCACAAACATTAGCCGCTTTAGAATTAAGACCTAGAGAGCGTAAAACGATATTAGAAAATTTGACAACCAAAGATTATAGTCAAGGACCATTAGAAGAAAAACTTTATGGCGGTTCAGATATGTGGGTCTTTGGTAAGACTATTAAAAAGCAAGAAGTGTATATCAAAATTACGTTGGGGGTCATGGGCGCTTCTGTAATTTGTATATCATTTCATTTGGCAGCACATAAAATGCACTATCCTTTAAAATAAATAAACATGAAATCGCCTTTAACAACAAGTTTGCGCAAGCAATTGAATAATCATCGAACACCGATGAAAAATAAAACAATTGTGAGATAAACACCAAAGATAAAAAGGCGATACCATATGTTACCGCTAAAAAATAAAATTTAAACATATGAAAAGTCCCATCACAGGCAAAGAAATGACCTTGGTTACTGAAAAAAGAGCCATGGATTTTAGAAAGGAAAGTTTTCAAATCGTATTTCATTATTATAAATGTGAAGATAGTGGTGAACAGTTTACTACTACCGCCCAAGATGAAATCAATTTGAACCAATTGTACAACCAATACCGAGACAAATTTAATATTCCGTTTCCTGATGAAATTACAGCTATTCGAAAAAAACATGGAGTTTCAGCAAGTAAAATGGCCGATATTTTAGGTTTTGGAACGAACGGTTATCGTCAGTATGAAGCAGGAGAAATGCCTAGTGTTTCCAATGCTCGTTTAATACAAATGATTAGCGATCCTACTAAATTTATAGATTTAGTATTACTTTGTGATTCATTAGACGAGAAAACAAAAGAAAAATACATTGAAAGAGCAAAACAACTTATAGAGGAAAAAGCACGTAATAGTTTTGCTTTTAATTTAAAAGATTATCTTCTAGGTAATCATTTAGCTGATATTTATTCAGGTTATCGTAATCCTAACTTTGAGAAATTTACCGAAATGGTTGTTTATTTTTCGGAACAAGTCAAACCGTATAAAACCAAGATGAATAAGTTATTGTTTTATGCCGATTTTTTGATGTTTAAACAAAGTTGTTTTTCAATAAGTGGTGTTCGTTACAATGCAATTGATATGGGACCTGTTCCACACAATTTTCAAAGTATTTTTGAATATTTAGCTAATGAAGACGAAATTGATATCTATTCTAAAGAATTTCCTAATGGTGGAGTTGGAGAACAGTTTATAGCTCGAAACGATAGACCATTTAACAGTACCTTGTTTTCTGATTCCGAATTAGATGTTTTAAGAAAAGTAGTAGCTACTTTCAAAACAACCAGTACAAATGATATCATTGAATTGAGTCATTTAGAGAAAGCGTGGAAAGAAAATGAACAGGCAAAAAATGTCATTAGTTACGAATATGCTTTCGAACTAAAACAAATTTAAATTTATGAGCAACACAAATTCCACAATAGTAAGCAAAGTATGGGCATTTTGTCAAACCCTAAGAGATGATGGTGTAGGTTATGGAGATTACCTTGAACAGTTAACGTATTTACTGTTTTTAAAAATGGCACACGAGTACAGTTTGCCGCCGCACAATCGTAACTTAAATATCCCAACCAACTTAAACTGGGAAAGTCTCCTAAATAAAAGCGGAGAAGAATTAGAAGTACATTATACAAAAATGCTGCGTGAGTTGGGGCAAAGCAAAGGTATTTTAGGGCAAATTTTTACCAAAAGTCAAAACAAAATACAAGACCCAGCCAAGCTTTTCAAACTCATCAAAATGATAGATGCTGAAAACTGGGTCATGATGGGCGTAAAAGACAAAGGCGACATTTACGAAGGCTTGTTAGAGAAAAATGCAGAAGATACCAAAAGTGGCGCAGGGCAATACTTTACCCCACGACCTTTAATCAAAGCGATGGTTACGTGTTTGAATCCGCAACCTATGAAAACCATAGGCGACCCTGCTTGTGGTACAGGAGGTTTCTTTTTAGCGGCTTACGACCATTTAACCGAGCAAAACTTAGACAAAGAGCAAAAGCAGTTTTTAAAATACCACACGTTTAGAGGTAATGAAATTGTAGCCAGTACGCGTCGTTTAGCGTTAATGAACTTGTTTTTACACAATATAGGTGATATTGATTCGGATAATTTTATTTCGCCAAACGATTCCCTAGTAGCCGATAATGGAGACCGCTTTGATTATATCTTAGCCAATCCGCCTTTCGGTAAAAAAAGTAGCATGACCATTACCAACGAAGCAGGCGAACAAGAAAAAGACGATTTAACCTATAACCGTCAGGATTTCTGGGTTACTACCAGTAACAAACAGCTGAACTTCGTACAACACATTAAAACCCAATTAAAAGAAAACGGTAAGGCGGCAGTAGTCTTGCCTGATAATGTATTGTTTGAAGGTGGTGCTGGGGAATCAGTTCGTAAAAAGTTATTAGAAACAACCAATTTACATACCATTATACGTTTGCCAACGGGTATTTTCTATGCCAATGGTGTAAAAGCGAATGTATTGTTCTTTGATGGTAAACCCGCTAGTAAAGAAGTTTGGACAAAAGAGATTTGGGTGTACGATTACAGAACCAATATTCATCATACTTTAAAGAAAAACCCATTAAAATATAGCGACTTACAAGAGTTCTTAGATTTGTATTTGGATGGTAATATCGCTAAACGTAAAGAAACCTATTCAGAGACCAATCCTGAAGGTAGATGGCGTAAATTTTCGTATGATGACGTCATTGCCCGAGACAAAACGAGTTTAGACATCACTTGGTTAAAAGACAAATCCCTAGCCGATTTAGACAATCTACCTGACCCTGATGAATTAGCAGAAGAAATAGTAGAAAACATTGAAGCTGGTTTGGAGAGTTTTAGAGCGATTATTGCAAACCTTAAGGCATAAATTTGATATCAAAAAAATATTCTAAAAAATTATAAATATTTTTTAGAATATTTTTATTTTTTAAGTTTGTCTTGTAGGTTTAAGTTTTTACAGTAGAAAGAGATAGTTAAGCAAACTTTTTTAATTAAGAAAAGAAAGAATTTATAATAACAAAAAAATCAGTGAAAGTTGTGCTTTTGAGCTACTCATTACTTATTGTTGAAGATTAGTGCTGATTACTAGTTTTCACTGATTTTCACTGATTTTTCTTTAGTGTCAAATTGTTTTCTTTTTGTTAGCGGTATAACCATCCCAAATTAAATAAGCAGATAAAGCAACGGATACGCCAATAAATGCACCAACAAAAATGTAGTTGTTTTTAGTTTTAGTTTCTAATTCTTTTTCTGTAGGTATTTGACCTAATGTTTGTGCCACATGTAATGGACTTGCCATGTACATGTAGTTGGGTAGTTTAATTTCTTTCATTTTATTTTGTGTTTAGATTTATGAATGATGATTAATTCTTTTTCTTCGTCAAATTCAAATAAAATATCTTTTATAGAAAAACAGGTACAATTTCTTCCATTTATTTCGTAATATTTAGCTAGACGTAAGCACTTTGAATTAAATCCAAATTTCATCAGTTTTGATACTTCCTCCTCAAAGATGCCTGCTTTAGCGTATCTATCTAACAATTCGTAGTTTATTTTTTGCCCTTTACTGATTTCTATTAGTTCTTTATTATCTTCTAGCCTTCTTAAGTAACCGTCTCTGTTTCTGCAATAATCAGAACAGTACAGTCTTTTAGAAGATTTGTAGTCAATAATTTCATCTTGACATTCTTCATTTTTGCAGATTAGTATTCTTTTTTTCATTATTTTGTTTTTGTAATTTTGCAAATATAAATATAAAGTATTACATTTGTGTAATTAAAATAAAAAATAAATGAGTTTAAGTAATCCATTAAACAAAATAAAAGAAAAGAAAATACCAATTAGTAAATTAGGAGTAGCATCAAGAACCTATCTTCATTGGAAAAGTGAAGGTTTGCTTTTTAAAGATTTTGTAATTACAGATAAAAGACAGAAAGTATTTTTAAACTTGTATGAAGCCACATGGGTGTCAATAATAAAAGAGTTTAGAATGTATAATTTTGATTTATCAACGATAAAACAAATTAAAGACAAATTATTTACTAACATCACTCCTGATATGATAGCTAAAAATCCAGATATATTAGCTGAAATATTAGAACGAATGGGTACTGATGTTGATGCTACTACATTAGAAATGTTAAAGCAAATTAATGTGTTTGACATTTTTGATAATTATCTCGATGACTATGACAAATTTAATATATTTTCAAGTTTAGGAGCAGCCATTGGAAGAGTATTACTTGGTTCGCATGAAGGGTTTTTGATAAATATAGATGATGACCAAAATGTACTTGTCGAAGCATATTCTAAATCAGAATATTACAACAGCACTCATCAAAATCAATTTAATGAAGAGTTGAATGGATTTTTGAGCAAAAAAAGCTGTTATGTTATTTCAATCACTGCAATAGTAGAAAGTTTACTTGAGAATGATAAACTAGAAAAGTATAACCATGAGTTTGGATTATATACAAAAGAGGAGTTAAAGATTTTAGATGCAATTAAGCAAAATAATTGGAAGAAAATTACAGTGGTTAAGCATCGTTCAGGCGATTTAACCATAACCAATGAAATAGAAGTCGAAAAACGAGGTAATCAGGCAAAAGAATTAAAAAAAATATTAGGTTTAAAACAATACGAACAAGTAGAAGTCATTTACCGAAATGACCAGCATTTGTTGGTTAAAAATACAAAAAAAGAAATTATAAAAAAGTCCTAAGTAGCCCTTAGCACAAAACACCTAACTAACACTAACAAGTAAGTCCTACTTCTTAGTGCTTAACTAGGAAATGGAAATAGAAAAAGTAAAAGAAATTTTAAGAAGAAACAGAAAAAAACATTACACAGATAAAGAGGTAAAGGAGCTGATGAAGTTTTTAAACATATTAAAAGATGTTAGTATTTCAAATCTATCAAAGTTAACAAACACATGAAAAACGTAATTCTCTATGTTAGGGTTTCTACAGATGAACAAGCGGGCAGAGGTTACTCGCTTAGAGACCAAGAACAAAAATTATTAACCTACTGTCAAAATAACAATCTAAATGTTTTACACATTTTTAGAGAAGATTTTTCAGCAAAGACATTCAAAAGACCTGAGTTTAAAAGGTTACTTGATTATTGTAAAAAGAATAAAAGAGATGTGCATCAAATGCTCTTTATTAAATGGGATAGATTTTCAAGAAATACATCAGAATCCTATCAAATGATAGATGTTTTTAATCAATTAGGAATTCAAATAAATGCTATTGAGCAACCATTGGATTTAACTATACCTGAACAAGGACTCATGTTAGCAGTTTATTTATCTATTCCAGAAGTAGAAAACCAACGTCGTTCATTAAATGTTATTGCTGGTATGCGTAGAGCATTTAAAGAGGGGCGCTATGTTGGAAATGCTCCCAAAGGTTATTCCAATGGAATGGATGCAAATAAAAAACCGCTATTAGTACCAAATGAAGATGCAAAATACATCCAAGAAGGATTTGAATTAATGGCAACAGGTATTTACAATCAAAAAGAAGTTTTTAATAAATTAAAAACTAAAGGTTTTAAATCTAGTATGACTGCTATTGCCTCTGTTTTTAGAAATCATCTCTACTATGGTGGCGTATTTGTAAAAGCATACAAAGGAGAACCTGAAATGATAGCTCAAGGAATACATGAACCTATTATAACAAAAGAACTTTTTTACAAAGTTCAAGATGTTATGGATAATAGAAGACATAAATACCATGTTGCACATAAAAAAATAAATGAGAACTTTCCTTTAAAGGGATTTTTAAATTGTCCTACATGCAAAAAACCACTTACAGCAAGTTCTTCTAAGGGTAGAAGTAAACATTATACCTATTACCATTGTATAAGCCCTTGTAATGAACGCTATAGAATAGAAGATGTAAATTTATGGTTTGAACAGTTTTTAAAATCGATTACTTTAGATAAGGAAATTCAAGAAGTATTGTATGAAATGATAAAAGAAGAATTAACTTCAAAAAAAGGAAAAACAGAATTAGGTCCAAAGCATTTTGAAAGTAAAAAGAATATTGAAGCGAAGTTAATACGATTACAAGATTTATTTATTGAAGGAGAAATTGAAAAAACGGAGTACTTAGAAGCTAAAAAAAGATACCAAGCACTACTTCAAGAATTAAAACAAAAGGAAGAAGTAGAAAAAGATAAAAAGGAAGTACTTAAAACATATGAGTTCACTTTGGCAAAGTTGCTAACTATTCATTATCAGTACACTAATGGAGATATTGATGCAAAAAGAAAATTAATTGGTTCGATATTTCCAGAAAAGTTTCAATTTGAAAATAAAAAAGTTCGAACCAAAGATATTCATCCGTTATTTTTGAAGATTTCCAGTATTAACAACCTTTCGCAAAGGACAAAAAAAAGGACAAATCCAAAAAAATTGAATTTGTCCGGGATGGTGGGCGATGAGGGGTTCGAACCCCCGACCCCCTCGGTGTAAACGAGGTGCTCTGAACCAGCTGAGCTAATCGCCCTTATAAATGCTTACATTTCTGTATTGCGAGTGCAAATATAAGTCGGTTTTTTATTTTTGCAAATAAATTGTACTAAAAAATCAAAACTATTTTATAATCTGTTAATAATCAGTTGTCTCTGTATTAAATGACTTCAGCTACAACAAATGTGCTTCCTCCTATGTAGATAAAATCAGCGGGTTTACTATGTCTAACAACAGCTCTTTTAGCTAATTTTACAGATTTATAAATTTTACCTTTCAATCCAAAAGTTGCTGCTCTTTGTTGTAACTCTTTAGCGTCTAAGCCTCGTGCTACGTTAGGTTTACAAAAATAATAGACAGCCGTATTTGGAAATAAAGGCAATATACTTGTTAAGTCTTTGTCATTTACCACGCCCAACACAATATGTAAGTTGTCAAATTGTTCTTGTTTGATTTGTTGCATGACTAGTGCTAATCCTTGACTGTTATGTGCGGTGTCGCAAATAATAGTAGGGTTTTGTTGTAAAAGTTGCCATCTACCTTTTAGTCCTGTGTTAGTAACTACATTAGCAATTCCTTTTTTAATATGTGTTTCTGTGAGGTTAAAATGTTTTTGCAGCTCATGGCAGCTAGCAATAACAGTTTGTTTATTTTGCTGCTGATATAAGCCTTTTAATTCTGAAGGATAATTGGGTAGGTCAAGGTCTTGAGCAAATATGATTTTTGCATTTTCTTGTTTGGCTTTAGTTTCAAATACAACTTTGGTTGCTGCAGTATATTCACCTATTATTACGGGAACGTTTGGTTTAATAATGCCTGCTTTTTCTCCAGCTATTGCTTCTAAGGTAGAGCCCAAAAACTGCATGTGATCAAATCCAATAGTGGTTATAACTGAAACTAAAGGTGTTATTATATTAGTAGAATCTAACCGTCCACCCATACCTACTTCAATTACTGCCACATCTACTTTTTGATCTGCAAAGTATTGAAAGGCAAGTCCAACGGTCATTTCAAAAAAACTTAGACTATGTTCGGCAAAAAAAAGTTTATTTTTGGTTACAAAATTCACCACATACTTTTGACTAATTGTTTTACCGTTTATGGTTATGCGCTCTCTAAAATCTTTAAGATGTGGCGAAGTGTAGAGTCCTACTTTATATCCAGCTTCCATTAAAACCGAAGCCAACATGCTCGAAGTTGACCCTTTGCCGTTTGTTCCTCCTACATGAATGGTTTTAAATTTGGTATGGGGATTGCCTAAATGCTGTGTTAATGCAACTGTATTTGTTAAATCTTTTTTATAAGCAATGCTACCCACTTGTTGAAACATAGGTAGTTGATTATAAAGCCATTCAAGTGTTTCTTTATAGGTCATAAATACATTGTTTTTAAAATTTATTTAGGTGCTAAATACTATTTTAATAAAATTTTAGTTTTAGTATTTATAGAAAAATGTATCTTTATTGCAAATTTGAATATAAATATTAACTTATTTTAGGTTATGGTTGGATTTTTTTTACAAGCCACAGTTGATACGCTAGCACAAGTTGCTAATCAGGCCGCCGAAGGGGCAACAAAAATAAATGCAGAAATTTCTGTTTTAGAATTTATTTTTAAAGGCGGTTTTTTTCTTATTCCGATTGCTTTGTTGTTTGCCTATACGATTTATGTAATTGTTGAGCGTACATTATACATCAACAGGACCACTAAAACAGATCATTTTTTAATCAAAGAAGTGCGTACACATTTAAATAATGGAAATCTTGAATTAGCTATTGGCGCGGCTGAAAGAGAGAATAACGCAAACGCAAGAGTAGTGAGAGAAGGTATTATGACTATTGGACGTCCTATTGCGGAGATAGAATCTAACATGGAGCGTCAGGCGCAAATTGAATTAGGTGAAATGGAAAAAAAGCTAGGGCATTTAGGGCTTATTGCTGGTATGGCGCCTACCCTTGGTTTCGTGGGAACAATTAGCGGTGTAATTAAAATTTTCTATAGCATATCGATTACCGAAAACATTAGTATAGGTAATATTTCTGGCGGTTTATATGAAAAAATGATTTCTTCAGGAGCAGGTCTTATCGTGGGACTTTTTGCTTATGCGGGATACCATTTATTAAATGGAAAAATTGATCATTTTATGTTAAATGTTCAAAAACAAGTATTAGAATTTGTAAACATTATTCAAAGACCAAATCATGGCAATTAAAAGAAATAAACGTTTTCATGCCGAAGTACATGCTTCCTCTATGAGCGATATCATGTTCTTTTTGCTATTATTTTTCTTAATTATTTCCACATTGGCAAACCCTAATGTGATAAAAATGACATTGCCAAAATCGAAAACGAATGAAAAAACAAATAAACAATTAGTAAGTATTTCGGTTACAGAAGAAAAATTATACTACATAGATAAACAACAAGTGCCTTTTGAACAATTAGAAAAAGAATTGTTGGCTAAAGTAGGAAATGATAAAGAACAAACGGTTGTAGTGCGTATTCCTTTTAATCTTCAAGTACAAGATTTAGTAGATGTATTGCAAATCGGCGTGAAAAACAATATGAAATTTGTGATTGCTACGAATTCTAAATAATGTAGTTTTTGTTAATTTGAACTTGTCTCAGATTCTTTTTACCCAATCTTCACCGAAGTCATACTTAAAGATCCTGCAACAAACTTGTCATTAAATAGTTGTAATTCTTCACTTTTGTTTTTTAATCCTAACGTATACAATAATGGTAAATAATGGTCTGGCGTTGGTATCGCTAAATTCCATGCTTGACTGTGATTTTGATAATTTAGTAGTGATTTAAAGTCTTCATTTAATAGGTAATTAGTAAAATCTGCATGGGCTTCTTTTGCCCAATCGTATCCGTGATTATCTTTATTAAAATTTTGCCAATCTATTAATTGTAAATTATGGATGATATTACCACTTCCTATAATTAATATTCCTTTATTTCGTAGTATTTGTAATTTTTGAGCCAATTCAAAATGTTGCTCAGCGCTTAAGCTATAGTCAATACTCATTTGAATTACGGGAACAGTTGCATCAGGATATAAATGTTTAATTACACTCCATGCACCATGATCTAATCCCCAATCGTGGTTTAATTCCACTGTTGTTGGAAGTGTTAACTCTTTGGTTAATTGTGCCAATTCAGGAGATCCTTTCGCAGGATATTGTACAGCAAATAATTCTTTTGGAAAACCACCAAAATCATGAATCGTTTGTGGTGATTCCATGGCTGTAACTTTTGTGCCTTTGGTAAACCAGTGTGCAGAAATACATAAAATAGCAGTTGGAGTAGGAATGGTTTTGGCTATGTTTCTAAAACCAGCAACAAATTCATTTTCTTCAATCGCATTCATAGGGCTTCCATGGCCTAAAAACAATACAGGTATTTTTTCTGTATTAGGTAAATGATCTTTGTAAGTGTATAATTGGTTTATGTTTTTCATCGCATAAAAAAGAGGTGCAAACCCCATTAATCCTAAAAATTGTTTTCTATTCATGAGGAATCAATTAAAGATAATTGACATTTGTATATACAAATGTATAAAATAAATTTCAATTACGTTTCTTTTATTGTTATTTTTGTAAAGAAGTTACTATCACAATTATATTTATGCTCTATAAAGTATTCATAAGACCCATATTATTTTGTTTTGATCCTGAAAAGGTGCATTATTTTACATTTTCAGTTTTACGTTTCATAAATAGAATACCATTTGTTTCTAAAGTTTTTAATTCATTTTATCATTTTGAAGATAAAAGATTAGAAAAAGAAGTCTTTGGATTAAAATTTAAAAATCCAGTCGGTTTAGCAGCAGGATTTGATAAAGATGCAAAGTTATATAAAGAGTTAGCCCAACTTGGTTTTGGTTTTATTGAGATAGGTACCTTAACTCCAAAAGCACAAGAAGGAAATCCTAAAAAAAGACTATTTCGTTTGCAAGAAGATAATGGTATTATTAATAGAATGGGATTCAATAACGGAGGTGTTTTAGAAGCTGTAGAACGTTTAAAGAAAAATAATGGGCAAGTTTTGATTGGAGGAAACATTGGGAAAAATAAAGTCACATCAAATGAAAATGCTACCGATGATTATGTGATTTGTTTCGAAGCGTTATATGATTATGTAGATTATTTTGTAGTCAACGTAAGTTCGCCAAACACGCCTAATTTAAGAGAATTACAAGAAAAAGAACCGTTGACAAAATTATTACAGACGTTGCAAGATTTGAATGATCAAAAAGCTGTTACCCTGAGCTTGTCGAATGGGAAACCAATTCTTTTAAAAATTGCTCCCGATTTAACAGATGAACAATTAGTAGATATTATTGATATAGTAAACGAAACGAACATTGCAGGTGTAATCGCAACCAACACCACTATTTCTCGTGACGGATTAACTTCTGAAAACAAGGTAGAAACTGGTGGATTATCTGGAAAACCATTGACCAAACGCTCTACAGAAGTGATTAGATTTTTAGCAGAGAAAAGTAATCACGCTTTTCCAGTTATTGGAGTAGGAGGTATTCATACCGCTGAAGATGCAATTGAAAAATTAAATGCGGGCGCGAGCTTAGTTCAGTTATACACAGGATTTATTTATGAAGGCCCTCAGTTGATTAAAAAAATTAATAAGAGACTATTGGAAAAATAATTAATTAACAATGAGTCAATTTGAAGATAACCCATACCTTTCACCCTAAATCCTACAAAACTTTGAAACTAGTCTTCGCATCAAATAACAAACATAAAATTGCCGAAATTCAACAATTGGTCGGTGATAAATTTCAAATACTTTCCCTTGAAGCTATTGGATGTACAGAGGATATTCCTGAAACAGCTGATACAATTGAAGGAAACGCTATTTTAAAAGCAGATTATATAACTAAGCATTATAATATGCCTTGTTTTGCGGATGATACGGGACTAGAAATAGAAGCTTTGCATGGTGAGCCTGGTGTGTATTCGGCGCGTTATGCTGGTTCACAACGAAATTCAGAGGACAATATGGGACTCGTATTGGCTAATTTGAGGAATGAAACAAATAGAGCAGCCCAATTTAAAACAATAATTGCCTTACATTTAGGTCAAGAACAATATGTATTTGAAGGAATTGTAAAAGGGCAAATTACCTTAGAAAAAAGAGGTGAGAATGGATTTGGCTATGATCCTATTTTTCAACCGGAAGACTATACAAAGACCTTTGCACAAATGACTTTAGAGGAAAAGGCAGCTATAAGTCATAGAGCTAGAGCAGTGGTAAAATTAATCGATTTTTTAGAGAGAATGTTTTAGTTTTTACCTTTGCTTTTTGATTACAAATTAGTTTTATTTGTAACTTTCTGAAAATCAACAACAAACAAATTAGTTTTATTGGTTTATTAGCCTTACCTTTGCACCCAATTTAAAAATATATAATGAATAAATTTGAGCAATTAGGGTTAAACGAATCGTTGTTAAAAGCAATAGGTGATTTAGGATTCGAAACCCCGTCAGAAGTACAGGAGAAGGCAATCCCACTATTATTGGAAGAAGACACAGATATCGTCGCTCTTGCCCAAACAGGAACAGGAAAAACCGCAGCTTTTGGTTTTCCACTAATCCAAAAAATTGATCCATTCAACAGACAAACACAAGCGTTAATTCTTTCTCCAACAAGAGAATTGTGTTTGCAAATTACAAACGAAATCAAATTATACTCTAAGTACATCGACGGTCTTCATACTGTTGCAGTTTACGGTGGCGCGAGTATCAATGATCAAGCGCGTGAGGTTAAAAGAGGGGCACAAGTTATTGTGGCTACACCGGGTAGAATGCAAGATATGATTAACAGAGGCATGGTGAATATTAAAAACATCAGCATCTGTGTTCTTGATGAGGCAGACGAAATGTTAAATATGGGTTTCTATGAAGATATTACAAGTATCTTATCAGACACGCCAAAAGACAAAAACACATGGTTATTCTCGGCAACAATGCCGCAAGAAGTAGCAAGAATCGCTAAAGAATTTATGAAAAACCCGCAAGAAATTACGGTAGGTCATAAAAACTCTAGTTCAGCAAACATTTCTCACGAATATTATTTAGTTAATGCACGTGATAGATACGAGGGATTAAAAAGATTAGCGGATGCGAATCCAGATATTTTCTCCGTAATTTTTTGTAGAACAAAAAGAGATACACAAGCGGTTGCAGAAAAATTAATTGAAGACGGATACAATGCTGCTGCATTACACGGAGATTTATCGCAAGCACAACGTGATGGCGTAATGAAATCGTTTCGTGGAAGACAAATTCAAATGCTTGTGGCTACAGACGTTGCCGCTCGTGGAATTGACGTAGACAACATTACGCACGTAATCAATTATCAATTACCAGACGAAATTGAAACTTATACACACCGTTCAGGTCGTACAGGTCGTGCCGGAAAATCAGGTACTTCGTTTGTAATTATTACAAAAAGTGAAATCAGAAAAATTCACTCAATCGAGAGAATTATCAAAACGAAATTCGAAGAAAAAGCGATTCCTTCTGGAATGGAAATCTGCGAAATTCAGTTGTTACACTTAGCTAATAAAATTAAAGATACAGAAACAGATCATACTATTGATACCTATTTGCCTTCTATTATGGATTTGTTACAAGACATTCCTAAAGAAGACTTAATTAAAAAAGTAGTTTCAATAGAATTTAATCGTTTCTTAAACTATTATAAAAAATCAAAAGATTTAACTCAAATCCCAGGTAAAGCAGGAGAAGTTCCTACGTCGGGTGCAGTTAGATACTTTATCAATATTGGTTCAAGAGATGATTATGATTGGATGACATTAAAAGATTTTTTAAGAGATACACTTGATGTAGGACGTGATGATATCTTTAAAGTGGATGTAAAAGAAGGTTTTTCTTTCTTTAATACAGATGCAGAATTAGCTGACAAAGTAATGTCTATTTTGAATGAAATCAAAGTTAATGGAAGAAAGATTAACGTTGAAATTTCTAAAAATGACGGAGGCAAAAACCAAGGAAGAAGAGACCATGGCGGTAGAGATCGTAAACGTGATGGTGGAGGATTTTCTGGCAGACGTGAAGGTGGAAATCGTGAAGGCGGATTTAGACGTGAAGGTGGCGCTCCAAGATCAGATAGTAGACCAAGACGTGAGGGTGGAAGCGAAAGAAAATTTGAATCACGAGATGGCGCAAGAAGAACTGAAGGACGTTCTGAAAGAAGAACAACAACAAGTGATTCTCGTTCTATGTTTGATAAAGCAAAACGTTCAAGAAGAAGTTAATAATAAAAAATCCCGAATTAATCGGGATTTTTTTATAATCTTATGTTAATAGCATTTTGTATTCCAAAAAAATAAATACATTTGTTTAGTATTAGTTAAGAAATATATGAATCGTATTAGTGTTGTTATTTTACTACTTTTTAGTTACCAAGTTTTTGCGCAAACTGATTCGCTTGCTGTTAAAATTAAAGCAAAGTTGGTTTCTGTTACAGATCATAAAGCCATTTCTGGCGTTACGGTAATTAATAAAACAAGTTCTTTAACAACTGTATCCGATGAAAATGGAAACTTTGAGCTATTAACACATCCAAATGATGTATTGTTTTTTTCACATATTGCTTACAGTTTCTTAAAAATAGAAGCAACGCCAGTATGGATAGCTACGTTGAACAAACAAATAAGTTTAGCGGAACGAACTAACGAGATTGAAGCCGTGCTTATTACAGGGTATCAGTTAACGGGGTATTTAGAAATAGACACTAAATTAATTCCTGTAAACGAAAATAGACGATTTAATATTGTAGGCTTAAATTTAGGATATGAACCTGGTTCTAAAGCACCAAAAGCCGCCCAAAACATGATAAATGCATTGAGTAATCCGGTTGATTTGGTATATTCTTTATTTAATAAAAGTGAAAAAGATGTAAAACGGTTGATGGAAATTAAAAAAGACGAAAATTTCAAGAAAATTTTAAGCCAAAAAACAGATAGAGAAGCTATTGCTATGTTGCTACAATTAAGTAAAAGTGATATTGCAAAAATTTTAGAAAAATGCAATTATTCAAAAGTTTTTATCGATTCAGCTAGTGATTTGCAAGTTTTAGATGCTTTGGCAACAGCCTATTCCGATTATCAAGTATTAAAGAATAAATAATATATGAATAGATTTTTTTTCTTGCTGTTGTTTTTAAGTCAAATTACTATTTCACAGTCAATAAATAAAACTTTAGTCCCTTATAGAGAAGGTAAATTATGGGGGTTTTGTGATACTTTGGGAAAAGTTTTTGTTAAGCCTTATTTAGATACAATACATGATGTAAAATATGATTATTTTTTTAAAAAAGCTGCTTTTTTAGTAGAAAAAAACAAAAAGAACTTTGTAGTTAATGAACATAACCAGCTCGTATTACCTGCTTCTCATACTTACGATTCAATTGCTTTAAGACAAATAGATGTTCAATATATTGATGTTTACAAGAAAAAGAAAATGGGTATCTATAAAAATTTGAAAGAGTTAGTACCGTGTTCTTATGATTATGTTGCTACAACTGCCAATTCAAGTTATAAAGTTTACAACCAAAATAAATGTGGTATAATAAATAGAAAAAAAACACTCGTTGTGCCAGTACTTTACGATGATATATATCCGTCAAATAATTTATCTAAAGAAAAATTTGTTTGGGAAGCTGTTTTAAATGATAAAACGAAGTACTTTTATGATACTAAAGTTGCATTTGTAAATGATGAAGAGCTAGTAGGAGTAAAAGAGATGAGTAAAGGGACTTATTTTACGGTTAGCGAATTAGAATTAGTTAAAGCAAAACTATTAGAAAAATATACTTTCGTTTCTTTAGATGAAAATGAAGGTATTGCTTATGTAGCAGATTCAAAAAACAAATTTGGGGTGTATGATTTGTATAAAGAAAAAATAATTATAGCGCCAGAATTTGAAAAAATTAGTTATGTTGAAAATGATGGCAAGAATAAAATTTTTAAGATTAAGTTGTATAATAAATGGGGCTTAATTAAAGAAGGTAATGAAATATTTCTCCCTATTATATATGATAATATTGAATATAATCATAACATGGATATTTTTCTTATTTATTTAAATGGAAAGATAGGTATTAAATTTTCAAATACAATTTATCCTACTATTGAACCAAAATATTTAAAAATCATTACCAAGCAGAGCATGATAGTTAATGAGCATTGGAATTTTTCTGTTATCCAAGTTCAAACAGCTAAAGGTTATGGATTTATTGGGGAAAATGGTATAGAATACTTTAAAGACTAGATTGTTTATATCTATTTTCAATATAATCTATATCTTTTATCGATTTTCTGGTCCAATCAATTCTTTTTTCTAGTTTTTCTTCTTCAGTTAGCTTCCAGTTAATTCCTGATTTTCGTAATCTATTTGTCAAATCTTGAATCACAATTGCTGCCGAAACAGATATGTTTAAACTTTCCGTAAACCCTACCATAGGAATTTTAAGAAAACCATCGGCTTGTTCTATTACTTCTTTGGAAAGCCCTAATTTTTCTGTACCAAAAAACAAAGCTGATTTTTTTGTGATGTCAAATTCATCTAACATACATGAATCATTATGTGGGGTAGTAGCGATTATTTGATACCCAGAAGCTTTTAAATGATCAATGCAGTTTTGTACACTAGCATGTCGATTAATATCGACCCATTTTTCGGCTCCAAGGGCAATTTCTTTATCAATTCTTTTTCCAAAACGTTCTTCAATAACATGTAATTGCTGAATGCCAAAAACTTCACAACTTCTCATAACTGCACTCGTATTATGCAATTGGTACACATCTTCCATCGCAATGGTTAAATGGTTCGTTCTGTTTTCTAGAACTTTTACAAATCCATTTTTTCTATTTTCGGTAATAAATTCTTCTAAATAGGCTAATAAATCGAGTTTTTCTTTTGACATTTTTTTATTTTTACATTTTGCAAATATATGAAGAAATTAGTTGTGGTTACAGGAGCAGGAATGAGTGCTGAAAGTGGGATTAGTACCTTTAGAGATTCTAATGGATTATGGGAAAATCATGATATTATGGAAGTCGCCTCACCGTTAGGTTGGAATAAAAATCCTAAATTAGTACTTGATTTTTATAATAAAAGAAGAGCACAATTACGAGAAGTAAAACCCAATAAAGGTCATTTTTTACTTGCCGAACTCGAACAATTTTTTGATGTACAAATTATCACTCAAAATGTTGACAATTTACATGAACGGGCAGGAAGTACAAAAATTATTCATTTACATGGTGAACTAACAAAAGTAAGGGGTGAATTTTCGAATAACGAAAGTATTTTTTGGGAAAATGATATTAATATAGGTGATGTGAATGAAAAAGACGAACAACTACGTCCAGATATTGTTTGGTTTGGCGAAGCTGTGCCAAAATTTGATAAAGCAGTCCAGCTTTCCTCTCAAGCTGATTTTATGTTAGTAATTGGTACTTCTTTGCAAGTATATCCAGCGGCTAGTTTAATAGAATATCCAAAAGCAAATGTGCCAATTATTTACATTGACCCATATCCTGCAATGGATGTGGTTGACAAAAAAAGAGTACATGTTATGTCGATGAATGCGAGTGAAGGATTAGAATTAGTAAAACAAAATTTTATTGATAAAATATAATAAAAAACTAATCACTTAGGGTGTATTACTTGGTACTAATTACTAAATTTGCACCTTAAAAATTAAACAACACACATGCAACTTACAGAATTAAATGCTATTTCACCTATTGATGGTCGATATAGAAGTAAAACGGTTTCCTTAGCGTCTTATTTCTCTGAAGAAGCACTCATTAAATACCGCGTTTTAATTGAGGTTGAATATTTTATCGCTTTGTGCGAAGCAAATTTACCACAATTAGAAAAAATAGATGCTTCAATTTATGAGTCATTACGCGCTATTTATGAAAATTTTTCTACTGAAGATGCTCTTTGGATAAAAGATACTGAAAAAACGACAAATCATGATGTGAAAGCTGTTGAATATTTTATCAAATCCAAGTTTGATAATTTAGGATTACAACAGTATAAGGAGTTTATTCATTTTGGTTTAACTTCACAAGATATCAATAATACCGCTATTCCTTTGTCTACAAAAGATGCTTTTGAAAAAGTATATATGCCAAGTTTAATGGCTGTACTTCAAAAGTTAAAAGAACTTGCTCTGGAATGGGCAACTGTACCCATGTTAGCCAGAACGCATGGTCAGCCTGCTTCTCCAACCCGATTAGGGAAAGAAATTGCAGTTTTTGTAGAGCGTATTGAAGAACAAATACGTTTATTATTTATGGTACCTTTTGCAGCAAAATTTGGTGGCGCTACGGGTAATTATAATGCGCATAAGGTTGCTTATCCTACTACAGATTGGAAAAAATTTGGAACTGATTTTGTGGAAAATAAATTAGGTTTACACCATTCGTTTCCTACCACTCAAATTGAACATTATGACCATTTTGCTGCCTTTTTTGATGCTTTAAAACGTATCAACACTATTCTTATTGATTTAGATAGAGATATTTGGACGTATGTATCGATGGATTATTTCAAGCAAAAAATTAAAGCAGGAGAAATTGGTTCGTCAGCTATGCCACACAAAGTAAATCCAATTGATTTTGAAAATAGTGAAGGGAATTTAGGAATTGCGAATGCTTTGTTTGAACATCTTTCAGCAAAACTACCTATTTCTAGATTACAACGCGATCTAACAGACAGCACGGTTTTACGAAACATAGGTGTACCAATGGGACACACGTTAATATCTTTTGAGGCTACCTTAAAAGGCTTGAATAAATTAGTTTTAAACGAAGAAAAATTTGCTGAAGATTTAGAGAAAAATTGGGCTGTTGTTGCCGAAGCGATACAAACGATTTTGCGTAGAGAAGGCTATCCAAATCCGTATGAGGCTTTGAAAGATTTAACTAGAACTAATACCATAATTAATAAAGAAGCAATTCATAGTTTTATTAAAACTTTAAACGTTTCTGATGAAATTAAAGCCGAATTACTTCAAATTACACCAAGTAATTATTTAGGGATTTAATTTTGGGCTAAGATTTATGAGTAAAATATTTAAATTATTATTGTTTTGTTTCTTGTATTTTTTGAATGCTTGTAAAAATGATTCTGAAATAAAAAAAACTAATGAGAATTTAAAATCCATCAAAGTTGATTCTTTAAAGTTTTCAAATGACGATGAATTTAGGGATATTACAATTGCTTTTTTTAATTGGTATAAATTAAATAATAATAAACTAGGAAAAATTAAATTTTTAAAAGGCGGTTATATTAATGAAAATGACTCTATAGCTTACTATATTGATGAAAATGAAGTAAATAAATATGTTAAAGAGTTTGATAAAACTGGATATGTCAGTCATTCATATATTGAAAATTTAAAAAATCATTTGCTAAGTGTTGGTAAAGATTTAAAGGAAGAAAAAATTTATGATGGAGTAGTTGGTGGTTTGGATTATGATTTAATTACAAAATCGCAAGATGATGAAGAAATTTTTTCAACTATCTCTACAATTAAGCTAATAGGTCAAAAAATAATTAGCAAAGATGATGTCGAAAATTATTATGAATTAAGAAAAAATACTTTATTTTTAAAAATAAGTTATACTTTCGAAGATAAATGGAAGATAGAAAATTACGATTTTGAATATAAGTAAGAATAAATTTTTACGTTTTAGACCTGAAAGAGGTTTTAAAAACCTTTCAGGTCTAAATATTAGAGACTATCTCGAGTAATTCGGAGCTTCTTTAGTTATCGTAACATTGTGTGGGTGGCTTTCACTTATTCCACTAGAAGTAATACGGACAAAACGACCCGTACTTTGTAACGTTGAAATATCTTTTGCACCGCAATATCCCATACCTGCACGTAAACCACCAATAAATTGTTGCATACTTTCATTTAACTCTCCTTTATAAGGCACTCGACCTACGATACCTTCTGGTACTAATTTTTTCACATCGTCTTCTACATCTTGAAAATAACGATCTTTGGAGCCCTCTTTCATAGCTTCAACAGAACCCATGCCTCTATAAGATTTAAATTTTCTTCCTTCAAAAATAATCGTTTCTCCTGGTGATTCTTTCGTTCCCGCTAGCATAGAACCCAACATAACACTGTAAGCACCAGCAGCTATTGCTTTAGGAATATCACCTGTATAACGAACGCCTCCATCTGCGATAACTGGAATGCCTGTTTCTTTTAAAGCAGCTGCAACTTCTAATACAGCGGAAAACTGTGGAAAACCTACACCCGCAACCACACGTGTCGTACATATAGAACCTGGACCAATACCAACTTTTACTGCATCGGCTCCATTTTCTACTAAATATAAGGCAGCCTCAGGTGTAGCAATATTACCTACCACTACATCTATTTGAGGAAAATGATTTTTTATTTGTTTCAATACATCAACTACACCTTTCGTGTGTCCATGAGCCGTATCTATAATTACGGCATCCACGCCAGCGTTAACAAGGGCTTCTGCACGTTGTACGGCATCTGCTGTAACACCAATAGCAGCTGCTACACGAAGACGACCATATTTGTCTTTATTAGCGTTAGGTTTCTGTGTTAATTTTGTTATATCTCTAAATGTAATTAAGCCAATAAGTTTAAAATGTGCATCAACAACAGGAAGTTTTTCAATTTTATTTTCTTGTAAAATTTCTTCAGCTGTTGCAAGTGTAGTTCCTTCAGGAGCAGTGACTAAATTTGCTGAGGTCATTACTTCTAAAATGCTACGTGAATTATTTTTTTCAAAACGCAAATCCCGATTGGTAACAATGCCTTTTAGAATGCCCGTTTCATCAACTACTGGAATACCGCCTATTCCATATTCTTTCATGGCAGCTTTTGCATCTCCCACGTTAGCTGTTAAAGGTAAGGTTACAGGATCTATAATCATACCGCTTTCTGCACGCTTTACTTTGCGTACTTCTGCGGCTTGTTGTTCAATGGTCATGTTTTTGTGCAATACCCCAATACCGCCTTCTTGTGCCATAGCGATAGCCATTGCACTTTCTGTTACCGTATCCATAGCAGCAGACACAATAGGTACATTTAACGTAATGTTTTTGCTAAATTTTGATTGAATAGAAACTTCTCTAGGAAGTACTTCAGAATAATTGGGAACTAATAAAACGTCGTCGTAAGTAAGTCCTTCTCCAATGATTTTAGTTGTGTGTGCTTTCATGCAATTTGTCGTTAAATTGCGTGCAAATATAAGAAAAAAAGTAAAATGAATATAGTATTTAGAGAATACTTTTCTCTTAAAATAGAAGTTTTAGTATATAACTTAAGTAAGAACAAATAAATCTAAAGTAAAATTACGTAACTAATGAAACTCCCCAAACAACTTACTCGCTTCGTTATACGCACTTTCAAAACTCATAGGACTAGTACCAGTAGTTTCTTTTTGTATGGTAAAATAGGAAAGTAATTTTTCTGTTGGCATATTGCCTGTTAAATCGTCTTTCGCCATAGGACAACCTCCAAAACCTTGAATGGCTCCGTCAAATCTTTTACAACCCGCTTTGTAAGCGGCATCTATTTTTTCAAACCATTTGTCTGGAGTGGTGTGTAAATGCGCGCCAAATTCAATATGAGGATATTTAGGTATTAAATTGGAAAATAGATACTCAATGACTTCAGGTGTAGAACTTCCAACGGTGTCTGATAAGGATAAAATTTTCACCCCCATAGTTGCTAATTTTTCAGTCCATTCACCTACAATTTCTACATTCCAAGGGTCGCCATAAGGGTTGCCAAATCCCATAGAAATATAAGTCACAACTTCTTTGTTGGATTTGTCTGCTATTTCTAATATTTCTTTCAATGTTACAATACTTTCGGCAATGGTTTTATGTGTGTTTCGCATTTGAAAATTCTCTGAAATAGAAAAAGGAAAACCAAGATATTGTATCGCTGCATGCTGTGAAGCCAGAAAAGCTCCTTGCGTATTAGCAATAATAGCCAATAATTTACTTTGTGTTTGTGCTAAATTCAATTGAGCTAAAACTTCAGCTGTATCCTGCATTTGCGGTATTGCTTTCGGCGAAACAAAACTACCAAAATCAATGGTGTCAAAACCTACACGCAACAACGCTTGAAGGTATTTTACCTTTTGTGCTGTAGGAATGAAGGTTTTAATGCCTTGCATGGCATCACGAGGACATTCTATGATTTTAATAGATTTCATATTTGTCAAAGATACACAAAAACTTATTTTTTAAAAGGATATTTTTATTTTCATTCATTGGATAAAAAGTGATTTGTAAATGGAAATAGTGACCACTAAAAAAAATTAGAATAAACACAATTTTATTTATACTTTTGTGGCACAAAATAAGCATAGCAACATGGTAAAAGATTTATTTGAAAGAATTCAACAAAATAAAGGACCTTTAGGTAAATGGGCTTCACAGGCAGAAGGATATTTCGTTTTTCCAAAACTAGAAGGCGAATTAGGCCCAAGAATGAAATTTCAAGGAAAAGATATTTTAAACTGGAGTTTGAATGATTATTTAGGCCTAGCTAACCATCCAGAAGTTAGAAAAGCAGATACAGAGGCAGCCATTCAATATGGTGCGGCTTACCCTATGGGAGCACGTATGATGAGTGGGCATACAAAATATCATGAACAATTAGAACAAGAATTAGCTGCTTTTGTAATGAAAGAATCGGCTTATTTATTGAATTTTGGTTACCAAGGAATGGTGTCTATTATTGACGCTTTAGTAACTAAAAATGACGTAATTGTATATGATGTTGATGCACATGCTTGCATTATTGATGGGGTTCGTTTGCATATGGGGAAACGTTTTACATATCGTCATAATGATGTGGAGAGTATGGAGAAAAACTTGCAACGTGCCACTAAATTAGCTGAAGAAACGGGAGGTGGTATTTTGTTTATTACTGAAGGTGTCTTTGGAATGCGAGGTCAACAAGGAAAGTTGAAGGAAGTGGTTGAAATGAAAAAACGATACAATTTCCGTTTGTTAGTTGATGATGCGCATGGTTTTGGTACGCTTGGTAAAACAGGTGCTGGAGCAGGCGAGGAGCAAGGTGTACAAGATGAAATTGATGTATATTTTTCAACCTTTGCAAAATCTATGGCAAACATAGGTGCTTTTGTGGCAGCCGATAAAGATATAATTGATTATTTAAAATATAATTTACGTTCGCAAATGTTTGCAAAAGCATTGCCAATGATTCAAACGATTGGTTCGTTAAAACGTTTAGAATTATTGCGTCAATCTTCTGAAATCAAAGATAAATTATGGAAAAACGTAAATGCGTTGCAAAATGGGTTAAAAGAAAGAGGGTTTAATATTGGAGATACAAACACATGTATTACGCCTGTTTATTTAGAAGGTTCTATTCCAGAAGCGATGGTAATGGTAAATGATTTAAGAGAAAATTACGGTATTTTCTTGTCAATTGTTGTTTATCCTGTAATTCCAAAAGGTATTATTTTATTACGAATGATACCGACTGCATCACATACTTTAGCAGATATTGAAGAGACATTAGCCGCGTTTGAGGCAATTCGTGAAAAATTAGTTAATGGAACTTATAAAGCATTAGCGGAAGCTCATGTGGAAAATGTTTCTTAAAAAATTTCCTATAGTACACAACTAAATGCGTCTTTTGACGCATTTTTTTTTGAATTTAAATAAGATGATTTTTCGATTTTAGGGAAAAAGCTAAAATTTTAGAAAAAAAGTGTTTTTAATCTAAAATAAAATTGTTTTATCCTATTTGAAATTATATATTTGTCCGTTTTTAAAAAAATAACTAAATAGATTTATAATGCAGAACAAAGGACTAATCAAATTCTTCGCAATTGTTTTTACAATTGTAAGTATTTACCAGCTTTCATTTACGTTTGTAGCAAACGGAATTTCAGAAGATGCAAAAGCATATGCAAAAGGTGATACCAAAAAAGAATTAAAGTATTTAGATTCAATTGGTAAATTAGATGTAATGAACTTAGGGTTCACCAAATTTACCTACAATGAAGTAAGAGAAAAACAAATTAACAAAGGTCTTGACCTTGAAGGAGGAATTAACGTAATCTTACAAGTATCTGTAAAAGATATTTTAAAAGGATTAGCTAATAATTCTAAAAATCCTACTTTCAACAGAGCTTTAGATAGAGCTGTTAAAGAGAAAAAAGGAAATCAAGATTATTTAGATGCATTTTTTGATGCATTTGAACAAGAATCAAATGGTAGTTTAAAATTAGCTTCAAACGAAGTATTTTACAATAGAGGTTTAGAAGGTGAAATTAACTTAGGAATGACTGACGATCAAGTTAAAGTTGTTTTAAGAAAAAAAGTAGCTGAATCTGTAGAAAGTGCATACGGTGTTTTAAGAGAGCGTATCGATAAATTTGGTGTAGTACAACCTAATATTCAAAAATTAGGAGAGTCTGGACGAATCTTGGTTGAATTACCGGGAGCTAAAGATATTGACCGTATTAAAAATTTATTACAATCTACAGCACAATTAGAGTTTTGGGAAACCTATAAACCTGAAGAATTAGGGAACTTTTTTGTTGCAGCTAATGATGCATTAAAGAAAACAGAAACGAAAGCTAAAACAGCTACTACTGCTAAAGTGGAAGATTCTACTGTGGTAAAAGATGAAAAATCTAAAGTAGAGTCGTTATTAAAAGATACTAAAAAAGCACTTAAAGGGGCGCAAGATTTAGGTCCTTTATTTAGTAAAATTGTAATGCCTGCACAACAAGGTTCGCCATATGTTGCAGTATTTAATGTTAAAGATACATCAGTTGTAAATTCATATTTTAATAGACCAGACATTAGAGGTTTATTAACAGTAGCGAATGCAAAATTTGTTTGGGGTAAACCTTCTAAAAAAGCGCCAGAGTTTACAGAATTATATGTGTTAAAAGGAAGTGCAGATGGATTGCCACCATTAAGTGGAAGTGTAATTATTGAAGCAAAAGATACCTATGACCAATTAGGAAAACCTGCAGTTAGTATGCAAATGAATCCTACTGGTGCAAGAAAATGGGAAGAAATTACAGGAAATGTATCTAAACAAGGTAATGCTATTGCTATTGTGTTAGATAACCAAGTGTATTCTGCTCCTGGTGTTAGTAAAGGTGCTATTTCTGGAGGACAATCTGAAATTTCAGGAAACTTTACTATTGAAGAAACAAAAGATTTAGCAAACGTATTACGTGCAGGTAAGTTACCAGCTGCTGCAGAAATTGTTCAATCTGAAGTTGTAGGACCATCTTTAGGTCAAGAAGCTATTGATAATGGTATTACATCTTCATTAATTGGTTTACTATTAGTATCACTTTGGATGGTAATTTACTATGGTAGAGCAGGTTGGTATGCAAACATTGCATTGATTGTAAACTTAATTTTAATATTTGGTGCTATGGCAAGTTTCCCTGGTGGATTCGTGTTAACTTTACCAGGTATTGCAGGTATTGTATTAACAATGGGTACGGCAGTAGATGCTAACATTATTATCTATGAGCGTGCAAAAGAAGAATTGCGTGAAGGGAAAAGTTTAGAGAATGCCGTTGTTGCTGCTTTCGGATGGAAAGGTGCTATGCGTTCTATTATTGATGCTAACGTTACACACGTATTAACAGGTTTAATATTATTTATTTTTGGTAACGGACCTATCAAAGGTTTCGCAACTACATTATTAATTGGTATTTTTACCTCTTTATTTACTTCAATTTTTATTGCAAGATTCTTTATTGATAAAGATATTGTTAAAGGCAGATCATTACTATTTGCTACAAACATGACAAAAAATTGGTTTACTGGATTTAATTTCGATTTCTTAAAAATTAAAAAATTCACGTATCTATTTTCTCTAACTGTTGTAGCTATTAGCTGTTGGTCATTCTTTACAAACGGATTTGACCAAGGTATTGATTTTGTAGGAGGAAGAACATTCCAAGTTAAATTTGACCAATCAGTAAATGCTGAAGAAGTTAAAAATGCACTTGCTTCTGAAACAGTTTTTGGAAGTGCGGAAGCAAAAACTTTTGGAAATTCATCTCAATTAAAAATTACTACAAAATATAAAATTAAGGAAGAGAATGCAGCTGTAGATAAAGAAGTAAATGAGAAATTATACAATGCAGTGAAAAAATTCTATGCAAAAGAAATTTCTTATGACGAATTTATCAATACAAATGAAGGAAAAAGTATTGGTGTCGTTCAAGCGGTTAAAGTTGGACCTGCCGTAGCTGAAGATATTAAAACAAATGCATATTGGGCTGTTATTGGTGCTATGTTAGTAGTTTGTTTATACTTAGTAGTATCATTCCGTAGATATCAGTACTCTTTAGGAGCCATTGCTGCGGTGGCGCATGATGTTATATTTGTATTAGGAATCTATTCGTTATTGTATAAATATATGCCTTTCCATATGGAAATTGACCAACACTTTATTGCGGCAATTTTAACAGTTATTGGATATTCTATGAATGATACGGTTATTGTATATGATAGAGTTCGTGAATTCTTAGGTGGTAAATCACATCACGGTAGCTTCAATAAAATTGTAAATGATTCTATTAACACAACCTTGTCACGTACATTGAATACTTCGTTAACAATGATTATGGTATTGGCTATTATGTTTGTATTTGGAGGTGATTCTATCAGAGGATTTATCTTTGCTATGTTAGTAGGTATTATTGTAGGAACATATTCGTCGTTATTTATAGCTACGCCAGTATTAGTAGATACAATTTCAAAGGATGATAAAAAAGTTATTGAAAATGAGCATAATGCTTAATTTTTAATCAGTTTATAAAAAAAAGCTCCGAAATTTTCGGAGCTTTTTTTATAAATTAATCTCAAGATTTTTAATATATTCTTCGTGTTCATAAAAGAAACGTTCGAAAGCATCCATTTTATCATAAAAAAAATTAAAAATAGTTTCCCAATCACTTTTTCTATTCATACTGATACCATTTAATTCTACCCAAATCCTACTTACAATTTTTCCGTTGTCAAGATAATAGTTGCGTTCAAATAGGGCGTCTGGTAAAAAATCTTCAAGTAATAAATCTTTTAATGAAACAACTTTTTCAAAATAGATTTTACGTTTTTCTTCATCTTTTGGTTCAATTTCTAATAGTACTTGGGCTTTTTTATTATCTACATAAAATTTAAAACTTACATCCTTAATTTTAGTATTATATAACAACCATTTTCTAGGATACTCATTTCCAAATGTGGCCCAAAAATCTTTTTTTAATTTTAATGCTTCTTCTTTACTAAACATGTGGTCTTTTTTATTAACTTTATATCATACTCTGTGTTATGGATTTTGAGACATTTGTAAAATTTTTACCAAAAATAGAAAAAGAAAAGTTGTTAGCCATCACTGCACATCAAAAAATGGCTCCATTAGAACGATTTTCATCTTTACATCCTGCTTATTATGCTGATAAAAATCCCAGAAAAGCAGCCGTTTTGTTATTGGTTTATCCTAAAAATAGTGAAGCACATTTAGTCTTAATTGTCCGTAATGCTTATGAGGGCGTACATGCCTCTCAAATTGCTTTTCCTGGCGGTAAAGAAGAAATTTCAGACCCAGATTTAAGTTTTACCGCTTTGCGCGAGACAGAAGAAGAGGTAGGCGTATTGATGGAACAAATTAAAATAGTAAGACCTTTTTCCCAAGTGTATATTCCACCAAGCAATTTTTTAGTGGCTCCATTTCTTGGTATAACTACAAATGAATTGCAATTTCGTTTAGATCCTCATGAAGTTAAAGCCATTGTTGAATTTCCACTTCGTACACTTTTAGATGACGAAATTCTTACGGAAGTAAAAATGAAAACTTCGTATGCAAATGAAATGCTTGTTCCAGCCTTTAAAATTGAAGAGCATATAGTATGGGGCGCAACAGCTATGATGCTAAGTGAATTGAAAGAGTTGCTTAAAAACAGCATTAACTCATAATATTTTTACTATATTTGGCCCCTTACAACTATAAAAAAATGGGATTATTTAAAAGAAATCCATTCGGTCATATATTATTTTTGAAAAAATGGTTAATCCGAATTGCCGGAACATTAACGCACAATAGATACCGTGGCTTTAATCAATTGCAAATAGAGGGTTCTGAAATTTTAAGAGCATTGCCCGATACTAATGTGCTATTTATTTCTAACCATCAAACCTATTTTGCAGATGTAGTAGCTATGTTTCATGTTTTTAATGCTGCTCTAAAAGGTAGAGAAAATAATATTAAAAATGTAGGCTATTTATGGAATCCAAAACTTAATTTATATTATGTAGCCGCCAAAGAAACAATGCAGGAAGGTTTATTACCAAGAATCTTAGCGTATGCAGGTGCTATTACTGTAGAACGCACCTGGCGATCAAAAGGAAAAGATGTGCAACGGGAAGTAAATTTAAATGATACCGAAAATATTAAAATAGCATTAGAAGATGGGTGGGTAATTACTTTTCCTCAAGGAACAACCAGATCTTTTAAGCCTGTTCGCAAAGGAACAGCACATATTATATTACAACATAAACCCATTGTTGTTCCTATTGTAATAGATGGCTTCCGAAGATCATTTGATAGAAAAGGCTTATTCATAAAGAAAAAAGGAATATTACAAACTATGGAAATTAAACAACCATTAGAAATTGATTATGAAAATGATACTGTTGACCAAGTGGTTGAAAAAATAGAATATGCTATTGAACAACACCCATCGTTTCTAAAAGTAATTCCTCAAGAGGTTATAGAAGAACAGCATCAACTCGATAAACAACGTCATTGGAAGTATTAAAATAATTAGTATAGATTAATATTCCATTTTCTTCAAATCATTCAAATTCTTTTTCAGTCTATTTAGTAGTTTGCCATATAATAGTCTGTAAAAAAACCATAAAAAAGGTATAACTAGTAGCATCGTAATTGCAATAATAACTACTAATTTAGAAGTATCTATTTGAGGAATAGAAGAGTTTTTACCCATTTCTTTGAATCCATCTATTGCGCTTATCACACCAAAATAACTACCTATTAGGATGTTCCAAATGATATAGATGTTAACTATTTTTCTCGTTTTTAGTATTTGTTTTAGTAAAGTCTTAGACGAATTTAAAACACTAATAGACTTATAGTTTTTATAAAAAATAAAAATAAAGCCAATTATAATAGCATAATTTACCTTTTCAAAAATGCTTAAGTAAGGGTGTAGTTGGGCAAATTTATTAGAAAGTTCATCGTTTGTAATCACACTTAATCCATTTAAAATGATAAATTCTAAAATACTTACTATCAATATCCATTTAACAGAAGAAGACGAACTTTTATGCAACATGCTGTAGATTTCTTGTTCAGAAACCTGCTTAAATTGTCCATCGTTCTTTTTCCAATCTTTTTTTAATAATTCTAATTCATCCATAACTACGGATTTAATATTTTTTTCAATTTCCCTTTAATTCTATTCATCTTCACTCGCGCATTCACTTCACTTATTCCTAATGTTTCTGCTATTTCAGTATAATCTTTATCTTCTAAATACAAGAAAATCAATGCTTTTTCAATATCGTTGAGTGACTCTATGCCTTTGTATAGCAATTTTAGCTGTTCTTCTTCTTCAAAATTGTATTCGTCATTTTTAATGCGATGAAATTCTGAATCAAAAGGTGTTGTTTCAATGCTTCGTTTCTTTTTTCGATAAAGTGTAATGGCGGTGTTAAGTCCGACACGATAAGCCCACGTAGTAAACTTAGAATCTCCTCTAAATTGTCCGTAGGCTTTCCAAAGTTGTATAGTGATTTCCTGAAATAAGTCATTATGCGCATCTCCATCAGAAGTATATAACCTACAAATTTTGTGGATTATATTCTGATTTTCTTTAAGTTGTTTTACAAAACTTTCTTCTGAAGATGATTTCATATAGGTATAAGTAGCTAATTCCTGCTGTTTGTTACAATTTTTTTAATGTTTCATTTATTTATGTAACCCTCACAAGAACTTCCATGTGGTCGTTTTGTTCAGTAACAAAAATAAACTAAAAAAGCGGTTAATGCATACATTAAAAAAGATTTTCACTTCCATCAGGGCTAAATGTACATTTCTCTAATAGAGTGGAAGACTAAAAAATCATAATTAGCATATATTTATGACAATTGCTAGCATACAAATTGGCCTTATTGCAATTAATAAATAAAAAAAAGAGCTAAATTTGTAAATAAACTAAATACTCTATGAATATACCAAGTTCTCCAAATAAAAGGATTGTAATTATAGGAGGAGGATTTGCCGGTATCTCATTGGCAAAGAAACTTCAGAATAAAAAGTATCAAGTTGTTTTATTAGACAAACATAATTATCATACGTTTCAACCATTGTTATATCAAGTAGCTACAGGTGGGCTTGAGCCTGATTCAATTGCATATCCAATTAGAAAAGTCATTCAAGAGTATAAAGATTTTTTCTTTAGATTAGCTGATGTAAAAGAAATAGATGCTGATAATAATAAAATCATAGCAGATATTGGAGAACTTAGCTATGATTATTTAGTTATTGCAACAGGGACAAAAACAAACTATTTTGGTAACAAAGAAATTGAACGAAATAGTATGTCTATGAAGACAATTCCTCAATCATTAAATATAAGAAGCTTAATCCTTGAAAATTTTGAGCAAGCACTTTTAGTGAATAATGAACAAGAAAGAGAAAGTTTAATGAACTTCGTTTTAGTTGGTGCAGGACCTACAGGTGTAGAATTAGCAGGTGCTTTAGCAGAAATGAAAAACGCTATTCTGCCTAAAGATTATCCAGATTTGAATATTGATAAAATGCAAATTAATTTAGTTCAAAGCGAAGATCGAATTTTAAATACTATGACGATGCAATCGTCTTTAGCTTCTGAGAATTTTTTAAAAAAATTAGGTGTTACCATTTGGAAAAATGTTAGAGTAACAGGATATGATGGACAAGTAGTAGTAACAAACTCTGATTTAACATTTAATTCATCAACGGTTATATGGACAGCAGGCGTGCAAGGAAAATTAATTTCAGGTTTAAATAAAGAAGCTATTTTTGAAAGAGTAGATCGAATTAAAGTGGATCAATACAGCCGAGTAAAAGGGTATGACACTATTTTTGCAGTGGGTGATATAGCAATTATGGAAACTGAAAAATATCCAAAAGGACACCCACAAATGGCACAACCAGCTATTCAGCAAGGTAATTTGTTGGCCGAAAATTTAGTAAAATTAGAAAGTAATAAACCTCTACAACCTTTTGAATATAACGATAAAGGATCTATGGCAATTATTGGAAGAAATAAGGCAGTAGTTGATTTGCCAAAATATCATTTTAGTGGTGTATTTGCTTGGTTTGTTTGGATGTTTGTACATTTGATTTCCTTAATTGGATTTAAGAATAAAGCTGTTGTTTTTCTTAATTGGGCATACAATTATATTTTATTTGATAGAGCTGCACGTCTTATTATTAGACCCTTTAAGAAAAAAACTTTGCATTCGTTTACAACAGATGAATTATAAAATTAAAAAAACCTTTAGTTAAATGATAAGTGAAACTCAATTTCAAAAAGAACTACAACTCATTATTGAAAATGCAATTAGGGAAGATGTAGGACCTGGCGATTATAGTTCGTTAGCCTGTATTCCACAAGAAGCTACTGGCGCTGCAAAATTAGTAGTAAAGGAATCTGGAATTATTGCTGGGGTTAGTTTTGCTAAACAAGTATTTCATTATGTTGATGATTCTTTAGAAGTAGATGTATTTACTAAGGATGGCGAAACGGTTTCGGTTGGAGATGTGGTTTTTCATGTAAAAGGGAATTCACAGTCTATTTTAAAAGCAGAACGCTTAGTACTAAATAGTATGCAGCGTATGAGTGCTATAGCCACTAAAACAAAAAAATTCGTTGATTTATTGGCAGGAACAAACACTAAAATTTTAGACACCAGAAAAACAACACCAGGTTTTAGAGCTTGCGAAAAATGGGCAGTAAAAATCGGAGGAGGGGAAAATCATCGATTTGCCTTGTATGATATGATTATGTTAAAAGACAATCATAATGACTTTGCGGGAGGAATATCAAACGCAATTCAAAAAACTCAAGATTATTTATCTAAAAACAATCTTGATCTAAAAATTATTGTAGAAGCTAGAAATTTAGCAGAAGTGCAAGAAATTTTAAATGCAGGTGGTGTGTATAGAATTTTATTAGATAATTTTGATTTTGAGACGACAAAAAAAGCAATTGCATTAATAGGAACCTCTTGTTTAACAGAGTCTTCAGGAAATATCAATGAGAAAACTATTAGAGATTATGCAGCTTGTGGTGTAAATTATATTTCAGCTGGAGCCTTGACACATTCGATTTACAATATGGATTTAAGCCTAAAAGCTATTTAAGTATGTTTAAAATAACAAGGGATCAAATTAAAAAAATACCATTAGTTAAGCCAGCTATAGCATTGCTTCAAAATATTACTTTTGAAACCTTACAAGGTGTATCACTCTATGAGTTAATAAAACACTATTTTATTGGAATCGTAAGAGGAGCATTCACATATCGAGCTAGTGCTATTGCTTTTAGTTTTTTTATGGCACTATTTCCATTTGCTCTTTTTGTCCTAAATTTAATTCCCTTTATTCCTTTAGAGCATTTTCAAGAAGATTTTTTAGAATTTGTTTCGCAGAGTGTGCCTCCCAATACCTTTGAAGCCATTGCTTCTATTTTAAAGGACATCATGAATACAAGTTATAAAGGGCTTTTATCTTCGGGGTTCTTTCTGTCAATTTTTTTAATGTCAAACGGCATTAATGCATTATTAGACGGGTTTGAAATGTCCTCAAATATTAGTGTGAAAAGAGGTTTTTTTCAACAATATGCTGTAGCAATCGGATTGTCTATCTGTGTTGCTTTTTTATTACTCCTCTCTGTTGCTACATTAATTGTAGTAGAAATTATTCTATATAACATACAAGTTCAAAATTATTTTTCCTCGGATATATCTGTGTTAAAATGGAGTAGATTTGTCTTTATAGTATTGATGGTATTGCTAATAACTTCTTTGCTTTATAAATTTGGAACAAAAGAAACACGAAAAATACCCTTTTTTAGTTATGGTTCTACAATTACAACCGTATTATTTCTATTAACTTCATATGTTTTTGGAATATATGTTGAAAAATTTGCAAGATATAATGAGTTGTATGGTTCTATTGGGACTCTGTTGGTTATGATGTTTTATGTGTGGATAAATTGTATGCTACTTTTACTCGGTTTTGAATTAAACGCATTTATTTTTAAATGGAAACAAAAAAATAAGTAACTTAGCATTTCATAATAAAAAAATAAAACTATGAAAAAATTAATTTTAACTGTATTAGTAGCTTTGTTGGCTATTTTTTCTGATGCGCAAACTACTGTAAGTGGGGTAAAAGTTGATGCTAAATTAGCTGTTGATGGGCAAAACTTAGTGCTAAATGGTGCTGGAGTTAGAGAAAAGTTCTTTATGGATATGTATGTGGGTTCTTTATATCTTACAAAGAAATCTAGTGATGCAAAAACGATAATGGCCGCAAATGAAGGTATGGCTATTAAATTGAATATTGTTTCTGGAATGATTACTTCAGATAAAATGATTAATGCAATTAATGAAGGCTTTGAAAATGCAACAAACAAAAAAACAGCTCCATTAAAGGCAAAAATTGATAAGTTTAAAGGATTTTTTAAAGACAAAATCAATAAAGGAGATGTTTTTATTATTGGATATGACCCAACAGAAGGCGTAGTAGTTTATAAAAATGGAACAAAAAAAGGGACAATTGACGGCTTAGATTTTAAAAAAGCATTATTTGGAATCTGGTTATGCGATAAACCGGCAGATGATGACTTAAAAGATGCTATGTTAGGAAAGTAAAATAATTAAAAAATCCCGATTAAATCGGGATTTTTTATATCTTATTTAAAATAGGAAAAATTATGATTGTTTTCAATTTTTAGTAAACTTTCATAAATTAATTGAATAACGTGTTCTACGTCCTCTCTATGAACCATCTCAACTGTTGTGTGCATATAACGAAGAGGTAAGGAAATTAAAGCAGACGCTACACCACCATTACTATAAGCAAAAGCGTCGGTATCTGTACCTGTAACTCTAGAGGTTGCATTTCTTTGAAATGGAATCTGGTTTTCTTCTGCTGTACCAACAATAAGGTCTCGTAGTTTGTTTTGTACTGCAGGGGCATAGGCAATTACAGGGCCTCTCCCCATTTTTAAATCACCTTCTATTTTTTTGTCAATCATAGGTGTAGAAGTATCGTGACAAACATCGGTTACAATAGCAACATTTGGTTGAATGCGTTGTGTAATCATTTCTGCACCTCTCAGTCCTATTTCTTCCTGAACCGAATTTACAATATACAAACCAAATGGAAGTTCTTTTTTATTTTCTTTTAATAAACGAGCCACTTCTGCAATCATAAAGCCTCCCATTCTGTTGTCAATAGCTCTACAAACAAATTTATTGCTATTTAAAATTTCAAAACCATCAGGATAAGTAATTACACATCCCACATGAACACCTAATTCTTCAACTTCTTGCTTAGAAGTGCAGCCGCAATCAATAAATATATTTTCAACTTTAGCTAGTTCTTCTTTTCCTCTATTTCTTGTGTGAATAGCTGGCCAACCAAAAACACCTTTAACAATACCTTTTTTTGTATGAATCAATACCCGTTTGGAAGGTGCAATTTGATGGTCACTTCCCCCATTTCTGATTACATATATCAATCCGTCATCTGTAATATAATTAACATACCAAGAAATCTCATCACTATGGCCTTCGATAACTACTTTAAAAGGAGCTTCCGGATTAATAACACCTACAGCCGTTCCATAAATATCAGTAATAAATTCGTCAACATAAGGTTTTAAATAGTTCATCCAAATTTTCTGTCCTTCACTTTCATATCCTGTGGGTGAGGCATTGTTTAGATATTGCTCTAAAAAAATTAGAGACGCGTCATTTAATATGTTTTTTGCATTCATGTTTAATTATTTTTGGCTAAAATAAAAAATTGGCATTAGACTTGCTATTAAATTTAATAATTTTACGCCAACTATTTTTTATAGGAGTAAAATCATCAAATTAATTTCTTTTCATAGAAATAAATAACATGAGGTAGTAAATAGAGTCATAAAAAAAATAAAAAATGAAAAAGTATAGAATTATAATAGGTGCATTGTTTTTTATCAGTGGCATAGCATATGCTCAAAATGGTTCAGGAGTAACAGATACAATAGAATATATTAAAGATTCAGATACAATAAAAGAAATTTTTATTGAAGAAGTTATAATCTCAGATGAATATGCTATTAAATTAACTAAAGAAGAGCGGGAACAAATTAAATTGCTTTACAAAAGAGTTCGTGTAGTGTATCCTTATGCAAAACTAACAGCCGAAAAATTGATACAAATCAATAATACAATGGCGAGTTTGAAATCAGAAAAAGAAAAGAAAAAATATTTCAAAATCGCAGAAAAGTATTTAAATGATGAATTTGAGCCAAAGCTCAAAAAACTTTCTCAAAAACAAGGGCAAATTTTAGTAAAACTTATTCATAGACAAACAGGAATAACCACATTCGATTTAATAAAAGAATATAAGAGCGGTTGGAAAGCATTTTGGTCAAACAAGACCGCACGTTTATTTAATATAGACTTAAAACGCAAATATGACCCCATGGAAGTTCCTGAGGATTATTATATCGAAACTTTTTTAAATCAGTGTTTTGAAGAAGGAAAATTACCTAAACAAGCAGCCTTCAAACCTATAAATCCAGACGAACTCCTATCAAATTGGATTCAAAAAAATAAAATAAAAGTCGATGCTGAAAAAGCAAAAGCAAAAGAAAAATAACCAGCTATTCCCGTGTTTCACTGTAGTGTTCCTATTTTTTTAACACATGCCAAGCTGCCGTTTCATCCGGGGCTATAGAAGGAGTTAGGAGTTTGGAGTTTGGAGTATGGAGTAAGTAGTCAAGTTCGGCTTCGTAATTCTTAATTAGCTACATGTATAGTACTTCATTTTCAAATTATCTTATTTTCAAATCTTCAAATTCGTAATTCGTAATTCATAATTCGTAATTCCCATCACCCATTACCTAACTCCCATTCCCCATCCCCTAGTATTTGTAACTCGTTGTAAGTTATTGATTTATAAAAAACATAAAAAAAAGATGTTTAGTAATTAGGAAAAGATGTTTAGTATTGTTTATCTTTGCCGTCCTTTAGAAACGGGATGGTTATAAAGTTTAGTTCTTATAATAAATTGATTAGAAACGAGTTGTAATTTTTTTCAAAAAAAAGCGCAAAAAGTTTTGGAGGTTATAAAATAAGTGCTACTTTTGCACCCGCTAACACAGAGAATGGTATTTGAAGTGTTAGATAAAAGAGAATAAAAAGTTCATAGACATATTGGATTGACAGCATACAAAAAGAGAGAGTAAGACTTTTTTGAGTATACGAATTAGACCTAGCAAAAAAAAGAGATATCGTCGATAATATTTAAATGGTTTTATATCATTTATAACAAACTACGATGAAGAGTTTGATCCTGGCTCAGGATGAACGCTAGCGGCAGGCCTAACACATGCAAGTCGAGGGGTAGAGTTAGCTTGCTAACTTAAGACCGGCGCACGGGTGCGTAACGCGTATGCAATCTACCTTGTACAGAGGGATAGCCCAGAGAAATTTGGATTAATACCTCATAGTATCTTCGAGAGGCATCTCTTGATTATTAAAGTTCCAACGGTACAAGATGAGCATGCGTCCCATTAGCTAGTTGGTATGGTAACGGCATACCAAGGCTATGATGGGTAGGGGTCCTGAGAGGGAGATCCCCCACACTGGTACTGAGACACGGACCAGACTCCTACGGGAGGCAGCAGTGAGGAATATTGGTCAATGGGCGAGAGCCTGAACCAGCCATGCCGCGTGCAGGAAGACGGTCCTATGGATTGTAAACTGCTTTTATACAGGAAGAAACCCTCCCACGTGTGGGAGCTTGACGGTACTGTATGAATAAGCATCGGCTAACTCCGTGCCAGCAGCCGCGGTAATACGGAGGATGCGAGCGTTATCCGGAATCATTGGGTTTAAAGGGTCCGTAGGCGGTTTAATAAGTCAGTGGTGAAATCTGGTCGCTCAACGATCAAACTGCCATTGATACTGTTAGACTTGAATAATTGTGAAGTAACTAGAATATGTAGTGTAGCGGTGAAATGCTTAGATATTACATGGAATACCAATTGCGAAGGCAGGTTACTAACAATTTATTGACGCTGATGGACGAAAGCGTGGGGAGCGAACAGGATTAGATACCCTGGTAGTCCACGCCGTAAACGATGGATACTAGCTGTTCGGAGTAATCTGAGTGGCTAAGCGAAAGTGATAAGTATCCCACCTGGGGAGTACGCACGCAAGTGTGAAACTCAAAGGAATTGACGGGGGCCCGCACAAGCGGTGGAGCATGTGGTTTAATTCGATGATACGCGAGGAACCTTACCAGGGCTTAAATGGGAGACGACAGTTTGGGAAACCAGATTTTCTTCGGACGTCTTTCAAGGTGCTGCATGGTTGTCGTCAGCTCGTGCCGTGAGGTGTCAGGTTAAGTCCTATAACGAGCGCAACCCCTGTCGTTAGTTGCCAGCGAGTCATGTCGGGAACTCTAACGAGACTGCCGGTGTAAACCGTGAGGAAGGTGGGGATGACGTCAAATCATCACGGCCCTTACGTCCTGGGCCACACACGTGCTACAATGGCCAGTACAGAGAGCAGCCACTTAGCGATAAGGAGCGAATCTTCAAAACTGGTCTCAGTTCGGATTGGAGTCTGCAACTCGACTCTATGAAGCTGGAATCGCTAGTAATCGGATATCAGCCATGATCCGGTGAATACGTTCCCGGGCCTTGTACACACCGCCCGTCAAGCCATGGAAGCTGGGGGTACCTGAAGTCGGTGACCGTAAGGAGCTGCCTAGGGTAAAACTAGTAACTGGGGCTAAGTCGTAACAAGGTAGCCGTACCGGAAGGTGCGGCTGGAACACCTCCTTTCTAGAGACATAAGATATCTTATGTTAGGTTAAAGTTGTAAAAAGAAGGGGTTTTACTCTTGCTGTTAATTCAAAGAAATAAGTTTAAGATACAGAGTCTCGTAGCTCAGCTGGTTAGAGTACTACACTGATAATGTAGGGGTCGGCAGTTCGAGTCTGCCCGGGACTACTTTTTTAATTGATAATTGGTAATTACAATTCACAATTAAAAAAAAGCTGTTATTCTTAAATAAAAGGAAATTCTGGAAGTTGGGATTCATAATTCGTAATTCTGAATTCATAATTCTGAATTCAAATTGGGGGATTAGCTCAGCTGGCTAGAGCGCCTGCCTTGCACGCAGGAGGTCATCGGTTCGACTCCGATATTCTCCACTATTCTGGTGAATAGTAAAGAGTAAATAGTAATTAGCCTTGTGCTAATCACTAATTACTAGTAACTAATTACTAAGAAAAAAGTTCATTGACATATTGAGATACAATACATTTAAAAAGTAGAAAGACACAGTATATTGTTTTTAGGACAGTATATACAAAATAAAAAGAAAGCAATAAGCAAAATAAGGGCGTATGGGGGATGCCTAGGCTCTCAGAGGCGAAGAAGGACGTGATAAGCTGCGATAAGTTACGGGGATTGGCACACACGAATTGATCCGTAAATTTCCGAATGGGGCAACCCACCATGTTGAAGACATGGTACTCCGATAGGAGGGTAAACCCGCTGAACTGAAACATCTAAGTAGGCGGAGGAGAAGAAAACAAAAGTGATTCCGTAAGTAGTGGCGAGCGAACGCGGAATAGCCCAAACCAGAGTTGTTACGGCAATTCTGGGGTTGTAGGACCACGTCATTTTATGCAAAGAGAATTAGAATAACCTGGAAAGGTTAACCATAGAGGGTGATAGTCCTGTATAAGTAATCGATGTAATAAATAGTGGTATCCTGAGTAGGGCGGGGCACGTGAAACCCTGTCTGAATCTGGCGGGACCATCCGCTAAGGCTAAATACTCCTGAGAGACCGATAGTGAACCAGTACCGTGAGGGAAAGGTGAAAAGAACCGTGAATAACGGAGTGAAATAGATCCTGAAACCATACGCCTACAAGCGGTCGGAGCCCTTTTGTGGGGTGACGGCGTGCCTTTTGCATAATGAGCCTACGAGTTACCGTTGCTGGCAAGGATAAGTGGTTAAGTCATGGATCCGTAGCGAAAGCGAGTCTGAATAGGGCGCTATAGTCAGTAATGGTAGACGCGAAACCGTGTGATCTACCCATGGGCAGGATGAAGCTGTGGTAACACATAGTGGAGGTCCGAACCGGTTGACGTTGAAAAGTCTTCGGATGACCTGTGGGTAGGGGTGAAAGGCCAATCAAACTCGGAAATAGCTCGTACTCCCCGAAATGCATTTAGGTGCAGCGCTGGCTTAAGTTATATAGAGGTAGAGCTACTGATTGGATGCGGGGGCTTCACCGCCTACCAATTCCTGACAAACTCCGAATGCTATATAATGTTTACCAGCAGTGAGGGCATGGGTGCTAAGGTCCATGTCCGAGAGGGAAAGAACCCAGACCATCAGCTAAGGTCCCCAAATGTATGCTAAGTTGAAAAAACGAGGTTTGTCTGCCCAGACAGCTAGGATGTTGGCTTGGAAGCAGCCATTCATTTAAAGAGTGCGTAACAGCTCACTAGTCGAGCGGACGAGCATGGATAATAATCGGGCATAAGCATACTACCGAAGCTATGGATTTTGTAGCAATACAAAGTGGTAGGGGAGCATTCTAAACTGGGTTGAAGGTGATCTGTGAGGGTTGCTGGACTGTTTAGAAAAGCAAATGTAGGCATAAGTAACGATAATGCGGGCGAGAAACCCGCACACCGAAAAACTAAGGTTTCCGCAGCTATGCTAATCAGCTGCGGGTTAGTCGGGTCCTAAGGCGAACCCGAAAGGGACAGTCGATGGCCAACGGGTTAATATTCCCGTACTACTGTTAATTGTGATGGGGTGACGGAGTGATGAAAGTACCGCGAACTGACGGAATAGTTCGTTGAAGCACCTAGCTATAGGCTCTATAGGCAAATCCGTAGAGTTTGGTGAAATGCGATAGTACACGGAGGCTTCGGCCAAAGTGATAGTGTACCTAAGGGCTTCCAAGAAAAACCTCTAAACTTAGATTAACAGTACCCGTACCGTAAACCGACACAGGTAGTTGAGGAGAGAATCCTAAGGTGCTCGAGAGATTCATGGCTAAGGAATTAGGCAAAATAGACCCGTAACTTCGGGAGAAGGGTCGCCCCGAGCAATCGGGGCCGCAGTGAAGAGGTCCAGGCGACTGTTTATCAAAAACACAGGGCTCTGCAAAATCGTAAGATGAAGTATAGGGCCTGACACCTGCCCGGTGCTGGAAGGTTAAGAGGAGATGTTATCTTCGGAGAAGCATTGAATTGAAGCCCCAGTAAACGGCGGCCGTAACTATAACGGTCCTAAGGTAGCGAAATTCCTTGTCGGGTAAGTTCCGACCTGCACGAATGGTGTAACGATCTGGACACTGTCTCAGCCATGAGCTCGGTGAAATTGTAGTATCGGTGAAGATGCCGATTACCCGCAGTGGGACGAAAAGACCCTGTGCACCTTTACTATAGCTTAGTATTGACCTTGGACACGTGATGTGTAGGATAGGTGGGAGACTATGAAGCGGCTTCGCTAGGAGTTGTGGAGTCATTGTTGAAATACCACCCTTTGCTTGTCTGAGGCCTAACCCCGCGTTGTGGGGGACATTGCTTGGTGGGTAGTTTGACTGGGGTGGTCGCCTCCAAAAGAGTAACGGAGGCTTCTAAAGGTTCCCTCAGCACGCTTGGTAACCGTGCGTAGAGTGCAATGGCATAAGGGAGCTTGACTGAGAGACATACAGGTCGATCAGGTACGAAAGTAGAGCATAGTGATCCGGTGGTTCCGCATGGAAGGGCCATCGCTCAAAGGATAAAAGGTACGCCGGGGATAACAGGCTGATCTCCCCCAAGAGCTCATATCGACGGGGGGGTTTGGCACCTCGATGTCGGCTCGTCACATCCTGGGGCTGGAGAAGGTCCCAAGGGTTGGGCTGTTCGCCCATTAAAGTGGCACGCGAGCTGGGTTCAGAACGTCGTGAGACAGTTCGGTCTCTATCTACTGTGGGCGTTAGAAATTTGAGTGGATCTGACTCTAGTACGAGAGGACCGAGTTGGACGAACCTCTAGTGTATCAGTTGTCCCGCCAGGGGCACCGCTGAGTAGCTACGTTCGGAAGGGATAAGCGCTGAAAGCATATAAGCGCGAAACCCACCACAAGATGAGATTTCTTTTAAGGGTCGTGGAAGATGACCACGTTGATAGGCTATAGATGTAAAGGCAGTAATGTCATAGTCGAGTAGTACTAATAACCCGTTAGCTTATTGTACAAGTCTCCCGATAGCAATATCGGGAGCGAATTCTTTTTTTAAATGTTTTTATCTCAGTATGTTACGATATTAGTCTCGTTACAAACGAGACAGTGAAAAGTAACTAGTAACAAGTAGTGATTAGCCAAAAGCTAATTACGAATCACTAAGTGCTTATCACTTAAAATTTAAGGTGGTTATTGCGTCGGGGCTCACCTCTTCCCATTCCGAACAGAGAAGTTAAGCCCGATTGCGCCAATGGTACTGCATCACTGTGGGAGAGTAGGTCGCCGCCTTTTTTTAGAAAGCCTGTCTATAATTAGACAGGCTTTTTTGTTTTGTAGAAGTAACAAAAAAGTTTATACCAGTACAATAAAAAAAACAGAAATAAATTGGGTAATTGTCTATTTAACATTTTGGCGCTTGACGCATTAGCGGCTGCGTGAATGTTTATTTTCTTGTTAATATAGATTTTCCAGGGGAAAATCGAACGTTGTTATTTATTGATTAATAGCTATTGAGCCAAACAGCTGTTATGAGCAGTATTTATTTTATTACATCACGAATTTCTAAAGTTTTTGAATTTAAGTCTTGTATTTCCATTAAAACCATTTTATCAAACACAATTTTTATTTTTCGATATGCTCCATTTTTAACAACTCTAAACATATCAAATGTCACGCTATCAGTATTTATTAATATATTATCAATTGTTTCATTCGTATCTGTTAGTATAATGGTTTGAAATTCTTTCACAAATTTTTCTATTTCTGATATGTCTTTGAATTTTAAGCCAACAAAGTTTTTATAGAAATCTTTTTCTAAACTGCTATACCAAATTGGTGGTGCAAAAATTATTTCATTTTTTGATTTATCATACCATATTAAACATTCACAATCATTTACATGATAGTCCAAATAATTTGTAATATTTACAGAGTAAAGCTCATAATTGGTTAGATTACTTTGAATAAAAGATGTTTCAAGTTTTTTTGGTATATTATGCTCAGGGTAGTAAATCCAAACACCATCCGCAACGAAAGATTCTCTTACGGGAAATTTTTCTGATAATAGTTTTATCAATTGAGCGTTTTCTTGCGAAAAACCATTCAATCCTAAAATTAAAAATATAAGTAAAATTTTCTTTTTCAAAATGTGATTTGTAATTGTTACTAACGGTCATGCGGATATGTCGAGTAGCGTTTGGACTTTATGTCCTATAAGCTACGGTAGACATTAGACGCTAGTCATATCCGCTGTTAGCGGTTCGGGCTTCTTCTCGTCCGTTGAAATGTCGGTCAATTTTATGTTGTCTGTTCATTTTTCCCAAGTGTTTTGTTGAACTTGTCAGGAAAGCGAAAACATAAAAAAGCTATTATAGAACCAAGTCCAAGTAAAAGCATAAATGCTGTCATAGGACTTTTCTCTGTGCGCACCGTTTCAAAGTCAAGTAATATGGTTTTGTCGTTGTCGATTTGAAAAACCTCTGGTTCATATTCGTCAACTTCACTTTTTCTAACCCAAACTGTAACTGTGTCTGCTCTTTTTAGTCCTTGTAAAATTTTCTCATATTTTTCGTTACTCCATTCGTCACCAATGTTTTCTGCGAAATAGAATTTCTGTTGTCGTCCGTTTATGTAAAAAATGAGTTCAGATTTTCTGCTTTCGCGTCCTCGTCTGTCCGTCACATTAGTTACATAAGTGTCTGCCGAACGAAGCGTTCCTTTTATTTGGGTCAAGTTTGATTTAAAAGTCCAAATTGTCGGAAGCTGATAAATGCCAAAACCTGTCAGCATAATACCAAATATCAAAAGTCTATTTTGATAATTTCTTGTCCACCAATCGTATTTCCTTTTAGCCAAAATTATGTCTCGTTTTTTCTATTCATTTGTTGTATGTTGTGTCGTAATAGACTGACCAACAACGTTTTGAGGCTTGTCGAAGGCGAGGTGTTTCAGCACTGCCGTTCATTAGAAAAACTAAAGTTTGGTTAAGCACAAAACTGTCATAGAAGCTCGTCACCCCCGCTTTTGGCAAGCCCTTGTTAGCGGTAGTTTTTGTAAGATAAAGTTTCGATAAAACTATTCTCTTCACCTTTTTAATTTTTCAGGTTTGTTAAAAAAATTAACTATTAAAACCATAACTAAATTTATAATAATTGTAAAAGTTGCTAAATTAAGACCTCTATTATGCCTCCAATCATAATAGATATTGAATCCTTCGGAGTCAAAAGATTTTGACAAAAAATAATTTATAAAGTATATTATAGTAATTGAAATAATATTTAATAATATTCTAACTACCAATTTTGGATAACCCATTTTAACGACTTTTAAAAAACTTACGATAGTTAAACTTATAGATAGGGCATAAACAAAGATGTTTATCTGAATTAAAGTTTTATGGTTATAATAAATATCGCCTGATTCGGGGTCTGCAAGCCCTAAAAGAAGAGTCTTAGTTTCTAACTTTTGAGTCAATATGAAAAGACAACAAAAGAAGAATATTAGTATAATATGTGGTAAATTTCTTTTCATTAATTCTATTATCAGGTCTGTCTGTTCTTATTTGATATAATTGTCTGTTTGTGTATGCCTTTGTAAAATTACCGCTAACTAATAAATATACGCATGTTTCATGTACAAACATTTATAAACGATTATAACTATTTGTAAATATATAAAAAATATGAATTGAATTGCAAAATTTCTATCATAGCCCCCGATGGAAGCTAACTACCGTGTAGTGCGCACAGCGGGAGAGTATTTGTATAAAAATACAAATGCCTGCTCCAAATAAATGAAACAGGCCTGTAGTGGTATCTTAATTTAAGGTATTAAATATCGTCAAAATCTACATCGGTAAAGCTAGTTGAAGATTTGCTTTCTTCTTCCTCTTTTTCTGTGTATGTTTCTTTTTTGAAATCTTTTTGATGTCTTTCTGAAATGACTTCTTCGCCTTTTTGGTTAATTACAAAATCCGTCATTTCGTCTAAAATTTCTTTGAAAGCGGCAAAATCTTCTTTGTACAAATAGATTTTGTGTTTCTTGAAATGGTAAGAACCATCTTCTTCTGTAAATTTTTTACTTTCGGTAATGGTGATGTAGTAATCATCAGCTTTTGTAGCTCTTACATCGAAGAAATAGGTTCTTCTTCCTGCTCTTAGTACTTTAGAAAAAATATCTTTTTCTAACATTTCTTTGTCATTCATAATCCTGCTTACAATTAATGTTTGGTTTAATCACTCCAAAAATCTAAAAAAAAAAATTATTAAACAATATTTTTAGTCATTTTCTTTTTCAGAAAGTTGTTTTGTGTATAAATCGGCATAATAACCGTCGTGTTTTATGAGTTCGGTAGGTGAACCTTGTTCTATAATTTTTCCTGCTTCTAGGACAATAATTTGGTCTGCATTTTTTGCAGATGATGCTCTATGGGTTACGATTATAGTGGTTTTGTTTTTAAAAACGCTTTTAAAATTGTTTAATATTTTTTCTTCTGTTTCTGTGTCCACAGCACTTAAACAATCGTCTAATAGTAAAATTGGGGCTTCTTTTAGTAAAGCACGGGCTATAGATACTCTTTGTTTTTGACCACCGGAAAGTGTAATTCCCCGTTCGCCTAAAATAGTATCATATTTATTAGCAAAGCCTTCTATGTTTTCATGTACGGCAGCTTGTTTTGCCGCAGCTATTATTTCTTCTTCAGTGGCTTGATTTTTACCAAAACTAATGTTGCTTTTTAAGGTATCTGAAAACAAGAAAGGGTCTTGAGGAACACTACTTATGTTTTTTCGTAGATGTTCGAGTTTATAGTCTTTTAAATGGTGGTTATCTATAAGAATTTGTCCTGTATGTATATCGTGAATTCTTGTAAGTAGTGCTAAAACTGTTGATTTTCCAGAGCCTGTATGGCCAAGAATAGCTAATGTTTTTCCTTCAGGAATACTAAAGCTAACATCAGAGAGTGCTTTTATGCCTGTATCTTCATACGTGTAACTCACATTTTTAAATTCGATGGCGCCTTGTATAGGTGCAGTAATGGTTCCCGTGTCTTGAATTTCGGGAATTTCTTTTAAGAATTCGTTGATTCTTTTTTGTGACGCTTCAGCTTCTTGGACTAAAGAAGAAACCCAGCCAAATGAGGCTACTGGCCAAACAAGCATGCCAATATAAAGTAAAAATTGTGCTATTACACCTAAATCTTTTATTTCACCATTTTGATACATATTTCCCCCAACTAATATAATAATCAAATAACTAAGTCCAATTAAAAATACCATTAATGGACCAAATAGCGCATTTGTTTTTGCCAAGGCTAAATTTTTGGTTTTACTGTCGCGCGATAGTTCTGTAAAAGCTTTATTTCTGTCTTCTTCTAATGCATAGGCTTTTATGACACGTATCCCTGAAAAATATTCTTGTGTAAATGATGATAATTTAGATAAGTTTTGCTGGTATTTTGTACTCTTTTTATTGATTTCTTTGCTTAAAATAAAAATACTATAAGACAATACAGGCAAGGGAAGTAGCGAATAAACGGTCAGTTTCATGTTGATGTTTGACATACTAATGATTATGGCTACAAAACGAATAATGGTATTGATGGTATACATAACGGCTGGTCCTACATACATGCGCACTTTACCCACATCTTCACTAATGCGATTCATTAAATCTCCCGTTCTGTTTTTTTTGTAGAAATTTTGAGATAAATTTTCATAATGCATGAAGATTTCATTTTTTAAATCAAATTCTACAAATCGTGACATAACAATTAAAGTTTGACGCATTAAAAAAGTAAAAAAACCTGCAATTAACGTGCATAAAATGATGAGTCCAATGTTTTTTAATAATTCACTTTTTAATAGCGAGGTGTCACTTGATTTGTTTTTGATGAAAAATTCAATGGTTTTAATTGAATCACCAACTAATTCGGGTGTAAAAAGTGAAAATATTTGAGCCACTATAGTGATAACAATTCCTAATAAAAATCGGTATTTATATTTTAAAAAATATTTATTTAAATACTGTAATTCTTTCATTTATTTTTAAAAATTAATTTAAATGTTGCGTTTTTCTATTAAAATAGTGTAAAATACTAAATAAGTTGTTTTTTATACTAATTAGAAGATTGATAAAAATAATATAAAATTTAGAGAATAATTAAAAATTATATCTATTTTTGTGTCTAATTATTGAAAAAAACTCAACATTACCCATGACAGTAGATGTATTAAAACCAATTGAATTACAAAAAGTAGATCCAGTATTTGGTCAGATTTCTTTTGACGGACACGAGCAAGTTGTTTTTTGTCACGACAAAGATACAGGTTTAAAAGCAATTATTGGTATTCATAATACAGTTCTTGGACCAGCATTAGGAGGAACAAGAATGTGGAATTATTCTAATGAATGGGAAGCACTAAATGACGTATTGCGTTTGTCTAGAGGAATGACCTATAAAAACTCTATCTCTGGGTTGAATTTAGGAGGTGGTAAAGCTGTTATTATTGGTGATGCTAAAACCCAAAAAACGGACGAATTGATGACAAGATTTGGTCAATTTGTGGATTCATTATCTGGTAAGTACATTACTGCTGAAGACGTGGGTATGGAAACAAGAGATATGGATATCGTTAATAATGTTACTAAACATGTTGCGGGTATATCAGTAGAAAGAGGTGGTTCTGGAAACCCTTCTCCTGTTACTGCTTACGGGGTTTTTATGGGAATGAAAGCTGCAGCTAACTATAAATTTGGAAGTGATAACTTAGAAGGTAAAAAAGTTTTAGTTCAAGGTATTGGGCATGTTGGAGAATCTTTGGTTAAACATTTATCAGAGAATGGGGCTTTAGTTACTATTTCTGATATTAATGAAGGAAGACTTCATGAAGTAGGTTCAAAATATGGGGCTAAAATTTATACAGGTAATGATTTGTATAGTTTAGACGTAGATATTTATGCGCCATGTGCGTTAGGTGCTACAATTAATGATGATACCGTTCATAAAATTCAAGCTAAAGTGATTGCTGGTGCGGCAAATAATCAGTTGTCTAATGAACTGATTCATGGTCAAATATTAAAAGACAGGGGGATTCTATATGCGCCAGATTTCTTAATTAACGCAGGTGGTGTTATTAATGTATATTCAGAAATTGCACATTTGACTAAAGAACAAGTTATTGAGAAAACAGAAAATATATACAATACGGCTTTAGAAATCTTTGATTTTGCTGCTAAAAATAATAGTACTACGCATCAAGCTGCTTTTTCAATTGCACAAAAAAGAATTGATGATAGAAAAAAAGAATTACAAAACGGGTAATTCATTTCAATATAAAATTGTAATTTTGTCCCGGTGGTTTTGCCATCGGGATTCATTTTAAAAAACAAGTTCTTAGCCATGCTTAATAGAAGACATTTTAGAGTAAAAGTGATGCAAACCATCTATGCAATGCATCAACATCAATCGGACGCTTTAGATAAAGAAGAAAAATTTTTATTGCAAAGTATTGATCAAGCTCAAGATTTATATTTGTTAATTCTTGCTATTTTTACAGAATTAAGAACTAAAGAAAAAAATTATTTAGCGCTTGCTTCTAAAAAACATTTGGCTACTCCACAAGAACGAAACCCTAGTTTAAAGTTTGTCAATAATGCCTTTTTTTCTATTTTAGACAATCATATAGCTTTTCAAGAGCGGTTAGAGAAACGCAAAATCACGAATTGGAAATTGAATGATGATTGTATACTTTTTATATTAGACGAAATTAAGTCTGGTAAAGCATATGCTGCTTATATGGGGTCTACTACTTCTAGTTTTAAACAAGATATTGATTTTATCTCTGAAGTTTTTACAAATCATATTGCTCCAAATGAGAAATTATATGATTATTTAGAAGATTACAAGATTACTTGGGTTGATGATATTCCTGTAATTAATACATTGATAAGTAAACAAATAAAAGCAATTCGATCTGAAATAGATACAATCGAATTACCAGATGTTTTTAAAGATGAAGACGATAAAGAGTTTGTTAGAAATTTATTCCGCAAGACTGTTTTAAATGAGTTAGAATTTGCTAAAGAATATGAAAATAAAACACCAAACTGGGATACGGAACGTATTGCTGAACTAGACACTATTTTATTAAAAATGGCTATTTGTGAGCTATTAAAATTCCCGTCAATTCCTGTAAAAGTAACTTTAAATGAATATTTAGAAATTGCAAAAGAATATTCTACACCAAAAAGTAGTATCTTTATCAATGGAATTTTAGATAATTTAGTTAAAGAATATCAAGCCGCAAATAAAATTAAAAAGTCGGGGAGAGGTTTATTATAATATTTTGATTATGAGAAAATTTGTATTTGTTTTTGCTTTGCTTACACTTGTTTTCGCTTGTAAAAAATCAAATTCATTAGAAGATTTAGAAGGGAAATATATAGAAGAGCAATTAGCAAAATATCCAAAAACAGAAATTGAATTTGATAAAACAGAACATGATTTTGGAACAATTCAGCAGGGCGAAGTTGTTGAAACCCAATTCATGTTAAAAAATATAGGAACAAATGATTTGTATGTAGCACAAGCGAGAGCAAGTTGTGGTTGTACGATTCCTGAAGTTACAAAAGAAGCTATTAAACCAGGAAAATCGACACCTATTAAGGTGAAATTTGATTCTAACGGAAAGCAAGGTAATGTAGAAAAAACGATTACAATAACCTGTAATTCGGAAAATTTAGTAGAACAAGTAAAAATTAAAGCAACTATTAAAACAAAATAATAATAAACTCGCCATTCATAAATAGTTTACGCATAAGCATAACTTAATAGGCGATAATATATATACCGATAACACATAAATTTTATATAATATGAATAATACCATCTTAATTCAATTGGCCTTAATGGTAGGAGTATTTTATTTCTTAATCATTATGCCACAAAGAAAAAAAATTAAACAAGAGAAGAATTTTGAAAGCGGATTAAAAGTAGGTGATAAAATCATTACTAAATCTGGTATTCATGGAAAAATTGCAGAACTAGGAGAAACAACTATTGTTGTAGAAACGATGTCTGGAAAATTAAAAATGGAAAAAAGTGCTATTTCTGTTGAGTTAAGTTCAAAATTGAAAGAAGCCAAATAATTACTTTTTAAACTTATCATTTAAACCGATATTCGAAAGAATCATCGGTTTTATTTTTTCTAAACGATCAATTTTTGTTTTTTCTTGTTTAGCACTATCAATGTATTCAATAAAGTCATTTTGTTTATATTTCGCAAATTGAAGAAAAGCAAGTTCTAAATCCTTGTTTTCTTCAAAAGCTTGAAGTAAAAGTGTTGGAATTTTATATTCTTTTTTTGTTTTTGGAATTGTTAATCCTGCTTTTTCAATTTCAATGGCTTCAGTGATATAGTCTATTAAAACTGCTTCATCAATCTCATTAATTGACTTGAAACGCATTTGTCTTAAACTTTTAGTTACCCCTTCTTGTGCATTAATAAGTAGTTTCTTTTTATCAGAAAGAAATACACCTTTATAAAACCATAACCCAACATACGATTTGAAACCACTTACACCAATTACATTTTGATTGTTTAATGTGTAAACCGATGTGCCCCATTTGATGGTTTTTAGCAAGGGCATTTTACTAATAATTGCCTCTAAATAATCAATTTCTTTTTGCCATTGATTTGTTTTGTCCATATAAACAAACGTTTATTTTTTAGGTGTGGCAACTAATTCTGCTATTCGAATAATCACTTCAATTGCTTTTTGCATGCTTTCAACAGGTACATATTCATATTTTCCATGAAAATTATGACCGCCTGCAAAAATATTAGGACAAGGAAGTCCCATAAAAGAAAGTCTAGAACCGTCTGTGCCTCCACGAATAGGTTTTATTATTGGTTTAATGCCTACGTCTAACATAGCCTCTTCAGCAATTTTTACTATATGCATAACGGGCTCAATTTTTTCACGCATGTTGTAATATTGATCACGAATTTCTAAAACTGCAATGTCTTCACCAAATTGTTTTTTATGTTTTTTATTCATTTTAGCGACCAATTCTTCTACAAATTTCTTTCTAGCATTGAATTTTTTTCGGTTATGGTCTCTTATGATGAGTTCTAATTTAGTGTCTTCAATACTACCCGTAATTCCAGTCACATGATAAAACCCTTGATAGCCTCTTGTGGTTTCAGGAGTTTCGTCTTTAGGTAATTTAGAAATGAATTTAGAAGCTAAAAGCATGGCATTCATCATTTTACCTTTAGCATAACCCGGGTGTACACTTTTTCCTTTAAATGTAATTTTAACGCCTGCAGCATTAAAATTTTCATATTCTAATTCTCCAATTTGGCTTCCATCCATGGTATAGGCCCACTCTGCGCCAAATTTTTTCACATCAAAATGATCTGCACCACGACCAATTTCTTCATCTGGTGTGAAACAAACTTTAATAGTTCCGTGTTTAATTTTAGGATTTTTAACTAAAAATTCCATAGCAGTCATGATTTCGGTAATTCCTGCTTTATCATCGGCTCCTAATAAGGTAGTGCCATCTGTTGTAATTAAAGTTTGACCTTTATACTGTACTAAGTCTTTGAAATAACTAGGCGATAATATAATATTTTGTTTTTTGTTTAGCACTATATCTCCACCATCATAATTTTTAACGATTTGTGGTTTTACATTAGCTCCGGTAAAGTCTGGTGTGGTGTCAAAATGTGCAACAAAACCAATGGTAGGTACTTTATGTTTTACATTGCTAGGCAATGTTCCCATTACGTACGATTTTTCATCAATAGTTACATCTGTTAGTCCAATTTCTTTAAGTTCTTGGGCTAATTTATTTGCTAAATTCCATTGTTTAGCCGTACTAGGTGTTGTAGTTGAATTAGGATCAGATTCGGTGTCTATCGTTACATAACTGATAAAACGATCAATAATGTGTTGCATACTTAAAATTTTATAGGCAAATATAAGTAAACCATTAGGAATATTTTCCATTTGGTTTAGAAGTTGTTTGTGCCGTGATTAGTTTACTGATTTTTGAAGTTGTAGGTAATCGTTCCTGTCTGTTTTTCTGCCGCATTCGGACTTGGTTGCCACTTCGTTTTTAAGGCATATTGTTTTGCTAATGCTATAAGACAAGCATCAGCTTTAGTTCCTTTTCCGTTTGATGCGCTAATTGTTTTTCCAGCTTGATCTACAATAACTTCAATGACAACTTTTCCAAAAGAATTGCAATCATTTCCTACTTCAGGAACTTTAGCTACTCTTCTTCCTGCTAAATTATAACTTGCGCCCCCACCAGAACCGTTGCCACTTCCTTTTCCGTTTCCATCACCATCGCCGTCTCCATTGCCTTTTCCGTTTCCGCCACCAGCTCCACCACCGGATCCACCATTTCCATAATATCCATCACTATTGAGCTTGCCATTATTTTTTCCTTTGTTACCGCTGGTATTGTCATCACCATCTCCGCCTTTATTTTTTCCTTTTAGCATGTTAGATAATGCACTATTTGGTTTTTTTACAGGTTCTGCAACTGTAGCAGGTTTAGTATCTTTAGGTGTTTTTTCTTTTGGTTTGGTTGTTTTAGGAGGTGTTTTTATGGCTTCTCCTGTATTGTCTTGCGTTAAAATTTCTTCTGGAGCGGTTTCAGATGCAGCATTAGAAGTTTGTTGCATGTTTACTTCTAATGTTTCACTAAGATAATCGTCTCCTTTGCCCATCTCACTATCGCCAAAATTAACGGTTACTCCGCCACCGCCACCGCCTTCAGCAATTAAAGCTTCTGTTTTGTTGTAAGGAGGCCAAAAACGAATGAAAAATAATAGTAATACAATGCCACTATAGATTACTATAGTAATGATAATCGATTTTTGATTATCGTTTTGGGTAGTTGTATTTACATTTTTGTTTTCCATTTGTTTAGTTTCAACGAATAAAAGTATTAAAAATTGTTTTATAAAAAAAATAGTATCAAAAATTAGACCGTAATTTTTTGTTTTTTTGAAGAATAAAGCTTAACATATAGCCAGGATAGAAGCTAAGTACCTTGTACTGCGGATAGCCTGAGGTATAGTGTAATGAAAAACTATTCTTTTGCTTCAAAAAAAATCCCGAAATAAATCGGGATTAAGTATTATTCTGAAGCTGTAGCTTCTTTTATGTCGGTATTTAAGGCTTCCAGTGTTACGAATCCTTTTGGTTGAAGAATATTGTACCAGTTAATTATTTTTTTGATGTCAGAAGCATACACACGATCTTCGTCAAATTCAGGTAATATTTCTCTGAAATAGCTTTTTAAATTGTTTTCGGTTTCTTTATGTGAAATAGCTGGTCCGTCACTTTCTTTTGTAGCGATAGCTTTAAAAACCTCTACTAATTTAACTTCTTCAGTATAGGTGTATACTGCTATTTCTGATAATAAACTTACGTTACTTCGTAAGCCTACGGTGATTTTCTTTCCGTCTAATAAAGATTCTGCAACGAATCCTGAACGTGTTTGAACTTTTAATTCAAATAAACCTGGTTTTCCAGAAATAGCTAATATTTTTTGAATACTCATATGAATTCTTTTTTCTATTTTAAAGTTGGCAAATATATTTTTTTAAGTTTAATAACCCAAAACTAAATACTTAAAATTGTCTTAAATTATTTTATTTTCAAATTAGCAAATTTCATTTTATAATCAGGTCTTGCTTTACCTTCCATGATGTTTTGGAGTTTTTTCCCAATAAGTTTCTTTTTTAAGATGGAAAGATGGTCTGTAAATAATACACCTTCAATATGATCATATTCATGTTGAATTACTCTTGCGATTAGTCCTTCATAAACTTCTGTTTTTTTAGTGAAATTTTCGTCAACATATTCAATCGTAATCTTTTCATGGCGAAATACATCTTCTCTAACATCGGGAATACTTAAACACCCTTCATTGAAGCCCCAAATATCTCCTTCTTCTTTAATTATTTTTGCATTTATAAATGTTTTTTTAAACCCATCCAATGCAATGGCTTCTTCTTTTGATACTTCATCGCTATCTGCAAAAGGAGTGGTGTCTACAATAAACAGACGAATAGCAAGCCCTACTTGAGGGGCGGCTAAACCTACGCCACAAGCGTGATACATGGTTTCATACATGTTTGCTATTGTTTCTTGTAAATGAGGATAATCTTTTTGAATTTCTTCGCCTACTTTTCTTAAAACGGTTTCACCGTAGCCATATATTGGAAGTATCATGATGTGTTTATTTAAAGTACAAAAGTATGAATTTTGCCAAAATTATATGTAGTATTTGCTTATTTTATATAATCTTGGAGTAGGATAGTAGCGGCAATTTCATCAATTAGTGCTTTGTTTTGGCGCTTTTTTTTGTTTAAACCGCTGTCAATCATTGTTTTAAAAGCTAATTTAGAAGTAAATCTTTCATCAACTTTTACCAATGGCATAGTTGGGTATGTTTTTTTGAATTCAGCACAAAATTGTTCAATATAAACGGCACTTTCAGACGGAAGTCCATTCATCTGTTTTGGTTCCCCAATGATGACCTTTTCTACTTTTTCTGTTGTAAAATAAGTAGTTAAAAAAGAAAAAAGTATTGACGTTTCAACGGTTGTTAAACCGCTTGCAATGAGCTGCATTTCATCAGTAACAGCAATCCCTGTTCTTTTGATGCCGTAATCAATTGCAAGAATTCTAGCCATTTATTTTGAACTGTTTTGAGTAGATTGATATATAAAATAAAAGCCTAAAATAATAAACGGAATACTTAACCATTGTCCGGTTGAAAGCGCATTAAAAATGGGGTATTTTTCAAAACCGCCTTGACTGTCTTTTACAAATTCTACACCAAATCGAATACTCCACAGTAATACTAAAAATAGACCAAATAAGAATCCTGATTTGTTTCTAGCATCTGTTTTCCAGTAAAGGAAAAATAAAAGTAAAAAGACAGGAATGTACAATAATGCCTCATATAATTGCGCGGGATATCTGTAAGGTACTTGATCTAAAATAAATTTAAATTGGCTGTCTTTTTCAATAGCATTGTAGGCTTGCGATGCATCAGGTATATTGGTGATTTTGGTAACTATTTTAGGACTTAAACTGTCTTCTCCTTTGATGAATTTCATGGCTAAAAAACTGTCTTTTGTAGTGGTTTTTCCAAAAATCTCGGAATTCATAAAGTTTCCTAATCTAATAAAAATAGCCCCAAATGAAACCGGAACTACGATTCTGTCTAAAATCCATAATAAGGGTCTTTGTAGTACTCGAGATTGTATATAGTACATGGTTACAATTATAGCTATTGCGGCACCATGACTTGCTAATCCACTAAAGCCAGTAAAGTGTATTTCGGGAATGGTACTTATAGGCAAAAGTATGCTTAGTGGGTCTTCTGTAAATAGCTCTGATTGGTAAAAAATAACATGTCCTAATCTTGCTCCAAGCATTGTTGCAACAATGGTATATACAAACAGCTTGTCTAATTTTTCAATAGATTCATTTTCTCGTACAAAAATATATTTCATGATGTACCAGCCAAAGGCAAATGCAGCTACCCAAGTGAGACTGTAAAAACGAATCATAAAAAAGCCTAAGTCAATTCCTTCTGTTGGATTCCAAATCATATTGTTAATTTTTTAGTTGTATCTATAAATTAGTATTCGTATTTAAGGAACAGGATCATAACCACTCTTTCCCCAAGGATGGCAACTTAATATTCTTTTCATGGCCAGCCAACTTCCTTTTAGTAAACCATGTTTTTCTAAAGCTTCCAGCGCATAACTTGAACAAGTAGGTTGAAATCTACAAGTAGCAGATGTAAGCGGAGAAATTAGAACTTGATACAAACGTATTACTTTTTTAAACGGAAAAATGAGCCATTTTTGAATTTTCATTTGTACGATTTACATTTTCGACAAATATAAGTATAAATAGATTAACTAGAAGTCAAATTTTATGGATATACTATTTTTTAAACTATGACTTAGGTTAGTTTTTTTGAATTATTTGAGGAGTACATTTGTCTTGTGATTTTTCGCTATAAATAAGTCAAAGCTTTATTAGAGGTCAAATTTTTTGCGTTTGAGTTTAATTTTTGGTTAGAAAAAAAGCTACCTAATAAGGTAGCTTTTATGTTTGTTTAATAGGTATATGTAGTACCTTCTTTTCCATCTTTTAGGATAATGCCTACAGCGGCTAATTTATCTCTAATTTCATCTGATAATGCCCAATTTTTATTTGCTCGAGCATTATTTCTCATTTCAATTAGTAATTCTATAGTACCGTCTAATTTCTTTGAATGATTTTCAGAAGCATGCTGTGTTTCGCCAAAAGTTAAGCCTAATATATCACTAAAAAATGTGTGCAATGTCGTATGTAATAATTCAATATCATCGCTTGTTAATTGTTCTTTACCATCGTTAACGAGGTTTACATATTTAATGCCTTCAAAAAGTTGTGCAATCAATATAGGCGTGTTGAAGTCATCATTCATGGCATCATAACAACTCTTTTTCCAATCTTCAATTTGAATAGATGATTTGTCTCTTGGTGTAAGATTTGCTGCTAATTTTAGTCCTTCAACAATTCGTGTAAATCCTTTTTCGCTAGCCAACATTGCATCATTTGAGATGTCTAATACACTTCTGTAATGTGCTTGCATGAAGCAAAAGCGAACAATATTGGGATGAAAAGCTTTCTCAAAGAAATCATTAGCGCCAGAAACAAGTTCCATTGGTAATATATAATTTCCGGTTGATTTACTCATTCTTAATCCATTCATCGTTAACATATTCGTATGCATCCAAAAATTAACGGGAGATTTATGGTTACACGCTTTTCCTTGTGCTATTTCACATTCGTGATGTGGGAATTTTAAGTCCATTCCACCACCATGTATGTCAAAAGTTTCTCCTAAATATTTTGTACTCATAGCTGTACATTCCAAATGCCAACCCGGAAAACCTTCACCCCAAGGAGAATTCCATCTCATAATATGAGCGGGAGAGGCATTTTTCCATAGTGCAAAATCTTGTGGATTTTTTTTCTCGTTTTGCCCGTCTAAATCTCTAGTATTTGCAAATAATTCGTCAATATTTCTGTTGCTTAATTCGCCATAATTTAATCCTTTGGCATTATAAGCAAGTACATCAAAATATACAGAGCCATTACTTTCGTAAGCAAAACCATCTTTAATTAGTTTTTCAATTAATTCTATTTGCTCTAAAATATGGCCTGTAGCCGTTGGTTCAATATCTGGTGGAAGAAAATTAAATGTATCTAAAACCCTGTGAAAATCAACAGTATATTTTTGAACCACTTCCATAGGTTCCAATTTTTCTAACCTTGACTGTTTTACAAAACGATCATTGGCTACATCACCATCGTCGGTTAAATGTCCTGCATCTGTAATGTTTCTAACATAGCGGACTTTATAATTTACATGTTTTAAATATCTGTAAATAACATCAAAACTCATAAAAGTTCGGATGTTGCCTAAATGTACATTGCTATATACAGTTGGTCCACACACATACATCCCAATATGATCTTCATGGATGGGTTTGAATAGCTCTTTTTTGCCACTTAATGTGTTGTAGATATGTAGTTGATTTGTTTTGTATAATTGCATATTTTCTGGTTAGATTTTTTAAAAACGTGTATCAAGTTTTATATACTCTAAAAACTCTTGTCTAACTTTATCTTCTTTGAATTTACCACCAAATTCTGCAGTAACTGTACTACTTTCAATGTCTTTAATACCTCTTGAATTGACACACAAATGTTTGGCATCGATAATACAAGCGACGTCGTTTGTGTTTAATACTTTTTGCAGTTCATTTACAATTTGAATGGTTAATCGCTCTTGTACTTGTGGTCTTTTTGCAAAATAGTCTACAATTCTATTCATTTTTGAGAGTCCTACTACGGTTCCATTAGAAATATAGGCAATATGTGCTCTTCCTATAATAGGTAATAAATGATGTTCACAAGTAGAGTAAACTACGATGTTTTTTTCAACCAGCATTTCGCTGTATTTGTATTTGTTTTCAAAGGTTGAAGAACTAGGTTTTTTAGTAGGATTTAATCCGCCAAAAATATCTTTTACAAACATTTTTGCAACACGATTTGGTGTGCCTTTTAAGCTGTCATCTGTTAAATCTAAACCTAATGTTGTAAGGATGTTTTCCACATCTTTCTTAATAGATTCTATTTTTTCTTCATCAGAAATAGCAAATGCATCATCTCTAAGAGGTGTTTCGGCATTTGTAGCAATATGATTGTCGCCTAGGTCGTTTAAAAATTCATCATGTAGATCCATTGTACTATTTTTTATTCCAATTTTTTCGCAAAGATAATTGATTTGCTTTCAAAATCATATATGTTTATTATTTATGCTCAAAATATTTGAAAAGTGATATATTTTATTAAATTTGCTTTTTATATATTTTAAATTTAATCCTTTTTATAATGAAAAAGATTTCACAAATAATTTTTGTTCTTTTTGTAATAAACCTATCCTTTTCTCAGTCAAGTCCTACATGTGCAGGTGCAAATCCTATATGTTCAGGAGGTGTTGCTCCTTTTCCAAATACTACAGGTGCGGCATCATTAGGTTCTCCTGGTTGTTTGGGGTCTGCTCCAAATCCAGCTTGGTTTTATTTTCAGATAGGAACACCTGGAAATCTTGATATTTTACTGCATCAAGGAAGTAATGCACCTAATTATAATAATCAAGATGTCGATTTTATTTGTTGGGGTCCTTTTAGTTCACCTCAATGTACTGGTTTATATGATTTTCCAAGTACTACAATTGCTAATAACATTGTCGATTGTAGTTATAGTGGGAATGCTACTGAAACAATTAATGTAACGAATGCACAAACGGGACAATATTATATGCTTTTGGTGACTAATTTTTCAAATAATCCAGGGTTTATACAAATGGATTTGTTGTCATCTTCAACTGCTACTACAAACTGTAATATAGTATGTGGTGTTACATTAGGTGTTGATTTAATGCTTTGTAATTCCACTTCAACAAAAAATTTAACGGCTACATTTGTAACCGCTCCTACAACGGGTGGTACACCTACATTTCAGTGGTTTTTGAACGGAGTATTACAACCTGCTCTGACCACACAAACAGTTACAGTTAACCAGCCAGGTACTTGGAAAGTTATTACGACTCGCCCTGGTTGTACCGCTCCTGTGTCTGATGAAGTAGTCATAACCAATTTTGCAGGTTTACCAATTAATAATACCCCTCCTCCGATAACGATTTGTACAGGTGCTTCACCTGCGCTTTATAATTTGAACAGTAACATTCCTTCTATCATGGGAACTCAGTCTATTGGGGATTATGATTATGGTTTTTATTTAACGGCTGCAGATGCTTTAGCTGGTACAAATCCTATTCCTTCTTCACAATGGTCTGCTTATCCTGGTACAGTTGGTCAAACGATTTATTTTGGTGCTGAGAATTTCACGGATGGTACGGGTTGTAGAGGCGAGGTTCATTTTTTATTACAACAGAGTCCATGTACGATAGTTCAGCCATCTAATATGGTTGTTTGTGATGACGTTAGTAATGATGGATTTGCTGTTTTTAATTTAACTACCCAAACGGCTACGGTTTTGGGTTCTAATAATCCGGCTAATTTTACTATTACTTATCATTTAACTCAAGCTGCTGCGAATGGCGATACGGGAGCTATTTCTCCTGCTACAGCTTTTACTAATACTGTAAATCCACAGACTATTTACGTTCGTTCGGAATCTAATTCGAACCCAACGAATTATTCTACAACTACTTTTGAATTACAGGTTAAGCCTTTGCCTACGGCTACTATGTCAGGTACGGCTAGTATTTGTAGTGGTTCGTCTACGAATTTAACTTTTTCAGGTACTCCGGGTGCTGTAGTTACGTATAATAATGGAACAGCAAATCAGACAGTTACGTTAGATGCTACTACTGGTAATGGCACAGTAAGTGTTTCTCCTGCTAGTACAACTACGTATTCCTTGGTTAGTGTAGCTACTACAGGTACCCCTTCGTGTAGTAAACCATTAACGGGTAATATTGTAGTTACCGTTTCTACACAAATTGCAGGTACATTGTCTTATTCGCCTTCATCATTTTGTACTACAGATGTAGCTACTTATTCACCTACTTTTGTAATTAGTACAGCAGGTACAGGCACATGTGCGTCTACTGTTCCAGTATATTCATCTACACCAGCAGGATTAACCCTAAATACTACTACGGGAGTTATCACTCCAAGTACAAGTACACCAAATACCTATACTGTTACAATAACCTATCCAGCATGTGGAAGTTGTGCCGCAGTTAGTTTTACTACTACCGTAACTATTGCTTCACCCACGACTTCTACTATAAGTTATACGACTCCATTATGTACAAGTGCTACTACTTCTGTAATGCCAACATTAACAGGGGCTACTGGAGCTACAACATTTACATCTACCCCTGTAGGATTGTCAATTAATGCAACAACAGGAGCAATTAATCCAAGCACGAGTGCTGCCGGAACCTATACAATCACATATGTTCCTACATCTACAGGTGTATGTGCTATTATACCAACACCCACTACAGTAACGATCACTGCCGCCCCTACGGCAAGTATTAGTTATGCGGGCACACCGTATTGTAACAACATAACAGCTTCACAGGCTGTTACTATCACAGGCACAAATGCTTTCACAGGTGGTGCGTATAGTGCTAGCCCAGCAGGCTTAACCTTAGACCCAACAACAGGTGCTATTGTACCGAGTACAAGTACACCCAACACCTATACGGTTACCTATACGATTCCAGCGAGTGCAGGCTGTGCTGCTGTTCCAGTAACCACTACGGTAACCATCACAGGATTACCTACGGCAAGTATTAGTTATGCAGGCACGCCGTATTGTAATAACCTAACAGCTTCACAAGCTATTACTATCACAGGCACAAACGCCTTTACAGGTGGTACGTATAGCGCTACACCAGCAGGCTTAACACTAGACCCAACAACAGGTGCTATTGTACCGAGTACAAGTACACCTAACACGTATACGGTTACCTATACGATTCCAGCCAGTGCAGGTTGCGCTGCCGTTCCTGTAACCACTACAGTAACGATCACTGCAGCCCCTACGGCAAGTATTAGTTATGCAGGTACGCCATATTGTAACAACATAACAGCTTCACAGGCTGTTACTATCACAGGCACAAATGCTTTCACAGGTGGTGCGTATAGTGCTAGCCCAGCAGGCTTAACCTTAGACCCAACAACAGGTGCTATTGTACCGAGTACAAGTACACCTAACACGTATACAGTTACCTATACGATTCCAGCGAGTGCAGGCTGTGCTGCTGTTCCGGTAACCACTACGGTAACCATCACAGGAGTTCCAACGGCAAGTATTAGTTATGCAGGCACGCCGTATTGTAATAACCTAACGGCTTCACAAGCTATTACTATCACAGGTACAAATGCCTTCACAGGTGGTACGTATAGCGCTACACCATCAGGCTTAACACTAGACCCAACAACAGGTGCTATTGTACCGAGTACAAGTACACCTAACACGTATACGGTTACCTATACGATTCCAGCCAGTGCAGGTTGCGCTGCCGTTCCTGTAACCACTACAGTAACGATCACTGCCGCCCCTACGGCAAGTATTAGTTATGCGGGCACACCGTATTGTAACAACATAACAGCTTCACAGGCTGTTACTATCACAGGCACAAATGCTTTCACAGGTGGTGCGTATAGTGCTAGCCCAGCAGGCTTAACCTTAGACCCAACAACAGGTGCTATTGTACCGAGTACAAGTACACCCAACACCTATACGGTTACCTATACGATACCAGCGAGTGCAGGCTGTGCTGCTGTTCCAGTAACCACTACGGTAACCATCACAGGATTACCTACGGCAAGTATTAGTTATGCAGGCACGCCGTATTGTAATAACCTAACAGCTTCACAAGCTATTACTATCACAGGCACAAACGCCTTTACAGGTGGTACGTATAGCGCTACACCAGCAGGCTTAACACTAGACCCAACAACAGGTGCTATTGTACCGAGTACAAGTACACCTAACACGTATACGGTTACCTATACGATTCCAGCCAGTGCAGGTTGCGCTGCCGTTCCTGTAACCACTACAGTAACGATCACTGCAGCCCCTACGGCAAGTATTAGTTATGCAGGTACGCCATATTGTAACAACATAACAGCTTCACAGGCTGTTACTATCACAGGCACAAATGCTTTCACAGGTGGTGCGTATAGTGCTAGCCCAGCAGGCTTAACCTTAGACCCAACAACAGGTGCTATTGTACCGAGTACAAGTACACCTAACACGTATACAGTTACTTATACGATTCCAGCGAGTGCAGGCTGTGCTGCTGTTCCAGTAACCACTACGGTAACCATCACAGGATTACCTACGGCAAGTATTAGTTATGCAGGCACACCGTATTGTAACAATCTAACAGCTTCACAAGCTGTTACTATCACAGGTACAAACGCCTTTACAGGTGGTACCTATAGTGCTAGTCCATCAGGTTTAACCTTAGATGCTTCAACCGGTGCGATTGTACCAAGTACAAGTACACCTAACACGTATACGGTTACCTATACGATTCCAGCCAGTGCAGGTTGCGCTGCCGTTCCTGTAACTACTACAGTAACCATCACTGCAGCCCCTACGGCGAGTATTAGTTATGTGGGTACGCCGTATTGTAACAACCTAACAGCTTCACAGGCGGTTACTATCACAGGTACAAACGCCTTTACAGGTGGTGCGTATAGCGCTAGTCCATCAGGCTTAACATTAGATCCAACAACAGGTGCTATTGTACCAAGTACAAGTACACCTAACACGTATACGGTTACCTATACGATTCCAGCGAGTGCAGGCTGTGCTGCTGTTCCAGTAACCACTACGGTAACCATCACAGGATTACCTACGGCAAGTATTAGTTATGCAGGCACGCCGTATTGTAACAATCTAACAGCTTCACAAGCTGTTACTATCACAGGTACAAACGCCTTTACAGGTGGTACGTATAGCGCTACACCATCAGGCTTAACCCTAGATGCTTCAACAGGTGCTATTGTACCAAGTACAAGTACACCCAACACGTATACGGTTACCTATACGATTCCAGCGAGTGCAGGTTGCGCTGCCGTTCCTGTAACCACTACAGTAACTATAACGTCATTACCTACGGCAAGTATTTCGGTAACCCCTACAACCATTTGTTCGGGTTCTACTTCTGTGGTTACCTTTACAGGTACCCCGGGAGCAACAGTAACTTATACGGTTGATGCAGGAGCAAACCAAACCATTACATTAAACACTTCAGGTTCTGCTACAGTTACTACACCACCACTTGTTAATGCATCAGTTTATACATTAGTAAGTGTAGGGAATGGATGTACGGTTTCTTTAACTAACTCTGTTACTATAAATGTATTGCCTTTGCCAACTGCTAGTATTGTAGGAAGTACAATTTGTGCAAATACAACAGGTACAGTTACTATTTCAGGAACACCTGGCGCTATAGTAGAATATACTATAGATGGTGGAGCAAATCAAACGGCAATTTTATCCTCTACTACAGGTACTGTTACTCTTACTACACCATTGCTAACTGCTAATTCTGTTTATCAGTTGGTTAGTGTTACAAGTGCTACTACACCGGCATGTGTTAAGACATTAAGTGCCTCAGCTACCGTTATAGTAAATCCAATTCCTATTGTTACAGCTACTCTGGTAGGAGAAACAATATGTTCGGGAACAAGTACAAATATAAGTTTAACCAGCAGTGTAGCTTCTACACAATTTGATTGGGTAGTCACGAGTCAAGTAGGAGTAAGTGGCGCCACGAATGGTTCAGGCAATGCGATTGTTCAAGTATTAACGGCTACTGGTATTACTAATGGTTTTGTTATTTATAGTATTACCCCAACTGCTAATAGTTGTATAGGTTCAGCTATAACAGTTCAAATAAATGTTGCGCCAAAACCAGTGACTAGTTTTGTAGCTGATACGACTTATTGTAATGGAGAAACAACAAGTATTACATTAAGCAGTACTATACCGGGTACTACGTTTACTTGGAATGTGGCTTCATCTAATGTAAATACCACTACGGTATTACCGGGTTCTGGAAATAGTATTTCACAGGCATTAAATTTAATTAATAATAGTAATGTTGGTTCGGTTACGTATACTGTATTGCCATTTGCAAATAATTGTTATGGAGATCCTGTCTCTATTGCTATAGAAGTAAATCCGATTCCAAATGTAAGTTTAGCTATTGAGGATACTGATATTTGTAGTGGTGAGATGGTTCATATAGATGCGAGTAGTAGTATTGCAGGAGCAACATTTAACTGGATGATTTTAAATCAAACAGGCGCTGTTGTTACGGGCCCTACTACAGGTACAGGAGCTAGTATTGATCAAGTGATTACTACTACAAGTCCAGTGGCTTCGGGTACGGTAACCTATCAAGTTACACCGATTAAGAATGGATGTGTGGGAAGTTCATCTACAGTTACGGTTACGGTTCATCCAAGACCTGAGATTTTTGGAGTTTTACCCCAATTGCCAATTTGTAGTGGAGAATCGACCAATATTGTTTTAGCCGCTTCTTTACCAGGCACTACTTTTAATTGGGTTGTGTCTAATTCTCAAGGTGTTTCAGGAATGAGTGCAGGTACAGGAACAAGTATTACTCAAGTATTAACTACTACGGGTTCAACACAAGGTTCTGTTACGTATGCTGTTACTCCGATGTTAAATGGTTGTGAAGGGACGATGGTTGAATATACAGTGTTGGTTAATCCGTTACCAATAGTTTCATTAGAGGATGGTCATGTTTGCGTAATTCAAGCTACGGGAGTGGTTTATCAAACGTATTTATTGGAATCAGGTGTTCCTCCAACAGGGTATACGTTTGATTGGTATTTAGATGGTGTTCAATTAGCAAGTTCGGGTCCGAATCATGTAGCTACTGCACCAGGTGTGTATGAGGTTCGTGTTCGTAATACCGTTACCAATTGTCAGGCGATTGCTACGGCTACGGTAATTCCGGTTTATCCTGCTACTGCTTTTACCACTACGGTAACAGAAGCCTTTACAAATAATGCTACGATAACTGTAACCGTTACTCAACCAGGAACAGGTACCTTAGTGTATGCATTAGATGGAGGAGCATGGCAGACTTCAAATATATTTGAAGGTGTTGAAGCAGGAATGCATACGGTTGCCGTGGGCGATGAAGAGGGTTGTACGTATTTAGAGACGAATGTTTTGGTTATTGATTACATGAAATACTTTACACCAAATGGAGATGGGTATAATGATACGTGGAATATTATTGGATTAAATGCACAACATAACGCAAAAATTTATATATTTGACCGCTATGGAAAATTAATCAAGCAGTTGGACCCATTAGGTCAAGGATGGGATGGAACGTATAATGGTCAAACCTTACCATCTACGGACTATTGGTTCACGGTTGATTACACTGAAAACCAACAGCAAAAACAATTTAGAGCGCATTTTTCATTAAAAAGATAAAGCAGAATAAATAAAAAAGGGAACCATAGGTTCCCTTTTTTTAACAAACTAAATTACACTAAATTACAGACTATATTGATTATCCAAAATCAATTTAGATGCTATTTTATTACGTAGAGCTACTATATTTGGCATGTTCACATATTTTGTAAAGCGTTTTAACCCCATTAACATCATACGTTGTTCATCACCTTCAGTAAAGGAAGCAATACCTTCTTTTCCTTTTAGAGTAATAATATCTGTTGCGTGATATAGATAAAGTTGTGCCATTGCAATTTGAATTTCAGCGGCTTCTTTACCTGATTTTTTGGCTATTTTTTCAGCTCTTAATATACCACTTTCTGCCATATAAATTTCTATAAGCATATCTGCAGCGGCCATAAGTAATTGTTGGTGGTTTTCTAATTCGGTGCCAAATTTTTGAACTGCACTCCCAGCTACCATTAAAAAAGCTTTTTTCAATTTAGCAATCATCTCTTTTTCTTCAGCGAAAAGTTCAGAATAGTCTGGTGTTTCAAAAGAAGGGATACCCATTAATTCTTCAGCAACAGCCATAGCTGGACCTAATAAATCAACATGTCCCTTCATGGCTTTTTTAATTAACATTCCAACAGAAAGCATTCTATTTATTTCATTAGTTCCTTCATAAATACGAGCTATTCTTGCATCTCTCCAAGCAGATTCCATTGGCGTGTCTTCTGAGAATCCCATTCCACCAAAAATTTGAATTCCTTCATCAGTACAATTTTGTACATCTTCCGAAACAGCAACTTTTAAGATAGAACATTCAATAGCAAATTCTTCTACGCCTTTTAACTCTGCTTCTTGATGAGTATTACCTTCATTTACTCGGATTTTAATTCTGTTTTCAATATCACCCCCAGCTCTATATGACGCACTTTCATCAATAAAACAATTCGTTGCCATTTCTGCTAATTTAGCTTGTATAGCACCAAAACTAGAAATAGGTGTATTGAATTGGATACGCTCATTAGCATATTTTACAGCTCCACTAATCGTTCTTCTTTGTGCTTCTAAACAGGCAGCTGCTAATTTAATTCGTCCTACATTTAAAGCGTTCATCGCAATTTTGAACCCTTCACCTCGTCCTGCAAGCATATTTTCAATAGGAACTTTAGTTTCATTAAAAAATACTTGTCTAGTTGAACTTGCGCGAATACCTAATTTATGTTCTTCTTCTCCAAGCGTAATTCCATTTGGATTATTTTTATCATATTCAACGATAAATCCCGTAATATTTTTGTCGTCTTCAATTCGTGCAAAAACAATCATCAAATTGCAAAAACCAGCATTGGATATCCACATTTTTTGACCTGAAATTAAATAATGTGTTCCATCAGCAGAAAGTACCGCTTTTGTTTTACCTGAATTAGCATCTGATCCAGCTCCCGGTTCTGTTAAACAGTAAGAACCAAACCATTCTCCTAAAGCTAGTTTTGGAACATATTTTTGTTTTTGTTCTTCTGTACCATATAATGTAATAGGCATTGTTCCAATACCTGTATGGGCTCCAAATGCAGTGGAGAAAGACCCTGTTGCACCCGAAATATAATCACAAACTAGCATGGTATTAATGAACCCCATTCCTAAACCTCCGTAAGCTTCTGGAACAGCTACTCCTAAAAATCCAAGCTCTCCTGCTTTGCGCATACACTCTTCGGTATAGGCATAATCTTTTTTTTCAAATTTATCTTTATGAGCCCATAATTCTTTGTCAACGAATTCTTTTACTGAATCACGCATCATGATTTGCTCTTCATTGAAATCTTCGGGCGTGAAGATGTCTTCGCATTTTGTTTCTTTTACAAGGAATTGCCCTCCTCTAATGATATCTTCCATAATTAGCCCCCTATCCCCCAAAGGGGGAACCTATTAGGGGTCAATAGGGTTTAAATTTTACAATATATTTTATTTATAGTATTTAAGTATAAAGTATAACCACAATCCATATTCCCTCTTTGGGGGTTAGGGGGCTTTACTTTAAAAATTCAAAAACTCCTGCAGCACCTTGCCCTGTTCCTACACACATAGAAACGATTCCGTACTTGCTGTTTCTAACGCGCATTTCGTCAAACAATTGAACGGAAAGTTTAGCCCCTGTACAACCTAGTGGGTGACCTAAAGCAATGGCACCACCATTAACGTTCACGATTTCTTGATTTAAACCTAATTCTCGAACAACGGCCAATGATTGTGCGGCAAACGCTTCATTTAATTCTATTAAATCGATTTGGTCTTGCTTTAATCCTGCTTGTTTTAATGCTTTTGGGATGGCAGTAACCGGACCAATTCCCATAATTTTTGGTTCTACACCTGATGCAGCATAGCTTACCATTCTTGCAATGGGTTCTAAGTTTAATTCTTTTACCATTTCTTCGCTCATTATTAAAACGAATGCTGCTCCATCACTCATTTGCGAAGAATTTCCTGCGGTAACCGATCCATCAGCTGCAAAAACAGGTTTTAATCCTGCTAAAGCTTCAACAGATGTTCCTGCTCTTGGACCTTCATCTTTAGTAATAACATACGATTTCGTTTCTTTTTTACCGTTTTCATTTACAAATGTTTGTTCGACAGTGATAGGCACAATTTGGTTGTCAAATTTACCTTCTGCTTGTGCTTTTAAGGCTTTCATATGCGATTGAAAAGCAAACTCATCTTGATCGGCACGAGAAACGTTGAATTGTTTGGCAACAGCTTCAGCCGTTAAACCCATTCCCCAATAATAATCTTCGTGACCCGCAGCTGTAATTTTATAATCGGGAGTAGGTTTGTAGCCACCCATTGGAATATAACTCATGCTTTCTGCTCCTCCAGCAATGATACAATCTGCCATTCCTGATTGAATTTTAGCGCTTGCCATCGCAATTGTTTCTAATCCGGATGCACAATATCTATTGACTGTAACGCCAGGAACATCGGTGATTTTTAATCCCATTAATGAAATTAACCTTGCTACATTTAAACCTTGTTCAGCTTCAGGCATGGCATTTCCTACCATGACATCATCAATGCGTGTTTTATCAAAGTTAGGCATTTGGGCCATCATGTATTCGATGGTTTCTGCTGCTAATTCGTCTGGTCTTTTGAATCGGAATACGCCTTTTGGAGCTTTTCCTACTGCGGTTCGGTAACCCGAAACTATATATGCTGTTTTCATATTAGCCCCCTAGCCCCCGAAGGGGGAATTCCTATTAGGGGTCAATAGGTTTTTTATTAATATTATATTTTTCAAAGCTTTTCAACTCCCCCTTCGGGGGTTGGGGGGCTTCTAATTTCTTAACGGTTTCCCTTTTGTTAACATGTACTGAATTCTTTCTAACGATTTTCTTTCTGCAGTTAATGATAAAAATGCTTCTCTTTCTAAATCCAATAAGTATTGTTCAGAAACTAACGTTGCTTCTGATAAATCGCCACCCGCCATTACATAAGCTAATTTGTTGGCGATTTTTTTGTCATGTTCAGAAATGTAGTTACCCGCTTCCATTTGATCTGTTCCAACTAAGAACATACCTAAAGCTTGTTTTCCTAATACTTTGATATCTTTTCTTCTAACGGGTTGTGTGTAACCTTGTTCGGCCATTTGTAAGGCTACTTGTTTCGCTGTCGCAATTTGGCGATCTTTGTTTACGACAACAATATCTCTTCCTTTTTGTAAAACGCCAATATCAAATCCTTCATAAGCTGAAGTGGCTACTTTTGCCATTCCCACAGTTAAGAAATATTCTTGAAGGACATTTAATTCCACATCGTTTTTACGGAATAAATCAGAGGCTCTCAATGCCATTTCTTTAGAACCACCACCACCTGGAATAACTCCAACGCCAAATTCGACTAATCCGATATAGGTTTCTGCGGCAGCAACTGCTCGGTCTGCGTGCATGGTTAATTCACAACCACCACCTAATGTCATTCCGTGAGGTACAGCAATAACTGGTATTGAAGAATAACGACAACGCATCATCGTATCTTGGAACATTTTGATAGCCATGTTTAATTCGTCATATTCTTGCTCTACAGCCATCATGAAAATCATAGCTAAATTAGCCCCAACAGAGAAATTAGCCCCTTGATTTCCAATAACTAAGCCGCTGTATTCTTTTTCCGCAATATCAATTGCTTTATTTATGCCTTGTAAAACACCCGCACCAATCGAATTCATTTTTGATGTAAATTCTAAATTGATGATGCCGTCACCTAAATCAGTAATGATACTTTCGCTATTATTCCATATTTTTTTAGTATCTCTAATATTATTTAGAATAATGAAGGCATCTTGACCTCGAATTTTCTCAACTTTTTTAGTAGTAATAGAGTAGAAGTGTGTTGCTCCATCTTTAATAGAATAGAAAGAAGTGGTTCCAGTAGCTAACATATCGGTAACCCAAGAAGCAGGTTGTAATCCTTCTGCTTGCATTAATTCGATTCCTTTTTCTACACCTATTGCATCCCAAATTTCGAATGGACCATTTTCCCATCCAAAACCTGCTTTCATAGCATCATCGATTTTATAGAAAGCATCTGTAATTTCCGGAATTCTGTTTGAACAGTATTGGAACATAGAAGCGAAGTTTTTTCTGTAAAATTCACCTGCTTTGTCTTTTCCAGTAATTAAAACTTTGAATCGATCAATTGGTTTTTCAATCGTTTTGGTTAATTCTAAAGTAGCAAAAGATGCTTTTTTATTAGGTCTGTATTCTAATGTATTTAAATCTAAAGTGAGAATGTCTTTTCCTTCTTTTTTGTAGAAGCCTTGTCCTGTTTTGCTTCCTAACCATTTGTTTTCCATCATTTTATTGACAAATTCAGGAAGCTTGAATAATTCATGTGCTTCGTCAGTAGGACAATTTTCATAAATTCCGTTTGCTACATGCACTAAAGTGTCTAAACCAACCACATCAACCGTTCTAAAAGTAGCTGATTTTGGACGACCAATAACGGGTCCGGTTAATTTATCAACCTCTTCAACGGTTAATCCCATTGCTGCCACTTGATGGAATAAGCTTTGAATTCCGAAGATACCAATTCTGTTACCAATGAAAGCAGGAGTGTCTTTAGCTACAACTGAAGTTTTTCCTAAGAATTTTTCACCATAATTAGTTAAGAAATCCAATACTTCATTTGAAGTTTTTGGACTAGGTATAATTTCGAATAACTTTAAGTAACGTGCTGGATTGAAAAAGTGTGTTCCACAGAAGTGCTGTTGAAAATCATCACTTCTTCCTTCGCTCATAAATTGAATAGGAATACCAGATGTATTTGAAGTAACTAAAGTTCCTGGTTTTCTAAATTTATCAATTTGTTCAAAGACAAGTTTTTTGATGTCCAATCGTTCCACAACAACTTCAATTATCCAATCTACACTGGCAATTTTAGCCATATCATCTGTTGTATTACCAGTCGTAATTCTTGATGCAAAACTTGAGTGGTAAATAGGAGCTGGCTTTGATTTTAAGGCATTGGTTAAATGCTCATTTACAATGCGATTTCTTACTTCTCTGTGATCAAGTGTAAGTCCTTTTTTTTCTTCCGCCTCTGAAAGAGAATTTGGAATAATGTCTAAAAGTAACACTTCTACACCAATATTAGCAAAGTGGCAAGCAATACCGCTACCCATGATTCCAGATCCTATGACTGCAACTTTTTTTATAGTACGTTTCATTACGTGAGTTTTTAGTAGTAGGTTAAATTAAAATATTTTTTTTTCGGCAATTAAATCATCTATAATTTGGGCAACTTCCATAAAATTTTTGAGTTGCTCATCAGAAATATATTTTTTTACAGTGTCATTAAAACGCAAAACAGTATCTTTTGAAAGCTCTCTTTTTTCTTTTCCTTCGTCTGTTAGATAAATTAATACGCCTCTTCCGTCAGATGGATTTTTCTTTTTCATGATTAATCCTCGTTCTTCCATCATTTTTAATGTGCGTGTTAGGCTAGTTGCTTCCATTCCCATTTTGGGTCCTAACGAAGTAGAAGGCGTACCGTTTTCTTTATCAATGCTAAGTAACGTAAACCCAGTTGCCATTGTTGCACCATATTTTGTTGCCTCTTCGTTATACATTCTGGCAATGGCTTGCCAAGTGGCTCTTAAAACGTAGTCAATTGTTTTATCTTTCATTTAAATTAATGCTTTCGTTTTACAAATATAATCAAAATTACTATGCGCGCATAGTAATTTTGATTATTTAACAGTTTTTTTGATTTTTATATTTAAAAGAAGTACTATAAAGATATAAAAAAAAACTCCTTTTGAGGAGTTTTTATAAAAAATAAATCAACAAATATTTTATTTTAATTTTCCATTTATTGCGGCTATTGTTGCTCCTATAAGTCCAGTAGAGATTATATTGATGATTACATCTATTGCCATATTTTCATAGTTTACTTGCATACTTGAATACATGAAAAAATTCATGGATAAACTATATAGAAGCCCTACAATGATTCCGACTTTAAGACCTGAAGAAAAGTCTATTGCTTGTGCCCAATTAATGGTAATTTGTGATACTAAAAATCCAAAAGTTAAGCAACCTAAAAATACAAAAAGTAAATTTTCGTTACCCGTTTGCGGATACAAATCTTTAAATAGCATGCCGTAAAAAATCCAACCTAAAAAGAAATTAATGATACCGCCTGCGATACCGCCAATAATAAAATTTTTTGTGTTCATAATTTTTTAGTTTAATTGGTTAATGTTATAAAATTAGTAAAAATAGTTTTAAAACAAATAAAAAACTCCTTAATTATTAAGGAGTTAGGTTTTTTAACTGTAAATTTTAGCATATAAATTTTTATATTTTTCTAAAATTATTTTACGTTTTAATTTCATTGTTGGGGTAAGATGTCCGCCGTCTATTGACCAAATATCTGGAGTCAATTCAAATCGTTTTACTTTTTCCCAATTTCCAAATTTTTCATTATAATGTTCGACTTCTTCTTCAATTCTTTTTATTACAGCTTCATTAGTGCTAATTTCTTCATTTTTTGAGCCGAGTTTGATACTTGGATGTTTTTTTGCCCATTCTTTAATAAATTCAAAATTGGGTTGTATAAATGCGCCTGGCATTTTTTCTCCTTCTCCTATGACCATTATTTGTTCAATAAAACGGGATTGTTTGAAGGTATTTTCTAATAATTGAGGAGCTACATATTTTCCACCTGAGGTTTTGAACATTTCTTTTTTTCTATCAGTGATTTTTAAAAAGCCTTCCGCGTCAATTTCGCCGATATCACCTGTGTGAAAATAACCATTTTTTAATACCTCATTAGTTTGTGATTCATCTTTGTAATAACCCATCATCACATTTGGTCCTTTACATAAGATTTCGCCATCTTCGGCTATTTTTACTTCTACGCCCTCAATTACTTTTCCCACTGTGGCTACTTTAAAGCCTCTGTTTCGCATGTCGTTAACTGAAATTACGGGAGAAGTTTCTGTTAGTCCATAACCTTCCATTACAGGAATGCCTGCTGCGGTAAAAACTTTAGTTAATCTAGGTTGCAAAGCTGCACTTCCAGAAACTAATAATTCTAATTCTCCTCCTAATGCTTCTTGCCATTTTGAGAAAATTAATTTTTTCGCTATTTTTAATTGAAATTCATAGAACCAACCATTTTCACCGTAGGGTTTATATTGAATACCTAAGCCTGTCGCCCAAAAGAATAATTTTTTCTTAATGCCGGTTAATTCGGCTCCTTTAGCATAAATTTTATCGTATACTTTTTCTAGTAATCTTGGCACAACAGACATTACGTGAGGTTTTACTTCTTTTAAATTGTCTGAAATTTTTTCGATACTTTCTGCAAAGTATATTGAAATACCATAGTACTGATATAGGTATGTAAGCATACGTTCAAAAATATGACAAATAGGTAAGAAACTTAGCGCCCTTGTATCTCCTTCTCTTAGAGGAACTCTAGGTGCACTCATCAATACATCAGAAACGATGTTTTCATGAGAAAGCATCACACCTTTAGGTTTTCCAGTAGTTCCTGAGGTGTAAATTATAGTTGCTAAATCTGTTGGACTTACATTGTTTTTTCTGTCTTCAACTACATTTTGGTTTGAGTTATCTGCGCCTAATTCAAGTAATTCTTTCCAATTTTTACAACCCTCAATTTCATTAAAAGAATAAATTTCTCTCAAAGCGGGAATGTTTTTTTGGACAGCAATTAATTTAGCATAAACTTCTTGGTCTGAAACGATGCAAAATTTAGATTCTGAATGATTTAAAATATATTCATAATCTTCTGAAGCTATAGTTGGATATATAGGAACAGTTTGTGCTCCTGTTTGCAATATACCTATGTCGCACATATGCCATTCGGTTCTGTTTGTTGAAGAAATAATGGCTATTTTATCATTTTTTGCAACATCTAATCTAAGTAATGCTCTTGAAATGGCATTTGCTTTATCTAAATAGTCTTTTGTTGATGTTTTAACCCAATCTGTACCATATTTAGTAACTAATGCATCAGAAAGATTGAATTTTTCTGCTTGATAGTAGGGGAAATCGAAAAGTCTTGTTACAGTAATCATATATGTCATGGTTTATTTCGTAATGCAATTTATAAAAAAATAACGAATTAAATTTAGTGGATTAGTATTTTAAGCTATTAATATTATTAATTTTGTAATCTAATTGCATGAATGGATGAAGCATTTTTTAAGAATAGATGAATATAAAGCACTGTTTTTCAGAATATTTTTAGTTTATATATTTTATTTTGTAGCTAGAATTTTATTTTGTTTTTATAATGCCGATTTAGTTGAAATAACTTCGTTTTCCGATTTTATTTCTCTTGCTTATCATGGATTAGCTTTTGACACTACAGCGATTTTATATGTAAATAGTTTATTTATTATACTTTCTGTATTTCCTCTCTTTATAAATACAAAACCTAAATTTCAACAATTATTATTTGGTGTTTATTTCAGTACAAATTTGTTGTTTTATTCGCTTAATTTTATTGACTTAATTTACTATAGATTTAATTTTTCTCGATTTACGCTTGCTGCTTGGGAAGTTTTTAAACATGAAGAAGCAAAAGGAGGCATGATTTTTAGATTTTTATATACCTATTGGCATGTGTTTTTATTATATATTCTTATGGTTGCTTTTTGGATTTATTTGTATCGAAAAGTAAAAGTTACTTATGTATTAAATACACATCCAAAATCAAAGTATATAATCACTTCTCTTCTAGGTGTGCTTTTTGTTGCACTTTTATCGATTGGTGGTATTAGGGGGGATTTTAAGAAAAGTACGCGTCCGATTAGTTTAGTTGATGCCAATACCTATGTCCAAAAGACACAACATGCAGATGTGGTGTTGAATTCTACCTTTACATTTATAAGAACGTTAGGTGTACAAACCTTTAAGAAAACAGCTTTTTCTATTCCAAATCAAGTTATTGAATCTAATTTTAAACCCATAAAATTTTATAAGAATAATAAACCTTCCACGCCTAACATTGTATTAATCATAACAGAAAGTATGGGAAGGGAATATCTAGGAGCATTCAATAAAAATACTCATATAAAAGGATATAGAAGTTATACCCCATTTTTAGATTCGTTGGCGACAAAAAGTATGATTTTTACCAATGCTTATGGAAATGGCTATAAGTCTATTCATGGTATGGCTTCTATTCTTTCGGGAATACCGTCTTTTCAAGATGCTTTTACATCTTCGCCCTATACTAAACAAAATATAGAATCGTTGGTTTCTTGTTTAAAAGAGAAAGGGTATACTACTTCTTTTTTTCATGGTGCGCCAAACGGATCGATGGGATTTTTAGGATTTGCAAATATTTTAGGATTTGATCAGTATTATGGCATGACGGAATATGATAATGACAAAGATTTTGATGGTTCTTGGGGAATTTGGGACGAGCCTTTTTTGCAATATATGAATCAAACCATTAGTGAAAAGAAACAGCCTTTTTTTAGCACGGTATTTACCGTTTCTTCTCACGAGCCGTTTGTTATTCCCACAAAGTATGAAGGAAAGTTTCCAAAAGGTAGTATTCCTATGCATCAGTGTATAGGATACACAGATTATGCATTTAAAAAATTCTTTGAATCGGCGAAAAAACAGTCTTGGTTTAACAATACTATTTTCATTATTACTGCAGATCATTGTAATCAAGTAGCTTATACAGAAGAATATTCAGATAAAATTGTGAATAGAATTGCAGTTCCTATACTGATTTATAAACCAGATAGCAATTTAATAGGCGAAAATAAAGAAATAGCACAACATATTGATATTTTTCCAACTGTTCTAGATTTAATTGGATTTAATAGGCCTTTTAGAAGTTGGGGTAGAAGTTTGGTTTCGAAAGAAAAAGATATTGAGCCTTATTTGATAAATTATAATACTAATAATTATCATTTCATGAAAGGTAACTATATTTGTGTGTTTGATGGTAAAAAAGCAATTGGATTTTACAATATAGATGATAAAAAATTTAGAACTAATTTGATTGGTAAACGCAACAAAGAAATGAATGATTTAGAGTTAAGTTGTAAAGCTTTTATTCAAGATTATTTTTCGAAAATTATAGATAAAAAATTAGGTAAGCCTAATACAAAGTAACAAGAGATGAAAAAAAAAATAGTTTTAGTGGTCGTTTTAGCACTTTTCATTTTTGCAGGAAAATATGTGTATGACATGCATATTAATCACAATTTTGAAACTATTACAGAACATAAAGTATATAAAAGTGGTGTTATTCCTCCTGCTGAATTGCCTGAATATGTGAAAAAATATAAGATTAAAAGTATAATTGATTTACGTTTTCCAGGCACTGGAGATGATGTAAATAATCCGGAAATTCCTACCGAATTGACTGCAGAGAAAGAAGCAATTGCGAAAATTCCTGGAGTAAGCTATTTCAATAATGGCTCAGATCAAGTGCCAACGCAAAAAAACTTAGATTATTTTTTTAAAATTATGGATAACCCAGCAAATTATCCTGTTTTAATTCATTGCTATCATGGAGTAGGCCGTGCAGAAATTTATTCGGCAATTTATAGAATAGAATATGAAAATTGGGATAATGATAAAGCTCGATTAGCAACACGAACTTTAGTTAAGTGGAGTGCTTTTGATTTAGGAAAACCTAAAGGAGATTTTTTACATAGTTATGTGAAAAGAAATAAGCATGTAAAGTAATCTCCTTAGGGCTTTAATTTATATTCCGCTAATTATTCCGAAAAAATCAGTTGCATTTAGTGCTGCACCTCCAATTAGTCCGCCGTCCACATCGGGCTTAGAAAAAATTTCTTTGGCATTATCTGGTTTTACACTTCCGCCATATAAAATAGAAACGTTTTCGGCTACATCAGTGCCATACACTTTTTGAATCAAATTTCTAATAAAAGCGTGCATTTCTTGTGCTTGTTCTGGAGAAGCTGTTTCGTCTGTTCCTATTGCCCAAACTGGTTCGTAAGCTAACACAATATGTTTCCAATCTTCGTTTTTTAAATGAAATAAACCGTCTCTTAGTTGATACTCCACTACATTAAAATGGTTGTTGCTTTGTCTGTCTTTTAATTCCTCGCCAAAACAAAAAATAACAGTCATATCGTGTTTCAATGCGGTATCCACTTTGTTAGCTAATAAAGCATCTGTTTCGTGAAAGTAAGCACGTCTTTCGCTATGGCCTAAAATTACAGTATGAACACCAATACTTGTTAGCATACTTGCAGAAATCTCTCCTGTAAATGCTCCACCTTCTGCTTGATGCATGTTTTGTGCTGCAATTTGTATATCGGTTCCTTCTACTAATTCAACTGCTTTTGCTAAAAAAGGGAATGGAGTAGCCAATACTATTTCTGCATTAGAGGCAGGTTTTCCTTCTTTTATTTCATTAATTAATGTTAGGGCTTGACCATAATCTTTGTTCATTTTCCAGTTCCCTGCAACAATGTTTTTTCTCATGTTAATTTATTAATTTGTTTATTGTTTCTTTTACTTGTGCATCCGTAGGTTCAATCGCTTTAAAAACAGCAATTTTTCCTTCTTTATCAATAATCATATATCTAGGAATCCAATCCAGTTTGATTGATTTGCCAAAAATACCTTTCATACCATCAGGTATTAAATAATGTTCGCCTTTTACATCAAATTTTTCAATGCCTTTTTTCCACGATTCATAAGATTTGTCGCAAGAAAGGGTGATGAAATCAACATTTTCATTATAGCCTTGGTATAAATTTTCTACTTCTGGTTGTGCTTTTAAACAATCTGAACACCAAGAAGCCCAAATGTCAATAAAAATGACTTTTCCTTTGTGTTTTTCTAAAATCGATTTGAAATCAATTTTAGTATTTTCACTGGTAAAAAAAGTAGCAGTTAGTGATTCATCTTTAAATTCTGTCTGTGCTTGACAAGAAATACTTGAAACGATTAAACTAAATAGTGCAATGATTTTTTTCATTTGTATTGATTTTAAAGTTGGATTTATTTTTTATAAGCTTTGGTTGTTATTTTTTCAAATTCTTTTTTATTAAACGCTTTTTCTGCAATTCCATCATAAAATTTTATGACATTTCCATTCCATAAATACACAACACCAGGTGTGTCTTTACCTGTGCCAAGTTTTGTCCAAAAAGGAATTACATCAATTACTTTATAAGGAAATTTTGTACCTGCAAAAGCAAAGAAATCAGGAATTTTTTCAGCTTCTTCATCCATGAAAATAATTCTTACTTCTGGAAAATCTTTATATTTTTTTTGTAAGGCATATAATTCTTTTGCAGCATGACGACAATGTTCGCAACCGGGCACAAAGAAGCAAAATATTTTTCTACCTTTATCTATATCAGAGAAGTATTCTGCATAACCTGATTTGGTTGGTTTTGGACCCATTTCTTTTTTAACGTCTTCAATTGAATTATTTTTTTTCTGTGCACTTTTTTCTATTGAATCTGCATACTGTTCAGCTGCTTTATTAGTCAAAGTAGTAGCGTCTTCATTAAAGTTAATTGCAGAATTATCAATTTCAGTATTGCTATTTGAGCTTGAGCTTGAACTTGCTTTCATTGGCGCAAGCATAAAAATAACAAGTATACAAGCTAATTTTATAGTGCTAAGAATCCAAATGTTTGATTTTGTGTCATTTGGAAGAATTTTAAGTAACCAAATTAATAAACCAATTGCGACGATGTTCTTAAGAATGGCTTCTACAGGCGTCATGGGTAATAATTCTCCAAAACAACCACAATTTCCAGAATTTCCGCTTACAAAGGTTTCGTAACTTAAATGAATGATAAAAACAAGAAGTAAGACTATGGTTGCTGGAATGGTGATTTTTTTTAAATAATGTGGAATTAGGAGTAGAAATCCAAGTGCAAATTCAACACCTATTAATGTTCTGGAAAAATAACTAGCTAAATTTTCAGGAAAACCAAGCGGGTACAATTGCTTCACTTCAAAAGTTGAAATGGCAAAATAAGGCGATGGGTATAGTTTTGCCAATGCTGAAACAATAAACAAAGCAGCAACAACAATTCGTAGTGTCCAAGAAATAGTTTTTGTATTCATAATTGGTTATTCATAATTTAGTTTTTGTTTTCTTCCATTAAAATCAATGCAAAAACAGCATAATTAATCATGTCTTGGTAATTCGCATCAATACCTTCAGAAACTAATGTTTTTCCTTTATTGTCCTCAATTTGTTTAACACGTAAGAGTTTTTGAATGATTAAATCGGTTAATGAATTCACGCGCATATCTCTCCAAGCTTCACCGTAATCGTGATTTTTATTTTCCATTAACGCTTTAGTTTCTGCAATTTTTTCATTGTACAAGCGAATAGCCTCTTCAGCAGGCATGTCAGGTTGTGTAGCTATACCTTTTTTCATTTGTATTAATGCCATGGCGCAGTAATTTATTATTCCAATAAATTCAGACACTTCATCTTCATCTACTTTGCGAACATCATTTTCTTGTAAACTTCTAATGCGTTGTGCTTTGATGAATATTTGATCAGTAAGTGATGGTAATCGTAATACACGCCATGCTGTACCATAATCGTGTGTTTTTTTTGTGAATAAATCACGGCAAACCGCAATTACTTTATCATATTGTTGAGATGTATTTGACATTATTTTAGATTATATTTGTATAAATTTTGGTTGAAATAGTTTAACCCAACACCAATTTACTCACTAAAAAATTGTAAATTGAATTAAACTTCAAATATAAGTAAAAAATTAGATGTCAACAATAAACTGCAAAGGAACTCTCATTGATTTATCAACACCTAAGGTAATGGGTATTTTAAATCTTACTCCCGATTCTTTTTTTGACGGGGGTACATTGAAAAGTGAGCATGCTATCATTACTAAAGTAGCCAAAATGTTAGATGAAGGTGCTACTTTTATTGATGTGGGTGGTTATTCTAGTCGGCCTGGCGCTGATTTTGTTTCTGAAGAAGAAGAATTGAATAGAGTAGTGCCTGTAGTGGATGTATTGTTAAAAAATTTTCCAACAATTCTAATTTCTGTAGATACCTTTAGAAGTGAAGTGGCAAAAAATGCTATACTTCATGGAGCTGCACTTATAAATGATATTTCAGCAGGTTTATTAGACGAACAAATGTTGCCTACTATAGCCTCATTACAAGTTCCTTATATCATGATGCATATGAAAGGGACGCCACAAACAATGCAAACTTTAGCCCATTATGATAATTTGATAAAAGAAGTTAATTTCTATTTTTCTGAACGAATTGCTGCAGCACGAAGTTTAGGTATAAATGATGTAATTATTGATCCAGGTTTTGGATTTGCTAAAACAATGGCACATAATTATGAATTATTACAAAAGTTAGAATTGCTTCAGTTTCACGAATTGCCAATTTTAGCAGGTATTTCACGAAAATCTATGATTTACAAAACACTGGAAACTACGCCCGAAAAAGCATTAAATGGAACTACATTTTTACATGCATTTTGTTTGCAAAAAGGTGCTTCTATTTTACGTGTTCATGATGTAGCGGAAGCAGTAGAATGTGTAAAGTTAATGAATCAATTAAAGCAAGGTAATGGGTGATGGCTTCTCGATACGCTTCGCTACTCGAAGTGACGGAGGGGTAATGGGTAATGTCTAATGGAAATTTTTATACTTAATTCATTTTCAAATTTTTTATATTAAAGACTTATTGATGATGATAGGGTTCGTTGTTAAGTATTGTAAACCCACGATAAATTTGTTCAATTACAAATAAACGAATCATTTGATGCGAAAAGGTCATTTGTGACAAAGACACTTTTCCTTCAGCTTTTTTATAAACTTCTTCTGAAAAACCATATGGGCCACCAATAACAAAAACGATTGTTTTAAGCCCTGAGTTCATTTTTTTTTGTAAAAATTCAGAAAACCCTATGCTGCTAAATTCTTTTCCGTTCTCATCTAATAAGATTAAATAATCTGTAGGACTTAGTTTGTTTAGAATTAATTGCCCTTCTTTTATTTTTTGTTCGCTTTCAGAAAGATTTTTAGCGTTTTTGATATCTGGAATTATATCTAAATCAAATTTAATATAAAACCCTAAACGCTTGGAGTATTCCTCAATCAATGCTTGAAGATTTTTGTTATCTGTTTTGCCTATTGCGAGTACTTTAATGTTCATTGTAGAATTAGTATAAAATAAAAATGCAGCTTAAATTAGTTTAATACTGCATTTTTTAATTTGTATTTTCAATTTCTAATTAGTTATTCAGCCATTGTGTGAAAAACATTCATTACATCGTCATCTTCCTCAATTTTTTCCAATAATTTTTCCACGTCTGCAATTTGTTCAGCAGTTAATTCTTTAGTTACCTGCGGAATTCTATCAAAGCCTGAAGATAAAATTTCTAATCCACGATTTTCTAATTCTTTTTGAATGGCACCAAAACTTTCAAAAGGCGCATACATTACAATTCCATCTTCATCTGCAAATATTTCTTCAACACCAAAATCAATCATTTCTAATTCTAATTCTTCCACATCTTGACCTTCTGCGGGAATTCTAAAATTACAAGTATGATCAAACATGAATTCTACAGAACCTTGTGTACCTAAAGTTCCATTGCATTTGTTGAAATAACTTCTAATATTTGCAACTGTTCTATTGTTATTGTCAGTAGCTGTTTCAATTAAAATAGCTATACCATGAGGCGCATATCCTTCAAAAAGTACTTCTTTATAGTTTGCTGTATCTTTATCTGATGCTTTTTTAATAGCACGTTCAACATTGTCTTTAGGCATGTTTGCAGCCTTTGCATTTTGAATAACTGCTCTCAGTCTGGCATTTGTTTCAGGACTAGGACCCCCTTCTTTAACTGCCATTACAATGTCTTTCCCAATTTTTGTAAACGTTTTTGCCATAGCTGACCAACGTTTCATTTTACGTGCTTTTCTAAATTCAAATGCTCTTCCCATTTCTATTTCGTATGTATTATTTTGGCAAAATTAAATAAAATAAGTAAATAAAAAAAGGAGCAAAGCTCCTTAACTATTTGTCGTGATTTTTTATTCTTTATCAATGGAACCGAGTACGCGTTTCATAAACTCATTTAGCGCTGTTTTCTTGTCTGTACCATTTTTTATGAGTTGGTTGACTTCTAATGCACCATACATATTTGAAATTAATTCACCTATAACATCTAATTCTTCATCTTTTAAAGATGGAACTTCAGTTAACGCTTCTAAAACTTCTATAGTTTCTATTAAATAATCCTGATCGTTTTCTTCAATGAATTGAGTTAAATGTTTGATTACTGGTAATTTCATATGTGCTATTATTTGTTTGTTTAAATAAGGTGTGATAAATGAATAAATTAATCCGTAGTTATACAACTTCGTTTACTAATTCTGCTAATACTTCAGCCTTGTTAGTTTGTGTTTGATTTACTAATACGCCATTTTTAAATGTAGCAAATGTGGGTAAGTTGTCTACTTTTGCTAGTTTTCTAGATTCTGGAAATTTTTCAGCATCTACTATAAGGAAAGGAATATTTTCATTTTGTGAAGCCAATAATTTAAATTTTGGTTTCATAATACGGCAATTTCCACACCATGACGCAGCATATTGTACAACAACCACCTCATTAGAAGCTACCACTTCGGCTAAATTATCTTGTGCTATTTCTTGGAACATTTTTTTAATTTAAGGTTTAAAGCTTCAAGTTTCAAGTTGAATAACCTGAAACTTGAAACAAAATTATTAATGAGAAGCTAAATAAGCTGCTGTACTGTTTCTGTCTGCTTTCATCGCATCTTTTCCTTCTTCCCAGTTTGCTGGACAAACTTCCCCTTTAGTTTGAACGTGTGTATAAGCATCTATTAATCTTAAATACTCATTTACATTTCTTCCAAGAGGCATGTGGTTTACACTTTCGTGGAAGATAACTCCAGTTTCATCAACTAAATACGTTGCACGGTAAGTTACATTTGAACCTTCAATTAGGTAATCTCCTGTTTCCTCGTTAAACACATCTTCAGCTTCTAAAATACCTAGTGCAGTAGATAAATTTCTAGTTGTATCTGCAACTAACGGATAAGTAACACCTTCAATTCCACCATTGTCTTTTGCTGTGTTTAACCAAGCAAAATGTACTTCGTTAGTATCGCAAGAAGCACCAATAACTATTGTGTTTCTTTTTTCAAATTCACCTAATGCAGCTTGAAAAGCGTGTAATTCTGTTGGACAAACAAATGTAAAATCCTTTGGATACCAAAATAAGACTACTTTCTTATTGTTTTTTGTTGCTTCTTCTAAAATGTTGATTCTTAAATTATCTCCCATGTGAGAGATTGCATCAACGGTAATGTTTGGGAATTTTTTTCCTACTAATGCCATTTTTTTAATTATTTAATGTTAGAACTATTCGTGTGTAAAGCTCTTGTATATTGGAACTTTTCTAATGCAAATTTACTTAAAAAAAGGCATATATCCATATATTTTTATTATATATTTTTATATTGCAATAGTTTTTGATTATGATAAAATAATAAGTATATCTTAAATCTATATTGATATAAATTATATATTTGCTCTTGTCTCAAAATAAAATAATTTTTTCATTTCGAACTAATACATAAACTGCCATGCCAATGAATATTTTTAGAAAAAAATCAATAGCTACTATTCTTAAACAAGGAGGAGATGGTGATCATGCTGGGTTAAACAAAGTGTTGAATGTTAGGGATTTAACTTTATTTGGAATTGCTGCTATTATTGGTGGAGGTACGTTTAGTGCCATTGGAAATGCTTGTTTTGAAGGAGGTCCAGGTGTGGTGTTGTTGTATATTATTTGTGCAATAGCTTGTGGTTTTACAGCGATGTGTTATGCCGAATTTGCGTCTCGAGTTCCCGTTTCAGGTAGTGCGTATACGTATGCGTATGTTTCTTTTGGTGAATTGTTTGCCTGGATAATCGGCTGGGCTTTAATTATGGAATATTCTATTGGGAATATTTACATTGCTTTTTCTTGGAGTGGTTATTTTACAAATTTATTAGAAACGTTTGGCATTCATTTACCAGATTGGTTAACCATTAATTACCAGTCTGCACATACTGCCTTTCTTGATAATAAATCGGGTGAAGGATTAGCTGCTTGGAATAGCGCGCCTATGTTGGGTAATTTGAAAATTATTTTTGATTTACCTGCAGTTTTAATTAATGTGTTAATCACGTATTTGGTGTACAGAGGTGCAAAAGAATCGCGCAATGTTAGTAATGCTATGGTAATTATTAAAATGGCAGTAATCGTGTTAGTAATTATTGTAGGTTGTTTTTATATAGATATAGATAACTGGTCTCCTTTTATGCCAAAAGGTTTTGGGGGTGTTATGGCTGGTGTATCTGCTGTTTTTTATGCCTATATAGGTTTTGATGCGGTATCAACATTGGCGGAGGAATGCAAAAATCCGCAACAAGATTTGCCTAAAGGAATGATTTATTCCTTAATTGCCTGTACAATTGTTTACATCATTTTGGCACTTATATTAACAGGTATGGTTTCTTATGAGCTACTTGGAGTATCAGATCCTTTAGCAGAAATATTTGCTATAAAAGGCATTAAATGGATGTTGTTCATTGTATCAATAGCTGCTGTAGTAGCTATGACAAGCGTATTGTTGGTTTTTCAAATGGGACAGCCACGCATTTGGATGACAATGAGTAGAGATGGATTAATGCCTAAAAGATTTGCTACAATTCACCCAAAACATAAAACTCCTAGCTATGCAACTATAGTAACAGGTATTGTGGTAGGGTTGCCTATATTCTTTACTGATGAAAATCTTGTATTAGATTTTACAAGTATAGGTACATTATTTGCATTTGTTTTGGTTTGTGGAGGTGTATTAATGTTGTCACCTCAAAGTGAAGAAGAAATGGCTAAAAGTAAAGGTAAATTTAGAATACCATATATTAATTCTAAGTTTATATTTCCTGTTGGTTTTATAGGTGCAGTGCTTGTAGTTAATTATTTATTTCCTACCTATTTTATAGATATACTCGATTTTTCAAAAGATAAAATAGCTACTAATTTACCTTTGCTTATATTTTACGTAGTATGTGTAATCATGTCTGTATTAGCCTTTACTAAAAATTTCTCGTTAATACCTTTGTTAGGGTTGATTTCATGTAGTTATTTGTTAACAGGAATGACTATTTCTAATTGGCTTTGGTTTTCAGGATGGTTAGTAATAGGATTAGTAGTTTACTTTTCCTATGGTTATAAAAATAGCAAACTTAATCAATCATAAAATAAAAAAAAACCTGCTAATTGGCAGGTTTTTCTGTTTTTTCTATTTTTATAATCAATTCTTGTGATACTTCATCTAAATCCATAAAAATAATATCTCCTTCGTGAATTTTAGAAGTAATTATTTCTTCAGCTAAGGCATCTTCAACATATTTTTGAATGGCACGTTTTAATGGTCTGGCACCAAATTGTTTGTCAAAGCCTTTTTCAGCAATAAAATCTTTTGCTTTTTCAGATAATTTTAAAACATAGCCCAACTCTTTAATACGAGCGGTTAGTTTAGCCATTTCAATATCAATAATTTTATCAATATCGTGTTTTTCTAACGCATTAAATACAATAACATCATCAATACGATTTAAAAATTCTGGAGCAAATGCCTTTTTTAGTGCATTTTCAATTACACTTTTATTGTGCTCTTCTGTTTGAGCAACTTTAGCTGCAGTTCCAAATCCTACACCTTGACCGAAATCTTTCAATTGACGCGCACCAATATTTGATGTCATAATTATAATTGTATTTCTAAAATCAATTTTTCGTCCAAGACTATCTGTTAAATGACCATCATCTAATACTTGCAGAAGCATATTAAACACATCAGGATGTGCTTTTTCGATTTCATCAAGTAAAACTACGCAATAGGGTTTTCTGCGAATTTTTTCGGTTAATTGCCCGCCTTCTTCATAGCCTACATAGCCCGGAGGAGCACCTACTAATCTAGAAATAGCAAATTTTTCCATGTATTCGCTCATGTCTATTCTTACTAGAGCTTCTTCCGAGTCAAATAATTCTTTGGCTAATACTTTGGCTAGCTGTGTTTTTCCCACACCAGTAGAGCCTAAGAATATAAAGGAACCAATTGGCTTGTTCGGGTCTTTCAATCCCGCTCTATTTCGCTGTATAGATTTAGCTATTTTTTGAACGGCTTCATCTTGACCAATTACTTTTCCTTTAATAAGTTCGGGTAATTTGGCCAGTTTATTACTTTCGGTTTGAGCAATTCGGTTAACAGGAATGCCTGTCATCATAGATACAACATCGGCTACATTGTCTTCGGTTACTACGACACGATTATTTTTTGAATCTTCTTCCCATTTTTCTTGCGCAATAGCTAAATCTTTTTCAATTTTTTTCTCATCATCACGAAGTTTAGCAGCTTCTTCAAATTTTTGTTTTTTAACAACGTTGTTTTTAAGTTCTTTAACTTCTTCCAATTGTTTTTCTAATTCCAAAATTTGTTTTGGCACTTCAATATTAGTAATGTGCACACGAGAACCCGCTTCGTCTAAAGCGTCAATAGCTTTGTCTGGAAGAAAGCGATCAGTCATGTAACGGTTGGTAAGTTTTACACAGGCTTCAATAGCTTCAGGTGTAAAGATAACGTTATGATGATCTTCATATTTTCCTTTAATATTATTTAAAATGATAATTGTTTCGTCTACGGTGGTAGGTTCTACAATTACCTTTTGAAATCTTCTTTCAAGTGCACCATCTTTTTCTATGTATTGTCTGTATTCATCAAGTGTAGTTGCACCAATACATTGGATTTCACCTCTAGCTAAAGCAGGTTTAAACATATTAGAAGCATCTAAAGAGCCGGTAGCGCCGCCTGCGCCTACAATGGTGTGAATTTCGTCAATAAATAGAATGATGTCATCATTTTTTTCAAGTTCATTCATTACCGCTTTCATGCGTTCTTCAAATTGACCTCTGTATTTAGTACCTGCTACTAACGAAGCTAAATCTAAAGTTACAACTCTTTTGTTGAATAAAATACGAGAAACTTTTTTCTTAATAATCATTAATGCTAAGCCTTCAGCTATGGCAGATTTACCCACACCAGGTTCTCCTATTAATAGTGGATTATTCTTTTTTCTTCGACTTAAAATTTGAGATACACGTTCAATTTCTTTCTCTCTTCCTACTACAGGATCTAATTTTCCTTCTTCAGCGAGTTCTGTAAGATCTCTCCCAAAATTATCTAAAACCGGTGTTTTTGATTTTTTGTTGGTTTTAGTGTTGCTTCCACTTGCAGCTGAACCCATTCCGCTATCTTTAAAATTTTCTTCTCCAGAGTCGTCATAAGATTCTGCTCTAGGGGTGTTTTTTAATATATCTTCGCTTTCATTCATATTGACGTATACTTCTTTTACATTTTCGTAATTTATTTTTAATTTATTGAGCAATTTTGTTGTGGGATCATTGTCGTTTTTTAACACACACAACAATAATAATGCAGTACTTATAGAAGTAGTGTTGAAAAGTTTTGCTTCTAAAAAAGTATATTTTAGTGCTCTTTCTGCTTGTCGCGTCAAGTGCAAATTCTTTTTATCATTACTTAAGTCGGCGCTAGGGTTAGCTGGACTTAACAGCTCTACTTTTTTTCGTAATACTTCAAAATTAATTTGAAGAGCATTAAGAATATCTATTGCGCTTCCATTTCCGTCTCTAAGTAACCCTAGTATAAGATGCTCAGTCCCAATAAAATCATGACCTAGTCGTAAAGCTTCTTCTTTACTGTAATAGATTACGTCTTTTACTCTAGGTGAAAAATTATCTTCCATAAAATCATTAAAAAATCTCTTGTAAAATTACTAAAATAAGTGCGGCTATACAATAGGGCTACTTACATTTGCTAATTGACAAAAAAAAAATGAAAAATAAAAATCTTAGCTGTTTTATTTTATTAAAAAAACAACTAATAATTGTTGATAAGTATTTGAATTTTATTGATAATTAGTAGTCAAAAAAAAGCAAAATATCGTATATTGGCACGTTTTATAAAATCGAATAAAAATTAAATAAATACGTATGTCTGAAGGAGAAAAGTTAATACCAATTAACATTGAAGACGAAATGAAGTCAGCCTACATCGATTATTCGATGTCGGTAATTGTATCTAGAGCACTTCCTGATGTGAGAGATGGTTTAAAACCAGTGCATAGAAGAGTTTTATATGGAATGTATGAACTAGGAGTGCTTTCAAATAGATCTTATAAGAAATCTGCTAGAATTGTTGGGGAAGTATTAGGTAAATATCACCCACATGGCGATACATCGGTATATGATGCTATGGTTCGTATGGCTCAAGAATGGAGTTTAAGATATTTAATGGTTGACGGACAAGGAAACTTTGGTTCTGTCGATGGAGATAGCCCCGCTGCAATGCGTTATACTGAGGCTAGAATGCAAAAAATATCAGAAGACATGTTGGCAGATATTGAAAAAGAAACTGTTGATTTTCAATTAAATTTTGATGATTCTTTACAAGAACCAAAAGTATTACCAACACGTGTTCCAAATTTATTAATCAATGGTGCTTCTGGTATTGCTGTAGGTATGGCGACAAATATGCCTCCTCATAATTTAACAGAAGTTATTGATGGGACATTAGCTTATATTGATGACAATGAAATTGAAATCGATGAGCTAATTAAATATGTTAAAGCTCCTGATTTTCCAACAGGGGGTGTTATTTATGGGTATGAAGGTGTTAAAGAAGCCTTTAAAACGGGTAGAGGAAGAATCGTTATGCGTGCCAAAGCTGGTTTTGAAGAAGTAAATGGTAGAGAATCTATCATTGTTACTGAAATTCCTTACCAAGTGAATAAGGCTGAAATGATTAAGAAAACGGCTGATTTAGTAAATGATAAGAGAATTGAAGGAATCTCTACCATTAGAGATGAATCGGATAGAAATGGTATGCGTATTGTGTATGAACTAAAACGCGATGCTGTTCCTAATGTGGTGCTCAATACACTTTATAAGTATACACAATTACAATCATCATTCAGTGTAAATAATATTGCTTTAGTTAATGGAAGACCACAAATGTTGAATCTTAAAGATTTGATTCATTATTTTGTTGAACACCGTCATGAAGTAGTTGTTAGAAGAGCACAATACGATTTACGTAAGGCTGAAGAAAGAGCGCATATCTTAGAAGGATTAATTATTGCTTCAGATAATATTGATGAAGTAATTGCATTAATTAGAAGTTCTAAAGATGGAGACGAAGCTAGAACAAAATTAATAGAGCGTTTTAAACTTTCTGAATTGCAAGCGCGTGCCATCGTTGAAATGCGTCTACGTCAGTTAACAGGTCTAGAACAAGATAAGTTAAGAGCTGAATATGACGAAATAATGAAATTAATTGCACATTTAAAAGAATTACTAGCGAGTAAAGAATTAAGAATGCAATTAATTAAAGATGAATTAAACGAAATTAAAGATAAATATGGTGATGCACGTCGTTCTCAAATTGAATATGCAGGTGGCGATGTAAGCATTGAAGATTTAATTGCCGATGAAAACGTAGTAATTACTATTTCTCATGCAGGTTATATTAAACGTACCTCATTATCTGAATACAAAACACAAAATAGAGGTGGAGTTGGACAAAAAGGTTCAGCTACTAGAGATCAAGATTTCTTAGAACATTTATTTGTAGCTACAAACCACCAATATCTATTGTTCTTTACACAAAAAGGAAAATGTTTCTGGATGCGTGTGTTTGAAATTCCTGAAGGAAGCAAAGCAAGTAAAGGTAGAGCAATTCAAAACTTGATAAATATAGAGCAAGACGACAAAGTAAAAGCATTTATTTGTACACAAGATCTTAAAGATGAAGAGTACATTAACAATCACTTTGTGATTATGGCTACTAAGCAAGGCCAAGTGAAGAAAACGCCTTTAGAACAATATTCTCGTCCACGTCAAAATGGTATAAATGCTATTACAATTAGAGAGGACGACGAATTAATTGGAGCAAAATTAACCACAGGTAACAGCCAAGTGTTAATTGCAGTAAAATCAGGAAAATTAGTTCGTTTTGAAGAAGAGAAAACACGCCCAATGGGTAGAACTGCTTCTGGAGTTAGAGGAATAACTCTAGCTGATGCCAAAGATGAGGTAATTGGAATGGTTTCAGTTGATAGAGATCAGGTTAATGAATCTCAAATTTTGGTTGTTACTGAAAACGGATATGGAAAACGTACCCGCGTAGTAGATGAAGACGGAGAAGATGTGTACAGAATAACAAATCGTGGAGGTAAAGGTGTTAAAACATTGAACATCACAGAAAAAACAGGTCAATTAATTTCTATTAACGATGTAACAGATGAAGATGATTTAATGATTATAAATAAGTCTGGATTAACAATAAGAATGAAAGTATCTGACTTACGTGTAATGGGTAGAGCAACTCAAGGAGTTCGTTTAATTAATATCAAAGGAGCAGATTCAATTGCAGCGGTCACGAAAGTAATGCGCGAAGAAGAGTCAGATGAAGATATTGATGCGGACTACATTGATGGAGAGGCTACGGATGTAAATTTTACTCCCGATACAGATAGTGAAGTACAAGAGTAAGCAATAATAAAGCCCAATTTTTATTGGGCTTTTATTTATAAACAAATTTTAGTTAAGCAATTTTATAGGTATAAATAAACAAAATAATTATCTACATATGAAAAAAGTGATTTTCTCAATAGCATTATTTACTACTGTTTTTTCATTTGCTCAAAAAGATGAGTTAAAAGTATTAAAAAAGTTATATGCTAAAGATAAATTAACTGTTGAAGAATATTCTCAGTTTAAAGAAACATTAACAAAATTAGAAAGTGTAGCTTCTTTAGAAGAAGATAAAATTTCGGTTGAATTTTATAAAGGAATGTCTCCGTTATTGCAATTATCAACTCTAGGAGAACAACCCTCTCCTGCTCAAATTGCAAAAATTATGAATCCAAGTTCTTTAAATCAAATTGTTAAGGGCATAAAAAATACTTTAGATTTTGAAACTAAATCAGGGAAGAAAGTTTATACAGATGATATACATGAAACGTTGAATTGGTTTAAACCTATGTTGCAACAATCTGCTTTAATGCTTAATGATGCTAAAAAATTTAAAGAAGCTAGTGTATTATTTTATAATTTATATCAACTCGATACCAATGATGTTGCTAATTTAGAAAACGCTGCAATTTTAGCAGTTCAAGGAGATGATTTTGAATTAGGGAGTACCTACTACAAAGAAATCCAAAAAGTTGGTTTTAAAGGATCGGGATTGCAAAAATTCCAATCGACTGAATTAGATGTAGCTAAAATTATTGCTTATATCTCGTTTCAAAAGAAGGATTATGAACAAGCAAAAAAAGATTATGCTTTGGTTAATCAATTAAATTCTGACGATGTTGAATCTCAGATTAATGAAGCAAACTGTTATTATTATTTAAACGATTTAACTACCTATAAAGCTAAAATCAGCGCAGTACTTGCTAAAGATCCAAACAATGCAACATTGCAATTTAATGTAGGTTATTTAATGCTTTCTGATGATGCTAAGTTGGTGGAAGAAATTAATGCCAATTTAAAAAATGATAAAAAATATAATGAGTTAACGGCAAAAAGAAAGGAAATGTTTAAAAATGCTATGCCTTACTTTGAAAAGTCCTATCAACTCGATGCATCCAATGCAGATTGTAAAGCCATACTTAAAACATGTTACGAAATTTTAGGTATGAAAGACAAAGCGGCAATCCTAAAATAAAAATAAAAAACCCTAACATTTGTTAGGGTTTTTTATTACTTAATTGTTATTTCATCTATAAAAATAAACGCATCACCGCCAAAACCTTGATGCCATTCTGGTAATTTTCCGAAATTTTTGGCGATTACTTTCACATATCGCGTTTTTGTTGAAGCTTGCTTGCTCATAAAATCTAAAATTATATTTGTACTAATTTTAGGATCGAGTGTATTCTCTACCGAACCAAATAAAGTATAATGTACATTGTCTTCCGAAGTGTAATACTCCACTTTTGTTGGCATTAAAATCCACGAACGTTGGTCTTGTAAAAAGCGTGCCGAAACCTCCGAAATGTTTTTCATCTCTTGTAAATCTACAATCGCTTCAAAATCCTGACTTTGGTAGCCTTGCCAATCGCCTTTACGCCAATTTTCAGTACCTAAAATGCCATCTAACAAGCCTTCTGGACCACCAGCGTGATATTGCGGATTGTATTTCGATTTGATGTCAATAGTGTAGTTATTTGGCTTTTTGAAGAAGGTTGCGGAAATGGTGTCGCTGTATATAGCTGTACTTTCAGTAAAAAATTCCGAATAAGTATATGTTTTTGTAAAAGCATATATTTTTGTAGATTGAGTAATTAGTAGAGGTGATTTATACTCAATAAATTTCTGTTTTTTATCAAAAGAATAAAATATCTTTCCACTTGATTTATATGATTTTAATATTAATTTATGATTAGAAATAAATGATTTATTCTCAGCGTCTATTATTGGTACAATTCCATTTTCATTACCCCAAGATGAGTGTGCAAGTGCTTTTACCCAATCATTTAATTCGTAATTAATAAAATAGGCATCATTTTCTTGAATTTGAGGTAAATAAACTATTTTATTTCCTAAATTTATTTTGATGCTTTTAAAGCTAGCTTGAGTAGTATTAAAAAATTCTTGCCCCGGAGTTACTTGATAAATCCCCATCGAACTCAACACATACCAGGCACTCATTTGCCCGCAATCTTCGTTTCCAATTAAACCATCGGGTGTATTGGTGTAAAAATTATTTAAAATATACTTGACTTTTGCGGTCGTTTTTTCTGGTTTGCCTACATAATTGTACAAATACGCCATATGGTGACTTGGTTCGTTTCCGTGTGCGTATTGCCCAATTAAACCCGTAACATCAACTTGTTCTCTTCCTGTTGTTTTGCTTTCGCTGTTGAACATTTCGTCTAATTTGGCTTCAAATTTTTCCTTTCCTCCATAGGCTTGAATCATGCCGTAAATATCTTGTGGTACGAAAAACGAATATTGCCACGAATTACCTTCGGTAAAATTATTGTTGACTTCTCTTGGGTCAAACGGTTTGTCCCAACCGCCATTTTTCCTTGGACGCATAAAACCCGTTTCCCAATCGAAAATATTCTTCCAGTTTTGTGAACGTTTCATGAAATAGTGATAATCTTCTTTCTTGTTTAAAAGTTTTGCCATTTGGGCAATACACCAATCATCATACGCATATTCCAACGTTTTAGAAACGCTTTCGTGTTCGTCGTCCATTGAAATGAAGCCATTTTTTTTGTACGCGTCAAGTCCTAAAACATCGCGCATCGCGGAGGCTTTACTGGCTTCAAAGGCTTTTTCGTAATCAAAACCAGTAATACCTTTTACCATCGCATCTGCAATTACAGAAACGGAATGATAGCCAATCATACAATCGGTTTCATTAGAAGCCAATTCCCAAACAGGCAATCTGCCGCCTTGTTCATATTGTTTAATGAACGTATTGATGTAATCGGCAGTTCTTTTTTTATCAATCAATGTATATAACGGATGTGCTCCTCTAAAGGTATCCCAAAGTGAAAAAACCGTGTAATAATCAAATCCTTCAGCTGTATGAATTTGGTTGTCTCTACCACGATATTTTCCGTCCAAATCTTGTGCAATATTCGGTTGCATCATCGTGTGATATAAAGCCGTATAGAAAATGGCTAACTTGTCTTTATCATTTGAAGTTACTTCAATTTTTGATAATTCCTTGTTCCAAAGGGTTTCTGCTTCTTTCTTAACTTTTTCAAAATCCCAATGGTTGATTTCGGAACTGTTTAATTTCGCTCCTTCATAACTCGTAGGCGAAAGTGATACTTTTACTAGAATTTTTTCACCTTTTTTGACTTGTTTTGAGAAACTTAATGCCAATTCAGTTCCTTTATATATTCCTTCTAACTTAGTGTTTTCCTTGTTTACTTCTTTAACCAGATTGACTTTCAAAGGTACATTAAATTCAATTTGAGCATACACATATTGATCTCTTGCCCAAGCCTCGCTTCTTCTCAAAATTTCAATAGTTTTTTCATCAATTACTCGAATTCTTCCTTCCAAAAGCTTATCGCGATGATTCAAATCTAAGATAATATTAGCTTGACCGTCTTTATTAAACGTATATTCATGAAAACCAACGCGGGTTGAGGTTGTCAAACGCACATCGATATTGTGTTTGTCTAATTTCACGGAGTAAAATCCAGCGGAAGCTTTCTCAGTGGCATGCGAAAAAGTAGACGCATACACTTTAGTATCAAATGAAGGTACGCCCATCGTTGGCATCAATAAAATATCTCCGTAATCGGAAACACCGGTTCCGTTTAAGTGTGTATGAGAAAATCCGTAAATTACATTATCAGAGTAATGATAACCAGAACAGCCATCCCAACTACCATCAATACGCGTATCTGGGGACAATTGTACCATTCCATAAGGCACAGTTGCACCAGGAAAGGTATGTCCGTGACCGCCGGTTCCAATAAATGGGTTGACATAGTGTGCAAAATTTGTATTTTGAGCTACACTAAATTGTAAACAAAGAATAAATAGGGTGAAATATACTTTTCTCATAATTGAAAATTTTTCTATTAGTAATGTATAAAGAAGAAAAATGATATACTTAAGGTAATGTAATGATATTAAAATTTTGCGCTAACGGATTTAATTTTTGGAATAATTGGTCAATAAAATCTGGACCATAATCCATGTAAAATTGACTAAAATTAAGTTGTCTTTCTTGTAAGGAGTGGTTGGGAAATAATTCGTTTTGTAAATGTTTTACTAGTTGAAGTAGCTCTTCATGTTTTCTTTTTTCGGCTTTTAATAATCGTTTTTCAAGATTTTCCAAACCTTTAATTTGTTTGATTTCTTGTGCTTTTACAGCGCCAATAAATGATTTATCTGTTTGATTTGCAATTTCATATAATTGTTTAAATTGCGTTTCAAGATGTTGTTTTTGTAAAGAAAAATCAATGTTATGCTGAGAAATACGCTTAGTTACATCATTTAAAAGTTGTTGTTGTGGCAAAAATAAATCAGCAGTCTGTAATTCTAATTTTTTTATTTTTTTGGCTTGTTTTTCGGATACAAGTAATACGGAATTACGCAAGACGAGTATAGGAAAACAAACCTTAAAAGCATTGAAGTTAGTTTTTAATTGCAGCCAATAGGCTAATTCTCCGCCACCTCCTACATAGGCTAAATTTGGCAAGATAACTTCCTGATACAAAGGACGTAAAAGCACATTTGGACTAAAACGTTCGGGGTAATTTTCTACTTCTCTTTTAAGTGCTTCCGGCGAAAATTGAATCGTTGTTTGATGCACTTTATAACAATTGTCTTCAAAAATAATACGTTCGCGAAGTTCTTTTTGCAAATAAAACAGATTAATTTCCCTTGGATTAACTTGTACGTTATACTTGCTTAGTTGAAGGTTGGTTTGCGAAACTTCTTTATAGGTTGTTTGATGGTTTAGTTCTTGTAATAGGTAAGGGGTAAATAATTTTTTTAAACCAGTAGCATTACCATCAATAATTACTAATCCATGTTCTTTAAAAAGTTCGTTTACTAAAAAACGTGTAGCATCGGCTAAATTGTCATGAGAAAGGTAACTTTGCGAAAAAAGTTTTTGTAAATAAACAGCGGCTTCACTTTGGTTTAATAAAGCAAAAAATTGTTGTGCCACTTCGTCTAATCCTTCGGTGCTTAATTCGCCAACAGCTCCTGCAACTTGTTTTTGCCAAGTAAATGAATTTTCTTGAGTTTTGAAATGATTTATTTCTTCAAAGTCATGGTCTTCAGTTGCCATCCAATACACAGGAACAAAATGATAAGCAGGATATTTTTCTTGTAATTGTTTGCACAAATTTAGTGTAGAAACAATTTTGTAAATAAAATAAACAGGCCCTGTAAATAAGTTCAGTTGGTGTCCTGTTGTAATCGTAAATGTATGGGTTTCTTTTAGTAATGAAATATGGTTGGCGGTTGCTGTAGAAGTAACCGTTTCTTTATATTGCTTTTCTAATTCGTTGACTAAAACACTTCGTATATTTGAATTAAATGTAACTGCTTTTTCTTCAAGTTGCGCTTTAAAATTTTCAAGTGTTGGAAATCGATGATACAGTGAGTTTACATCAGATTGTTGATCTAAATAAGCTGTAATCAATTTTGAAAAATAGCCTGATTCTTGATAAGAAATACAGTCGTTTTGCATCTTGTTTTTTTTGTAAAAATACATATTTTTTGATTGCTAATATTAAAGTATATTTGTAAAAATTTGAAAATATTTTGAAAGACATTCTTCTTATAACGCCTCCTTTCACACAGTTAAATACACCTTATCCTGCTACGGCATATATTAAAGGGTTTTTAAATGCGAAGAGTATTACTGCTTTTCAGGCTGATTTAGGGATAGAAGTAATTTTAGAATTATTTTCAAAAAGAGGATTAGCTTCTATTTTTGATGAAATAAAAACGGTTGCAAATTTTCAATTCCCATCGCATAATTCAGAACGAATTTTTGCCTTGCGTAAGGATTATATTGCAACCATTGATGCTGTGATTGCATTTCTTCAAGGAAAAAATTCTTCATTAGCACGTCAAATTTGCAGTGGTAATTTTTTACCGGAGGCTTCACGATTTGAACAAGTAGATGACATGGAATGGGCATTTGGCGCAATGGGTTTACAAGATAAAGCAAAGCATTTGGCAACGCTTTATTTAGAAGATATTTCAGATTTTATTGTTGAATGTATAGACGAAAATTTTGGTTTTAGTCGTTATGCAGAACGTTTAGGAAGAAGTGCCAATTCTTTTGATGAATTGTATGCCTATTTGCAAGAAACGCCTACGTATATAGACGAAATTACCTTAGAATTACTAAAACAAAAAATTGAATTAGTACAACCTAAATTGGTTTGTTTTTCTGTGCCTTTTCCAGGTAATTTGTATAGTGCTTTTCGCTGTGCCCAATTCATAAAAAGTAAGTATCCTGCAATCAAAATTGCTATGGGTGGCGGTTTTGCAAATACGGAGCTTAGAGAAATTAAAGACAAAAGAGTATTTGAATTTTTTGATTTCATTACGTTAGATGATGGCGAATTGCCAGTGGAACTTTTGATTTCTAATATTCAAAATCCAAATTCCAAAGAATTTAAACGTACTTTTTTATTAGAAAATGATGAAGTAGTTTATAAGAATAATTCGATTCGTCCTGATTACAAACAAAGTGAAGTAGGCACACCTGATTACTCAGATTTACTATTAGATGCTTATATTTCTGTTATTGAAATGGCTAATCCTATGCACAGCATGTGGAGTGATGGTCGTTGGAATAAATTGACTATGGCTCATGGTTGTTATTGGGGTAAATGTACTTTTTGTGATATTTCATTGGATTATATTAAAATTTACGAACCCATTCATGCTACATTGATAGTAGATAGAATGGAGCAATTAATAGCACAAACAGGAGAAACAGGTTTCCATTTTGTAGATGAAGCCGCGCCACCCGCTTTAATGAAAGAAATAGCGCTAGAAATTATAAAGCGAAATTTAGTGGTAACGTGGTGGACAAATATTCGATTTGAGAAAAGTTTCACTCCCGATTTGTGCATGCTTTTAAAAGCTTCGGGTTGTATTGCTGTTTCGGGTGGTTTAGAAGTCGCCTCAGATCGATTATTGCAATTAATACAAAAAGGAGTGACAGTTGCTCAAGTTGCTCAAGTAACTAAAAATTTTACCGAAAGCGGCATTCTCGTTCACGCTTATTTAATGTATGGTTTTCCTTCTCAAACAACGCAAGAAACTATTGATAGTTTAGAAATGGTACGTCAACTTTTCGAACTTGGGGTTGTGCAATCGGGTTTTTGGCATCAATTTGCCATGACGGCACATGCCCCTGTTGGTTTAAACCCAGAAGCATTTGGTGTTTTACCAGAATATAAGTCCATAACATTTGCTAATAATGACATTCAATTTAAAGATACAACAGGGATTAATCATGACCAATTTAGTTACGGACTAAAAAAAGCATTGTTTAATTATATGCATGGAATTGGTTTTGACTTTGACTTGCAGCAGTGGTTTGATTTTAAAGTACCTAAAACAACTGTTTCATCTTTTTATATTCAATCTTGTATAGAAGAACAAGCGGATTTTAAAATGAAACCCAATGCTAAAATAGTTTGGTTGGGTTCTATGCCAAAAGTGCACATCTATTCAAAATCTAAAAAAGGAAATACATGGGAATTAATGCAGTTAGATTTTCATTTTAAAACACAAAATATTAGTATAGATTTAGAACTTACCAAAGGGGAGTGGCTTCTAAAACAATTAGTTAAAATGAATTCAAACATAGACAAACTAATTACTTTGCAAGAGTTGAAGGTGAGTTATGAAGAACAGTTTGAAGATTTTGAATTGTTTTGGTTCTCAAAGCCTATAATACAATTGCGACAAATAGGTTTGTTGACAGTTTAATTAAATTATAGGTATCCAAACTTCTTCTTCTGAATCTGGATTTTCATGGCCTAAATAGGCATCTCCTAATACTTCAAAATGGGGTCTATTTTCTAGTTGGTAGCCTGATTTTGGAAGCCATTCACCATAAATATATTGAGCAGTTTGTACAAACATTTCGGTAGTTCCTTTGTGTAAAAATACGGCATATTTTCCAGCCGGAATTTCAATTTTTTGAAACCCCTCAGGGATTGTGTCAAAATTTTTCACTTCTACAGCTGCCCATTTTGTAAAGGGTGTAAAGGGTGTGAAATTGCTAAAATAGTCTTCTGGGTAAATTTGTAAAGAGAATAAGTCAGCACTAACAACTTGTTGAACTTCATTTAATCGGGGCATTAATTGTTTCCAGATTTCTTGCGTTTTATTTTCTACTAAGGACATTTCTATATAAAATCCAATTAATTTTTTAGCCGGTTGTTCAATGATTTTTGGTAACATGAAAATATATTTTAACTTCAAATGTAATAAAGCTTTGCGTAAAAAAATCAAAAATGTTTTTTTTATTTTGATAGTTATAAAATATATTTATATTTGAATAAAAATAAATTATGACAAATAAAACGAAACTTATTATTGTTTTTATTGCCCTTTCTGTAGTTTTAGGTTATTTTTCTTTTAACTATATTATGTATGGTGGTGCACGCGATATTCAAAAAGAAGAGTCTGCTTACAACGTTTCTTCTAAAGCTATCATTGAAGAATTTTCTAAAAACACAAATGCGGCTACAAAAAAGTATATTGACAAGTCTATTGAGATAAAAGGAGTTATTACAAGCGTAAATGACAGTCTTGTTTCTATTGATGAAAGTGTTATATGTAAGATGAAAGAAATAAGCAAATCTTCTTCAACTGTAGGAAAAAGTGTTAGCGTGAAAGGAAGAATAATTGGGTTTGATGATTTGATGGAAGAAATCAAATTAGATGAATGTGTAATAAACTAAATATAATTATAAAATGAAATTAATTAAATTTTTATCAATTTTACTATTCTTTTTAGCTAGTAATTTTGTTAGTGCTCAAGACGATTTATTGAATCAACTTGATTCAGTTCAGACAAACCAAAAACAAATTGAATCAGCTACATTTAAGGGGCTGCAAATTTGTAATATTCAGTCAACAAAACTCCCAGTTAAAGGAGAATTTTACTTTTTGGTATCCCATCGTTTTGGAGATCTTTCAAATGGATTTCAAAACTTTTTTGGACTAGACAACGCCTTGACAAAAATTTCAGGGATTTATGGGGTAACAAATTGGTTATCATTAGGTATTTCTAGGCATACATTTAACAAAACATATGAAATTTCAGCTAAATACAAGTTGTCAAATCAAATAAATAACGGTTTTCCATTTACAATTGTAGGCTATAATACCATGGATATTAATAGTGATTTAAAAAAAGCTACAAGCCCAGATTTACAATTCACAAATAGATTAGCTTACACCACTCAGTTGCTAGTTTCAAGAAAATTTTCTGAAAAATTCTCGTTAGAATTAGCACCAATATATGTTCATAAAAATTTATATGATGGTATTTTAGATCAAAAAGATTTATTTTTAATGGGGGCAGGGGCAAGATATAAACTGTCTAGAAGAATTAGTTTAAACGTTGATTATGCTGCAAGATTAAACCTGCCAGAAGATTTTAATTCTCCTTATCATAATCCCCTAACTTTTGGTTTAGATATTGAAACTGGAGGTCACATATTTCAATTGGTGTTCTCAAATAGCCAAGCTATGAATGATGTATCATATTATTCAAATGCTACTGGTAAATGGTTTGATAGAGGAATGTTTTTTGGTTTTAACATGTATAGAGTTTTTTAATTTAAATAAGATGAAAAAGAAAGTACTATTAAATATAATTGTTTTAGCAACAATTTTTGTTTCATGTGAGTCTAAGACTTATGATGAAATTTCTAAAGTAACAAATCCTAAATACGAAGCAAATATTAAGCCAGTAATGGATTCAAAATGTACAAGTTGTCATAGTCCTTCAGGTACTCAACAACCCTATCTTACTTCATATGCTGAAGTTAAAGATGCTACTCAAAATGGGGTTTTGTTGTGTATTATAGATAATCCTTCAAGTTGTTTTTATGGAAATAACATCATGCCTCCATCAGGCAGAATGCCTCAAACAACAATAGATATGATTAATTTATGGGCCATTAATGGATATTTAAATCAATAAATAAGATGAGAAAAATAGTATCGATAGTATTTATACTACTAAATTTAAGTGTTGCTTCAGCTCAAAAACTTATCACTAGAAACGGAGAGATTAAATTTGAAGCTTCAATGCCAACTTTTGAAGAAATTTCAGGAACAAACAATACGGCATCTTGTATTTTTGATAAGTCTACAGGAGATATAGCTGTTTTAGCATTGATTAAAGGATTTAAATTTAAGTCCCCACTAATGGAAGAGCATTTTAATGAAAATTATATGGAAAGTGATAAGTTTCCTAAAGCTACTTTTAAAGGAAAAGTGTTAAGTTTTGATGCTTCTAAAACTTCTGGCACCTATGATGTAGAAGGTGATTTAACCATACATGGAGTAACAAAGAAAATTAAATCTAAAGTAAGTTTTACCAATGCTAATAAGAAAATGAGTTGTTCGTTTTCCGTAAAACCACAGGATTATGGTATTGAAATTCCTAGTTTAGTGAAAAATAAAATCGCACAGAATATTAAGATTGTACTAGATTTTGATTTACAAGCAAAATAAGATTATCCGATGAAAAAAAATATAATTTTTAAAATAATAGCATTATTGTTAATTCATAATATTAATTACGCACAAACAGATGGTATCTTAACTTTTTCATTTAACCAACCTCAACCTACAAGTCCTGCTCCAAATGCTGGTATAAAGTGTGTGTTAGGAATATGGATTGAAGATAATGCAGGTAATTTTGTTAAAACGAAACGAAGAAATATTGGTACAAGTACAAAAGATCACTTGCCAACATGGGCTGTTAAGTCGGGAGGTACATTGTCAAATGCACTAGCTGCCGCATGCAATGTTACCGATGCTACTTCAGGCGCTACATTAACATCTTCATCTACTCCACCAGCATTTGGAGCAAGATCAATTACTTGGGATGGTAAAAATGTAGTTGGTACTGTAAATGGAACTACTGTTGCGGACGGAATATATAAAATTTGGATAGAAAGTTCTTGGGTAGATTCTGGAAGTAATAATCATAATGAATTAATTAGTTTTTCTTTTACTAAAGGTCCAACAGCTGTTCATTTAACGCCTACTGGTGATACTTATATTAATAACGTTGTATTAGACTGGGCACCCTCTTTAATGACTGCTGAAACCTTTAATGATGCTCAACCCTTTGCTGTGTTTTATCCTGTTCCAACAACTGGCTTGTTAAGTATGGATGTTAAAAATGAAATTGATACCATTAAAATATTTGATTTGTCTGGTAAGTTGGTTTATTTTGAAGAAATTAAAGCAATAGTAAATGAAACAAAACAAATTGATTTATCTAATTTAGAGTCAGGAAATTATGTTGTTTCTGTTTCTAATGCAAAAGGAACTTCAAGTTATGAAATAATAAAAAAGTAAAATAATTAATTTTCAAATTCAAGCCATTTGTTGATTTGAGAAGATTTATAAATAGTAAAATTGCCTATTTCATCCGAATAAATGAGATAGGCTTTTATTTTTTTATTTTTTGCCAAAAATAACTTTGCTTTTTCTAATCCCATTACTAATATTCCAGTGGCGGTAGCATCTGAGGTAATGCCTTTTTTTGAGAGTATGGTAGCACTTAATAAATTATTTTTAGTTGGATATCCCGTTTTTGGATCTATGTGATGTGCATATTTAATGCCGTTTTCTTCAAAATATTTGCGATAATTTCCAGATGTTGCAATAGCCATATTTTTTAATTTAATAATTGCTTTTAATGGATTGTTACTAGTAGAATTATCAATAGGTTCTTCAATTCCTATTTTCCAATAATCTCTATTTTTCTTTTTCCCTTTTGCATACACTTCACCGCCAATTTCAACAATAAAGGATTTGCATTTTTTCTTTTTTAAGAAATTTGAAATTACATCTACAGAATATCCTTGCGCAAAAGCATTAAAATCTAATGAAACTCTAGGGTCTTTTTTAATTATTTTATGTCCTTTTAGCTCAATTAATTTAAAGTCAACAAATTTTAAAATGGAATCTATTTTTTTAGAATCTATTTTTTCTCTTTTATTCTTCCAAAATCCCCAATAACTCACAAGGGGTTGAACTGTAGGGTCAAAAGCACCTTCTGTTTGTTTCCAAATTTTTTTGGCTTTTTTAAAACAGGTAATAAAATAGTCATCTACATCTACTGTTTGGTTTGTGTTTATTTTTGAAATAATAGAGTTAGGATTATAAGTAGAAACAGAAAAGTCAAAATCTAATAGTATTTTTTCAATTTCAGCTTTAAAATTTCGATTTTTTTTATCATAATAACTGATGTGGTAGGTAGTTCCTTGTGTAAACCCCTCAATTTTTATTAAATTATTTTGTGCGATAGTAGAATAAAAAAACAGTGAAATGATTAGGATATGGAATGGGCTGTTCTTCATGTTACATAATATACAGTTAAGATTATCAAATATAAAAAAAATCCTTTTATAATGCTATAAAAGGATTTTAACTAAAACTAAAATGAATGCCAATACTAGTGAGCGACTAAAAATTGATATATTTCATCTTTTAAATGAACACGTTTCACTCTTAATTCGTGTAATGCTTCGTCTGAAGCTGGTTCAGAATCACTTTCTACTCTAAATATTTCATGTTCTAATTCATCAAAATCATGAAATAATTTTTTAAAGTGTGTGTTTTCTGTTTTTAAGGTATTTATTTTTCCCTCAAATTCAGGAAATTCTTGTGTTAAGATGTGCTTTGTAATCATTTGTTTTGAGTTTAAATTGCTATACTCAAAATTACAATCAAAAAAACGCTTTCGATATGACAAATGTCATTTCAACTAAAAAATCTTTATTAAGTAGTTTGTTGATTTTTATGAAAATTCAATTTGAAAATATATTTTTCATTTAAATTGGTTCAGCATACAAATCAAATTCTGTAGCATCTGTAATTTTTAATTGCACAAAATCGCCGGTTTTTAAATAATATTTTGATGCATCTACCAAAACTTCATTATCCACATCAGGACTGTCAAATTCTGTTCTGCCTATGAAGTATTGACCTTCTTTTCTGTCAATCACACAGGTAAAAGTTTGTCCAATTTTTTCTTGATTTAATTCCCATGAAATTTGTGCCTGAATTTCCATAATTTCATTTGCTCTAGCTTGCTTTACTTCTTCAGGTACATTATCTTCTAAAAGATAAGCATGTGTGTTTTCTTCATGTGAATAAGTAAAACAGCCTAATCGTTCAAAACGCATTTCCGTCACCCAATTTTTTAATAATTCAAAATCTTCCTCTGTTTCTCCAGGATAGCCTACAATTAAGGTCGTTCTAATTGCCATTCCCGGGACTGCTTTTCTAAAATCGTGTAATAATTGAGTTGTTTTTTCATAGGTTGTACCACGACGCATCGATTTTAAAACGTTATCTGAGATATGTTGCAGAGGTATATCAATATAATTGCAAATTTTTGGTTCCCGTTTCATTAATTCTAATACATCCATTGGAAAACCTGAAGGAAAGGCATAATGTAAGCGTATCCATTCTATACCTTCTACTTTTACTAAAGCTTCAAGTAATTCGGCTAAATTTCTTTTTTTGTATAAATCTAAACCGTAATAGGTTAAATCTTGCGCGATTAAAATTAATTCTTTAACGCCGTTTTTGGCTAACTTTTCAGCCTCAATCACTAAATTTTCAATAGGTGTAGACACGTGTTTACCTCGCATTAATGGAATCGCACAAAAACTGCAAGGACGGTCGCAACCTTCAGCAATTTTTAAATAAGCATAGTTTTTTGGAGTTGTAGTTAAACGTTCGCCTATTAATTCATGTTTATAATCTGCGCCTAATGCTTTTAATAATAAGGGTAATTCTGTTGTTCCAAAAAATTGATCTACATTCGAAATTTCTTTTTCTAAATCAGGTCGATAACGCTCAGATAAACAACCTGTAACAAACAACTTATCTACTAAACCTTGTTCTTTTTTTTCTGCATATTCTAAAATCATATTTACCGATTCTTCTTTTGCATTATCAATAAAACCACAGGTATTAATAACTATAATATTTCCTTCATCTTCTAAAGCTTCGTGAGTAACTTCCTTGCCATTTGCTTTCAATTGTCCCATTAATATTTCGCTATCATATACATTTTTTGAACAACCTAATGTAATCACATTAATTTTATTGCTTTTTAAAGATTTTGTTCTCATATGATTTTATTTTTTTCTTAAAAATGACTGCAAAATTACAATTTTCTTTTTGATTAGTAGCACAAACTTTTTTATTTACAGGCTTCCTGTCGCGTCATTCGCTCTATAAAAAAGACCATTGACATGTCTTTTTTGATGTCGCTACTCCCGCGGCTAGTTATGACTTTTGTGTTTTTATATGATAAATAGTAAAACGAAAAACGCTTACAAATTAATTGTAAGCGTTAAAAATATACTTTGAATTAATTAGTTAAAAATTAATCACATAGGTTAATGTTACATTGTTATTTAAGCTATTAATAGCTGCTCTATCATTTAAGCCTGAAGTTAATAATGCCTCTGTACTGCTTCTTTTGCTGTTTGTATAAGAAATATCTAATCTAGAATCTCCAAAATTATAACCTAATCCACCAGAATAACTTGTCAAATCACCAATGGTAGTTTTGTTTTTAAATGGACTTTGTTCAAAACGATAACCTCCTCTTACACTCCATTGTTTAATTTTATATTCTCCACCTATTCTTAATTCATAAGTACTAGATAATACAGTGCGCATTTGGTTGTTTAAAGCGCTGTATAACTCATCGTTTTTAGGTTTAAATTTAGTGTTCTCATAATTTTTATAGGTATAATCAACACTCAATAAACCAGATTTGCCAAAAATGTAAGCAAAACTTCCGGTTACTTTACTAGGTGATTGTATTTTATATACTGGATAGATATTTACAATACCTGGATTAATATCGTAAGTAGATATAACATTGGCATTTATTACCTCTGTTTGTAGACGTTGTGTTAATTCATCGGTAAAGCGGTACCAAGTAGGACTTTCATAAGATAAACCAATTCTGGCATTTTTTTGTACTTTGTATATTGCACCTAGATTAATAGAAAACCCTGACCCATATGTGTACAATTGATTATCAAATCTTGCGGCTCTAACTGTTGAACCGCTAGTATAAACTGGATTTGTATTGCTTTCATATAAAGAAGACTTTCTAGTGTAATCAGAAAACATGAAATTCAAATTCATTCCTAAATACAATTTATCTTCATAGGCTCCTGAAAAATTGGCAGTAAATTTACCATTATAGCCTTTAGAAGAAATAGTATTTCTGTGGAAGTAGTTTCCTCCAATAGGAACATTTGTCATATAGTCATTTGTTGCGCTTGTAGATGTATTTTCGTCAAACATATAGCCTTGGTAGCCTAACATTGCCTGTTGTGCGTTAAACTGCCCTTCTTCTCCCAAGTAAGCATACAAGTCACTAATGGTTTCTCCGGATTGTAAAGCTAAGTAACTAACATCAATTCCTTGTGCCTTATCTAAAAAATAAGCGCCAATTGAGTTGGTAGGGTTTAAACCTTCGCTTACAAGGTAGTTGTCAAGATTATTTGCATTTTCATAATTTAATCCTAATGTAAGTTTATTCCATCCTGATTTTTTAGAATAATCATTAAAAACAAAAACAGCTCCTATTTGATTAATGTCAAGTGTATTGTCATTTTTTTTGGCTGTTCTACCAAAATAGGTAGCGGTGTTACTTACATTAAAACTACTTAACGATAAGGAAGCTTGATTGTGGTTAAATATAGAAGAACCTGCTGGATTGACATTGATAGCAGATAAATCACCTCCCACAGCTCCAAATGCACCTCCCATTGCTCTAAAACGAGCTGAGCCATTTAAATTTTCTACGCTATAACGTAAAGCATCAGCTATTGTTGTTTCTTGTGCGTAACCAGTTAATGATCCTAAGAAGATAAATGATAATATTGTTTTTTTCATTTTTTTGCTATTAGTTTGACATGCTTATATTCCAAATTAACCTCTACGACCTCCGCCGCCTCCGCCGCCAGATCTTCCTCCGCCTCCGAAACCGCCTCCGCCTCCGAAACCTCCAGATCTACCTCCACCTCCATAATCAGAGTTTCTAGGTGTTGAAGGATAAGTATTAGTTCTCGGTTCAACGGTTCTTGGTTGACTTGTTGTTCTTGGTTCAACTGTTCTCGGTTGGGTGGTTGTGTTTGGACGAGGTGTTCCCGTTCCATTCGTATCATGAGAATAAACTCTAGGCTGTGTGGATCTAGGCTCTCCAATTGTTGTACTTCTAGGTTGTCCAATAGTTACAGGTCTTGGTGTGCCAGTGTCTCTTCTTGGTGGTTCCATAACGCTTGTACCACTTCTTCTTCCACCTCCATTATACTGTCTGCCTGAAGAATAATCTGATCCATTTGCAAAGCCGCTAACACTTCCTCTTCTTCCGTGGTTGTATGCAATGTGGTTTCCGCCATATCCATAGCCGCCATACCAACCATTCCACCCCCAGTTGTTATAAGGACCATAATAGCCATAATAGCCACCATACCAATTGTTCCAACCCCAGCCCCAATTGTTGCCATAATAGCCGCCATACCAGTTATTCCAGCCCCAACCCCAATTGTTGCCATAATAACCACCATACCAATTATTCCAGCCCCAAGAATTGTAGTATCCGCCCCAACCCCAATATGGATTGTTATTATATACGTTAACTACCACATTACTTTGATTGTTTCCCCAACCTGCGTAATTCTGTGTTTGTGTTTTTACAGTATCTACAGGAGTAGAATAGTTGTTTACATCAGTAAAAGTTTCATTTGTAGTATATTCTTCTCGCATCGATTGAAATTGTGCAGCATACTTACTTGTATTTGCAGTTTGCTCTTGATAAACTACTTTTTTAGATGTATCTGCGCCATAAACGCCATCATTATCATAATAAGATGAATTTTGGTATGAACCACACGAATACAGTGCGATAGAACCAACAAATAGCATTAAAAATCTATTCGTTTTTAGGGTTGAAAGGTAATTTGTCATCATATATACAATTTTTTATTGTTGGTCATTGCAAAATTAATTAGTTTTGTCGGACTAAATTAATACAAATTAAACAATTTTTGTGCCAAATTAACAATAATGAGTAAAAAATTAACATCTAGAACAGAAGATTATTCCAAATGGTATAACGAATTAGTGGTTAAAGCAGATTTAGCTGAAAATTCTGGAGTAAGAGGGTGTATGGTTATTAAGCCTTACGGATACGCAATTTGGGAAAAAATGCAAGCCCAATTAGATAAAATGTTCAAAGAAACAGGACATAGTAACGCGTATTTTCCTCTTTTTGTTCCTAAAAGCATGTTTGAAGCAGAAGAGAAAAATGCTGAAGGTTTTGCAAAAGAATGTGCAATTGTAACTCATTATCGTTTAAAAAATGATGAATTAAATCCAGGAAAATTAATGGTGGATCCAAATGCTAAACTAGAAGAAGAACTTATTGTTCGTCCTACTAGTGAAGCCATTATTTGGTCCACATACAAAGGTTGGGTGCAATCTTATAGAGATTTACCGTTATTAATTAATCAATGGGCGAATGTAGTGCGATGGGAAATGCGTACGCGTTTATTTTTGAGAACGGCAGAGTTTTTATGGCAAGAAGGACATACGGCTCATGCTACACGTCAAGAAGCTATTGAAGAATCTGAAAAAATGATGCACGTATATGCTGATTTTGTTGAAAATTTTATGGCAATTCCTGTAGTAAAAGGATTGAAAACCCAAACAGAACGTTTTGCCGGTGCAGAAGAAACCTATTGTATAGAAGCATTGATGCAAGACGGAAAAGCGTTACAAGCAGGAACATCTCATTTTTTAGGTCAAAATTTTGCAAAGGCTTTTGATGTAAAATTTGCAAATAAAGAAGGAAAACAAGAATTTGTTTGGGGTACATCTTGGGGTGTTTCTACGCGATTGATGGGCGCTTTAGTAATGACACATTCTGATGATAATGGATTAGTATTGCCTCCAAATTTAGCACCTATACAAGTTGTGATTGTGCCTATTCATAAAACAGACGAACAATTAGAAGCTATTTCTTCCCAAATAAATGATTTAATGGCCGATTTACGCAAAGTAGGAGTGTCTGTTAAATATGACAATAGAGATACACACAAACCTGGATTTAAATTTGCAGAATGGGAATTAAAAGGAGTTCCTGTTCGAATTGCTATTGGTCCAAATGATTTAGAAAATGGTACCTATGAAGTAGCAAGAAGGGATAATTTATCTAAAGAGGTTGTTTCAAAAGAAGGTATTGTTCTTTATTTACAAAATTTATTAGCACAAATACAAACAGATTTGTACCAAAGAGCATTTGATTACAGAAATACACATATTACAGAAGTAAATAGTTGGGATGAATTTACTTCAGTATTAGAAACGAAAACCGGATTCCTCTCAGCGCATTGGGATGGTACTGCAGAAACAGAAGAAAAAATTAAAGAATTGACAAAGGCAACCATTCGTTGTATTCCTTTGGATAGAGTAGAAGAAGTAGGTAAATGTGTCTTCACTGGAGCGCCTTCAAAGGGTAGAGTTTTGTTTGCTAAAGCGTATTAAGAAATTTGAAGATTTGAAAATTCAATGTGATGAATAGATTTGCTTTGCGAAACTTTGTGGAAATTTTGTATGTTTTGTGATATAGCTAATCAGTTTGGGGATGAAAGAAATTGACGAATTCGAGATTAAGAATTTGAAGATTGCTGAAATCAAAAAAAGGCATATAAATATATCATTAAGCGGAGGTTTTCAAAAAAACTGAAAATTTTCACATTAGGCCTTGCAGAAATAAAAAATAGTTGTATTTTTGCACTCGCATTACAAAAAATATGTAATGGCCCGTTCGTCTATCGGTTAGGACGCCAGGTTTTCATCCTGGTAAGAGGGGTTCGATTCCCCTACGGGCTACAATAAAACAACAGGTCAAATGGCCCGTTCGTCTATCGGTTAGGACGCCAGGTTTTCATCCTGGTAAGAGGGGTTCGATTCCCCTACGGGCTACAAATTAGTTGTAAAATAGTTTTATAAAATAAGAAGTTAGTGTCTCAATTTTTTATTTTATTAGTTAAAACCAAAGTGATTTTTATAATTGTGGGAGGTTTTTCTTTTTTAACTAATAGTTTATATAAATTATTACAATTAAATTAAAAGAAAATGGCAAATCATAAGTCAGCTTTAAAAAGAATTAGAAGCAACGAGAAAAAAAGAGTGTTAAACAGATATCAGCACAAAACTACACGTAATGCTATCAAAGCAATACGTTTAGCTACTGATAAAGTTGATGCTGCTGCAAAATTACCAATCGTTATTGGTATGATTGATAAATTAGCTAAGAAGAATATTATTCATGGTAATAAAGCTTCAAACTTAAAGTCAAAATTGACAAGACACGTTAACGCTTTATAATACCAAAAGCAAAAGATAATTAGAGCTCTCATTTGAGAGCTTTTTTTATATTTTATATATATTTTAAAAAAAAGAATATGACTCCAATTAGAAATATCGCAATTATTGCTCACGTTGACCACGGTAAAACGACTTTGGTTGATAAAATTATGTACCACTGTCAATTGTTTCGTGAAAATGAAAATACAGGTGATTTAATTTTAGATAACAACGATCTTGAAAGAGAAAGAGGCATTACAATTGTGTCTAAAAACGTTTCGGTTATTTATAAAGGAACAAAAATTAACATTATTGACACACCTGGTCACGCCGATTTTGGTGGAGAGGTAGAGCGTGTATTAAATATGGCTGATGGAGTACTTTTGTTAGTAGATGCCTTTGAAGGGCCTATGCCACAAACGCGTTTTGTACTACAAAAAGCCATTGATTTAGGCTTAAAACCGTGTGTGGTTATTAATAAAGTAGATAAAGAAAACTGTACACCAGAAGAAGTGCATGAAAAAGTGTTTGATTTAATGTTTGAATTAGGTGCGGAAGAATGGCAATTAGATTTTCCAACTGTTTATGGTTCTGCTAAGAACAATTGGATGTCTCAAGATTTTAGAAATCAAACTGAAAGCATTGAGCCTTTATTAGACATGGTATTAGCTCATGTACCAGCACCAAAAGTTTCTGAAGGAACACCACAAATGTTAATTACATCATTAGATTTTTCAAGTTTTACAGGACGTATTGCTATTGGACGTTTACAACGTGGAGAGCTTAAAGAAAATCAAAATATCTCTTTGGTAAAAAGAGACGGAAAAGTGATCAAATCAAGAATTAAAGAGTTACATATTTTTGATGGGTTAGGTCGTAAAAAAGTTGAAAGCGTTATTGCTGGAGATATATGTGCGGTAGTAGGTATTGAAGGATTTGAGATTGGTGATACAATTGCCGACTTTGAAAATCCAGAAGCGTTACAGTCCATTGCTATTGATGAGCCAACAATGAGTATGTTGTTTACGATTAATGATTCACCATTTTTTGGTAAAGAAGGAAAATTTGTTACGTCTCGTCACATTAAAGATCGTTTGACTAAAGAATTAGAAAAAAACTTAGCTTTACGTGTGAATGAAACAGATTCAGCAGATAAATTTATGGTATTCGGACGTGGTGTATTACACTTATCTGTATTAATAGAAACCATGCGTCGTGAAGGCTATGAATTGCAAATTGGTCAGCCTCAAGTAATCATCAAAGAGATTGATGGTCAAAAATGTGAACCAATCGAAGAATTAACTATTGATTTACCAGAAAATGTTTCAGGTAGAGCTGTAGAATTTGTTACCGTTCGTAAAGGAGAAATGTTAAGCATGGAGCCTAAAGGAGAACGTATGATTATAAAATTTAATATTCCATCGAGAGGAATTATTGGTTTAAGAAATCAATTGCTAACTGCAACGGCGGGTGAAGCGATTATGTCACACCGTTTCTTAGAATATCAACCTTTTAAAGGCGAAATTCCAGGTCGTTTAAGTGGTTCTTTAATTTCTATGGAGAACGGTAAAGCAATTCCTTATTCGATTGATAAATTACAAGAACGTGGTAAATTCTTTGTTGATCCTAATGAAGATATTTATGAAGGACAAGTAATTGGTGAAAATTCTCGTGGAGATGATATGGTAGTTAACGTTACAAAAACTAAAAAATTGACTAACGTACGTTCATCAGGAGCTGATGATAAGGCTAGAATTATTCCAGCTATCAAGTTTTCGTTAGAAGAAGCTTTAGAATATATTCAAAAAGACGAATATGTTGAAGTAACACCAAAATCATTACGTCTACGTAAAATTTACTTAAACGAGAATGACAGAAAACGTTATAAAATAGACTAAATTAGTGTATAAATAATTTTAAAAAACCACGAAAATTTCGTGGTTTTTTAGTTTACCTTTGTTTCAAATAAAATTAGGATGGAATTACATTTACAACACGGAATAGACAGGTTACTCTTTGGAATGACACAAAAATATGTTGAAGCATTATGTGGCAAGCCAAATAGTACGTTTAAAGATGACGAAGATAATATTGTTTACGTGTACAATAAAGAAAAAATGAAGCTTACGTTTTATGCACAAGAAGATTTCCGTTTAGGGTATATGACGATGTCTAATCCTGAGTTGACTCTTTTTGCTAACAAAATTGTACATCAACCCTGGGACATGGTGAATGGTAATTTGGCATTGCAAAAAATTACCAAATTTGAAGCTACAGACGAAGACGGTGTAACGATGTATTTTAATGAAGACAATTGGTTACTACTATTTGTAGAATATGATGAGGTGGTAAGAGTAGAATTAGGGGCTGTGATTAATGATAAAGACGAATTTAGTTGGAAGTTTAATGAGTAATAAAAAAGGTCTGACTATTTAGTCAGACCTTTTTTATTAGATTGCGCTAAATTAAAAGGCATAACCTAGTGCAATACCTAGTCTTACTTTAAATCCTTTTACACCTGAAGCATCTAAACCCGGTGTTGCATTTGTAAAATAGTTTGAAAATCCTGCGTTTAAGTCTAATAGAAAGCCATGTGTTTTTGATTGTTGAAAAATCCATTGGTTGCCTATAATAGCTCCAAACCCCGCTACATTAGCTTTGTCTTTTCTAATAGTATATCCATTTAAAGCAACGGTTCGATTAGCTTCTCCATACGTTCCTACGGGAGCAATGTAAAAACCTTCAAATGTTTTTCTATTTTTAGAGGTAAAAAACTTGTACTTGAATTCAGCGCCATAAAAGCTTAAATCACCATAGGGATCATTCATGTCAAACTTACTATGAGCAAGTATGATTTCAAAACTATTATTATTTTCAGCTTTTGTTTCATAGCTAATTTCAAAACCTTTGTAAATGAAACCAGCAGGATTAAATTTAATAGCGTGATTTTGAGCAAATCCTAGACCGCAACAAAGTAAAAATAGGTGTATAAATTTTTTCATATCGTAAAAAAGATAATAATTATTTTTTGTAAAAAGGCATTTTAACCACTTTAGCTTTAATGTCTTTGTTTCGAATGCGAATATAAATTTCTGAATCTACAGTTGCTAATTCTGTAGGAACATAGCCCATCCCAATTGCAATTCCTAATGATGGTGATTGTGTTCCCGAAGTTACGATTCCTACGACATTACCGTTGGCATCACAAATTTCATAATCGTGACGAGGAATACCTCTTTCTACCATTTCAAAACCAACTAATTTACGTGAAACACCTAATTCTTTTTGTTGTTTTAAGTTTTCTGAATTGGTAAATGTTTTGTCAAATTTGGTTATCCAGCCTAAACCTGCTTCTAAAGGAGAAGTCGTCTCGTTGATATCATTACCATATAAACAGAATCCCATTTCTAAACGTAAGGTGTCGCGAGCCGCTAAACCAATAGGTTTGATTCCGAAAGCTGTTCCTGCTTCAAAAACTTTGTTCCAAATATATTCGGCGTCTTCGTTTTTAAAATAAATTTCAAAACCACCCGAACCGGTATAGCCTGTAGCCGAAACAATTACATCGCTTTTTCCGGCGAAATCCCCAATTTGAAACGTGTAATAGCCCATATTGGCTAAATCAATAGAAGTTAACGATTGCATAGCATCCGCAGCTTTTGGTCCTTGAATAGCTAATAAAGAATAAGCATCTGATGCATTCACCATTTCTACACCTAAATCGTTGTGAGAACTGATCCAGTTCCAGTCTTTTTCAATATTAGAAGCATTTACCACTAATAAATAATGATTGTCTTCTATTTTATACACAATTAAGTCGTCTACAATACCGCCCTCGTTGTTAGGCAAGCAAGAATATTGTGCTTTACCGTTTACTAATTTAGAAGCATCATTAGAGGTTGCTTTCTGAATTAAGGCTAACGCATTTTCGCCCTTTAAAAAGAACTCACCCATGTGCGACACATCAAAAACGCCTACACCATTTCTAACGGTTTCGTGTTCTACATTTACGCCTTCATATTGTACGGGCATGTTGTATCCTGCAAAGGGCACCATCTTTGCACCTAATTTTTCGTGAATAGCTGTTAAAGCTGTATTTTTCATATTACTAATTTCATTGAATATTAAAGCGCTAAAGTACTATTTTTTTGATAATTATAAATGTAAAATGGGGGTGTTTTTTGGGATTGTGTACATGTTATACGTTTTTGGTAAAAGTAATTAGCTTTTTTATTTACTTCTAGTAGCTATGACTAATTCTTTAAAACCTTTATCAGTTAATAATCCCCATTTTGTAATTGCTAAATTTGGAAACATATTGATTTGACCGTCTAAACTAATATCTATATAACCAATTTCATTTTCATTTTTATCAAAAAGAATTATCGTTTCGTCATAAAAAGGAGTTCCAATTTCACCCCATTTATAATTTGTTGAATCACAAATGATTTTTAAAATTTTTTCTGTTTCATTCAATTCAAATTTATGATAAAATAAGGGTAATAAATTATTGTATATTTTAGCTGTTTTTGTTTCATTTATAAGTATTGATTGATTTTGGTTTAATTCAATTTTTACTAAACTATCAAAATTCTTTTTGTCAGGTGTAACGCTTTCTGAATATTTATTTATTAGATTATTTTTGATTTTTTCTTTATTGGGAAAAGTAAAAAAAGAATAAGCAAGTAAAATGATTATTACTGATATAGCTAATAACATTATTTTCTTTTTCATATCTAAAAAATTTGGATTAAGTTATTATATCCACATATTTTGTTAACAAAAATCTTTGGTCACTGATTTAATATTTAATTTCTAGATGCGAAATCGACTCTAAATTTTCTGATTTAAGTTTTTTTTCAATCTCATTTCTCTTTAAATTTAGATATTCTCTTCCGAATTTTGGTCGATAAATATCGGTATTAATAATGTATTTATTCTGAGGATCAAGCCATTCATCAATATGTAAAGTCTTTTTTCCGGTATTCACAAATACTCGTCTTTTATTAAATTCTATCAGTCCAATATTTCCATTCATATTATTAATGATTATATCTCCAGATTTTGAGTCAAAATATAATTGTTGTAAATCTCCATAGCGATCTTCTATGTCCATTAAATAAAAGCTATATAAAATAAACGCAAAACCTCCAATGATAATGGTTGAAACACGGATAATAATACGGATTATAAATTTTTTCATAATTTTTAGTTTTCGATGAAATAACTTGCCATTAACTCTTCTTTATACTTGTTTTAGATAAAAAATCGAATCAATCGTAAATATAAAAAAATAAATAAGCAAAATGGTTATCTCCTGAAAATAGCTTTTAAAAAAGTTGCTTTTTAATATTTGTTTGTAGAATTTTGACACTTTAATCAGGCTCATGGAAACAATACATTATATCAGTTCAAATTTACTTACCCTAGCGCACGTAAACGAAATCATTTTTCAAGGTAAAAAACTAGCCCTTTCTGAGGAAGCTATCTCCAATATTGAAAAATGTAGAAGTTATTTAAATGCTAAAATGCAGGCTAATGAAACCCCTATTTATGGTATCAATACAGGTTTTGGTTCGTTGTGTAATGTGAAAATTTCCAATGAAAACTTATCGCAATTACAGGAAAACTTAATGAAATCACATGCTTGTGGAACGGGTGATGAAGTGCCGCATGAGGTGGTAAAAATTATGTTGTTTTTAAAAATTCAATCGCTTAGTTATGGACATTCTGGGGTGCAATTGCAAACCGTAGAGCGCTTAATTGATTTTTACAATTATGATATTTTGCCTGTCGTGTACACACAAGGTTCATTAGGTGCTTCGGGTGATTTGTCTCCCTTGGCTCATTTGTGTTTGCCTTTAATAGGGGAAGGGGAGGTGTATTACGACGGATTTAGACAACCTGCACATAAAGTTTTGGGGAAATTAAAATTAGCTCCTATTGTATTGCAATCCAAAGAAGGTTTGGCTTTGTTAAATGGCACACAATTTATGAGCGCTTATGGTGTGTATAATTTATTGCAAGCCGAAAAATTAGCCTATTTAGCCGATGTAATTAGTGCTGTTTCCTTAGAAGGCTTTGATGGAAGAAAGGAGCCGTTTACAGATTTGATTCATTTAGTTCGTCCGCATAAAGGGCAAGTAAATACGGCTGCTCGAATGTTGTCTTTGCTGGAAGATAGTGAAATTATAGCGCAACCAAAAGCGCATGTGCAAGATCCATATTCGTTTAGATGTATTCCGCAAGTGCATGGTGCAACAAAAGATACGCTTGATTTTGTCAAAAAAGTGTTTACGACAGAAATTAATTCGGTAACCGATAATCCAAATATTTTTGTGGGTGAAGATTTAATTATATCGGGAGGAAATTTCCATGGCCAACCTTTGGCATTAGCTTTAGATTATTTAGGTATTGCACTAGCCGAATTAGGAAATATTTCTGAACGAAGAACCTATCAATTGATTTCTGGATTACGTGGTTTACCTGCTTTTTTGGTTCAGAATCCAGGATTAAATTCAGGATTTATGATTCCGCAATATACGGCAGCGAGTATTGTGAGTCAAAATAAACAATTGGCCACTCCTGCAAGTATTGACAGTATTGTGTCTAGTAATGGGCAAGAAGATCATGTGAGTATGGGGGCTAATGCAGCTACTAAAGCATTGAAAATAGTTGAAAATGTGGAACGAATCCTTGCTATCGAATTATTTAATGCTGCACAAGCATTAGAATTTAGAAGGCCATTAAAATCCAGTGATTTTATAGAACTATTTGTAAAAGCCTATCGTGAAGAAGTTTCTTTTGTAACGGAAGACAGAATTTTACATTATGACATTGAAAAATCAATTCATTTTTTGAAAAGTTTTCAAGTAGAAGAGATTAAGTAGTAATTAATCTAAAGTCTAAAGTCTAAAGTCTGAAGTGAAAATTTCTAAACGTGGGCTGAGGAATTGGTAGATCAAGTTTTAGATTTTTTAAATTTAATTATTTTCTATTGGTTTTCGTTTAGGTCTTTTCACAAGTTCACCTTGGCAATTTGGACAACAAAAATGCATTTCTTCTGAACAAGATTCGCAAAAAGTACATTCATAACTGCATATACACGCTTCTGATTGCATGGTTAATGTTTTATTACATTTCTCGCAATTTGGTTTGTATGCTAACGCCATTAATTTTTAGTTCTAATAAGATGAATTAAAAGTGCGCCTCCAGCAAGTAATTCTGTAAGTAAAGAAATGGCTAAAATAGTTTCTCCTCCTGTCCAATGCATAATCTTGAAAAAAGCACCTACTAAAATCAACACACTAGCTACGGCGATTATTGTTAAGGCAGTTTTAGTAAATTTATTCATTACAATTCGTTTAAGGTTTTGTGAATTTTTCTTTTGTGATGCGTTTGCTTTAAGGCAGATTCGCCAGAAATGATACTGATGTTTCCGTCAATTTCGAGCATGGCAAGTTTGACTGCTTTATAGTTTTCAACACCATGTTCTCTAATTGCTTCGTCTAATTCATCTGAGGTAATACTTAATTTAGCTAATGTCTTGAACTCAATTTTTCCATTATGAATGAGGACCTGAGGCTTACTTACAACTAGCTCTTTAATAAAGGGCGATTTGTCTATGACTTTTTTTAAAATAAAATTGGTCAAAAAAAGAACAAAGGCTGCAATGATTCCGCCTTCAAGAGAGGTATCGCTGCCTACCATAGCATTTTGCACCGAATTACTTATCAATAAAATAAGAACAATGTCTGCTGAATTAAGTTGAGATAGTTCTCTTTTTCCAAAAATGCGTAGCGCTATAACCATGAAAAAATACACGGAAACACTTCTAATGATAATGTCTAAATAAAGATTCATGAGTTATTTAAAATTTTTTTCAATGGCTTTTATCATTTCGCCTGCGATGTCTTTTTGAGTAGCACCTTCAATACCTTCAAGTCCTGGGGACGAATTTACTTCTAACAATAAAGGCCCTTTACTTGAACGAATAATATCAACCCCTGCTACTTTCAAATTCATAGCCTTAGCTGCCTTTATGGCAATGCGTTTTTCTTCGGCGGTTACTTTTACAACAGAAGCCGAGCCGCCCATGTGGATATTAGCTCTAAATTCGCCTGGAGCAGCTTCCCGTTGCATAGCTGCTACCACTTTTCCATCCACTACAAATAAGCGTAAATCTTTACCATTCGCTTCCTTAATGAATTCTTGAACTAAAATATTAGCATTTAAACTTTTAAACGCATTAATAACAGATTCAGCCGCTTTTTTGGTTTCAGCTAAAACCACGCCTTTTCCTTGAGTTCCTTCAAGGAGTTTTACGATTAAAGGTGAGCCTCCTACCATTTTAATTAAGTCGTCTGTGTCTAATGGTGAGTTGGCAAAGCCTGTTGTGGGGATATCTACGCCATTATTAAGTAGCAACTGTAAAGAAAACAATTTATCTCTTGATTGTGTAATGGCAGAAGCATTGTTTAATACATATACTTTTAAGGCCTCAAATTGTCGTGTCAAGGCACAACCATAATAAGTCATACTTGGTCTTATTCTTGGGATAATAGCATCAAAATCATTGAGTATTAATCCACCACGATAGTGTATTTCTGGATTAGAAGCACTTAATTTCATGTAACAATACTTAATGTTTAAGAAATGCATTTCGTGTCCACGCATTTCGCCAGCTTCTATAATTCTTTTATTACTATATAAATCAGGATTACTTGCTAAAACACCAATTTTGAGCCCTTTTTTTTCTGTATCTTTATAATAATATTCTTTTAATTTATCAGATGAAGGTTGTCCTAATTCAAATTTTCTTTCGGGGTCAACAATTAGTTTACCTACCATAGCTTCTCTTCCTAACAGCATACGATATCCCATAGAGTCTCTATTTGTAAGCGTGACTTCTACACTCCATTTGTGCGGGCCTAATTCAACTTCTGTGCGAATTACATAACGTTTTTCTCTCGTGCCACTCGAACTTTTTACAATGCGCTGGTCGATGAGTTGCGCTTCGCAATGGATAATAAATTTAGAATTATTTTGAATCGGATTAATATCAAATCGCAACCAATTTTCGTTATTTTTTTGAAATGTTTTGATATTAATAGCATGTAATGCCGAAGTTTTTGCGCCTGAATCTACACGTGCTTTAATCGCAGGAATACCAAGTTGTGGGAATGCACACCATTCTTCACTGCCAATAATTATTTTTTCTTGCATCTGGAATCTGGAATAATTTGAGACTAAAGTACTATTTTTTTATTAAATGTATTATATGTGACAAAAATAAAAAAAGACTGAATAAATAATTCAGCCTTTTTTGTTATAAAAATTAATTTTTAAATTAATTCTTCGTTAATGTTCCAATTTTTTCCCAATTTTCATTGGCTTCCATAACAACAGCAACATAAATACCTTCTTTAGTTTTTTTTAGGGAAACATTATTTTCAAGTCCAATTAGAAGTTCGTTTTCCGAAACACGGTACATAGCACCTGTACTAGCATCTATAATAACTCCTATTAATCCGCCAAAAATAATATTTCCAAATACCCAACCATTTAGTTTTCTCTTTAGTGTGGTGTTATAGGGTTTATAACCTTCTAATTCTATAGTTATACTGTGAGTTTTTTCAGAACGTTTTAAATAGGTTACTAATGGAGTGGCACCAACGTAATTACCATTTATTAGTACTTTTGCATTTGCTGGTGTTGTTGTAACACTAACTCGCTGTTTAGATCCAGAAACAATTGATGCACAACCAGAAGCAATTAATGTAAACGCTACAATTAAAAATAAAATTTTTTTTTTCATAAGTATTTGGTTTTTAGTTAAATTTAAACGTGTAATGCTCTGTTTGCCGTTGCTGCTAAGGCTGCTTCTTTAGTAGCTTCCGCAAATGTAGGGTGTGCATGAGACATTCTTGCAATGTCTTCTGCACTTGCTCTAAATTCCATTGCGGTTACTGCTTCTGCAATTAAATCGGCACAACGCGCTCCAATCATGTGAACACCTAAAACTTCATCTGTTTTAGCATCAGCTAAGATTTTTACAAAACCGTCAATGTCTCCGCCTGCTCTAGCTCGACCTAATGCTCTAAAAGGAAAGCTTCCCGCTTTATACGCTATGCCTGCTTCTTTTAATTGCTCTTCTGTTTTTCCTACAGCAGCCACTTCAGGCCAAGTGTAAACTACTCCAGGAATTAAATTGTAATCGATATGTGGTTTTTGACCTGCTAAAATTTCGGCAACTAGTACACCTTCTTCCTCCGCCTTATGCGCTAACATAGCACCACGTACCACATCTCCAATAGCATAGATATTTGAAGTGCTTGTTTGTAAATGCTCATTTACTTCAATTTGCCCTCTTTCGGTTAGTTTTACGCCTGCTTTTTCAGCTTGTAACCCTTCTGTGTAAGGGCGACGTCCTACAGAAACTAATGAATAATCACCTTCAAGAGTTATGATTTCACCTTTTGCATTTTCAGCCTTAACTACTACAGCATTTCCATTTCTCTCAACAGATTGTACTTTATGAGAGGTGTAGAACTTCATGCCTTGTTTCTTCAATACTTTAGTTAATTCTTTAGATAAAGCGCCATCCATACCAGGAATAATTCTATCCATAAATTCTACTACAGAAACTTGTGCCCCTAATCGTAAGTATACTTGACCTAATTCAATACCAATTACACCTCCGCCAATAATCACCAAATGCTTAGGCACTTCTTTTAGTTTTAAAGCTTCAGTTGAAGTAATGATTCGTTCTTTATCTAGTTTGATAAAAGGTAACGAGGAAGGTTTTGATCCTGTAGCAATTATAGTATTTTTAGATTCTATTAATTCCGAAGAGCCGTCTTTTTTAGTTATTTTGATAGTTGTCGCACTTTCAAAAGAACCCACGCCTTCAAAAACGGTAATGTTATTTTTATCCATTAAGAACTTAACACCGCCACTAGTTTGATCCACTACAGCTTGTTTACGTTCTATCATTTTGGTTAAATTCACTTTTACATCACCTGGCACTTCAATCCCATGGTCAGCAAAGTGTTGCAACTCTTCAAAATGATGCGAAGAGGCAAGTAATGCTTTCGAAGGTATACATCCTACATTTAAGCATGTGCCTCCTAAAGTGGAATATTTTTCAATAATGGCTGTTTTAAATCCTAATTGAGCACATCTAATAGCAGAAACATATCCGCCAGGCCCAGAACCTATAATGGTCACATCAAATTGACTCATAACTATTTATATTCTAAAAATTGTTGTTATTAAATTGATACAAAAGTAAGTCTTTTTCGCTAAATATTTTTAAGATTATTGATAAAATGATATAGCTGAAAAATTAAAGTTTGTAGGCTGTTGTGTTTTTTACTTCACCTATCATGAAGGTGCTGTGTGTGCTCACAATATGCTCAATAGAGGTTAGTTTAGTTACCATAAATTCGCGATAGGCTTCCATGTCTTTTACACAGATTTTTAGTATATAATCATAATCTCCGCTAACGTGAAAACATTCTAATACTTCGGTTAATTTTACAATTTCATTTTCAAATTGTGCGATTAATTCTTTATTGTGTTTTACTAGTTTGACATGACAAAGGACTACAAAATTTTTATCAATTTTTGCTCTATTTAGCAAGGCAACATAACTAGAAATAACACCTTCTCGCTCTAGTTTTTTTATACGCTCATAAACAGCGGTAACCGACAAGTTTAATTTTTGCGATAATTCTTTTGTTGTTTTTTTGGCATCTGCTTGAAGCAGCTCTAATAATTTTTTGTCTATGTTGTCAAAATTCATAACTCTGTGTATTTAGGTTTGGTAAAATTAACTAAAAAAAACATACTATTTTAGTATAAAGTGTTAAAAATAATGTTTTATTGAATTAGTGTAGAATAAAAATCTAAATTTAGTTTAAAATATTGAAAATAAGTTTATAAATATAGATATTTGAATAAAAATATAATTAATTATGAGTACATTTAATCCTGCAGATAAAATACAAGATTTGCAATATTTTGGTGAATTTGGAGGTGTGAATCCTTCTATTTCTGATAGTTCGACTTATACATTTCTGTCTGCCAAAACCATGTTTGATACATTTGAAGGCAACGCAGAAGGATGCTATTTGTATTCGCGTCATTCTTCTCCAATGAATTTATATTTAGGACAAGCTTTAGCGGCTATGGAAGGAACAGAAGCTGCAAATGTTGCTGCATCTGGAATGGGTGCTATTACACCTGTTTTATTACAATTTTGTGGAGCAGGAGATCATGTTGTTTCCAGTAGAACGATTTATGGAGGTACATATGCTTTTTTGAAAAATTTCACCCCAAAATTTAATATACACACTTCATTTGTAGATATTACCAAATTAGACGTAGTGGAAGCCTCCATTACACCTGCTACCAAAGTTTTATATTGTGAAACAGTTAGCAATCCCTTATTAGAAGTAGCAGATATAGAAGGTTTGGCTCAAATTGCTAAAAAATACAACTTAAAATTGGTTGTAGATAATACGTTTTCGCCTTTATCTGTCGCGCCTGTTCAATTAGGTGCAGATGTGGTAATTCATAGTTTAACTAAATTTATTAACGGAAGTAGCGATACAGTTGGAGGGGTTATTTGTGGTACGCAACAATTTATCGATGATTTGAGAAATGTGAATAATGGCGCGAGTATGTTGTTAGGTCCTACAATGGATAGTTTACGCTCGGCAAGTATTTTAAAAAATTTACGAACTCTACATATTCGTATGAAACAGCATAGTCATAATGCAATGTATTTGGCACAAAAATTTGAACAAGATGGGTTAAAAGTAGTCTATCCAGGATTAGCTAGTCACCCAAGTCATAATTTATATAAAGGTATGATTAATTCAGAATATGGTTTTGGAGGCATGATGACGATTGATGTTGGTACCCTTGATAAAGCAAATGAATTGATGGAGTTGATGCAAAATAAAAACCTTGGCTATTTAGCTGTAAGTTTAGGATTTTATAAAACACTTTTTAGTGCGCCAGGTACATCAACTTCATCTGAAATTCCGCTAGACGAACAAAAAGAAATGGGCTTAACTGACGGATTGATAAGAATGTCAATTGGCTTAGATAATGATATAGAACGAACCTATCATAGCATGAAAACATGTATGAAAGAAATAGGTGTTTTATAAAATAAAATAATGCTACTTTAAAATCCGATTTAGAAATAAGTCGGATTTTTTTATAAATTTGATTAAAACATATTTACTATGAAAAAATACATTTTTCTTTTAATCCTTGCCACCTCTTTTGTAAATGCTCAAATCATTACATTTTCAGATACTAATTTCAAAAATGCTTTAGTTAACACCAATTGTGTAGATAATGATAATAATAGTATTGGTGAAGCAGATGCGGACGTAAATAATGATAATGAAATTGAATTAATGGAAGCACAAAATGTCATCAGACTTTTAGTTTTTAATCAAAATATAAATAGTTTAAATGGCATTGAAAATTTTACAAATCTTCAAAAACTGAATTGTAGTAGCAATAATTTAACAACGTTAAGCTTTCAAAACAATAATACACTAACATCTTTATTGTGTAATTCAAATCAAATTATTAATTTGACTTTAAACAATTTACCAAGTTTAACCGAAGTTAATTGCTCTTACAATCTTATACAATCCTTGGATTTGAGTACAACGGGTTTTGTGCAAGGCAATTTTAGTAACAATCCAAATTTACAATTCATCAATTTAAGAAATAATGTGTTAAATATGTGTCTTGTTTTTCCATTTCCTGGAAGTGATTATACTTGTGTTATGTTTTTAGGTTGCCCTGCTTTACAAATGGTTTGTTTAGACGATAATGAAAATATGGGTTTTTTTTCGGGACCTCCACAAAATAATGTTCAATTTAGTACAAATTCAGATTGCAATTTAAGTTCAGATAGCTTTGCAAATGATGAAGTTACTTTGTTTCCGAATCCAGTAAAAAACGAATTAAATTTTTCATTTAATAAATGGGTATGTATTGATAAAATTATCATATACAACTCTTTAGGACAAGTTATTAAACAATTTATAGCCCCAAAATTATCAATTGATTTATCTGATTTTAATGCAGGTTATTATCATATAGAATTTATTTCTAATGAAGGAAAATTTCGCAAAAATTTTATAAAATAAAATAGCACTAATTTAAAATCCGATTCCAAAATGAATCGGATTTTTTTGTAACAAAAATGTACTTTTTAATTCTAATATAGATTAACAAATATAATTAAACTATGAAAAAATATGTTTGGAGCTTGCTTCTAGTAGGAAGTTTTGCTTTTGCTCAGAAGTTCACCATAGATGAAACGGTTATGGGACCAAGAAAATATGCACCTACAACTTTAATTGCACATCAATGGAAAAAAGATAGTAAGGCTATTACATACATAAGTTCAGATTATTCTAATTTAATTGAAAAAAACGCTTCAAATGCGTGGAAAGAATCTGTGCTTTTAACAAAATCAGAATTAGAAACTGCTTTAAAATCAAAATTTCCAACAGATGAATTTTCATTACGCACGTTTCCCACTACAATTTCTTGGATAACAAATACGATTTTTGAAACAGAAATTTCGGGTAAAACTTCTAATTATAAAATTTCTTTTGATGTTGCCCTTAAGCAAATAACTAACGTTATCAGTTATCCAGCTGAAGGTAGTCAGGCAAAATATACTAAAAACAATCAAGTAGCTTGGCTAAAAGATAATAACATTAGAATTTCTTTAGCACAAGGAAAAGTTATAGAAGTTACTAATGATGAAAATAAAGCTATCGTAAATGGTTCTGACTACGTACACCGTCAAGAGTTTGGGATTCATAGCGGCATGTGGTGGAATGAAACAGGCTCAAAATTAGCGTATTATCGTAAAGATGAAACAATGGTAGGTGATTATCCAATAATTAATTGGAATGAGCGCGAGGCAATAAATAAAAATGGTAAGTATCCTATGGCGGGAATGACAAGCGAACACGTAACGCTTGTTATTTATGATATAGCTTCTGGTAAAAAAGTAACGCTTCAAACAGGTGAGTCTAAAGAGCAATATTTAACAATGGTTACTTGGGATCCTTCAGGTAAATTTATTTACGTTGGGGTTTTAAATAGAGAGCAAAATCATTTAAAATTAAATAAATATGATGCGCAAACAGGTGCATTTGTAAAAACGTTGTTTGAAGAAAAAGCTACAACATGGGTAGAACCTCAGCATGCATTAATGTTTGTGCCAAACAATCCAACACAATTTATTTACCAAACCGATTTTTATGGGTATAACCAAATGTATCTATACACTACAGAGGGTAAATTGCTTAAAAATTTAGGGTTTAAAGACGTAGTAGTTACCAATGTACTAGGATTTGAAGCTACAAATACTAAACTAAATTACATAGGAACAGCTAACAATGGTTTAGACAGACAATTGTATCAAGTAGATCTAAAATCGGGGAAATCAATACAATTGACTTCGGTATCTGGAATACATAATTCTTCTGTATCCTCAGACGGAACAATGGTTTTAGACCAATATAGCAATGCTACTACGCCAAATGAAATTTCAATTTTGAATATCAAAAATAAAATGGTTAATACGACCTTAGTAAAGGCTGAAAATCCTTTTGTTGGAAAAATTGACTTGCCAAAAATTGAATTAGTTACATTGACTTCTGCAGATGGAAAAACACCTTTAAATGGAAGAATTATTTATCCATCAAATTTTGACGCCACAAAAAAATATCCTGTGATGGTATATTTATATGGCGGGTCTCATGCCCAATTAGTAACAAACAGATGGTTGTCTGGTGCGGGTTATTTCGATTTATATATGGCTCAGCAAGGTTACATTGTGTTTACAATGGATAACAGAGGAAGTGATGCTCGTGGTAAAAAATTCTGTGAAGTAAATCATAGACAATTAGGAGTAAATGAAATGGCAGACCAAATGGAAGGTATTAAGTTTTTAAAATCTAAAACGTTTGTAGATACTGATAAAATAGGTGTTTTTGGTTGGAGTTTTGGCGGCTTCATGTCAACTACTTTAATGACAAGTCAAGCAGATACGTTTAAGGTAGGTGTTGCTGGCGGACCAGTAATTGATTGGAAATATTATGAAATCATGTATGGAGAACGTTATATGGATACACCACAAGAAAACCCTGAAGGATATGCGAAGGCTTCTTTAATCGATAAAGCTAAAAATTTAAAAGGTCGTTTATTGGTTATTCACGGTGCGCAAGACCCTGTTGTGGTACAGCAAAATAGTATGAATTTTATTGAAGCATGTATTAAAGCAGGTAAACAAGTAGATTATTTCTTGTACCCAAATCACGAGCACAATGTAAGTGGAAAAGATAGAATTCATATGTATGCTAAAATTGCTGATTATTTTGATACACATTTGAAGAAATAATTTGACATCTTTACTAATTATAGAAATCCGTTTGCTGAAAAGTAAACGGATTTTTTTATTCTCATATATAATGGTTAATTTTGCGCCATGCAGATGCCACCACTTTTCCAACCTTTTAAAACGGATATTTCAGGAATTTCATTACCCGAAAAATTTACCTTTCCCTTTTATTATCAACCTCATGAACTAAGTTTGATTGCCTCAAAAGCACTGCAAGACTTTTTAGAAACACAAACTGATTTCGAACATAATTTTGGCTTAGTTGAAGAGCAAAAAGGCTTGGTAATAGGTAAAATGTTTGGTGTTTTGGTGTGCCAAAATAAAGAAGGAGAAATAGGCTATTTATGGGCTTTTTCTGGAAAATTAGCAGCATCAAATCATTTGCCTTATTTTGTTCCTACGGTATTTGATATGTTAGACGAAAAAGGATTCTTTAAAAAAGAAGAAGAAATAATTAGTGCAATTAATTTACAAATTGAAACGTTAGAACAAGACCCTAATTTTTTGCTGTGTAAAAAGAAATTTGAAAGAGAAACAAATTTGGCTACTATTTGTATAGATGAGCAAAAACAAAAAATTCAACAACAGAAAAAAACACGTGATGAAAATAGAGCACTATTTGATAGGTTGGCACAGCCACTTTTGTTTCATATCATGCAAGTAAGTTGGAGTAATGAAAGCATTAAAGAAAAAGTCTTGTTGAAAAACATGACAAAATACTGGGACTATCGTTTACAAGAATTGAAAAACAAGTATGAGCAATTTGTCAATGAAATCAACAAATTAAAAGAGCTAAGAAAACAAAAGTCAGCGGCTTTACAACACTTATTGTTTGCCGAATATGCTTTTTTAAATAAAAATAAAGAGACAAAAAGCTTAGGTGGAATTTTTAATGATAATCCGCCCGCTGGAGCAGGGGAGTGTGCCGCACCAAAATTGTTGCATTATGCTTTTCAACATGATTTGAAACCCATATCGATGGCTGAGTTTTGGTGGGGGCAATCGCCAAAATCTGAAATAAGAAAACATAAACAATTTTATCCTTCTTGTAAAAGTAAGTGCGAACCTATTTTAATGGGGCACATGCTAAAAGGCTTAGCATTAGAAGCTAATCCATTAATGGAAAATCCTGCAGCGGGTAAGCAACTTGAAATTGTGTATGAAGATGACGCATTACTTATCATAAATAAGCCAGCAGAATTTTTATCAGTACCAGGAAAAACAATAGCTGATTCTGTATATCAAAGGATAAGAGACAGCCATCCAGATGCTACAGGACCCTTAATTGTACATCGATTAGATATGTCTACTTCGGGTATTATGTTGGTAGCTAAAGATGAAGAAACGTATGTAAAATTACAACGTCAATTTATTGACCGAACGATTAAAAAAAGATATGTAGCCTTGCTTGATGGTATTGTAAAACAACCAAAAGGAACTATTGATTTACCGCTTAGAGTAGATTTAGACGACAGACCCCGACAATTGGTTTGTTACGAACACGGTAAACACGCACAAACGCATTTTGAAGTGCTTTCTATAAAAAATAAACAAACGCGCATTCATTTTTACCCCATTACTGGACGTACCCATCAATTGCGTGTTCATGCTTCACATGCTTCTGGATTAAACATTCCTATTGTGGGTGATGATTTATATGGCACAAAAGCAAATCGGTTGCATCTTCATGCCGAGTGGATTCAGTTTGCCCATCCTATAACTGGAAAACAAATAGAATTTTTAGTAGAAGCTGATTTTTGATTTTGTTTTTACCGCAAAGAGGCAAAGATTACGTAAGGTTAGCTATGTTTTTGTATACTTTACGAACTTAGCGGTTAAATTGTTCCCCATTAACCCATACACTGTCAATCAAATTTGTGGCAAAGCAATACGGTATTTCATAAAAACTATGCAACGGTTTTGTGATGATAAAGTTCGCTTTTTTACCTACTGTAATGCTACCGTGAGTATCGTTCAATCCCATGGCATAAGCACCGTTAATCGTTGCTGCACTGATAGCTTCTTCAGGAGTCATTTTCATTTTAATACAAGCAGTTGCTACTACAAAATGCATATTTCCAGTTGGGCTGGTTCCTGGATTAAAATCAGAAGCTAAAGCTAAAGGTAAGCCAGCATTAAGTAATTGTCGGGCGGGTGTATAAGGAATGCTAATAAAATAAGAACAGCTAGGAAGTGCAACTGGCATACAATCGCTATCTTGTAATGCTTCAATATCTTCATCTGTAACAAGTTCAAGATGATCAACACTTAAAGCGCTCTGATTCACACAAGCTTTAATTCCGCCAATAGCTGTAAATTGATTGACATGAATTTTAGGTTTTAATCCATATTTCTTTCCCGCTTCCATAATTTTAATGGTTTCTGCTACACTGAAATAACCTGTTTCTAAAAAGGCATCAATGTAATCAGCTAAATTTTCTTTTGCAATTTTAGGAAGCATGTCGTTGCAAATTAAATCAATGTAGGCTTCATGATTTTCTTTATATTCCTTGGGAAAAGCATGTGCACCTAAAAAGGTAGCCTTAATTGCTATGGGATAGTTTTCTTTTAATCTTTTAATTACGCGCAACATTTTCAATTCGCCTTCGACAGTTAAACCATACCCTGATTTTATTTCTACGGCACCTGTACCTTGCAACATTACTTCTTCTAAACGTTTTTTTGATTGCTCATAGATTTCCTCTTCAGAAGTTTCATTTAGTTTTTTAGCCGAATTTAAAATACCACCACCTCGAGCGGCAATTTCTTCATAGGATAATCCGTTAATTCGGTCTACAAATTCACCGCTTCGATTCCCTGCATACACAATATGGGTATGGCTGTCACAAAACGAGGGTAATACAATTTTACCTGAAGCATCAATAACAGTGCAATTCGTTTCTTTAGGGCAATCTTCCATTTTTCCATAAGCGCTTATTTTGTCGTCTTTGATAAGTAAAAAAGCATTTTCGATGTGTGGAAGCACTGCCATTTCAGCCCCAGAAACTTTTGAAATACCCGATTCTCGTACTTGAAGTAGTTGCTTGATATTGATGATGAGTGTTTGCATGATAAAAATTTTGATACAACAACATTAAGACGAATTGCCATGTCGTCTTTTTCGTTATATTTGTAAAGCATAAAAGTAACTATTTTAGACGAAGTGCGAAAATTAATCTATAAAAAAGGAAGAAAAGTCCTTCCGTCATTAGTGGAATATACAGGAAAGCATAAAGATGAAAAATCGGCTATGCAATTATTTGTTTATGATGCGCATACACTTGCCGAATACCACGATATTAAGTTAAGTCAAATTGATAAATATTTAGATCAATCTAAAACCAATTGGTTCAATGTTCATGGTTTGGCAGATATTACACTGATTAAAGAAATTGGACAGAAGTTTAATATTGATGATTTTATTTTAAGTGACATTTTAAATATTTTAAAACGTTCTAAAATAGACGAATATCCGCATTCGTTATTTTTTACGATCAAATCTTTATTGCCAATAAATAATACTAATTCAATTGATGTAGAACAAGTTAGTTTTATATTGAGAGACGGCATGTTGTTTTCATTTCAAGAAAAGCCAAGCAGCTTTTTTGTACACATTCGAGAACGATTAAGACAAAGTTCGGGAATCGTACGTACAAGAAAAGCAGATTATCTATTGTATTTATTACTTGATGCTGTTATGGAAAACTTTTTCATCACGATAGAAAATGAAGAACATAAAATTGATAAGATTATTGATTTAGCCAAAACAACTTCCACAAAAAATATTTTAGAAGATATTGAAACACATAGAGACAATTTAAATTTTTTAAAGCGTTCTATTGTGCCCCTGCGCGATTCGTTATATTCGATTAAAAGTATGAAAGATGACGATGTGTTTAATGCCATTGCCTCTGAAAATTATACCTTTTTTGCCCGTTTACATCAAAAATGTTTAGAATTATTAGATCAAATTGAGGGCGATTTGTATGCCCTAGATGCAGCTTCAAACTTCTATTTTTCGATGCAAAGCCATAAAATGAATGAAGTCATGAAAACGCTAACGGTGGTTTCTGTGTTTTTTATGCCATTGACTTTTATCGTTGGTGTATATGGAATGAATTTTGACAATATGCCCGAACTCCATTGGAAATACGGCTATTTCATCATTATGAGCTTGATGACGTTGCTTTTAATAGCCATGGTTATTTATTTCAAAAAACGTAAATGGTATTAAAAACATTTTTATATAAATCGTTTTTTTATTTAACTTATTATCGTAATATTGCAATATTAAAATATAAAACATGGGAATCACCAAATCAGATTTTTTTACTGACGAGCAAAATGAATTGGCTCAAATGTTTAAAGCACTCGCACACCCTGCTCGAATAGCTATTATTCAATATTTAGTTAAGGTTGATACTTGTATTTGTGGCGATATTGTGAATGAGTTGCCGTTAGCACAACCAACTATTTCTCAACATTTGAAAGAATTAAAAAATGCCAACATTATTCAGGGAACTATTGAAGGAAAATCTATTTGCTATTGCATTAATCTAGAAACGATTGATAAAATAGAAAATCACTTTGGAATAATTCGCCATAAGCTCAAAAACAAATGTTGTTAACACTCTCACTAATTTAATTACCTAAAAAAATGAAATCGCCATAAACAACTAGTTTGCGTAAGCAAATACCAATAAATAAAAGGCGACTCGAGACGAAGTCGAACTGGCGAAGCATAACATATATGACCGCTAACAAATTAACTTTTACATATATGAAACTATCTCAATTTATAACAAGTATCAATTCGGTTCAAGAATTTACAATTCAGTTGCCTAATGGCACTTTTGTACCGCCTCATTTTCATATTACCGAAATGGGTTTGTTGACCAAAAAAATTATTGATTGCGGGAATGTAGTGCGTGAGGAAAAAGTAATCACATTTCAAGTCTGGTTTGCAGGCGATCTAGAACACCGATTAACATCTGAAAAAGTACATAAAATCATTCGTGCTTCTGAAAAATTATTTGAGAATGCTGATTTTGAATTGGAAGTAGAGTATCAAGATACTCAAACGATTGGTAAATTTGGTATTGAATTCCAAAATGGGATTTTTTATTTAACTTCAAAGCAAACTACTTGTTTGGCACAAGATCATTGTGGAATTCCAGCTGATAAAATGGAACCAGTAACGGGCGAGTGGAAACCAAAAGAAACCCCTTGTTGTTCTCCTAATACAAGCTGTTGTTAAATTTTATTATTAATATGAGTTAAAAATGCTTGAAAAGTTGTCAATAACCATCAAATTTATTTCAGAAATTTCAATTTCAGAATCACGCAAAGAAGTGTTACTTCCATTGATTGACTACATTCAAAACAAAATCAATTTAAGCGAAGAAATCCGATTAAATTTCATTTGTACGCACAATTCACGAAGAAGTCATTTGGCACAAATTTGGGCACAAACAATGGCATTTCATTTTGGAATTAAGAATGTTTTTTGTTATTCTGGTGGAACCGAAGCAACAGCACTATTTCCAAAAGTAGCTGAAATATTATTCAATCAAGGTTTTGAAATTCAGAAGGTAAGCGAAGAGCAAAATCCAGTTTACGCGATAAAATTTGCTGCGAACCAACATCCCATCATCTGTTTTTCAAAAGTTTATTTTGATGATTTTAACCCGAAAAAGAATTTTGCAGCTATCATGACATGTAACAATGCCGATAAAGGTTGTCCTATGGTTTTTGGTGCTGAGGCCCGTTTTCCCATCAAATACGATGACCCAAAAGCCTTTGACGGTACCGAACTCATGAACGAAAAATACGCGGAACGCAGTTTACAGATTGCTTCTGAAATGTATTATGTTTTTTCTCAACTAAAAACGAACTGAAATGAAGGAAATTGTAATAAAATATAAAAAACCAATTATCATAACCACAGCTGTCATTATCTTACAACTTATTTGGGGTTTTGATCCTAAGTTTTGTTTAATCAATATGATTTGGTTATTTGTTTAAAAGGATATAAGGATTTAAAGAAAAAAGGTGATTGTGCAATAGTTACGGCTGTTGTATATCGACTAGATTAGGAATAGTCATTAATAATTAATTCTTTAAATGTATTTTGAGTTAGATTTATTTTCACACTAAAATAACAATTTCCTCCATCTTTAACTTGTCTAGGAAAAGTTTTCCATTCATCATTTCTTGGTTTATCACAAAAAAAATTTATCCAAATTTCTTTTTCTCCTTTTTCATTTAAAATTGGTACATATTGTCGCATTTTATTTTCTAAACTGATTTCGTAACCTGTTTGTTTCTTGAAATTATTTGGAAATTTTTTATTGTGTTCGTTTAACACCAATCTTTCTTTCTTATTATGTTCTTTCACAATATCGTTTAGAATATTCTCTATTTTAATTAGCTCATTATTATCGATAGATGTTGGTGTTCCGTTTTCAAAAATCCAATTCCAATTTTTATCAAATGATAATATTTGAAACTCTGAACTCGATAATTTAAATTCATTTTCTAAATTTTGAGATTGTAACTTTTGATTAGCTGTAATTAAAAAAACAAATAAGAATAAGAAACTTAATTTTTTCATGATTTTAATTAGAAGTGAATAATCTTTTTGGCTTTATGAAGTGGTGTTTCACCAACACCAAACCATTACAAATATAACAAAACATTCCATTCAGCAGCGGATTTTCCTACGGAAAATCCGAAAGTAGCCATTGAAGCAAATCGTTGTTAGCTGATGGCGTTACTAATCAGTAAATATTGTATTAAAACAAATGCCATGATTGCGTTAACAATTATTCCAATCCACTTCTTTATTGAATTTGGTTCTTTGATACCTGCAATTGCAAATGAAAAACCCAATACTCCTATAATTCCGCCAACGATTGTGAACAAATCTGCTAATCCTTCGCAAACTGCCGGTGAAGGGAAAATAGTTATTAGTAAAAACATTAAAACGAAACAGCTTAAAATTGCTATCGAAAAGTAAAATGATATTTTCGTAAATGAAATTTTTTTCATCAAAACTAAATTGTTTTAAGTGTCAAATTAAAAGGGTTTTTCCAGCATGACCGCTAACAAAACTTGTGTTAGCCGTTCGATTTTATTATTTCTTTTCTTTTTCTGTTTTATTTATAAGTTTTTTAATCTCTTTTGCGAGTTGTCTATTTTCAGTTGTTAAAATTACAACGCCTGACTTTCCATAAATTCCATATAAAACTTGAGCACTATTATCAAAAATCGAATAAATTTTATTGATATAAACTCCATTTAGTTTTTCTACAATTAATAAGTATTCAGGATTTTTGTTTAAGTCTAAAATTATAGATTTCTTTTTTATATATTTCAAGACAAAAAGTATTTTCACGCCACAATTGTTTCCATTTCTGTCAATTGATTCAGAATATAATGTCGGAGTACATTTTGTAATTATTTTTGGTTTGTATTCTCTGTAAATTGAATCAGAAATAATTTTTTCACGAATTAGTTTCAATTTTAATTCTAATGTTGCTTCATTTTCAAAAGAAGCTTTCCATTGAATATTTTTAGAATTTAAATCACAGCTATCAACAACTTTATTTTGTCCAAAAAAAAGTTGATTTGATAAAATAAATAAAAAGGAAATTATGATTTTAAGTTTCATTAATAGTCTTTATTTCGTTGTTTTTTTGCGGTTGCGGTAAACTGACGGCTAACGCAGAGGCGGCTTGACGAAGTTCTCCGAAGGAGAATTTAGTTAAGTTGTCTCTGCTCTAACACAAATTTAATTATATTTTTTATAAATACAAGAAAATTTTGACAGTAAGGTGATGGATTATGGGTTATGGGAGAAAGTAAAAAGTAAAAAAAATCTAAAGTCTGAATGTTGATGGTTGAATGTGAAAAGTTTTAAATTTAGGAATTAGGAATTAGGAATTTTCAAATTGGCACATTGTCTCATTTTCAAATAAAAAAAAGTGTTATGAAAACGATACGTGTATTCTAGCCCCGATGGGAGCGAAGTACCGAGTACTGCGTACAGCGGGACAGGTTTTGTATAGCACTAAAAAAGCCTGCTCCAAAAAATGAAACAGGCATGTATAATGTGTTTTTTAGGCTTATTGGTTAATTTTTAATAGTTCAACTTCAAAAATTAAATCGGCATTTGGAGGAATAACACCACCAGCGCCTCTTTCGCCATAGGCTAAATTTGATGGGATATAAAATTTGTATTTTGCACCTTCTTTCATTAATTGTACACCTTCTGTCCAGCCTTTAATCACTTGGTTTAAAAGGAAATCAATTGGTTCGCCACGTTGCACACTGCTGTCAAATACTTTACCGTCAAGTAGCATGCCTGTGTAATGTACTTTTACATTGCTTGTAGCCAAAGGCATAGCACCTGTTCCTTCTTTTAGCACAATGTATTTTAAGCCACTTGGTGTTGTAGCTGCGTTTTCAAATTCTTTTAAGGCTTGTGCTTTTAAAGCTTCTTTGGCAGCAGCTTCTTTTTTATCTTCTTCTGCTTTTGCATTATAGTAGTCTGAAAAGGTTTTTGCAGCATCAAACGCTTTAGCTTCTTTACCTACTCTTACAATGACTACTTTTTCAATAATATCATTTTGTGCAATAGCATCAACGATTTTTTGTCCTTCTACAACATGGCCAAATACACTGTGTTTGTTGTCTAACCAAGGGGTGTCTTTATGGGTAATAAAAAATTGTGAACCATTGGTTTTTGGTCCTGCATTTGCCATAGATAAAATTCCTGGTTTGTCGTGTTTTAAACTAGGGTCAAACTCATCTTTGAAGCTGTATCCTGGTCCGCCAGAGCCATCGCCTTTTGGGTCACCTCCTTGAATCATAAAGTTAGGAATAACGCGGTGAAACTTAAGTCCGTTATAATACGGTTTTCCTTTTAATTCGTTTGCAACAAAAGGGTTTTTACCTTCCGCTAAACTTACAAAATTTGCAACGGTTACAGGTGTTTTTGTGTATTCTAATTGCAGTGCAATTTTACCTTTGTTGGTATGAAGTTCTGCATACAATCCCGGTACTTTTGTATAAGGAAGTGGAGCAGGGGCAGGTTTTTTGGTTTGTCCAAATGCGATACCTACAGTTACTAAGGTTAAAAATAAATTTTTTAAGTTCATATGACGTGAGATTTACTTGTTTATTAATTCAATTTCAAAATAAAGGGTGGTGTTTGGCGGTATTTCTCCTGCACCGCTTTTACCATACCCTATGTGGCTTGGGATAATGGCAACCATCTTTTCACCAAACTTTAATACTTCTATAGCTTCAATAAAGCCAGGAATCATAGCTGTTTGGTCTCCTATTAATACTGCCATAGGCGCATATCCTTTTTGAGCCGCTCGTCTTGGGTCTAGTTTACCAAATTGTGAGGCAACACCTTCAATATTAGTATCAAATAGCCTGCCATCTTCAAAAAATCCTGCATAATTAACGAATACTTCATTGCCATATACGGGTTTTTTGGCTGTACCTTTTTGAATTATTTTATAGATTAAACCTGATTTGGTTTTAGTCCCTGTTTTTTGTACATCTTGGAACAAGGCCGCTTTTTTAGTTTTAATTTCGGCTACTTGTTGTTCTATTTCTTTTTGGGCTTCTTGTTCTTTTTTAAAGTACTTATTAAATGTTTTTACGGCATCAAATTTCTTTGCTTTTGTTCCTTTTCGAATGATATTTACAGCTATAATTTCATCACCTACCGTAATGGTTGGTAAAACATCTAATCCTTCCACTACTTCGCCAAAAACGCTGTGTGCACCATCTAAATAAGGAATTTCATCTAACGAAATAAAAAATTGTGAACCATTTGTGTTAGGTCCCGCATTTGCCATTGATAACATCCCAATTTTTGAATGTTTTAAACTTGGGTGAAATTCGTCTTTAAATTTATACCCTGGGCCACCACTCCCGTTACCATTAGGATCTCCTCCTTGTATTACGGGTGGATTCATTTCCACGCGGTGAAAGGTAAGTCCGTCATAATAATGAATACCTTTGAATTTAGACTCCACAAATTCATTTTTTCCTTCTGCTAAGGTAATGAAGTTGGCTACTGTGTAAGGTGTTTTTTCATACTCTAATCGGGCTGTAATGTCACCTTTAGAGGTTTCAATCACAGCATAAATTCCATCAGAAAGATTGGTTTCTTTTGTGTCTGATTTACAGCTACTGAACAACATACTTATTACTGTAAATAAACTAGTAATTTTAATTAAGTTACGCATAATGTTAAGGTTGTGATTCGTCTTTTTTAATATCTGTTAAACTTACAATACAAATTATCGGTTGGTTAGTGCCAATTTTATCGTTGTCACCATGATAGCCATACGCTAAATGCGAAGTAAAGTAGAATTTCACTTTATCGCCTTTGTGCATCAGTTTAATACCGTGTCTTAAACCAATCATGATATTTTCTTTGTCTACGTAGTAGGTTTGTGGTTTTAATTCTTCTTTTGAATAAATTACATTTCCATACAAATCTGTAATTTCATAATCAAAATAAGCAATATCTCCTCTAACAGGAGCTGTTTTGCCTTCTCCTAAGGTTTCGTAAGTGTACCAATATCCTTTTTCAGAGGCAATATAGGCGTGTGCTGTATCTTTTTTAATTTCTTTTTTAATTAAATCTTCTTCATTAGCTACCAATTTTTTATTTCTCTTGATAGATTCTTTCATAAAAGTTCCTGTAGATTGTGAAATAGGTTTACGGGCTTGTTGCTCTGAACAGCCTGTAAGTGCTATTCCCAAAAGGAATAAAGTAAAATAGTTTTTTAAAAACATAGTTATTTTTTTTCAGTTGCTAAAATAGCAATAAATTTATTGATTGTTTCTTCTAAAGTGTCAAAAGATTTGCCACCTGCTGCATTTATGTGCCCGCCACCATTAAAGTGTTTACGTGCAAGTTGGTTTACATCAAAGTCGCCTTGTGAGCGGAACGATATTTTAATTATTTTTTCATCTTTATTTTCAGAGAAAAAAGCAGTAAAATCAACATCTTTTATTGTTAAACCATAATTTACAATACCTTCCGTATCGCCTTTTTCATAGTTGAATTCGTCTAAATCATCTTGTGAAAGCGCAATATAGCTGGTGTTGTATTGAGGTAATACACGTAGGTTTTGTAAAGCACGACCTAATAATTGTAAGCGATTGTAGTTAGAATTGTCATACAAGTTAATGTAGATTTGGGTGTTTTCGGCACCTTTGTCAATTAAATCTGCTACAATACGATGCGTGTCGCCTGTTGTTCTTGGAAATCTAAATCCGCCAGAATCTGTTGCAATTCCTGTATATAGACAATTTGCCACGTCTTTGTTTATGTAGTGGCTTAGGTTTAAATCTTGGATAAAGTCATATACCATTTGACACGTTGAACCATACGTGGTGCTCGAAAATGTAAATGCGGCATAGGTATCTGGTTTTTCATGATGATCAATCATTACAAAAGTAGCGGGTAGTGTTTTTAAAACACGTTCCATTTGCTCTCCTGTTCTATGCAATGCATTAAAATCTAACGTAAAAATGAGTTCGCTTTCTTCTAAAATTCTAGTCGCGTTGTTTGTTTCGTTCCCTTCAAATACAATTGTATTGTCTGTTCCTGGAAGCCACTTTAAGTATTCAGGAATGTCGTTTGGCACCACTACAGTAACTTGATGGTTGAGTTGTTTGAGAATGTTGTAAAGTCCAAGAGTTGAACCCATAGCATCACCATCCACATTTCTGTGCGGAATAATACTAATACGTTTAGGTGTTTCTAAAAGTGACTTGAGTGTGCTTATTTGATGTGATTCTAACATTAATTTGATAGTTTAAAACCTGCGTAAACGGCTAGTAAGCCAATAACTAATGAGGTTGTTGTATAGATTGTTGCTAAATTATAGTGTTGATTTTGAATGAATTGGAAATTTTCTAGACTTAAGGCCGAAAACGTAGTAAATCCACCGCAAAAACCAACGGTTAAAAATAATTTTAAGCTGTCGTTTTGTACATTATTTTTTTGGAAGTATCCAAAAAGGAGACCAATTACTAAACAGCCTAATCCATTTGCTACAAAGGTAGCCCAAGGAAATTGATTTCCTTGATTTTTAGCAAAAAAATAACTAATAGCATACCGAAGTGTACTTCCAAGGCCTCCTCCAATAAAAATAAAAAATACGTTTCTCATTTGGTTTTTATTTTAACGTTTTAAGGTAAAATGACTTCGTATTGTTTTGCCATTTGGTAAGGCTAACACAAACCAATAGTCAGTTGCGGGAAGGTTATGGTTGTTGAATGTACCATCCCAACCGTCTTCTGCCGGTTTTAACTGTTTGAGTAATTTACCGTATCTATCAAAAATATAAATTTTACTAGAACCCCATCCTTTTTTGTCTAAATTTTTAATTTGCCATAAATCATTGTAACTGTCTCCGTTTGGGGTAAAAAATTTAGGATAATTTAATACATAAAACGTTTTTGACACACTTCCGCATCCTCTTGTATCATTCACTATGGCAGTGTATTCTCCAGGTTCGGTTAGTGTAAAAAACGGGGTGTTTTGAAATGGACTTCCGTTAATCGCATATTCATAAATGCCATTTCCCGAAACACGTATCATTGCTTGTGTAACATCTTCAAAGTCAGTCGTTTCAATATCTTCTATTAAAGCGATTTCTGAAGTTTCAACAAGATAGGTTTTTGATTGCGAACAACCATTACTATTTGTAAAATTCACCATATAAGTTCCTGCATTTGAAACAAAAATAGAAGTACTTTGTTGAGGTGGATTGGTGTTCCAATTGTAATTTGAATAGCCTGAAGGAGCAACTAATTCTATGGGTTGATTGTTGCACACTAATTTAACTTCTGTTGGAAATAAAGTGCTAAATGTATGTACGGTTAGTTGAATAGGATATGGTGTATAACATGAAGGATAATTGGTAATAAGCGCATAAATGGTTTGTTGAAAAGGGACGGTATTTGTAAATGTAATTGGAAGTGGTGTTGATCCATTTGGTACAATGTAAAAATCTATATTTATATTGCTTGGTAAATTGGTAAACAGTTGATTTTTTATTACATTCAAATCAAAGGGCGCTACTCCGTCAGTGTCTGTATCACATACCGAAAAAGAAGTTTGATTTAGTATTAAATTGGGTGCAGTTTCAATTTCAATTTGCCCCGTAATTATACAAGTAGTATTTACAGTTATTTCAACACTATAAATACCAGTTTGTGTTACTGTATAGGTAGGGTTGTTAGCGCCGCTAATAGCTGTGCCATTTAAAAACCATTGGTAATTTGTGGCTGCTGTTTCTGTGGCGTCAAGTATAAGCGTTTCATTTGCGCACAAAGGATTATTGGTTGCAAGTAATCTGTTTTCACCTAGATATTTTGTAGCATCAAAACTGCCTGCTCGTAAAAATATACCTGAATCATATCTGTAATTGCCTTCATCTGCAATTACTAATTTAATATGGTATGGCGTGTTAGGTATAACAGTTGCTTGTGCCGTAAGTATTTTTGTTTGTCCATCAAATGTAGTGGGGTAACTTCCATTATTAAAAGCGTCAAAATAAGCCGAATTGGCTGCAGGACAAATTGTTCCATTTCCTCTAACGGTGTTTACTTTTACAGGTATTGCGGTGTTAGGTATTACCGCTAGGTTTTGGTAGGTTGAAGCGGTCGCTTCTTTTAGTAAAAAAGCAAAACCATCAGTATAATTACATTGATTGGGTGATGGATTAGATAAATATTGTTCGGAGGCAAAAATATATTCAAAACGAATGTTGTTAGCTAAAGACACAAAATCAAATTCAAGTACTGTTGCATTAAATGTGTTAGATAAATTTAGTGCCGTATTCAGATCTGAATCACCATTCCATCCCATACTTCCACCGTCATCAGCAAAATTTGAATTAGGGCCCACAGCATTATTTAGTTTTCCTGTAGTAAGTAAAACACCTTCTTGAAACGGAAGAATAGTGGAGTTAGCATTAAAATAGCCATAACTTTTTTCTCCGGTAGTAAAATTTCCACCACTTACAGAAACATTAGATACTTGAATACATGGATTATTAATCAATATATTTTCCACTAATTGTTGTGCGGTATAGCTTGATGATACAGTTATTTGTTGTCCAAAAACGGCTGTAAAACTACAAACGAGAATAAGGGAAACTATTTTTTTCATAGCATCGCAAAGATACTATAAATCTCTTTTTTTAACGATATAATAAGATAAAAATAAGAAAATGAGCGTCCAACCAATTACAATGAGTACATTAGTAAATGTAACGTTATATTGCTTGGTGATTTCTTCTCCAATTTGAGAACTTAATGTTTTTACTGCTTTTAATCGTGTCCAAGGTTCAACAATAAGGTTATTCATGGCTTCAAGCGGGTAAAAACGTTTAATTTGATAAGCTGTATCAAAATCATTGAAAACAAATCTTCCTAAAATACCATAGGATATGTTTTCACCTATAAACCAAACAAATAAGAAACCAAGCGCAAAGGCAGATTTTCTAATTAATAGACCTAAAAATAAACAAAAGGTGAAGAAAGCAGTTAGTTTTATAAAATAGGCAACTAGATAACTTAAGTCAGAAAAGACAATTCCAATTTCGTTAAAAGCAGAAAAAGAATATCCTAATAGCAGACTCATACTAAAAACAAAGGCAGTAGATATGAACGCAAAAAATAAGATTGTATAGAATTTTGATAAAATGAATTCTTTTTTACTCATGCCATCAATTAAATTTTGCTTAAGGGTGCCATAGCTGTACTCATTAGCCATCATGGAAACAATTACTACCGCTAAAAATATTTTAAAAAAAGCAGCAATATAAGTGTTGAAATGCCAAATATAAGGAAAGTTAAAAATGCCCATATCGGCAAAATACAATTTTATGGGGCCTATTTCAATTTCAATAGAAGCAATAAGTGCAATAAAGCTTAATACAGCAAAATAGAGTATAACTAATATTTTACTAGATCTATTTTGCCAAATTTTTTGTAATTCTATGCTAAGTAACCGTTTCATCTAAATTATGGTTTTACGAATTAGTTTGTTAATTTTAAAAATTGTTCTTCTAAACTTGTTTTACGTTTAGCTAAATGCGAGAGTACAACTTGTTTATTAAAAAGATACGTGTTTAACTCTTCTGCTTCTAATGGACTTTTTAAGTAAACTAATACTTTAGTATCTTGTTGTACTGTTTTTTCAACCGCGGGATGTGCTGTAATAACTTGTATAAGTTTTTCTTGATTTGCTGCTTCTAATTCAAAATACCCTTCATTGGCAAGCATTCCATCAACCGTTCCTTGGTAAAGTGTAACGCCGTAGCGAAGCACAATGACATGAGAGCAAACTTTTTCTACCTCATCCAGTAAATGCGAAGCTAGTAATATAGTGGTTCCTTGTTGTGCTATTAGATTAATTAAATCTCTAATTTGTCTTATTCCTTGAGGGTCTAAACCATTTGTGGGTTCGTCTAAAATTAATATTTCGGGATCATTTAACAAGGCAGATGCAATTGCTAAACGTTGTTTCATGCCTAATGAAAACGTTTTAAATTTGCTGTCTTTTCTGTCTAAAAGGCCTACCAATTCTAGTTTTTCATTAATTTTTGTAAACGGAATATCTTTAATTTTGCAAACTAGTTTTAAGTTTTCACCAGCGGTCATATACGGGTAAAAATTTGGACGTTCAATGATAGCGCCCACTTTTTTTAAGGCATCATGGGTGCTGCTTTTTCCATCAAACCATTCAAAGTCGCCAGAAGTTTTGTTTACTACATTTAGGACAATTCCTAACGTGGTAGATTTTCCAGAGCCATTAGGTCCTAAGATGCCGTATACATTGCCTTTGTGAATTTCTAACGAAACGTTGTTAACCGCATGAACATTTTTGTATTTCTTGTGAAGGTTTGAAATTTTTAATATTGTTTCCAAGGTATGTTTAATTTGATTACAGAATTAGACTACAAAGGAAATAGAATGTTACAAAATTTATGTTAATTATATTTAGCATACAGAAATTTTGGTGCACATTTTAAAAGTAATGCAATTAAATACCAACGTTTAGTAATATAGGCAACTTTTCGTTTACTTTTTATAGCTGTATAAATTTGATGTGCTGCTCTTTCTGGTGAAGCCATCCAAAAAATACCATCTCCTAGTGCCATCTTAGTAGCTACGAAGCCAGGTCTACAGTCTGTTATTGTAATTGGTAATTTTGATAGAATTGCTTTTTTTTGTAGGCCTTCCGTAAAGTTTATTTGGTAGGCTTTTGAGGCGAAATAGCTTGTAGCATCAGGATTTCCTCTTAAACCTGCTATAGAAGAAATCACGACTAAGTGCCCTTTTTTTTGTTTTGTAAATAAAGAATACGCCCATTCTGCAACAGCTGTAAAACCTAAAACATTGGTTTGAATGGTTTGTGTTTCTTTTTCGAACTCAAAATCTGGATTTTCAAAACCTACCCCAGCCGAGAGAACAATTAAATCTATTTCGCCTAATTGTTGTTGTAATGATTCAAGTTTTTCTTTAACAGTTGTTAAATCTGAATTATCTATAGTGTAATCAAAGAAAGCACTTGGATTTTCATTTTTCAATTCTTGTAATAGGTGAGTTCGCCTACCTGTAATACCTACACTGTAATTTTCTTTTGCTAATACTCGTGCCAAAGCTTTTCCAATACCAGAAGTAGCTCCTATAACAATTGCTTTTTTCATAGCGAATAGATTTGGTTGATAATACAGATGATTGATTTAGGTATTAAATTAAATTTCGTGATATCTTATTGATAAACATGTCGAACAAATGTTAATTTTTATTTTTTAAAATTGTAAATAAAGAAGTAGTCCAGCCGCAATTGTCATAATTATTAAAGCGGTAAATCCTAGAATATTAGTTTTTAAATCATTTACATTTTTACCCATAATTTGTTTGTTATTTGAAATATGTAGAATGATAGCAATGAGTACTGGTGCGGTAATACCATAAAGAATGGCGGTATAAATCAATGCTTTTATTGGAGATATACCGACATAATTAAGTGATAATCCTAAAATTAGCGAAATAGCAATAATTAGATAAAAACCTTTTGCTTCATGAAATTTTTTATCGAGTCCTTGTTCCCAACCGAATGTTTCAGTAAAAATATAAGAAAGCGATCCGCTTAAAACAGGTATAGCTATTAAGCCCGTTCCAATAATTCCCACAGCGAAAAGTAAGTAGGCTAAATCGCCTGCTAATGGTTTTAAAGCTAAAGCAGCTTGTTCAACAGTGTCTATTTGATGAATGCCTGCTTTGAATAAAACCGTTCCAGTAGTTAAAATAATGAAGTACATCACAAATCCAGAAAAAGTCATGCCAAAATCTACATCTTGATTGATGTCGTGAATGATTTTTTTATTTACAACAATATGCTTTTTCTTGTTTTTCATTTCTTCCACCTCCACAGAAGCTTGCCAAAAAAAGAGATAGGGTGAGATAGTAGTCCCTAAAATACCAACTAAAATGGCAACAAATTCTTTATCAAATGTTAGTTTAGGGATAAATGTCGCGCTCAGTATTTCTTTAAAATCTTGCTTGTATAAAAAAGGAACTATAAAATAGACTAACATTACAATGCATAAGTATTTTAGAGCTGAGGCTATTTTTTGATAGGGTAAATAAATAATAAGTCCTAATAGTAAAATAGTAAAAAATACACTAAAAAATGAAGCGTCTATATTCGGAAATAATAAATTGCCTACCGCCCCCATGCCTGCTATATCGGCCCCGATATTCATAACTATTGCGGGAAAGCTAAAAATTAGCATAGTATATAAAATAGGTTTGGGATAGTGTTTTTTTAAGGTGCCAGTTAATCCTTGAGTGGTAACAACACCTATTCTCGCACACATTTGTTGGATAGCAGCCATGAGCGGAAAAGCTACAATTGAAGTCCAAAGAGTTGTTAGTCCATAGGCTGCTCCGGCTTGAGAATAGGTAGCAATTCCAGAAGGGTCATCATCACTAGCACCTGTTACTAGACCAGGACCAAGGATTTTCCAAAAGCGTTTGAGTCTTGATACTATACTTTTTTTATGAATCATAATAATGTAGTAGATAAGTTGTTACACAAATATACGTAATTAAAACAAAAATTCCCCAACACATTATGCTGAGGAATTTAAAATAGTTTTATATAAAATAGTACTGTCTTATGATTTTTGCTCTTTATTGAAATAAACTAAATAATAGTACATTTGTTTTTCTTCGTCCCAACCTTTTTCAACAAATTTTTCGGCACTTTCAGGGTTAACAAAATCAAGTTTAATTTGAATATTGGTGTCTAATTCAATTACATTTCGTAATTTTTTACGAATGTCTGTAACGGCAGCGTTTGCAATAGGAAAACTAGATACGTCTTCAATGCTGTATTTGGCACCTCTATCTACTTTGTAATTTTTGAATTCAGGAATTAAATCTGGATTGTCTAACACTTCATTTAAGAAAGCTGTTTCTTCAAAAGCGTCATTTTTAGCAAAATGATTTACCGCACGATTCATAAACAATACTTCTTCTTTTTTGTCTTCTGCAGGGAGTACTACTTCTTTAGCAAAGTCTTTGCAAAATTGTAAATATTTTTTGGTCATGAACGTTTCGTCTTGAAAAACATCAACATTTAAGAAGTGTTCTAACCAGTATTTTGAATCATAACGATTGCTATCAACAGATAAAATTTTGTAACCTTCTTCTTTTTTGAAATTAAAAATAATGCAACCTTTATCTAACTTATTTAAATTAATACCTTGTTGTAATACCATTTCTAAATTATCTTCTTGTTCTTCAAACTGTAAAAAATCAGTTTTGATTTCACTTTTGAAAATACCGACAGCATCAACTACATTGTTTTGTATAGATGTGTTCGTGAAATACGCTACATAAACTTCTCCGTTTTTTATATGTGGGTGATTAGATTGCTCAAATAAATGAGTGGTAATTTTTTTAGAAACCTCGTGGATTTGAGTTGGATTTGCAAAAATTTCGGTAGCAAAGTTATATAACTCGTTATATTCTAAATCAACTTCGTGTGCAAATTGATAATAGTTTTCTTCTTTCTCTCTGAACGCTTTAAAAAAGTATTCTTTAAGAAGAGGCATTATTTCGTCATTCAACGTATAAGGCTGGGCAGATAAAAAAATAGATTCGTTTCGGCTTTTATTTCCTACTCTATGAATGGATAGGTTTTCAATGTGTGCATTAAATAAATTGATCATTGTGTATATTAATTAGTTCCAGTTTTCTTCAAATCCCATATCTTCAAAACTATCATCACCTTCAAAAAGATCATAGTCTTCTTCGTCTAAATCATCTTCAAAATCTCCATATAAATCCTCATCAGTTACTTCACCGCCTCTAAAACCACTTTGTATAGCTTCGGCTGGTAATTCGCCATGAGCAAAAAGTAAAGTAGGGTAGGTTTCGCCTTCTTCGGGAGTTTCAATTGCAGCTAATTCTAAGAAAAATGTCCACATATTGAAAAAATCATATACATAAACCATTTTTGTATTGTCTTGATGCATTAAGTCATCAATAGCAAAATCGGCCATTGTTTTGATTTCACCCGGAACATCACCAGTATCAAACATAGGGATTTCGTCTTCTTCGTTCCAAGTCCAATCGTCTTCACATGTAAAAAAAGAACCTGTTTCTGTGCCATCAAAGCCAAATGCATTGACGATAGCATTGTGTAAATCTTCTAATGTTGAATGGCACTCTATCGCTAAGTCTCTAAAAATGTCTTCTTCGGCATCAAGGATAACTCTAAACTTGTATATCATAAATGAATTTTTAATGACACAAAAGTACATATTAATTAGTTTTGGTTAGCCAATTGTTAAAAAGTTTTTTTTATAATATTATTGCATATATTGACTCATAGGGTTTACCTATTTTAACATTAGAAAAATGAATTTCTCTTAGTTGTATTTAGGGTTTTATTGTTTTATATTTGCCCAAAATAACACCAATCTTATGTCAACAATAGAAGAAGTAAAATGCTTAATAATAGGCTCAGGTCCTGCAGGTTACACAGCAGCTATTTATGCAGCCAGAGCAAGTATGAATCCTGTTTTGTATCAAGGAACACAGCCAGGAGGACAGTTAACAACTACAAATGAAGTGGAAAATTTCCCGGGTTATCCAGACGGAATAAGCGGGCCCGAAATGATGGTGCAATTGCAGGCTCAGGCACAACGATTTAATGCGGATATTCGAGATGGTTGGGTAACTAAAGTCGATTTTTCGGGACCTATTCATAAAGTTTGGGTTAATGATGAAAAGGAAATTCACGCCCAAACAATTATTATTTCTACAGGCGCCTCTGCCAAATATTTAGGATTAGATTCAGAACAGCATTACTTAAAATTAGGCGGTGGTGTTTCTGCTTGTGCTGTTTGTGATGGTTTTTTCTATCGCAATCAAGAAGTGGTTATTGTAGGAGCGGGAGACAGTGCTTGTGAAGAAGCACATTATTTATCAAAAATGTGTAAGAAAGTGACTATGCTGGTTCGAACAGATAAATTCCGTGCTTCAAGAATTATGGAAGAGCGTGTTAGAAAAACAGAAAATATTGAAATTTTAACCAATACTTCTACTGTTGAGGTTTTAGGTGATGGTCAAGTTGTGACAGGTGTAAGAGTTAAAAATTCAGTAACTAGTGCAGAACATGATATTCCTGCAACGGGTTTCTTTGTAGCTATTGGACACCAACCAAATACCGCAATTTTTAAAGATTTTATTACGTTAGACGAAACAGGTTATATAGTAAATGTTCCAGGTACGTCTAAGACGAATGTAGCAGGTGTCTTTGTAGCGGGAGATGCTGCAGATCATGTGTATCGTCAAGCCATTACAGCTGCTGGAACAGGTTGTATGGCCGCTTTAGACGCAGAGCGTTATTTAGCTAGTCAAGAATAATTATACTAATCGGGGTTTGCCCCGATTTTTATTTATTTGGCTTGATTTTTGCTATGAAATAATTTAGGTAACATGTTGCGGATAATCATGAAAAAATATACTTCTTATTCAGTACTTGTCTTGTTTGTAATTTCCTTTTGGAGTTGTTCAAATAAAATTATTTTTGAACGAAAAGCGTATACGTCATATTATCCGTCTAAATTAACTTCAGACTATAATTCTGCAAATATTCAAATGGAAGTTGTCGAAGCTAAAAATGCAGACAGTATAAATAAAATTATATTCGAAAACATCAAAGAAATTTCAAGTTTTATAGAAAATAATAATTTTACAATACGTAACTACAACGACCTAACTACAAGTTTTATCACTTCCTATAAAGATGTGAAAAAACAAGTGCCTAATGATAAGTTAAAAAGCTGGGAATACCATTTAGAAACCAATGTTGAATATGAAACAGAAGATTTCGTAAATATTGTTATCAATTATTATTCTTCCTACGGCGAATCTAATGGATTTGCAGATAAAAGAGCACTTGTATTTGATAAAATTTCAGGAAAACAATTAAAAACAGAAGATATTTTTAGTTCTATTTTTAAGATTACTCAATTAGTAGAATTAAAATTTAGAGCAAAATACGGTATTAATCCTTCGCTTTCTTACAATGCACAAGGTTTTTGTTTTCCCAACAACAGATTTAAATTAGCTAATACCCTTTTATTTACTATTGAAGGAATTACTTTTTATTATAACCTAAACGAGATAGCTTCATTTGAAAAAGGACATTATGAAGTTTTTATGAGTTATGATGAATTAGATAATTATTTACTTATTAAATAGACTCTCACTTAAATTGACCATGCGAAAAATATATTACTTAAAAACGTGCGATACGTGTAAAAAAATCATTAAATCATTACCTAAAACAGAGGGTTTTATATTTCAAGATATAAAAGAAGAGCCTATTTCAGTCAAACAGTTAGAAGAAATGTATGCCTTGACAGGAAGTTATGAAATTCTTTTCAGTAAAAAAGCTAAGTTATATAAAGAAATGGGTTTAAAAGACGAAAAATTATCTGAAGCCGATTTTAAAAGATTTATTTTAGAACACTATACTTTTCTAGCTCGTCCCGTAATCATTATTAATCCTTCTATTTTTGTAGGAAATAGCCCGAAGGTAGTCCAAAAAGCCATTGAATTTTTAGCTAATGAGTAAGAGAAGCTGGGCTTTAGTTGCCGCTACCTTAGTTTCCATTATTTATGGTGTAACTTTTACGATTGCTAAAGATGTTATGCCAAAATATGTAGACGCGTTTGGATTTATTGTCATGCGGGTGGGGGGATCGGTTCTGTTATTTTGGTTGATTTCCTTTTTCGGACCCAAAGAAAAAATTGACAAACAAGATTTTTCTCGCATTATAGCAGCAGCATTTTTTGGCGTAGCTTTAAACATGCTTACTTTTTTTAAAGGATTGAGTTATACTTCGCCCATTATGGGAGCCGTTTTAATGGTCACCACACCGATGATTGTACTCGTTTTATCTGCATTCATTATAAAAGAACGCATGGAAAACAGAAAAGTGTTGGGCATCATTTTAGGCTTAGCAGGAACCATAACGTTAATTTTGTACGGAAAATCTATGGCAAATGCGACAAATGCTTCATTAGGAAATGTATTGGTATTTATCAATGCAGTTTCCTATGCATTTTATCTGATTATCGTCAAAAAATTAATGGATAAATACAACGCATTTACGTTTGTAAAATGGATTTATACATTTGGGTTTTTGATGGTACTACCTTTTGGTTGGAACGAATTTCAAGCGATAGATTTTGCTCATTTACCCACGGATATTTTCTGGAAAATTGGTTTTGTAGTCGTGTTTTCAACCTTCTTAACCTATTTGCTTAATTTAATTTCTATGCGTGAACTTAAACCCACAACCGTTGCGGTTTTTATTTATTTACAACCATTATTTGCGACTGTTTTCGCAGTAAGCTTAGGAAAAGACGATTTGAGTTTGGTGAAATTGATTTCGGCGGTGTTAATATTTGTTGGGGTTTATTTGGTAACGCAGAAAAAAGTGACTAGTGACAAGTAATTAGTAATTAGCATTTTTGAAAAGACTAATCACTATTCACTATTCACTAATTACTAAGAACTTTTCATATCTTTGACGACATTTTATATAATTATGATACACTCCATGACGGGTTTTGGGAAAGCATCTTTGCAATTACCAACCAAAAAAATTACCGTAGAAATCAAATCGCTAAATAGTAAAGGTTTAGACTTAAATACACGTATGCCTTCTGTTTTTCGTGAAATGGAACTGGGCTTACGCAATCAAATTTCGCAACGTTTAGAACGTGGAAAGGTAGATTTTTCGCTTTATGTGGAAGTTACAGGCGAAGAAACGTCTTCAAAAATTAATGTGCCAATTGTAAATGGCTACATGAACCAAATGAAAGCCGTACTACCAAATGCTGATGAAACGGAATTATTAAAAATGGCCGTTCGTATGCCTGATGCTTTAAAAACCGAGCGTGACGAAATCGATGCAAACGAATGGAAACAAATCCAAAGCGTGATTGATGAAGCGTTGGAAAATATTGCGAATTTTAGAAAAGATGAAGGTGCATCTTTAGAGAAAGAGTTTCAATTAAGAATTGCTAATATTGAAAAATTAATGAACGAAGCGGTTTCATATGATGCCGAGCGCGTAGAAACCGTAAAAACGCGTTTACGCACGGCCTTAGATGAACTAAAAGTGAATGTTGATGAAAATCGTTTTGAACAAGAATTGATTTTCTATTTAGAAAAATATGATATTACCGAAGAAAAAGTGCGTTTGGGAAACCATTTGAATTATTTCTTAGAAACCTTAAATGGAACAGAAGCTAATGGTAGAAAATTAGGTTTCATTACCCAAGAAATGGGAAGAGAAATCAACACTATGGGATCAAAATCAAACCATACCGAAATGCAAAAATTGGTAGTAATGATGAAAGACGAATTAGAAAAAATTAAGGAGCAAGTTTTAAACGTTTTATAGTTTAAGCCACAGATTTCACAAATTTTCACGGATTAAAATCGTTATAATCGCTTAATCCGTGGCAAAAACAACAACACAATGAATAAAGGAAAATTACTTGTATTCTCTGCGCCATCAGGTTCAGGAAAAACAACTATAGTAAGGCATTTATTAGCCCAGCCCGATTTGAATTTAGAATTCTCTATTTCTTGTACAACGCGCGAACCACGTGGAGAAGAAGTTCATGGAAAAGATTATTATTTCATTTCTTGGGACGAATTTAAAAAGCACATCAAGGCAGAAGATTTTGTAGAATGGGAAGAAGTATATACCGATAATTTCTACGGCACTTTAAAAGCCGAAGTAGAGCGCATCTGGGCTTTAGGAAAACACGTAATTTTTGACATAGATGTAGCCGGAGGTTTGCGAATAAAACATAAATTTCCCAATGAAACGTTAGCTGTATTTGTAAAACCACCTAGTGTTGACGAACTAAAACGCCGATTAAAACAACGTTCGACCGAAAGTGAAGACAAAATTAACATGCGTATCGCAAAAGCTTCTGTTGAATTAGCTACTGCACCACAATTTGATATCATCATTAAAAATTATGATTTAGACGTGGCAAAAGAAGATGCCTATAAATTGGTAAAGGATTTTATTAGTAAAGAGTAATTAGTAAAAAGTGACTAGTAATTAGCTTAACATGAATGAAATAAAATCCTACAAAGATTTATTAATCTGGAAAAAAGGAATTACAATTGTAAAATTAGTTTATCAACTTGTAAAAACTTTTCCTCAAGAAGAAATGTATGCGCTTTCAAGTCAATTAAAAAGAGCTTCTATATCAATTTCTTCAAATATTGCTGAAGGCTTTGGTAGAAATACAGATAAATCATTTAGTCACTTTTTAGATATTGCTAGAGGTTCTTTATTTGAAATTGAAACTCAATTGATTATAGCGAAAGAATTAGACTTTATTACTAATTTGGAATTATTTCAAGAATTATTAAATCAAATTGAAGAAGAGTCAAAAATGATTAACGCTTTTTCTAAAACACTTAAAGCTAATCACTAATCACTGTTTACTAATCACTAAAAAGATGAAAATCGGATTGTATTTCGGAACGTTTAATCCCATTCACATTGGTCATTTAATTATTGCCAATCACATGGCAGAGCATTCTGATTTGGATCAAATTTGGATGGTGGTTACGCCACACAATCCGCATAAGAAGAAAAGCACTTTACTGGATGATTATCATAGATTGCACATGGTACATTTGGCAACAGAAGATTTTCCAAAAATAAAGCCTTCGGATATTGAATTCAAATTAGCGCAACCCAATTATACCGTTAATACTTTAGCACATTTACAAGAAAAATTTCCGAAGCATGAATTTTCCTTGATTATGGGTGAAGACAATTTGAATTCATTGCATAAATGGAAAAACTATGAAGCGATTTTGCAAGACCACGAAATTTATGTCTATCCACGAGTGAATTCAGGTGAAATTGATGAGCAATTTGTAAATCATCCGAAAATCCACAGAGTTGGTGCGCCTGTAATTGAATTGTCTTCCACCTTTATTCGTGAAAGCATTAAAAAAGGTAAAAATGTAGTTCCTATGTTGCCCAATAAAGTTGCGGAATATGTGGCGCATAATAATTTTTATAAAAAGTAATTTCTTAACATTACTTTACCAATCGTTTTCCTTGACTTTACCTAACTTTACCCACTTAAAAAAATAAAATAATGACAAACTTCGAATTATACAATCCTGTAAATTATGTCTTTGGAAAAGGACAAATAGCAAAACTAAATGAATTGGTTCCAACGCATACAAAAATTCTTCTTGCTTATGGAGGAGGAAGTATTTTTAAAAACGGAATTTATGACCAAGTAAAAACGGCACTTTCTGGTTTTGATATTGTCGAATTTGGGGGTATTGAACCTAATCCACGTTATGAAACCTTGATGAAAGCAGTTGAAATTATTCGAGCAGAAAAAATAGGTTTTATTTTAGCTGTTGGTGGCGGAAGTGTAATTGATGGTGCAAAGTTTATTTCGGCAGCTGTAACTTATGAAGGAGATGCTATCGAAATTTTAAGAAAAAGAATTTTGTTTAAAGATACAAGTGCTGTGATTCCTTTTGGAACAGTACTTACGTTACCTGCAACAGGTTCAGAAATGAATTCGGGGGCAGTAGTTTCTATTGAAGCGACACAAGAAAAGTTGACCTTAGGAGGTTCGGCTTTGTTTCCAAAATTTTCCATTGTAGATCCAACATGTATTGAATCATTACCTAAAAGACAATTGCAAAATGGTGTAGTTGATGCTTTTACACATGTTATGGAACAATATTTAACCTATCAGCATGACGCTTTATTGCAAGATAGACTTGCGGAAAGTATTTTGCAAACGTTAATTGAGATTGGCCCTAAAGTAGTAGAAGAACCAACAAATTATAAATTAGCATCAAATTTTGTATGGTGTGCTACAATGGCCTTGAATGGATTGATTCAAAAAGGAGTTCCTTCAGATTGGGCTACACATATGATAGGGCATGAACTAACGGCTTTATACGAAATTGATCATGCGAGAACGTTAGCGATTATTGGACCTAACTTATATAAAGTTATGTTTGAAACTAAGAAAGATAAATTAGCACAATACGGCCAACGTGTTTGGAATTTGAACGGTTCATCAACGGATGAAATAGCCGAAAAAGCAATTGAAAAAACGATTGATTTTTTACATACTATGGGTATGAAAACAAAATTATCTGAAAATGCACAAGACATTGAAAAAACAGCCGATAGTATAGTTCAACGTTTTCAAGAACGAGGTTGGTTAGCTTTGGGCGAAAAACAAAACATTACTTTGGATAAAGTTAGAGAAATTGTTGAAATGAGTTATTAAAATTGATATATTCAATCCAATAAAAAAGCCCCAATTTGGGGCTTTTTTTACAAACTAACTAAACTAAAACTATTTAAAAAATTACTTCAATTTTTATACTATTCTATAAATAGGATAACGATTAGATGTTTTCATAAATTGTGCCAAAATCTTATAAATATAATTTTTTAAGAAAAATTTATGATTTATGCTGTTGAATTTGTCCCAATTAGTAGAAAAGTGTACTTTTGAAGTTCATTTTTTTAAATTATGGAAAACAAACGAAAATTTGCAGTAATAGGAGGAGGAAGTTGGGCAACAGCCATTGCAAAAATGTTATGTGAAAATCAAGAGCAAATAGCTTGGTACATGAGAAATGTTAATGCTTTACAACATTTAAAAGAACAAAAGCACAATCCAAATTACCTGAGTTCAGTAGCTTTTAATACGGAAAAATTAGTACTTACAGATGATATTAATGAAGCAATAGCATATGCTGATGTTGTTATTTTTGCCATTCCTTCCGCTTTTTTAAGTGATGAATTACTAAAAATGACGGTTTCATTAGAAGGTAAAACGATATTTTCTGCTATCAAAGGAATTGTTCCCGAAACAAGTCTTATAGTAGGCGAACATTTTCATAAAACCTATTCTATTCCGTATGATAAAATTGGTGTAATTACAGGTCCTTGTCATGCAGAAGAAGTTGCTATGGAACGATTATCTTACTTGACTATTGCTTGTTCGGATAGAGAAATGGCAAAATATGTAGCCAAAAATGTAAGTAGTTACTACATCAAAGCAAAAATTACAGATGATATTATTGGTACAGAATATGCAGCTGTATTAAAAAATATTTATGCAATTGCTGCAGGTATGGCACATGGATTAGGATATGGAGATAACTTTCAAGCCGTATTGATGAGTAACGCAATTAGAGAGATGAAACGTTTTATTAAGCAAGTTCATAAAATGAAACGAAATATCAATAATTCGGCCTATTTAGGAGATTTGTTAGTTACAGGCTATTCTGTGTTTTCAAGAAATAGGATGTTTGGAAATATGATAGGAAAAGGCTATACTGTAAAATCTGCACAAATGGAAATGAGTATGGTTGCAGAAGGATATTATGCGGTAAAAAGTGCTTATAAATTGAACCAAATGTATCAAGCTAAAACACCTATTATTGATGCAGTTTACCAAATATTATATGGCGGAAAAGAAGCTAAAGACGTATTTAAAAAATTAACTGATAAATTGAATTAACTCACAAAATACTTTGTAATTCATTCAATTTATTACTTCTAAATTATGTACATAAATGTTATACTGCCTCTTGCTTTAGATAAAACATTTACTTATTTGGTAAATGAAGAGGAGTATAAATTTATTGTTCCAGGTATGCGGGTGGTAGTGCCCTTTGGGAAAAGTAAACATTACACCGCTTTGGTAGTAGAAAAGCACCAAAATCCACCAACTTTATATGAGGCTAAAGAAATTCTTCAACTTATAGATGAATCACCTATTGTTACAAGTATCCAAATAGAGCATTGGTTTTGGTTGGCGTCTTATTATTTATGTACCATCGGTGAAGTATATAAAGCAGCCTTGCCTTCAGGGCTAATTTTAGAGAGCGAAACCATACTTAGTGCGAATGAAAAAACGGTTGAAACAACTAATGTTTCAGACGACCAATATCTTATTTTGGAAGCATTACAGCATCAAACGTCAATCTCTTTAGCCGAAATTGAAAAATTTATTCCAAAGAAAAAAATCGTCGCATTAGTTCAAGATTTACTGCAAAAAGGACTGCTTCAAATTCAAGAAGAAGTACAAGAAGTGTATAAACCAAAATTGGTTAAGTATATTAAATTAAGTAACAGTTTTTCAACACCTGAAACACTACAAGAATTACTTGCAACACTAAATAAAGCCCCTAAACAAAAAGAAGCAATACTGCATTATTTTCAATTGCAAGCTGTTGAAAAAAAACCTATATCTACCAAATATTTTCTTGAAAAAGCAGGGTTGTCTGATGCGGTTTTAAAAGGATTGTTAGAGAAGGCTATTTTTGAAGTTTACTACCTTAATCACGAGCGAATCGTTTTTGAAAAAGAGGAAGGTTATGAGATACAATTGAGTGAAGCGCAACAGGAAACTTTCTTATCTATTAGAGAGCAATTAGTTTCTCACGAAGTTTGTTTGTTTCACGGTGTTACGGCTTCTGGAAAAACAGAAATTTATATTAAATTAATTGAAGAAACAATTAATAAGGGAGAACAAGTTCTATTGCTTTTGCCAGAAATCGCTTTAACAACGCAGTTAGTCCAACGTTTAGCTGCTTATTTTGGTAATCAAATAGCAGTTTTTCATTCTAAATACAATACAAATGAACGTATTGAAGTTTGGCAAAAATTACTAAAAACAAATAGTTCAACTAAAATAGTATTAGGCGTTAGAAGCGCGTTATTTTTACCTTTTACAAATTTGGGATTAATTGTGGTTGATGAAGAGCATGAGGCTACTTATAAACAACAAGATCCTGCGCCCCGATATCATGCTAGAGATGCTGCAATTGTATTAGCTAAATTGCATCAAGCGAAAGTTGTTTTAGGGAGTGCTACACCAAGTATTGAATCATATTACAACGCCCAAAGCGGAAAATATGGATTGGTAACTTTAACTAAAAGATACAACGACACAGCCTTACCTGAGGTGCATCTTATTGATTTAAAAGATAAGTATTTTAGAAAGCGCATGGATGGTCATTTTTCTGATGAGCTTCTCTCTCGAATGCATGAAACATTAGCTAATGGTGAACAAATCTTATTATTTCAAAATAGAAGAGGGTATTCACCTTATATTGAATGTATGACGTGTGGTCATGTGCCGCAATGTCCAAGTTGTGATGTGAGTTTGACGTATTATAAATACAAAAATACTTTGTCTTGTCATTATTGTGGATACAGTATGGCAAAACCTACCCATTGTCATCAATGTCATTCGTTAGATTTGTCTACAAAAGGTTTTGGAACTGAACAAGTGGAACTTGAATTAAAAAAGTTGTTTCCAGATAAACAAATTGCCCGTATGGATCAAGATACTACCCGAGGAAAATTTGCTTTTGAAAAATTGCTAGATGCATTTAAGAATCAAGAAATTGATATTTTAATTGGTACTCAAATGTTAGCCAAAGGATTGGATTTTGAACATGTAACTTTAGTTGGTATACTCAATGCAGATAATCTTTTAAATCAGCCTTATTATAAGGCTTATGAAAGAGCATTTCAAATGATGATGCAAGTTTCGGGTAGGGCAGGAAGAAAAGATAAATTAGGTAGTGTAGTTATTCAAACCTACAATCCATTGCATAATACGATTCAGCAAGTTGTTAATGGAAACTATGTAGCCATGTATGAGGAGCAAATTTATGAAAGAAGAAATTTTAAATATCCTCCTTTTTACCGGTTAGTTCAACTCAAATTGCGTCACAAAGAATACGCAAAATTAAAAGAAGGTAGTATGTGGTTATATAATGTGCTTTCACAAACGATGAAGCTACCTATATTAGGTCCAGAAGAGCCTGCTGTAAATAGAATTAGAAATGAATACATACGAACAATACTCATTAAAATTCCTAACACGAGTAATTTATCAGCTACTAAGCTTGTACTCAAAAAAGTATTAACTAGTTTTGAAGCAGTTCCACAGTATAGAGCTATAAAAGTTACAATTCAAGTAGACTATTAATAATTTTCTAAAATAGTTACAATTTCCTCTTTCTTGTTTCGGCTCAGTGGTATTTTCTCTCCGTCTATTTCTATATGTTTACTGTTAAACCGTTCTACTTTATCTAAATTAACAATATAAGATTTATGAATTCGTAAGAAATGTTCTTTAGGTAATTCACTCTCAAAAGCTTTCATTGTAGATAAAACGAGGTGTGTTTCGTCATACGTAACGACTTTAATGTAATCTCCAAAAGCTTCTACCCATTTAATTTTAGAAGTAAAAACTTTTATTTTTTTTAAATTACTTTTAATAATTATATGTGGCCCGTGATCGTCATTAGTAACATCCCGTTTTAAGTGGTACATTTCAACTGCTTTTTTTACGGAAATTAAAAAGCGTTCTTTTTTGATAGGTTTTTGTAGAAAATCTACGGCAGCATAATCAAATGCTTTTACAGCATAATCTGCTTTTGAAGTAACAAAAATGATTTGTGGTTTTACTTTTAAGCCATCTAGTAAATCAAAACCAGTAATGTGTGGCATTTCAATATCTAGAAAAATTAAATCTACAAGATGATTAGAAATGTAGTTTTTAGCGTCTAAAGCATTGGAAAAATCACCACTTAATTTAAGATGTATGTGTTCTTTAATTAATTTGGCAATAGTCATCCTTTGAATAGAGCTATCATCAACAACTATTGTATTTAACTTCATGGTTTAGAGATGTTTTTACTCAAATTTGTTTTTCAAATGCTAAATATAGGAAAAAAAATAAAAACCATCTCAATTCTTTATAAAACTTTTAGTTATTGTACGTTTGGAGATTAAATAAAAAACTGTATCTTTGCACGCAATTTAAAAATAATAATTATGAAAAATTATGAAACTGTTTTCATTTTGAATCCCGTTTTATCTGAGCAACAGGTAAAGGAAACAGTAAGCAAATTTGAAGATTTTCTTACGTCTAAAGGGGCTCAAATGGTAGCTAAAGAGGATTGGGGCTTAAAAAAATTAGCTTATGAAATCCAAAACAAAAAAAGTGGTTTTTACCATTTATTTGAATACAAAGCACCTGCTGAATTAATCATTTCTTTAGAGACTGAATTCAGAAGAGACGAGCGCATCATGAGATTCTTAACGGTTAGTTTAGATAAACATGCTGTATCTTGGGCTGAAAGAAGAAGAGAAAAATTAAAAACTAAAGCAAACTAATTATGTCAATAGAACAATCTGCAAAAGGTAAAAAAGAAGGAGATATCAGATATCTTACCCCTTTAAATATTGATACAAATAAGCAAAAAAAATACTGTCGTTTTAAAAAATCGGGTATTAAATATGTGGATTATAAAGATCCAGATTTCTTGCTAAAGTTTGTAAACGAACAAGGTAAAATTTTACCAAGAAGACTTACAGGTACTTCATTGAAATATCAAAGAAAAGTTTCTGTAGCAGTTAAAAGAGCACGTCACTTAGCATTAATGCCATACGTAGCGGATTTATTAAAATAATTTAAAAACAAAGTTGTTGGTTTCCCAATGAGGAACCTAACTTCTTAAAAAAGGACAACAACATGGAACTAATTTTAAAACAAGACGTTCAAAATTTAGGGTTTAAAGATGATGTAGTAACTGTTAAAAATGGTTATGGACGTAATTATTTAATCCCACAAGGTTTTGCTATTTTAGCTACACCTTCTGCTAAAAAAGTATTAGCTGAAAATTTGAAACAAAAAGCACACAAAGAAGCAAAAATTGTTGCTGATGCAAAAGCTATCGCTGATGCATTAAAAGCTTTAGATATCAAAATTACTGCAAAAGCTGGTGGTGAAAAATTATTTGGTTCGGTATCAAACGCGGATATTGCTACTGCATTAGAAGCTAATGGACATGCAATCGATAGAAAATTCATTACTAGTGGATTAGTAAAAAGAACAGGTAAATATAACGCAACTATCCGTTTACACAGAGAAGTAATCGTTGAATTACCATATGAAATTGTTGCTGAAAAAGCATAATTAATTTCTAAAATACAACACTAAAAGTCCCGATATTTTCGGGACTTTTTTTATATTTACCCATCATAAAATTGATGGCATGAAGTACGCTCGATTAACAAAAGAACAATTAGAAGAATTACATCCAGAATTCACCAATTTTTTAGCTACACAATCAATAGATAAAAAAGAATGGGATGAATTGAAAAACAATAAGCCCGAAGTTGCTTTACAAGAAATAGATGTTTTTTCAGATTTGATTTGGGACAGAGCATTAACAAATGTCAAATTTGTAGATCATTTTTCAAAAAATCACATATTTTTGTTTAAATGCTATGACGATTATTTAGAGTCATTAGTAGTTAAAACCTCTAATCCAGAGGTAGACTTTTTTACCTCAGAAGGAATAGAATGGTTGAGTGAAAATATATTTACAGATGCAATTGAAATTCAAAAAGGGAAAAAGACAGTTAATGAATTACGTAATGAATCCATTTTTGAAATTATTCAAAATGGAGGTGTTATTAGTAAGGGCGACTTGTTTTCCAAATTAATTACTTTATTAAATCTTGCTTAATCGATGAATCTTTTAGAAACTATTAAAGCGTTAAGAGAAGAATTAAATCAACATAATTATAATTATTATGTGCTTGATAATCCTACTATTTCAGATTATGAATTTGATATAAAGTTAAAACAACTTCAAGATTTAGAATCTCAAAATCCCGACTTTTTTGACGAAAGTTCGCCAACTCAACGCGTAGGAGGAACGATTACAAAAAATTTTGAAACCATTGCTCACGAATATAGAATGTATTCGTTAGATAATTCTTATTCTCGTGAGGATGTACTAGATTGGGTAAATCGTTGTCAAAAAATATTAGGGAATGTTGATTTAGAGTTTACTTGTGAACTCAAATATGATGGTGCTTCTATTAGTATTACCTATGAAAATGGTAAGTTGAAACGCGCTTTGACTCGAGGTGATGGATTTCAAGGCGATGATGTAACAAATAACATTAAAACAATTAAATCGATTCCCTTAGTTTTAAAAGGAAATTATCCTTCAAAATTTGATATTAGAGGAGAAATTATTTTGCCTTTAGAAGGATTTGAAAAAATGAATCAAGAATTGATAGAAATTGGAGAAACACCTTATTCAAATCCAAGAAACACAGCATCAGGAAGTTTAAAATTACAAGATAGTGCTGAGGTGGCAAAACGTCCTTTAGATTGTTTGTTATATGGGTTAATAGGAAATAATTTAGGATTTTCGTCACAATTTGAAGGATTGAAAAAAGCTACCGAATGGGGATTTAAAGTGCCAAAACAAAGCAAATGTGTCAATTCTATCGAACAGGTTTTTGAATTTATAGAGTATTGGGATACACACCGTCATACCTTGCCTTATGAGACAGATGGGGTGGTGGTTAAAATAAATAATTTACATTACCAAGAAGAGTTAGGATATACGGCAAAATCACCGCGTTGGGCGATTGCATATAAGTTTAAAGCCGAACAAGTAAGTACCGTTTTAAATTCTATTTCTTATCAAGTGGGACGTACAGGGGCTATAACGCCTGTCGCAAATTTAGAGCCCGTTCAACTTGCAGGAACTATTGTGAAAAGAGCTTCATTACATAATGCGGACCAAATTCAAAAATTAGATATAAGAATTGGTGATGAGGTGTATGTGGAAAAAGGAGGCGAAATTATTCCCAAAATTATTGGTGTAGCCAAAAGAAGAAATCAATTAGACCCCACTGTTTATATTACCCATTGCCCAGAATGCCATACACAACTTATCAGAAATGAAGGAGAAGCACAGCATTATTGTCCTAATTTTTATGGCTGTCCACCGCAAATCATCGGTAGAATTCAACATTTTATTACCCGAAAAGCCATGGATATAGATGGTTTAGGTGGTGAAACAGTAGCTTTATTGTACAATGCTGGATTGATCAAAAATTATGCAGATTTGTATACATTAAAAAAGAATGACATTGTTATTCTAGATAGAATGGCTGATAAATCTGCAGATAATTTATTGAACGGAATTGAACAATCTAAAACTATTTCTTTTGATAGAGTATTATATGCCTTAGGTATTCGTTATGTTGGGGAAACTGTGGCAAAAAAATTGGCCAAACATTATAAAACGATTGATGCTTTAGCTCAAGCCACTTTAATTGATTTAATTACTGTTGATGAAATAGGGGAGCGTATTGCCCAAAGTGTGCTTGATTTTTTCCAAAAACAAAGCAATATTGAAAATATTACTCGTTTAAAAGAATATGGTCTTCAATTTGAGTTACAAGAAATAAACACTATGGTTTCTAACGTGTTAGATGGAAAGATATTTGTGGTTTCAGGTGTTTTTGAATTATTTTCTAGGGATGAGCTTAAAAAAGCTATTGAAGACAATGGCGGAAAAGTAGGAAGTTCTATTTCTGCAAAAACTAATTATGTAATTGCTGGAGCTAACATGGGGCCTTCAAAATTAGAAAAAGCTAATCAATTAAAAGTTGAAATTATTACGGAATATCAATTTCGAGATATGATACATGAGTAATAAGCTAACCTTAGTTCAAATTTATTTTTTAATTGCAATTGTATATGTAATTGCTTCCTTATGGCATATTGAGAACTTAAAATTACTTAGTGAGCCCGCTTTACTTCCTGTAATCTATTTTTATTATATGGAAGAAATTAAGGTAAAACCATCACAGTTTGTATTGTTTTCTGTATGTCTTTTTTTTATTGGGGATATGTTAAGTTTAGTAAGTGAAGAAGATTACTATATTCAAAGTTTATTTTTTTTACTGATACCTTATATGTTACTATTAAATAAGTTGGTTAAAGATTTTATAAAGTTAGTTAAGCAATATAAATGGTCTATTCTAAATTTTTCTGTATTAGTTACTATAGTTCTCTTGTTCTATTTGTTTTTTAGCGTAGTCAATTTACTTACGATTCGAGATGTTGTAGAACAATATATTATTTATGTATTTGGGTTAACATTAGTTTTTTTAGCTATCATTTCCACACTATTATTCATGTTTAATGATTCTAAATCGAATGTTTATATGATGCTGGCCGTTATTACATTTGTTGTATCTGACCTGTTTTTTATTTTTAATAAAAAAATTGATACCAATGTAATTTTTTTGTTTTTAAATACAATTGCTCAGGTAGTATCTTATTTTTTCTATATGAAATATTTTATATTGAAATCAGAAAAAAGATAAATTATACAACAATGTTTTTTTCTTGACCAATGTATTTCTTATCCGAACTTAAGTAAAAATCAATTCTTCCTAAGTTGATGCCATAAGCGCCAACTTGATTAATAACCACATTTTTTCCTTCAGTATTTTTATAAATCACAGGTTTGTCTAAAAATGTATGTGAATGACCACCAATGATAATGTCAATGTCTTTGGTTTCTTGAGCTAATTTAACATCGCAAGGTTTTTCAGGTTCATTTTTATTGTTAAACCCTAAGTGCGACAGGCAAATAATTAAGTCGCATTTTTCTTCTTCTTTCAATTTTTTTGTAACATCTTTTGCTACTTCAATAGGATTGTGATAAATGGTTTCTTTATAATTTTGTTTATCTACAAGGCCTTCAAGTTCAACGCCTAAGCCGAAAATTCCAATTTTAACGGAGTCTTTAGTAAAAATTTTATAGGGCTTTACTATAGCATCTAATAAGGTGTTTTTAAAATCATAATTAGCAGATACAAATTCAAATTTTGCGTGAGGTAATTGTGCATAAAAGCCTTCTAATCCATTGTCAAAATCATGATTACCCATTGTAGCTAAATCATATTGCATCATGCTCATGATTTTAAATTCTAATTCACCTCCATAATAATTGAAATAAGGAGTACCTTGAAAAATATCACCAGCGTCTAAAAGCAATACATTTTTTTCTTCTTTTCTAATTTGCTCAATGATACTTGCTCTTCTAGCTGCTCCTCCCATGTTTGGATTTCTAGGATGATCTGCCGGAAAAGGATCTATATGACTGTGTACGTCATTTGTATGTAAAATAGTGATTTTTTTTTCGTCTACTGAGGAAAAGCTACTTAGAGAAATGCCTCCCAATCCAATAAATGTTGTACTTGCTGCTGTATTTTTTAAAAATGTTCTTCTTTTCATGATGAATTGTATAAGGCAAATTATTCTTTAGTGACTCTTGATTTTGGTAAGGCTTCAATAGATTTATGACTAGCGAAGTAATCAATAAGAACATTTCGCATTTTATAATTTAAATCATACTTGCCTTCATTTTTTAAAAAGAAAGTCATGTTGTCACCTCCATTTGATAAATAATCAGAAGTCAAAACGTAATATGTTTTTGAAGCTTCAATAGGTTGGTTGTTAACCGTCATTTTTGTTACTTCTAATTTATCGTTTAAATAAATGTGGAATCCATAAAGAGGGTGTGGCTTTTTTTCTTTCATAAAGTAAGAAGCAATATCTTGTAATTGACTTCCTTTTAAAGCTACAACAATAAGTGTGTTTTCAAACGGCATCACTTCATAGGCAGTGCGTTTTGTTACGTTTCCTTGAGGAATTATTGTTCTAATACCACCATGATTAAAGATAGCTCCATCAATATTTTTTTGTTCTCTTTTGTAAAAAATAGGGTTAGCTAATTCTACACAAGCATCGGCAATAAAATCACCAATATTTGTTTGGTATTCGCCTTTAAATTTGTCTAAAGTAACAGGGCAAAATGATAAAACACTGTCTAAATCCTTGTTTATATGAGCTCTATAGGGTTCAACATACGCATCAATTGTTGGATCAGTTTTAAATTCATTTGTAATTGGGATTTTTTTTCCTTCAATTTTATAGTTTGTGTAACTAGTTGGTTTACAAGAAATAAAAACACTTAATGTTAAAATTGTAACAAAAAAAGTGTCAAATGAAATAGTATTTTTATTTTTGGATAACATATTTTCCAATTGTTTACGTTAAATTTGTATAAGGAAGTAAAAATACAATGTTTTCAAGAATTATTAAAAACTTTTTTCTAAAAAGAAAAATTTATAAAAAAATAGAGTCATTTACCTTACCTCATTCGGATTCTAAAATAGCATCGATTGGGTTACTAGTTGATGAATCTTACTTCCTTTATACAGCCCAATTGATTGAAGAAATTTGTGCTTTTGGATTTCAACCAAGTCAAATAGAATTGCTTTGTTTTGTAGATAAAAAAAAGAAAGGAAGTGCTGAAAATAAATTGTATTTTACTTACAAAGACATAGCATGGTCAGGTACTGTGAAAAATGCAGAAGTACTAAATTTTACAGCCAAATCGTTTGATTTGTTAATTAGTTATTATGATATTGAAAAAGCCCCATTATTGGCAGTTTCTTTTCTTTCAAAAGCCAAATTTAAAATAGGTTTTCAAACCATACATAAAAAAGTAAATCATTTAGTAGTAAATGAATTTGCAGAAAATTACAAAACATTTATTTCGGAAGTGTTCAAATATTTAAAAATAATAAATAAAATCTAAAAATGCAATCATTAATAGGAACAGGTGTGGCATTAGTAACACCATTTAAAAAAGATTTTTCTGTTGATACAGAAGCCTTAACCAGAATTGTAGATTATGTCATTGATGGCGGTGTAGAATACTTAGTGGTTTTAGGTACAACTGCAGAATCGGCGACATTAAGTTCGGAAGAAAAAGAGCTTGTAATAGCTACTATCTCCGCAGCAAATAAAAACCGAGTACCTATTGTGTTAGGAGTAGGAGGGAATAATACCCACAAGGTAGTGGAAGAATTGAAAACTAGAGATTTCACAGGTTTTTCTGCTATTTTATCTGTTTCGCCTTATTATAATAAGCCCACACAAGAAGGAATTTATCAGCATTTTAAAGCAGTTGCAGAAGCTTCTCCACTTCCTGTTATATTATATAATGTTCCAGGTAGAACCTCTAGTAATATGTTACCTTCAACTGTAATTAGATTAGCAAATGATTTTAAAAATGTAATTGCGATTAAAGAAGCTGCTGGCGATATTGTTCAAGCTATGAAATTGATTCAACATAAACCAGAAGGATTTTTAGTGATTTCAGGTGATGATATGGTTACGTTACCTATGGTATTAGCAGGTGGAGCAGGTGTTATTTCTGTTATTGGCGAAGGGTTTCCAAAAGAATTTTCCGAAATGGTTCGATTAGGATTAAATAGAAAAGTAGAAGAAGCGTATCAATTGCATTATAAATTAGCAGATGCTATTGATATGATTTTTGAACAAGGAAATCCAGGAGGAATTAAAGAAGTCTTTAAACATCTTGGTTTGTCAGAAAACACAGTTCGTTTGCCGTTAGTTAATGTAGATGAAAATCTATCAAATAGAATAGGTGATTTTATTAAAAAACTGAATTAAAAAAATCTTTTTGAAATCCATAAAAATATAGCTACCTTTGCGGTTGCTTATTTATCTATGGGTTAGATAGGTAAAAATGTAAAACATTTATGAGTAAATATATCTATATCTTTTTCAGCATAATGGTTTTGGCTTCATGTAGCGAATACCAAAAAGCACTTAAATCAGAAGACGTTGAGTTTAAAAACAACGTATTTCTAAAGTTATATGAAAAAAAAAAATATACTAAGGCAATACGATTGTTTGACATGTATGCAACAGCTATGCGTGCCAATCCAAAAGCAGAAGAGGTATTTTATAAATATTCAAAAGCTTTATATTTGAATAAAGAATATTACTCTGCAGGGTATCAGTTTGAAAGTTTTGCAGCAAATTACCCTCGTAGTATACATACACCCGAAGCTGCTTTTTTGAGTGCAGAATGCTATTCAAGATTGTCGCCTATGTATAGTTTAGATCAAGTGGATACCTATAAAGCATTAGACAAACTTCAAGCATTTGTAGATAAATATCCAAACTCTGAATTTTTACCACAGGCTAATGCTTTAGTGAAAACAATGAATGAAAAGTTAGAGTTGAAAGCATTTGAAATCGCAAAACAATATTATACAACTGGAGAATATTTTCACAATTATAATACAGCAATTAAAGCACTTGATAATTTTATTTTAGATTATCCAGGAACAAAATTTAAAGAAGATGCTTTGTTTTATAAATTTGGTTCAGCGTATCAAATAGCTATTTTATCTGTTCCTGCAAAAAAACAAGAACGATTAAATGATGCTAAAGAATTATATACTAATTTAGTTAAATTTAAACCAGATACTAAATTTTTAGCTGAAGCTACTAAAATGGCAGAAACATTAGATAGAGAATTAAAACAATATACAAATTAATCATTATCATGGATTTAAAGAAAACCAATGCCCCTGTAAACACAATTACATATAATAAAAGTGTAATCGAAGAACCAACAGGAAATGTGTATGAAGCCATTACAATTATGGCTAGAAGAGCAAATCAAATTAATTCTGAAATTAAAAAAGAATTATTAGATAAATTAGACGAATTTGCTACGTATAATGATAGTTTAGAAGAGATTTTTGAAAATAAAGAACAAATTGAAGTTTCTAAATTTTATGAAAAATTACCTAAACCTCACGCTTTAGCCGTGCAAGAATGGTTAGACGGTAAAACATACTACAAGAATTCTAAATAACTAAAATACAGTTTGATGTCTGTTTTAAGTGGTAAAAAAATCTTACTGGGTGTTTCTGGTGGAATTGCTGCTTATAAAACGGCCACATTAGTCAGACTATTCATAAAAGCAGGTGCTCAAGTACAAGTTGTAATGACACCTGCTTCTAAAGATTTTGTTACACCACTTACCCTAGCAACATTATCTAAAAATCCAGTTTATTCTTCTTTCTATAACGAACCTGATGATACAAATGCAGAAGGGGTATGGAATAATCATGTAGAATTAGCACTTTGGGCAGACATGATAGTTATAGCACCAGCAACAGCTAATACGCTTTCAAAAATGGCTTCAGGAACGTGTGATAATTTAGTATTAGCAACGTATCTTTCTGCAAAATGCCCTGTTTATTTTGCGCCAGCCATGGATTTAGATATGTATAAACATTCAAGTACACTTGCAAATTTTACCACCTTGCAATCATTTGGTAATATCATGATTCCAGCAGAAACTGGAGAATTAGCAAGTGGTTTACAGGGTGAAGGTAGAATGGCAGAACCCGAAAACATTATTTCATTTCTTGAAAAAGATTTAGAAAGTAAGTTGCCACTAAAAGGAAAAAAAATTATGGTAACTGCTGGTCCAACCTACGAAGCTATTGATCCCGTTCGTTTTATAGGAAACCACGCTAGTGGAAAAATGGGCTTTGATATAGCGCTTAAAGCAGCAGAAAAAGGGGCAGAAGTAGTCTTGATTACAGGTCCTACACATCTTTGTTTGAAGCATACCAATGTAGAAATTGTTTCGGTTGTTTCAGCAGATGAAATGTACGAGGCTTGTTTTGCTAATTATGATGCGGTTGATGCTGTTATTGCTGCGGCCGCTGTAGCGGATTACAAGCCAAAAAAAATGGCAACACATAAAATAAAAAAGAGTGAAGATACGTTTTCTATTGAATTAGAAAAAAACAAAGATATTTTGTTATCTTTAGGTCAAAATAAAAAAAGTCAGTTTTTAATAGGTTTTGCGTTAGAAACGGAAAATGAAATTGAAAATGCCAAAGCTAAAATTCTCAAAAAGAAGTTAGATTATATTGTGCTTAATTCATTAAATGATAAAGGTGCGGGCTTTGGAACACCAACAAATAAAGTTACTTTTATAGATAAAGAGTTTAATTGTTTTGAACAGGAATTAAAATCTAAAGAATTAGTAGCTGAAGATATAGTCAACTTAATTGTGAAAAAATATGAAGTTTAGATTGTTTTTGATATGCTTATTTTTAGTTTGTATAAGTCAAGCACAAGAATTAAGATGTACGGCTACGCTTAATTATGATAAAGTAACCAATGTTAATCCACAAATTTTTAAAACATTAGAAAAGCAAATAAGTGATTTTTTAAACAACACTAAGTTTACAGAAAAAGAATTCAAAAATAATGAACGCATTAATTGTGCTTTTTTCTTCATTATCAATTCATTTGATAGTAATAATTTTAATGCAACATTACAAGTAAATTCTTCACGTCCAGTGCATAATGCAACCTACACTACACCTGTTTTAAATTTGAATGATAAAGACGTTCAATTTAAATATGTAGAGTTTGAAAATTTTATATATGATCAAAATGCATTTACGTCAAATTTAGTCTCTATATTGTCATTTTATGCCCATGTAATTATTGGTGCAGATGCAGATACGTTTGCTAGTAAAGGTGGAACAGAGGCCTATGAAAAAGCACTTACGGTTTCAAATATGGCACAATCTAGTGGATATGCTGGTTGGGTGCAAACGGGAAAAAATCCAACTAGATATAATCTTATTTCTGATTTAATGTCACCTACTTTCGACCCTTATAGAGAAACCATGTATGCTTATCATATTAAAGGTTTAGATATCATGGCAGGGAATGTTAAAGCAGGAAAATTAGGTATAAGCAGCGCTATTGATACATTGCTACAGCTACATAAAGTACGTCCTAATTCCTTATTAGCTCGAACTTTTTTTGATGCAAAAACAGATGAAATAGTTACTATTTTTGGTGGAGGTCCTCCAGTTGATACGTCAAAACTAATAGATGCCTTACAAACTATCTCGCCGTTAAATTCATCTAAATGGAATAAAATAAAGTAAGCTATGTTGTTGTCTTTATCTGTTCAAAATTATGCCCTTATTGAGCATTTAGAAATTGATTTTTCTGCTAATTTTTCTACTATTACAGGAGAAACAGGGGCGGGTAAGTCAATATTATTAGGTGCACTCGGTTTAATTATGGGAAATAGAGCCGATTTGTCTGCTTTGAAAGATAAAGAAAAAAAATGCATTGTTGAAGCTACCTTTAAAATTGAGGCTTACAACTTACAGCAACTTTTTGCTGATAATGATTTAGATTATGAAGCTACAACCATTATCAGAAGAGAAATTTTACCTTCTGGTAAATCAAGGGCTTTTGTTAATGACACCCCTACTAATTTAGCTGAATTACAATTGTTAACAGCCTATTTAATTGATATTCATTCACAGCATGATACCAAAGAATTAGAACAACAAGAGTATCAGTTGTCTATTTTAGATGCTATGGGCAACAATGTAGAAGTATTAAAAGAGTATACAGCACAGTTGTCAACTTATAAATCATTAGTCAAGCAACTAGAAATCTTAAAAGAAGAACAACGCCAAAGTAGTAAAGAAGAGGAATATAATATATTCTTGTTACAAGAATTAGAAGCTGCTAATCTAAAAAATGACGAACAAGAAATTTTAGAAGAAGAGCTAGAAACTCTTAATAATGTTGAAGTAATACATGAAAATTTAGCCAAAACAATAGCATTGAGTCAGGAAGAGCAAATAGGTTTTTTAAACACATTAAAAGAATCAAAAAATGCGTTACAAAAAATTGCTTCTTTCTCCTCAAAATACGAAGAATTAGTAGCACGTATACAATCGGTAATTATAGAATTAGAAGACGTTTCAGATTTATGTGCCGAATATGTAGAAAAAGTTATTTTTGATCCTGAGCGAATGAATTGGTTAACTTCTCGTTTACAACTTATTTACGATTTGCAAAAAAAACATTACGTGCAAACAGTAAGTGAATTGTTAGAAATTCAAGCGAGTTTAACCATAAAAGTAGGTCGTGTTACTGGTTTAGGAGACGAAATACAAGCGTTGTCTGAAAAAATAGAATCGCAAGAAAAACAAGTAATTAATTTAGCTACTATTCTTTCGAATAATCGTGCTAAAGCGATTCCTGATTTTAGTTCAAAAGCCGAAGTGATATTAAAGGAGTTGGGAATACCAAACGCTGCATTTCAAATAAATTTAATACCTTCAATATCTTTTTTAACTAGTGGAAAAGATGAATTGCAACTTCTTTTTTCTGCTAATAAAGGATCAAATTTTGGAACGCTGAAAAAAGTAGCATCTGGAGGAGAAATGTCGCGTATTATGTTAGCGATTAAATCTATTCTTGCTGATTTTACGCAGTTACCTACTATCGTTTTTGATGAAATTGATACGGGTGTCTCGGGTGAAATCGCTTTAAAAATGGCAGAAATAATGAAACAGATGAGTCAAAAACGACAAGTGTTCGCTATTACGCATTTGCCTCAAATTGCGGCTAAAGGAAATCAACATTACAAAGTTTCTAAATTTATTCAAGGTGAAACGACCTTGTCAAAAATTGAAAAATTAGCATCTGAAGCGCGTATTCATGAACTCGCTGAAATGTTGGCAGGAAAAAATTATACAGAATCAGCCATTACACATGCAAAAACATTATTAAATTAATTTGTATTTTTGCATACATCCTATAACAAAATAAAAATAAAAATTATGATTATTGAACCTAGAATGCGTGGATTTATATGTTTGACAGCTCATCCTGAAGGTTGTGCGCAAAACGTAAAAAATCAAATAGAATATGTAAAATCAAAAGGTAAAATTAACGGAGCAAAAAACGTATTAGTAATAGGTGCTTCAACAGGATTTGGTTTAGCCTCAAGAATAACAAGTGCTTTTGGTTGTGATGCGGCAACAATTGGTGTGTTTTTTGAAAAAGGCCCTGCTGAAGGAAAAACAGCTTCTCCGGGTTGGTATAATTCTGCTGCATTTGAAAAAGAGGCTGCTCAAGCAGGATTATATGCCAAAAGTATCAATGGAGACGCATTTTCTAATGAAGTGAAGCAACAAACCATTGATTTGATTAAACAAGATTTAGGTCAGGTAGATTTGGTTATTTATAGTTTAGCTTCACCCGTGCGTTTACATCCTACAACAGGCGTATTGCACCGTTCTACTTTAAAACCAATTGGAGCAAAATTTACAAATAAAACAGTTGATTTTCATACAGGTATAGTCTCAGAAGTTTCCATTGAACCTGCTGTACAAGAGGACATTGACAATACCGTAGTGGTTATGGGGGGAGAAGATTGGGCGATGTGGATGAATGATTTAAAAGAGGCAGGTGTTCTAGCGCAGGGAGCAATGACTGTTGCTTATTCGTATATAGGGCCAGAAGTAACCGAGCCGGTTTATAGAAAAGGGACTATAGGAAGAGCTAAAGATCATTTAGAAGCTACGGCTTTTGAAATAACAGATGCTTTAACATCAATTGGAGGTAAAGCCTTTGTTTCTGTAAATAAAGCGTTAGTTACACAAGCAAGTTCTGCTATACCGGTTATACCATTATACATTTCATTGTTGTATAAAATAATGAAAGAAGAAGGGATACATGAAGGGTGTATTGAACAAATGCAGCGTTTGTATGCGGATAGATTATATAATGAACAAAATATTCCTACAGACGAACAAGGCAGAATTCGAATTGATGATTGGGAAATGCGTGCAGATGTTCAAGAAAAAGTAGCTGCATTTTGGAAACAAGCTACTACAGAAAATCTTTCTGAAATAGGAGATTTAGAAGGTTACAAGCAAGATTTTTTAAATTTATTTGGATTTGGTTTTACAGGTGTTGATTACTTAAAAGATACAAATGAAATGGTACTCGTGCCAAGTATTTAATTAATAGAAATAATATTTTAAAATACCCGACATAGTTCGGGTGTTTTTTTTATTTTTTATAACATTTTTATGTGTATTATGAAAAAGTTATTGATTTTTTATTTATATTAGCATTTGTTTAACTAATTAACATATAAATAATGAAAAAAATTACGTTTTTGTTTTTTGCATTAATTACATTTTTACAGCTCTCTGCTCAAACAGGGACGGTTGTAGTTGGGGTTAATGACGGAACACCTAATGGGACTACTGAGTATCCATGCCCTTTACAAGACTATTACAAAACGGGACGCGCTCAGTTTTTGTATACAGCTGCGGAATTATCTTCAGCGGGGTTAGTTGCTGGTAATATTACTGAAATTGGTTGGGTAGTAACTTCAATAGGTACTGCTGGACTTCAAGAAGGATATAGTATATCTATGAAATCAACCACTGCAACAGCATTAACTACAACCTTTGAAACCGGAGCTACTTTAGTTTATGGTCCAACGGATTATACGCCAAGTGCGACAGGAAATGTTGTATTTACCTTAACTACTCCATTTGTTTGGGATGGTACTTCAAATATTATTATTGAAGTTTGTGCAGGAAATGCATCTGGAGCCTACACAGAAAATGTTCAATGTGCTAATTCTACATTAACTTATAATGGTTCGGCATATTATAGAAGTGATACAGCTACAGCACCTTGTACTACTGCAACAATACCAACATTTGAAGGGGGAGTATCAACATCTCGTCCAATGTTAGTTGCCACAGGCTCAACAGCAAGTTGTTTAGCGCCGTTAAATATTGTAAGTGCAAATGTTACGGCTTTTAGTGCTGATGTTTCTTGGGACGCTTCTTCGTCAGGGTCAACAATTGGTTATGAATATGTAGTGTCAACTTCTAATGTTGCTCCTACAGGAGCAGGAACTGCAACAACAAATATTTTTGCTAGCTTGTCTAATTTATTACCTATCACACAATATTATATTTTTGTGAGAACTAATTGTGGTTCAGGTCAGTATAGTTCATGGAATGGACCATTTACTTTTACTACAGCTTGTGCGCCAATTACTACTTTTCCTGTTTTAGAACCTTTTAACACGTTTTTACCAAATACATGTTGGATAAAAGGAGATAATGGAGACTTAACAGCTGGACCTGCTACCACAGGATCAAATAGTTGGTTTGCAGATGGTTTTGGCAATGTAGGAACTACAGGAGCAATTACATATAATATTTGGTTGGCTTCAGCAAATGATTGGATAATCTCACCTGAATATACAATCCCAGCATCTGGATATGAATTAAAATTCGATGCTGCAGCTACTAATTATGGTGCTACTACAGCGGTTACAAACTGGGAAAGTGATGACTTTGTAGAAGTTTTAGTTAGTTCAACAGGAACTACAAATTGGACTGTTTTATATACTTATGGCGATTCAAATGTTCCTGGACCAACAGCCACGCCTAACATAATAGATCTTGATGCTTATGCAGGACAAACAGTTCGTTTTGCCTATAGAGTAGTTGAAGGGTCAAATGATGGAGCTGCAGATTTACAGTTTTTTGTGGACAATTTTCAAATTAGGTTAACACCATCTTGTATTGAACCATTAAATATAGTTTCATCATCTATTACATCGACAGGTGCTGCTATTTCATGGGATGCTACAAATCCAGTACCAGCTTCGGGTTATGAATATGTTGTTTCTACCACAAATACAACCCCTACAGTTGCAGGAACAGCAACTACAAATATTTATGCTTCATTGACAGGGTTAACACCTGCCACTACCTATTATGTTTTTGTTAGAGCAAATTGCGGTTCAAACTCATATAGTCCATGGTCAGCATCAGCTACATTCACAACCGCTTGCGCATCAGTTACTAGTTTTATACAAAATTTTGATACAGTAACTACACCAGCTTTCCCGGTTTGTTGGGAAAAAGTAGGGACAGGTGGTACTGCAAATACTCAGTCTTCAAGTTCAAATTCTTCACCTAATACATTATATATGTATGCTTTTTCAACAACTAGTTTAGCTGTTGTTAAAATGCAACCTGTTTCAAATTTAGGTGCTGGAACACATAGATTGAAATTTAAAATGAGAGCTAATTTTACAGTTGGAGGAATTGTAGAGTTCGGATATTTAACAAATCCAATGGATGCTACTACTTTTGTATCATTAACTACTATGACAGCTTCATCATTAACGTATCAGAATTTCATGTATGCACCGCCTGCGGGTTCTTATTCAGATTATCCTGCATTCAGACATACTGGTAGTCCTGGAAATAGTTTATTAATTGACGATGTGGTGTGGGAAGCTATACCAACTTGTGTTGAGCCATCGGCATTAGTATATGCTAATATAACTTCTTCAGGAGTTGATGTTTCTTGGACAGCACCGACTACAGCACCTGCAAATGGTTACCAATATGTAGTGTCAACAACCGCTACTGCGCCAACTGCTTCAGGTACTTCTGTTTCTAATCCTTATGTTAGTGTTACAGGCTTAACACCATCAACAACTTATTATATTTATGTAAGAGCAATTTGTACAGTTAATCCAACAGATGCTAGTCCTTGGATTGGACCTGTTTCATTTATGACTGCATGTGTACCTGTAACTTCATTGCCATGGACAGAAGGATTTGAAGGACTAACAACTGTTGGTACAACAAATTTCCCTTCGTGTTGGTTTAAAGAAAATGGAGATTGGTCATCACAAAACACCAATGGAACTTGGAGTACATCTAATACAGGGACAAATTATATTAGAGATTCATGGACTGCTACAAACGAATACATGTGGACACCAGGTTTCCAATTAACAGCAGGAACATCGTATGATTTTTCGTCTTATGTTCAAGGAGACAATGGTAATTCATGGGTTGTTGATTATTTTGTGAATACAAATCAAGTTTCTACTGGAGCTACTCAATTAGGTGCGTCTTATAATGTACCAGGTGATAATTCAACCTATAGCGCTCAGGCCTACAATAAAATTACACGTTCATTTGTTCCTTCAACTACAGGGACATATTATTTTGCAGTACGTGTTAATGAGCCAACAGGTGGTCCTTGGTATGTTTCATTTGATGATTTTGAATTAAAATTATCACCAGCGTGTCCAACTCCTAATGCTTCGGTTTCGGGTATAACTGATACTACTGCTACTATTTCATGGACAGCAGTACCAAGTGCAGCTGTTGGATACGAGTATGTGTTAAATACTACCGCTACAGATCCAACGAGTTCAGGTACTTCACTTACCACTACATCTTATGCTGCTACTGGATTAACACAAACTACAACATACTATTTTCATATTCGTTCAGTATGTAGTACTGGAACTTACAGTACATGGTCAACAGTTACTTTTACCACTGTAGCTACTCCTCCAGTAAATGATAATTGTGCTACGGCCGTGGCCCTTACACCTGGTGTAGCTTTTGCTACCAATCCAGTTGTTGGTACAAATGTAGGAGCTACTGCTTCTGCAGGTGTATCTGTTCCAACGTGTGATACTCTTTATACGGGTGGAGATGTTTGGTACTCTGTAGTTGTACCAGCAACAGGTAGTATTACTATTGAAACAAATAGTAATACAGGAAGTAATATTACTGATACAGTATTATCAGTTTATTCTGGAACTTGTGGTTCATTAACTCAAATCGGTTGTGATGATGATGCAAGTACAGATGGAAACTTCTCTATGGTTACTTTAACTTCAGCAAATAATATTATAGCAGGTCAAACATTATATGTAAGAGTTTGGGAATATGGAAATAATGCTTTCGGTACTTTTAAAGTTTCGGCTTATGATGCTGCTTTATCAAATGATACATTTGACACATCAAGCTTCGTAGCTTATCCAAACCCTGTAAAAGATGTGTTAAATTTGTCTTACACATCAACAATTAGTAATGTTAAAGTAGTTAACCTTTTAGGTCAACAAGTAATCAATAAAACTACTAATGATAAAGATGTTCAAGTGAATATGTCTGATTTAGCAGCGGGTGCTTACATTGTAAACATTACTGTTGAAGATACAATTCATACTATAAAAGTAATTAAACAATAAGGTTTAATACAACTTCTAGTTTAAAAGTCCCGAGTAATCGGGACTTTTTTGTTTTATTACGTATCTTTGCAAAAAAACAAAATGTATTTTTCTTTAATTATTCCAGTATACAATAGACCTGATGAAATTGATGAGTTATTACAAAGTTTAACCATTCAGGAGTATACAAAAGACTATGAAATCGTTATTATTGAAGATGGTTCAACAATTGATTGTAAAACTATTGTTGAAAAATATACATCTTTAACAATTTCATACCATTATAAAACAAATTCAGGTCCAGGTGACTCACGTAATTATGGAATGAAAGTGGCTAAAGGGGAGTATTTTATTATTTTAGATTCAGATTGTATTATTCCAAGTACATATTTGGCTGAAGTAGAAAAAGCATTAACAAACGAATATGTTGATTGTTTTGGAGGGCCTGATAGCGCCTTAGCTAGTTTTTCGTCTATTCAAAAAGCAATTAATTTTACGATGACTTCTTTTTTAACTACAGGAGGAATTAGAGGAGGAAGTGAAAAGTTAACTCAATTTCAACCGCGAAGTTTTAATATGGGTTTATCTAAAAAGGCCTTTGAGGCTTCTCAAGGTTTTGGGAATATTCATCCTGGAGAAGATCCTGATTTATCTATAAGATTATGGAAATTAGGGTTTAAAACAAAATTAATTACATCTGCTTTTGTATACCATAAACGTCGTATAGATTGGAATAAATTTTACATACAAGTTACAAAATTTGGATTAGCAAGACCTATTTTAAATAAATGGTACCCCGAATATGCTAAATTTACGTTTTGGTTTCCGTCTTTATTTTTATTAGGTTTTTGTTTATCATTAGTTCTGTTAGTAGTATCTTTTCCATATCTACTTATTTGTTATATAAGTTACTTTTTTAGTTTAGGCGTAGTTTCTAGTGTTCAAAATAGAAGTATAAAAATAGGAAGTTATTCCATAGTAGCGGCTAGTATTCAGTTTTTTGGCTATGGAAAAGGTTTTTTGCAGTCTTATTACGCGATACAACTAAGAAATAAAATCCCTCAAAAGGCATTTCCTAAACTGTTTTTTAAAAACTAATATGACTAAGGTAATTGGACTTACTGGAGGAATTGGTAGTGGAAAATCTACTGCAGTACGTTTTTTTGAGAAACACGGCATCCCAGTATATATTGCTGACGAAGCAGCTAAAAAAATTATGCAGCAAGAAAACGTTATTAACGAAATTCAAGCCCTTTTTAGCCAAAATATTAAGTTACCAACAGGTCAACTTGATAGAAAATTAATTAGTCAATTGGTTTTTGATAACCCCATTAAATTAAAAGAGTTAAATGCGATTGTCCATCCCATAGTGCGTGAGCATTTTAATCAATGGCTTCAGCATCATTCTCAATTTCCTTTTATCATTAAGGAAGTTGCAATATTGTTTGAAACTAAAGGGCATTTACAATGTGAAGCTACGATTCTCATAAAGGCATCATTAGAAAATAGAATTTCTAGAGTAATGAAGAGAGACAATAAGTCAAAGGATGAAGTACTGCAAATTATCCAAAATCAACTGCCTGAAGAAGAAAAAGAAAAATTAGCAACTTATGTGATTTCTAATGATAATTTGGATAAAATGCATGAAGAGCTTGAAATACTTCTTCAAAATTTTAAAAACCGCTATAAATTAACATAAATGTTAATGTTTGGTTAATCTTCTGATTGCTTACATATTACATTGTAAATTTGTAATGAATGAATAAAACAAGGTTTAGGATATTAGTTTTTTTAATGAGTATTTCCATGATTGGAATTATTTTAGTTCAGTTATATTGGATTAATAGCTCATTTATAAAAAACGACGAACAGTTTAAACATCACACCCAACAAGTTCTTAATAATGTTGCAAAAAAGCTTGATGATAAAGAAGTTATTGATTTTTATAAGCGTTATTTTCAAATTACTGATAGTTTAGGTAGAGCGCCAAAAAGAGAACAATTGCGCAAGATTTATTTTTACGATAAGGATACTAAAACAAACGAGACATTAATTTATTCTAATACAATTCTCCCACAAGATTTTGGCGTAAATGGTGCTTTTTTTAATAAAAATGCATATCCTATTGGAATTAAAAATTATATTTCAAATCGTAAAACGCAAATTTATAAAGGTAATTCATTAGAAGGAAATACTATTAAACTAGAAGCGAAGCCAAATGTTACTATTGAAAAATCGGGCAATTTAGAAATTTTAGATCGTGTACAATTTTATGTTGCCTTTAGAGATATTGTTTCCCAAAGACCTATACACAGAAGAATTTCGCCTAAATTAATTAATAGTATTTTAAATTTTGAATTACATAAGGCTGAAATTAAAACACCGTATGAGTTTGCTATTTATAGTAATGGATTAGCCACAAAAATTAAATCAGAAGAGTTTAGGTATGATAAATGTACCACGTATGGCATGCCAATATTAATGGATGCAGACGGAAATACAAAGTATCAACTGTTGGTGCGTTTTCCGAATAAAACAAATTATGTTTTTTCTGAGTTAATGCCCATGACAATATTGTCACTATTATTCACGTTAATTATTATTATAACCTATTCTAGTGCCCTAAAACAGTTAATTACACAAAAACAAATCTCTGAAATCAAAACAGATTTCATCAATAATATGACGCATGAGTTTAAAACACCTATTGCTACTATAAATTTAGCTTTAGATGCTATTAAAAATCCTAAAATCATTGATGATAAAGAAAAAGTACAAAAGTATCTTCAAATGATTAAAGATGAAAATAAACGCATGCATGCACAAGTTGAAAATGTATTGCGCATTTCAAAATTAGAACGAAATGAGTTAGAAATAAAGAAAGAACCACATCAAATAAATGATTTTATACAAGAAGCTATTGATCATGTGAGTTTGATTTTAGAAGATAGGGGAGGAGAAGTTCAAACGCATTTTAATGCAACAAGAAATACAGTACTACTAAATGACGTTCATTTTACAAATGTTTTGGTTAATATCCTAGATAATGCTATGAAATATTCGATGGAAAAACCTGTCATCACTATTTCTACAGAAAACATTAAAGATTTTGTAGTTATTAAAATACAAGACAATGGAATTGGTATGTCTAAGGCAGCTCAGAAAAAAGTTTTTGAAAAGTTTTTTAGAGAGCATACTGGTGATTTACACAATGTTAAGGGGCATGGTTTAGGTTTAGCTTATGTAAAACAAATTGTCGATGATCATAATGGCCAGGTTTTTGTAGAGAGTGAGAAAGGAAAAGGAAGTACGTTTATTATAAAATTGCCCTTAATAAATTAAATATGGAAACAAAGAAAATATTATTAGTTGAAGACGACCCAAATTTTGGATCTGTTTTGAGAGATTATTTAGTAATCAATGATTTTGAAGTAGTCCTTGCTAAAAATGGCATGGAAGGATTTGAAAAATTCAAAAAAGGTACTTACGACTTATGTATTTTAGATGTAATGATGCCCTACAAAGATGGTTATACCTTAGCTAGAGAAATAAGAGAAAAAAATCAAGAAGTGCCTATTATTTTCTTAACAGCTAAAACATTGAAAGAAGATGTATTAAAAGGGTATAAAGTTGGCGCAGATGACTATTTAAATAAGCCATTTGATTCAGAAGTGTTATTGATGAAAATTAAAGCAATCATGCAAAGAAAAGCTTCTGATGCAAAACCTGATTCAACTCTTTTTGAATTTCAAATTGGAAAATTTCATTTGAATTCTAAATTGAGATTTTTAACGTTTGAAAATGAAGAACCTATAAAATTGTCGCCAAAAGAATCTGAATTGTTAAAAATGTTAGCATTACATGTTAATGATTTAATGCCAAGAGAATTAGCATTGACAAAAATTTGGAGAGATGATAATTATTTCACATCTAGAAGTATGGATGTGTACATTGCTAAATTGAGAAAATATTTGAAAAAAGACGAACGTGTCGAAATTTTAAATATCCATGGAGAAGGATTTAGATTAGTTATTAATTCGTAATAAAAAAAGGAGCTTTATTAAAGCTCCTTTTTTTATTTAAACCTATCCATTCCTGGAATGTTTGGTAGGCCTTCCTTTGCTACAGCGGCAATTTCTGTTTCATTTACATTCGTTGCTCTAGAAATTGCTTTATTTAGTGTAGTGATTAAGTAATCTTCGAGCATTTCTTTATCATTAAACAATTCGTCATGAATAGTAATGCTTTTAATAGATCTGTTTGCCGTTAGTGTTACTTCTAGTAAACCATCACTGCTTTTTTCATCGATTAATACAAAATCCAATCGTTTTTTTGTTTCTTCTACTTTCTGTTGGGTCTCTTTTAATTTACCCATCATGTTCATCATATCTCCAAACATATTTTATTTTTTTATAAATTTTTAGAATAGGTACTTCTCTTTTTATATACTTCTGGGTTAAAATGCTTCCAAAGATTTTGAATTGCTGTATTTTCTTCTAGTTCAGGTGTTCGTATACAAGTTTCAATTCCAAATTTTTCAAATGTTTTAGCATATTCATCAAAAACAATTGCAGTTACACCCTTACTTTGATATTCGGGTACTATGCCAATTAAATAAAATACCGTTTTTTTGCTATTTTTTCGGGCCCTTAAAAGATGGTAAAAGCCAAAGGGGAATAATTTTCCTTTTGCTTTAATGAGTGCATCTGAAAAATCGGGCATGACAATACTAAAAGCTATCATATTTCCTTTTTTATCCATAATAAATTTAATGTATTCTGGATTAATAAAACTGATATATTTTTTCTTAAAGTAGTCAATTTGTATGTCGTTTATCGCTACAAAAGATTGTAATTTGGCATAAGATTCATTAAATAAATCAAACATTTTATCTACAAGAGGCATGATGTCTTTTGAATTTGTGAAATTTAAAGGTGTGAGTTCGTACCTCTTTTTTATTAATTCTGCAGCCTTTGAGAAGGTTACAGCGTCCACATTTTTAAAAGGAAATCTACTTTCTATATATTTTTTTTCTTCAGTTAAACCTAGTAATTCAAAGTGTGTTTTGTAATAAGGAAAGTTATACCAAGTAATCATTAATCCTTGCTCTTCAAACCCTTCTGTTAGCACGCCAACTTTATCTAAATTAGAAAATCCAATTGGTCCTTCCATATGTTCCATGTTATGTTCGCGACCAAAACGTTCTACTTTTTCTAATAGTGCTTGAGTGACGTTGATATCGTCAATAACATCAAACCAACCAAATCTTACTTTTTTTTTACCTAATTTGTTTACTTCATCCCAATTAATAATAGCGACAACTTTACCTACAATTTTATTGTCTTTGTAAGCTAAATAAAAATGAGCATCAGCACTTAAAAAAGCTGGATTTTTTGTTTTATCAAAACTTTCTAATTCTTCTTTAATAAGGGGGGGGACCCAATAGGGGTTATCTTTATATAGCTCAAATGAAAACATGACAAAATCTTTCATTTGGGCTTTTGTGGTAACTTCTCTAATTTCTATCATTATTCAACAGCGTCTTTTCTTTTCTTTTTGTCTAAAGCTTTATCCATTTTTTTGTCCATCTTGCTCTGTGTCCCAGGTTTTGGAAGTTTTACTTCTTTATAGTTGTTTCTAAAACGCCAAGAGAAACCAATTCCCCCGTAAAAAATACTAGGAGTATTTTTGATATTTGTTCCAAAAGAGCCATCAATTTGCATATCGTCATTTAATAAATAGGCAGCACCTAATCGTACAATTCCATCGCTATAATACTTACCCATATAGCCTTGATTTTCAGCAAATATTGATAAATTTTTATTGATACCTCGGGTAAGTGTAATAACATAATCTTTACTAGCATATTCAGTGCCAATTTTATTATAAATTAAATTTGTAACTAATACCCAACGCGTTCCAAAATGATTTTGCGCAATTAACATCGCTTTTGGGCTGATTTTTTCTTCAGGAATTCCAGAATTTTGGAATACCACATTTTCAGAAAAATTCAAATTAATTCCTGCATATCCTGCAACAGCGGGTATGAATTGTCTCCATTTAAATCGATGATTCGCTTTCCAGCTATACACATTTACTTTTTCTTCATAATTTTTAAAAGGATCATAAACCAAATATTTAGCTCCAAAAGTTGTTTGTCTTACAGCACTTCTTGTCATAGAACTAGCTAATGATTCATAAGTGTCTTTCTGGTATTGAATTTCTGCGAGTAATTCTAATTCTTCTTTAAAAAGTCCCCATCTTATTGCTAGGTCGCCTGTAAATCCCTTTGCAGTGTAGTTCATTAGATTGTGCTCTTCTTTAAAGTAATTAATTCCCGTTTCTGTTTGTATGATGCTTTTTCCTACTGCAAATGCCATCATGGATTTTCCAGGTCTATTTGAATTAATTTGATCTGTGAATTGAGCTTGCGCTTTAAAAACTAAAATTAAAGTACAACACAAAGCAATTTTTTTGAAACAAATCATAGGTGCTAATTTTAAAATTCAAATGTAAATATTTTATACTAATTTTAAGTAGCATTTGAAGGAATAATGTTTATTTTTGGAAAAAAATAAGAAATGGATACAGCAAGTTTACAAAGTGTTGTAAGAACGATAGTTACAATTATATTAGTATATTATTTACTTAAATTTTTAATGCGATTGTTAGCACCTTATTTGGTACAACAAATGGCAAAAAAAGCGGAAGAACATCTAAAAAAACAATTTGAACAACAACAAGCTCAACAAAATCAAGCACAAAAAGAGACACCAAAACCTAAAAAAGAAGTAGGTGACTATATTGATTATGAAGAAGTTGAATAATAAAAACAGACTAAAATGAAAAATTGGAATAAGTATTTACCACATATATATGCACTAGTTGGCTTTATTTGTATTGCCTTACTTTATTTTTATCCTACTTTACAAGGAAAGCAACTCTTTCAATCTGATATTGCTCAATATACAGGCATGGCAAAAGAGCAAATTGATTTCAGGAAAGAGTATAATGAAGAACCGTATTGGACAAATAGTGCTTTTGGAGGAATGCCTACCTATCAATTAGGAGCCAAATACCCACATAATTATGTTAAGGATTTAGATTCGGTTTTTCGGTTTTTACCCCGTCCTGCCGATTATTTATTTTTATATTTTGCTTGTTTTTATGTCTTACTATTAAGTTTTAGGATAAAACCGTTACATGCTTTTTTTGGCGCCTTAGCCTTTGGTTTTTCTACCTATTTAATTATCATATTAGGTGTAGGACACAATGCCAAAGCACATGCCATAGCTTATTTGCCTTTACTTTTAGCTGGGATTTTATGGGTGTTTCAAAAGCGATACATTCTTGGTGGATGCGTAACGGTAGTAGCAGCAGCGCTTGAATTGCAGGCCAACCATCCTCAAATGACCTATTATTTTTTATTTTTAGCAGGTATTGTAGGGTTATATTTTGTACTTGAGGCTGTTAAAAATAAAGAGTATAGCCATATTCTAAAATCAGTTGGTGTTTTTATGGGAAGTGCCCTATTAGCAATAGGTGCAAATGCGACCAGTCTTTTAGCAACTTCTGAATATGCAAAATATTCTACAAGAAGTGATAGTGAGTTAACATTCAAACCTGACGGAAAGAAAAAAGAAAATACAAATGCTATGAGTTATGAATACATAACAGAATATAGCTATGGTGTAGGCGAAAGTTTGAATTTGATTGCACCTAAATTATTCGGAGGATCAAATTCTGAAGATTTAGGAAAAGAATCAGCTATGTATCAATTCATCGTTTCTCAAAATGTTCCTGAAAGTGAAGCCGAAAATTTAGTAAAACACATGCCTACCTATTGGGGCGAACAACCTATCGTTGCCGCTCCTGCTTATATAGGAATTGTAGTATTCTTTTTAGCCGTTTTAGCCCTGTTTTTAGAAAAAAGAAAAATAAAATACGCATTGGTGCTCGGTTCCTTGTTAGCATTAACACTATCTTGGGGGAAACATTTTGCACCATTGACTGATTTCTTTATTAATTATGTGCCTTTGTATAATAAATTTAGAGCCGTTTCTTCTATTCAGGTGCTGTTAGAATTATGTATGCCTGTTTTAGCTATTTTAGGCTTAACAGCATTTTTTACAAGTGAAGAAAAAGAAAGAAACAAAGGATTATTTATTTCTGGAGGAATTGTTGCTGGAATATTAGCGCTGTTAGTTTTATGTAGTAGTACTTTTTCATTTACAAGCTTAAATGATGCGTATTACTCAAAACAATATGGACCTAATTTTATGGATGTATTAAGAGAAGATAGAAGAAATATGTATTTTTCAACCATTTACCGTTCACTAGGGTTTTTAGTGGTTGTTTTCGGTCTTTTATTCTTGTATACAAAGAAAATATTTTCACAGTTTAATACTATTTTGATTGTAGGCTTTATTATGGTCTTTGATTTATTTTTTGTTGCCAAAAATTATGTAAAAGCAGATGATTTTGTATCTAAAAGTCAAATTGAACGTCCTTTTGAACAAACAGAAGCCGATACAAAAATATTAGAAGATACTACTCATTTTAGAGTATTTGAAATGGATGGAAATATGAACAGTGCCCGTACTTCCTTTTTTCATCAATCAATAGGAGGCTATCATGCTGCAAAACCTAAAAAAGTTCAAGAGTTATTTGACTATCAAATTACTAAAAATAATATTGAAGCATTGAATATGTTGAATGCGAAATATGTTATTCAGTCTAATGAGCAGGGTATGCCTATGGCCTTACAAAATCCAAGTGCGAATGGCAATGCTTGGTTTGTTTCAAAGGTAAAAATCTTCAATACAGCTGATGAAGAAATGAAGGCTTTAGATTCGTTGAAAACGAAGGAAGAAGCAACCTTCGTAAAACCAAAATTAGTAAAAAAAGCATTTAACTTCAGTGCAGGAAAAGATTCAACAGCGACTATTCAATTAGTTTCATATAAGCCGAATCATTTGAAATACGTTTCAACGAATTCGCAAGCTGGTTTTGGCGTTTTTTCAGAGATTTATTACCCAAAAGGATGGATAGCTACAATTGATGGTAAAGAATCAGAAATTTACAATGTCAATTATGTGTTAAGAGGACTACAAATTCCCACAGGAAAGCATACCATTGAATTTAAATTTGAACCTCAAGTAGTAAAAACAGGAAGTATGATTTCATTAGTAAGTTCCATACTTATTTTACTATTGATTGGTTTTGGTATTTTTACGTGGAAAAAACAAACTTCCACGGATAAAAAGAGTTAGTAGTGGAAAAACCAATAAACAAAGTATTAATCATATCTTATTACTGGCCACCAGCAGGAGGTCCGGGTGTGCAGCGATGGTTAAAGTTTGTTAAGTATTTACCAGAATTTGGTGTGCAGCCTATAGTATATATTCCTGAAAACCCAAATTATCCTTTAATAGATGAGAAATTGGTTCAAGATGTACATCCACAAGCTATTATTTTAAAACATAAAATTTTTGAACCGTATGCTTTTGCTTCGGTATTTTCAAAAAATAAAACAAAAAAAATTAGTGCGGGTATCATTACTAAAAACAAAAAACAATCTGTAGTTGAAAAGCTAATGCTTTGGGTTAGAGGAAATCTTTTTATACCAGATGCACGTGTTTTTTGGGTAAAACCTTCGGTTAACTATTTAAAAGAATATATTCAAGAAAATAATATAGAAACGGTTATCACCACAGGTCCGCCACACAGTTTACATTTGATTGGTTTACGTTTAAAAAAGCAACTTACTATCAATTGGATTGCCGATTTTAGAGATCCATGGACGACCATTGGCTATCATAAAGAACTAAAATTGAGTAATTGGGCAGCCAAAAAGCATAAACAATATGAATTTGATGTGTTGAATTCTTGCGATACAGTAATCGTAACTTCACCCACAACAAAAAAAGAATTTCAAGCACTTACTTCAAAACCTATTGAAGTAATTACAAATGGTTATGATGTAGAAAAAATAGAGAAAAAGCCCTTGGATATCGACTTTACTCTAGCGCATATAGGTTCCTTTTTATCGCAACGAAATCCACAAATTTTATGGGAATCTTTGGCAGAATTAACAGAAGAAAATAAACTTTTTGCTCAATATTTTAAGTTGAAAGTAATAGGTGCCGTAAGTAAAGAAGTGCTACAATCAATAGAAAATTTTGGTCTTCAAGCTTTTGTTCAAAATTTAGGCTATGTTTCACATGAAGAAGCGTTAACGCATCAACGAACTTCTCAAGTTTTGTTATTAATCGAAATAGATTCAGAAGAAACGAAATGTATTATTCCTGGGAAATTATTTGAATATATGGTTTCAGAACGACCAATACTAGCTATTGGCCCCGCGGATTCTGATTTTGAATCAATTATAAAAACCACAAATACAGGTGTTTTCTTTCAGTATCACGAAAAAGAAGCATTAAAATCGACTATATTAGCTCAATTTGAGCAGTATTTACAAAATAATTTGAGCGTTCATGCCGTTGGATTACAACAATACAGCAGAAAAAATTTGACAGCCCAATTAGTAAAACTTTTAACTTTCTAATTCTAATTTATAACTTTATATGGGTATAGTTATTAAACAATCTATTAAAAACACCATCATTACTTTTATTGGTTTTGCATTGGGTGCAGCTAATGTATTGTTTATGTATCCTTATTTTTTAGGTAAAGATTATGTGGGTTTAACGGGTTATGTGTTGTCAACGGCTAATATTTTATATCCCCTAATGTCTTTTGGTATTCAAAACACATTAATTAAGTTTTTCAATGAGCACAATAAAACAGAAGAAGATTTAAACAAATACATGACTTACATGCTGGTTGTTCCTTTGTTGTTTGTTATACCTGCCCTAATTTTCTTCTATGGATTTTACGATTATATTGCGGCGTATGAATCGAAAGAAAATTCTATTGTGTACGATTTTGTTTGGGTTATTCCCATTATCGGATTGTTTATGGGGTATTTCGAAATTTTTTATGCCTGGTTACGCGCGCACATGAAATCAGTTTTTGGTTCATTTGTAAAAGAAGTTTTTGTACGTATTCTAATTACAATTTTACTTTTTGCAGTTTACTTTGATTATATTTCTGAATCTCAATTCATCTATTCCTTACTAGTCGTATATGGTATAAGTTTGTTACTAATTGCGTATTATGCGAACAAAGTCAAAGTCATTCGATTACATTTTAAAGTGCCACAAAATAGTAAATCTATATTGACGTATACAGTATTTATTATATTATCTGCAAGTGTAGCGAATATGTTGTTAGATATAGATAAATATATGATTAATAAGTATTTAAAAATTGACAACATTGCTTTTTATAATGTAGCTATTTTTATTGCCTTAGTTATTTCTGTCCCCATGCGTGCCATGCACCAAATTACCTATCCTATTACTGCAAAGTTAATGAGTGAGCATAAGTGGGAAGAACTGAATACATTGTACAAGAAATCATCAATTAGCTTACAGGTTATTGGTGGTTTAATTTATGTTGGCATAGTAGTAAATTTAAATCAATTGTACAATTTATTACCTGATGATGGTTATAGACAAGGAATTTTTGTGGTATTTATTATTGGGTTGTCTAAGTATTTTGATTTACTATTAGGGATTAATAATGCTATCATTTTTAATTCAAAATATTACCGTACAGTTTTAACCTTAGGTGTTTTATTAGTCATTGTGATTGTGCTATTAAATATGTATTTTATTCCTGCATTTGGATTAAATGGAGCCGCAATTGCTACATTGATAGCTATTACATTATATAGTTTAGCGAAGTTATTTTTTGTAGTTTTTAAAATGAAATTGTTTCCATTTACTAGCAAAAACTTAGTTTCTTTACTAGTTACATTGGTGACCTTTTTTCTTTTCTATTACTGGGAATTTACTTTTCATCCAGTAGTAAGTATTGGGTTAAAATCTGTTTTAGTAACTATTTTTTATTTGGCAGTTAATTTTTATTTAAACATTTCGTCTGATATTAATTTTGTTATCAAAAGTACACTTAAAAAGATTGTAAAATAAAAATCCTGCTTTGTAAAAACGCCGCAGGATTTTAAAATTAGCCTTTATTTTCTATGGCATCTTTTTTTATAGCATCAATATCATCTTTATTCATTTTTTCTTTTGTACCGTCTTTTTTGTAGTAATAAAAGTCATCTTCATTTTCATACGTCTGATTGCCATAATTTGTTCCGCCATTATATCCATTAGGGCAAGGATAATAAGGGTAACTAGAAAAACCATTTACAAAACCACGCACACCAATAATTTGACCATGATGATTGTAGAATATACGCATTCCGCCAATTTTTGTTAGCGCAAAACTATTGTAACTCATGAATACAGAACCAATTCTTTTTACGCGTCCAAAATAGTCATAGTTTATAAACACATTTCCTACGCGTTTTACCCTTCCATAATTATCATGTTCAATACGAATCCCTCGAGGTCTTCCATTATCATAATTTGAGTAACCATAGTTTTCATGTGTAGTGTGTCTAGGTGGTTCTAGTGGTAAAGCATTAAAATCAAAATCTCCTGTAGGAAATACATAAAATTCAATACCTTTTTCTAAAAAAAATATTGGTGTAGCCTCTCTATAATCAATAGCATAAAAATCAGGACGAGTCATTCTTGGTCTTCTTCCTCTTTCGGTTTCTTGAGCTTGTGTTGCGTTACATACTAAAAATAAACTTGCAACTAAAAATGTAATTTTTTTCATGATCTTAAAATTTAATGGTTAAACACATTTTGATTAGTTTTTGATGATATAAATAGTTCAACTCATGTGCCAAAAAGTAAATATGCCTTGATAATAATATGCTAATGACTTGTTAATGATTTCTAAGTGTTTGAAAATTAAGTTTTTATTTTAGTCTTAAATTGTGTTTTATATTCATAAATGGATTTCTTAATTGTATTTTGCTGATGTAATCGAAATTTGTATATTAGCATCAAACACAACTGAATGAAGAAAAGACTTTACATATTAATTTTATTTGCCACTACATTAGTTTTTGCTCAATACCCCAAAGATTATTTTAGGTCACCATTAGATATTCCACTAAACGTGTCGGGTACTTTTGGTGAATTACGCACAAATCATTTTCATTCAGGTTTAGATATTCGAACAAATGAACAAGAAGGTTTACCAGTATATGCTACTGCCGATGGCTATGTGGCACGAATTAAAGTATCTGTCTTTGGTTACGGTAAAGCACTTTATATTATACATCCCAATGGTTATACTACCGTGTATGCTCATTTACAGCGCTATGCAGACAAAATTGAAGAGTATGTGAAAAAGCTGCAATACGCCCAAAAAAAGTATGAAATTGAGACCTATCTAACTCCCGAAGTTTTGCAACTAAAAAGTGGAGATATAATTGCATATACTGGAAATACTGGAGGCAGTGCAGGACCACATTTGCATTACGAAATTAGAGATACACAATCTGAAAAAATCATTAATCCAATGGCTTTTGGATTAAATAAATTAATTAAAGACGATAAAAAACCTGAAATTCAAAGTGTAATTGTCTATCCTCTAAATGACTCTACTTTTGTAAATAAAGGCAACACCCCAATTGCGCTTACGTTATTAAGACAACCTGATGGGACTCTGTTAGCAAATAAAGTTAGTACCAATGGAACTATAGGATTTGCGCTTAATTCATATGATTTGTTGACTAATTTTTATAATAAAAATGGTATTTATAAAGTACAGGCATTTTTGAATGGAGCGCCCTATTTTAATTATACATTTGATACATTTTCTTTTGATGAATCAAAACACATCAATTATTTTTTAGATTTTAAAAAGTTTAAACAACTTAAACAGCGTTTTCAAAAATTATTTATAAAAGAACCTTATCCATTATCACTTATTCAGCATAACCGAAAAAATGGGAGTATTCAAGTACAGCCTAAAACCGCTTATGTATATCGAATTGAGGTAAGTGATTACCATGAAAATAAATCTATTGTTACAATTCCAATTGAATACAAACAAGATATAATTAGTAGTACAAAGAAAATTAGTCAAGGAAAGTATTTTGTGAAAGCAAAAAATGAATATAATTTTGAATTAGGACAGACAACGATTTATTTACCACCTAATACTTTTTATGAAAATTTCTATTTGAATGCAGATGAAAAAGACGGAATATTAAATCTAGAAAATAATTTTGAAGCTTTTCAAGGGAATATGTCTGTATCGTTTGATATCTCAAAACTTACACCAGAGGAACAAAAGAAGGCTTTCGTTGCTTCGTTAAATGGCTATATTATTGACTATAATTCCTCTTATAGAAGAGGAGATGCACTTGTTGCCAAAGTGAAATCGTTTGGAAAATATAAAGTAGTACTAGATAGTGTTCCACCTAGAATTTACAATCCTAATTTTGTTGAGGGAAGTACTATTTCTAAACTTTCTACGTTAAGTGTTTCTATAGTAGATGCATTATCGGGTATTGATTCGTTTAATGCTTATGTGAATGGAGAATGGATTTTGATGGAATATGATTATAAAACAAAAAAATTGACATATAATTTTGCCGATGGAAAAGTAAAACCTGGAACGAATGAAATCAAAATTATAGTTTCGGATAAATTAAATAATTCAACTACATTTACTTCAAATTTTATTTATTAAATTAATGTATAAGAAATCTCAACCATTTTATATTGTTGTTTGTTTATTTTTAGTCAGTTTTGTATGGGCTCAAAAAGCACGTGTAAAAGGAATTGTATTAAATGAACAAAATCAGCCTATTGCTAATGTAACAGTTGCCTCATTATCAGGAAACACGGTTACCAATAATAATGGTTTTTATAGTATTGAAATAGATGCTAATAGAGATGTAACCATAGTTTTTTCTCATATCTCTTATAAAAAATCCACTTATACTGTTCATTTAAAACCCAATGAGGATTTTGAATGGCATCCTAAATTAAATACGAAAGAAGATACTATTGAAGTCATTGTTATTACTTCAAAAAATAAAAAGAAAATTGATGGAGGAACAAGTGTTTCACCTGTAGTCATAAGAAGAATTCCAGGAGCCAATGCGGGTATAGAAAACATAATTAAAACTTTACCTGGAGTATATTCTAATAATGAATTGAGTACTACATATGCAGTTAGAGGAGGAAATTATGATGAAAATTTAGTATATGTAAATGAAATTGAAGTTTACCGACCTTTTTTAGTGCGTTCAGGACAACAAGAAGGACTTAGTTTTACCAATACAGATTTAGTTGAAAATGTAGATTTTTATGCAGGTGGATTTCAAGCTAAATATGGTGACAAATTAGCGTCTGTTCTCGATATTTCTTATCGCAATCCAAAGTCTTTTAAAGCAGGTTTAGAAGCAAGTTTATTAGGAGGAAGTATTTTTGCAGAAGGTGTTTCTGCTAATCAAAAATGGTCTAATGTTACAGGTGTTAGATATAGAAATAATAGTTTGTTAGTTAAAAGTCAGGAAGTACAGACTAATTATAGACCTTCATTTTTAGATGTTCAATCCTTATTTAATTTTCGACCATCAACCAAGTGGAATTGGAGTTTTTTAGGTTCTATCGCACAAAATAATTACAATTATATACCAACATCTCGACAAACAAATTTTGGAACAATTAGCGACCCTATTGCGTTGCTTATTACGTATGACGGGCAAGAAAAAGATAAATATCAAACCTATTTTGGTGCTTTAAAGGCCGTTTTTGAACCTAATTCTTCAACCAAAATAAAATATATTGCTTCGGCTTACCATACAGTAGAACAAGAGTATTATGATATTTTAGCTCAATATCGGTTAGGTGAGGTGGATTCTAATATTGGTTCAGAAACTTTTGGAGATGTAGTATATTCTAGAGGTATTGGTTCTCAATTAAATCATGCAAGAAATAATTTAGATGCCTTGATTGTTTCAAATGAGGTGAAAGGACAGCATAAGTTAAACAAAGGGAATCAATTAGAATGGAGTTTTAAACATACGCTTGAAGACATCAGAGATAGAGTAGTAGAATGGGAAGTTGTAGATTCCGCAGGGTTTTCTTTACCAAATCCAGACTTAGATTATATCAATGATCAACCTTATAATCCTTATACGGGACCTTTAGCGCCGTATCAAAATGTAAGAGCAACACATCAAACAAGAATAAACAGATTACTAGGGTATCTAAATTGGAATCATGAAGGGAAATGGGGAGCACATACTTATTATATCAATGCAGGGGTAAGAAGCCAATCATGGCAAGTATTTAGTGATGGGAATACTGGAGCTAATCAAATGACGTTTTCACCTCGACTTCAATTTGTCTTTAGACCAAAATGGGAAAAAGATATGGTCTTCCGTTTTTCAACAGGGATGTATAATCAGCCACCATTTTACCGAGAATTACGCAGATTTGATGGTTCTATAAATGAAAATGTAAAAGAGCAAAAATCAATACATTTTGTTTTCGGACATGATTATAGTTTTACCATGTGGACAAGGCCATTTAAGTTAGTTTCAGAGTTGTATTATAAATCGATTAGCGATGTAAATACATATACCATTGACAATGTAAGAATAAGGTATAGAGCCAATAACGAGGCAACGGCTTATGTCTATGGTTTTGATGCTAGACTAAATGGTGAGTTTGTGCCAGGGGTTGAGTCGTGGTTTACGGTAGGGTTTTTAAAAACAGAAGAAAATCAAAACGATAGAGGCTTTATTGCTCGACCAACCGATCAAAGATTAAAATTTGCGGTCTTATTCCAAGATTATATGCCAAATATTCCAGCTGTAAAAATGTATTTGAATTTGGTTTATAATACAGGTTTACCAGGAGGCTCTCCATCTTATGCAGATGTCTATAATTATCAACTCCGTTTAAAAGATTATAGAAGGGCAGATATAGGTTTTTCATATGTTTTCAAAGATGCAAAATTAGGGTATGAAAAAAAATGGCTTAATGCTTTTTCCGAATTAACACTTGGTTTTGAAATTTATAATATGTTCAATAATCAAAATTCAATTACAAATACTTGGGTTAGAGATGTCTATACTAAATCACAATATGGGGTTCCTAATTATATGACTACCAGAACATTTAATATTAAATTGACGGCTAGGTTGTAAGGCATAAAATATATTCTTATATTTGATAGACAAATCATAGGCATATGACGCCATAAATAATACGTTTATACAAACAAATACTAATAGATTTAAAGGAAATTCCATATGACCTTTAAAAAACAACTAATTATCCTCATATGAAAACGTTATATATTTCTATAATTATAGCCCTTCTTTTAGTCTCTTGTAGAAAAGAAACTATTACTCCAAAAGTAAAATATGATAAGGTACAAAATGAAGTTAAAGTAGATACTTCTAAAGTAGGTATTGCAGATTTGCCTATTCATTTTGAAGGTTCAGAGGTTTTGGTTTTTCCAATAGGTGAATTAACGGTAGGAACTATGAAAAAAGGAAGCTATGAATCTGTAAAATCGAATGATGATAACTTGCCAAATTTTAAAGTTTCAAATTCTATGGAAAATGAAATTACAGGATATATTAGAAATATTAAATTTCAAGTAATTGGACAAGACTCCCTACATGCGTTAACCGATAAATTAGTGTTGATTGAAAATATTACGTTTATAAAATCTAAAAAAGCTTTTGTTTATACACTTTCGGATAAGGATACAAATCAAGATGCTACTATTGATTTAAATGATATAAAAGTGTTGTATGTAAGTGATGCATTTGGAACTAATTTCATGAAAATATCTCCCGATTTACATGAAATTATTGACTGGAAATATGAAGAAGCTACAAATAAAATATTTTTCAGAACGTTAGATGATGCTAATAAAAATGGACAACTTGATAAGGCTGATAGGGTACATTATTTTTATTTTGGATTTAAAGATAAGCAAGCTGTCGAATATAAAATCATGTAAAGCACCAACTAAAAGTGATTTTTACATTAGCTATATTAAAATATCACTTTCTAAATCTGATTTTTCTATTTCAATTTGGTATCCTAATTTTGAAACGAGTTCAATAACCAACTTTTTATACCAGTTTTCGCTTTTCGGATGGATATAAATTTTTTCGATTAAGTGATCAATATCAACATCTATTTTCACACCATCATTAATAGAAAGTTGACTATCTGATAAATCAGAAATAATGCGTATTTCCCTTTCATACTGAAAACTTTTTCGTTTAAACATAAAAGGGAAGAACATATCGTCAAAAGGGATATACTCTTTTTTGTAATCAATGTATTTTACCGAACCAATATATTGTTTTGATTTTTTTTCTGCTTCTAATGCTTTTTGTAGCCTTCCTGTGGTTGATTGTATTGCTAAACCTTCACTGTTTTGAGTAAATATTTGCCACATAGCAAAAGATTCATATTCGTTTATGTGCCAACTGCTTACAACTACTTTTTCTCTGTGTGATTTGTAATAGTTAAGAAATTCAGGATTATTTTCAGATAGTTTTCTGATTTCTTCAAATGTTGGTTCGCTAAATGTGCCTTCATATTGGTCTTCAAACTTATCTGAGCGCGACATGAATAATTTTTTAGAAAGCAATAAATCTAAAAACTTAGACAAATCCAAATACTTCCAAACAATCGTGTCTGGATTTTCAGGTAAGCTGATATTTGGATTTGTTACATACATACAAATTATTCAAAAGATTGTAAGTTGACTAAATTGGCATAGGTTCCATTTTTAGCTAATAATTCAGCATGACTACCTTGCTCTACAATTTCGCCTTTTTGCATAACAACAATTACATCTGCTTTTTGAATAGTAGATAGGCGGTGTGCAATAACAATTGATGTACGGTTTTGCATCATTTTTTCTAAAGCATCTTGAACCAATTTTTCACTTTCTGTATCTAAAGCGGAAGTCGCTTCATCTAAAATCATAATTGGCGGATTTTTTAGTACTGCACGCGCAATGGAAAGCCTTTGTTTTTGTCCTCCCGATAGTTTTCCTCCCGCATCACCAATATGTGTTTCGATGCCTAATGGAAGGTCTTTTACAAATTCATAAGCATTAGCAATCTTAAGTGCTTCTATGATTTCTGCATCGGTTGCAGCAGGGTTTCCAATTAATAAGTTATTTTTTATACTGTCATTAAATAAAATGGAATCCTGAGTAACTAACCCGATTAAATCTCTTAAGGCATGCATATTCCAATTTTCAATAGCGACATGGTCAATGGTTATGCTGCCTTTTTGAACATCATAAAAACGTGTTAGCAAGTTTGCAATTGTACTTTTTCCACTGCCAGATTGCCCTACTAATGCAATTGTTTTTCCTTTAGGAATTTCTATAGAAAAGTTTTTTAGCACATTTTCTTCTTGGTAAGCAAAACTTATGTTTTTTATAGAAATAGAATGATCAAATGATGTTTTTACAAATGCCTCGTTTTTGTTTTCAATATGATTTTCTTGTTCTAATAAGGTAAAGACTCTTTCCGCAGCTGCCAAACCACTTTTCACTTGATATGATGCTTTAGAAATAGATTTTGCAGGTGTTAAAATTGTATAAGCTAAGGCTATATAACCAATAAAGGTAGTTGCTTTAAGCGAATGTTCAACCACAACTAATTGCCCACCATACCAAAGCAATGTGCCAATTGTTACAATTCCTAAGAATTCACTTAATGGCGAGGCTAAATTGTTTTTATTAGCTATACTATTACTTAATTTTAATAATCGCTGTATGGAATCATTGAATTTTTTTATAAAAATAGTTTCAGCATTAAATCCTTTTACCACTTTTAGTCCAGTTAAAGTTTCATCTAGAACCGAAATAAAAATGCCGTTTTCTTGTTGCGCTCTAGTGGATTTAGATTTTAAATTTTTTCCAATTCGAGATATAATAAATCCTGAAACGGGAATAAAAACAAATACAAAAAGGGTAAGTTTAGCACTTATCATGAACATGGTAACAATCGAGAATAAAATTGTTAGCGGCTCTCTTACGACTAATTCAAGTACTTGAAAAAAAGAATTTTGTACTTCACCTATATCACCTAACATTCTTGCCATGACATCACCTTTTCTTGTTTCGGAATAATAAGAAACAGGTAAATGTATAATCTTTTTGTATAGTTTTTCACGGATATCTTTCAATACCCCGTTTCGTAATTGTGTTACGTGATAGGAAGCAAAATAATTGGTAATATTTTTTAAAAAAGCAGTTATTATGACAATTGAAATGACAAATAGAAGTGCATATTTGAAGCCGCTTTCTTCTGTCAATGTAGTTACTTTGTAACTTAAATATTCTTCTAGATAGGTCTTGATTTCTGAAATCCCTTTATATACAGGTTCTTTTGTTATTTTTTCATTGATTCCAAATAACACATTAAGTGTAGGAATCATGGAAACCATTAATAAGGTAGAAAAGAATGCATAAAAAATATTAAAAACAATATTTGCTAAAATGTTGCTTTTATATTTTAAGGCAAACGGAATTAATTTTTTTAAGTTGTTGTCCATTAGTTTAATTTCATTTCACTAATTATACATTGAATTTTGTGACCCAATTCTTCTTCTTTTTCTGTTAATTCTTTTAAAGAGAGTAAGTCTGTTTGTACACTAATGTAAAATTTAATTTTAGGTTCTGTTCCACTTGGTCGTGCACAAATTTTACTTCCATTTTCTAAATAATATATTAATACATTAGATTTTGGAATATCTAATTCAAAGGTTTCATTGTTTATTAAATCTCGAGCTGTTGACTGTTGATAATCTTCAATGCAAATCACACGTTGTCCGTTGATTACTTTTAACGGATTTTCGCGTAAGTCAATCATCATTTGTTTAATTTCATTCGCTCCATCCATTCCTTTTTTAGTAATAGAAATTAAATGTTCTTTGTATAAACCAAAATCCAGATATAAGTTAAGTAGTTCTTCATATAATGATTTTCCATTTGCTTTTGCCTGAGCAGCTATTTCACAGACGAGTAGGGTAGCACCTACAGCATCTTTATCTCTAACCGCATCACCTACCATAAAACCAAAACTTTCTTCACCACCTCCAATAAATTTCTGATTTGGAAAATCTTTAATCATTTTTGCAATCCATTTGAATCCTGTGAGCCCCACTTTACATTCTACCCCATATGCTTCGGCTAATTCTAGCATCATAGGTGTGGACACAATTGTAGAACCAATAAATTCTTTCCCAGTTATTTTTCCTGCTCTTTTCCATTGTTCCAATAAAAAAGCAGTCATCACAACCATGGTTTGATTTCCGTTTAATAAAATATGTTTGCCTGATAAATCTTTTACGGCCACACCTAATCTGTCCGAATCTGGATCTGTCCCGACAACAATATCCGCATCAATTTTTTTAGCTAACTCTAATGCCATTGTTAAGGCTTCAGGTTCTTCAGGGTTTGGTGATTTTACGGTGGGAAAATTTCCATCAGGAATTTCTTGTGCTGCTACAATATTTAAATTTGTATATCCTGCCTTTGTTAATACGGCAGGTATGGACTTAATAGATGTTCCATGCAGAGAAGTATATACTATTTTTAAATTCTCTTTTGCTTCCTTTGGTGTTGAAAAACTAGCATTTTCAATGGTAGAATTTATAAAAGCAGTATCAATTTCAGCATCAATATAAGTGATTAATTCTTTATTAGCTTCAAAATTAATTTCCTCATAGCGTAGTGATTCAATTTCTTTAATAATTTCTCCATCTTGTGGCGGAACAATTTGACCACCATCTTGCCAATAGACTTTATACCCATTATATTCTGGGGGATTGTGTGAGGCTGTTAAAACAATGCCTACTTGGCAATGAAGGTGTTTGACTGCAAATGATAATTCTGGAGTAGGACGTAATTCTGAAAATAAATATACTTTAATACCATTTGCTGAAAACACATCAGCTACTGTTTTTGCAAGTGTATCACTGTTATGACGACAATCGTATGCAATAACTGTTTTCAAAGGTTTATTAGGAAAACATTTTTTTAAATAATTAGCTAAACCTTGGGTGTTTTTTCCTAATGTATATTTATTTATTCTATTCGTTCCTACACCCATAATCCCTCGCATACCACCCGTGCCAAACTCTAAATTTTTATAAAATGAGTCTTCTAATTCTTTTGGAGCAGAAGTAATCATTCGTTCAATTTCTTGCTGTGTTTGGCTGTCAAATGTGGGCGTCATCCACTCGTTTGCTCGGTTTAAAATAGATTGATCAATATGCATATTCTAACTTTTAAAACCTATTTTAGGTCTGTTATTTTGTGTTTTTTAGTGTAATGTTTTTTTAACTCCCAACTCCCAACTCCTCACTTATCTTATAGCGTTCTTCATTGTTTTTAGTGCGTAAAATAATTTCACCTAAAAATCCAGCTAGAAATAATTGTGTCCCAATAATCATAGAAGTTAAGGCAATATAGAATTGTGGTCTTTCAGTAATTAAACGCGCTTTAGTATGAATAAATAATTTGTCAACACCTAAGTATAAAGCAAAACCAAATCCAATTATGAACATTAATGTTCCTAATAATCCGAAAAAATGCATAGGACGTTTGCCAAATTTTGATATAAACCAAATCGTAATCAAATCTAAAAAACCATTTACAAAACGATCCATTCCAAATTTTGAGCTTCCATATTTTCTGGCTTGATGAATCACTATTTTTTCTCCAATAGTTGAAAAACCAGCATTTTTAGCCAATACAGGAATATAACGATGCATTTCACCCGACACTTCGATGTTTTTAATGACCACATTTTTATAGGCTTTTAATCCACAATTGAAGTCATTTAATTTTACACCAGAAATTTTTCTAGCAGCCCAATTAAATAATTTTGAAGGTAAATTTTTTGCTACAACAGAATCATATCTTTTTTTCTTCCAACCTGAAACCAAGTCATAGCCCTGATTCATAATCATATCGTATAAATCTGGAATTTCATCTGGGCTATCTTGTAAATCGGCATCCATAGTAATAACGACATCGCCTTGTGCTTTGGCAAAGCCTGCATGAAGTCCTTGACTTTTTCCATAGTTTCTAAGAAATCGAATGCCTTTAATAGCATTGTTATCCTTTGAAAGCGATTGAATAGTTTCCCAAGAGGCATCAGTGCTACCATCATCTACAAAAAGGATTTCATAAGAAAAGTTATGAGTACTCATAACTTTTTCTATCCATTTACATAATTCTGGTAACGATTCTTGTTCGTTTAATAAAGGTATTACGACTGATATATTCATTATTCGTTAAATGGCGAATTAGTTTTTGATTTGAAAATAGCGGCTAGGATTAAATTCATTATAGATGATATAATCAATGACATTGCTGTGCCTTTTAATAAATTTGAAATTGAAAAATTATCCATTGATGCAATCTCTTTGAGATCACTACTTTTTGCTCCTAACAATTTTGAAGCTTCAACTTGTTTTGTAATCATAAATTCATTTAAATTTTTTCCATATTCAATATCAATATGATTCATTAGAAGATATGTGAAAAGTTGAGAAATAAGAATACCATTTAAAATACAAATAAATAGTGTTGTAAATGCTTCTTTGAAAGTTATAGTATTATTAAGTTCCTTTTTGGTATAAATAAGTTGAAAAATTCTAATAACTAAATAAATAACCCAAAACACAATACCAGTTACGGTTGCAATTAATTCAGTGCCTCCACTTAAATAAATAACTAGTTGAGATAAAATTCCAGCTAATCCTAATAAAATTCCAAATTTAATTCCGTTTTTTTTGATGATTTCGTTCATAGTTTTATTTTTTTAGTTTATTGATTAGTAAGATTTTTTATAAAATGTTACACCGTTTTTTGAACAACTTCATAGACTTTACCGTCTTCAAATTTAAGTGTTTTGTAAGGGTATTTTAATAATAAAGCATAATCGTGTGTGGCCATAATGATGGTTTTTCCATTTTGATTGATACTTTTTAATACTTCCATAACTTCAATACTCGTTTGAGGATCTAAGTTTCCTGTTGGCTCGTCTGCTAAAATAAGTTCTGGATCATTAAGTAAGGCGCGTGCAATACCAACGCGTTGTTGTTCGCCACCCGATAATTGGTGAGGCATTTTTGACGCATAATTCGCCATACCTACTTTTTCTAACACTTCTTCTATTTTTCCGTTTATTGCTTCTTTGTCTGTCCAACCTGTGGCTTTTAAAACAAACAATAAATTATCTTTAACCGTTCTGTCTGGTAATAATTTAAAATCTTGAAAAACGACACCAATTTTTCTTCTTAGAAACGGAATGTCTTTTTCTTGTAACGTGTTTAAATCATAATCTACAATAGTTCCCGTTCCTTCTCGTAAAGGAATGTCTGCATATAAAATTTTCAAGAAACTACTTTTTCCTGAACCTGTTTTTCCAATGAAATAAATAAAATCGCCCTTATGAACATCTAAATTGATGTCGGCTAATACAAGATTTGAATCTTGATATATTGAAACGTCTTTTAAAGATAAAATCGTTTGACTCATAATGAAATTTAATTAATGTGTAAAAATATAAACAATTACTCGCTAAACAAAATAATTCGTATAAATATTTAACTTCTAACTAAACAATATTTCCTGTTTTTTTTGCGTTAAAAATGCTAGTAATTTGATATATTTGGAACTTTAAACCAGCAAGATTATGATGTCTTTTTTTAGATTAAATACATTACTTTTAGTTCTAGTTACTACTTGGACTAGTGCACAGCAAACAGCTGTATATTCAAATGAAAATCAGGATTTTAATAAAGCAGTTTTGTTATATAAAGAAAAACAATTTCAAGCAGCTCAAATTCTTTTTGATCAAGTAAAAACGCATGCAACCAATCAAGAATTAGTCACTGATTGTGATTTTTACATTGCAAATTGCGCCATTAGAACCAATCAAGTGGGAGCGGATGCGTTGATGGAGCGTTTCATTGAAAATCATCCTACAAGTACAAAACAAAATGAAGCTTATCTAGGTGTAGCCCATTATTATTTTGCCGAAGGAAATTATTCTCAATCGTTGAAATGGTATGAGAAAAGTAGCGAAGAATATCTGACAAAGAGTGAGTTAGATAAAATTAACTTCCAAAAAGGATATGCTAATTTTGCAATTAAAAATTCGAAGGAAGCGAAAAAATATTTAAGTAAAGTTTCTAATTCTCCAGAATATGGTAGTCAAGCGAAGTATTATTTAGGCTATATAGCTTATGATGAAAACAATTATGAGCAAGCTAATGATTTTTTTGGACAAGTTACAGACCAAGAAAAATACAAAGAAAAAATGGGCTACTTTCAAGCCGATATGAATTTTAAATTGGGTAATTTTCAAAAAGCTATTGATTTAGCGGAACCTCAATTAAAAAAATCAAATGCAATTGAAAAAAGCGAATTGTCAAAAATAATTGGCGAAAGTTATTTTAACCTTAAAAAATATGATAAAGCATTGCCCTATTTACTTGCTTACAAAGGTAAAAATGGCAAATGGTCAAACACAGATTTTTATCAATTGGGCTACACGTATTACCAACAAAAAGACTATGAAAATGCAATTAGTCAATTTAATAAAATAATTGAAGGCAATGATTTTATTGCCCAAAATGCGTATTACCATTTGGCTGAAAGTTATTTAAAAACAGATAAAAAACAACAAGCTTTAAATGCTTTTAAAACCACATCTGAAATGACTTTTGATGCAAAAATTCAGGAAGATGCACACTTAAATTATGTGAAGTTGAGTTATGAAATTGGTAATCCTTACTTAGCTACACCTGAAGTGATTAAGGCATTTCTAGAAAAGTACCCTACAAATGCAGCAGTAGCCGAACTAAAAGAATTACTCATTAATTCTTATATAACGTCTAAAAATTACACCGAAGCTTTAGTATTGTTAGAAAAAAATAGAAGTCCCGAGAACAAGGGAGCGTATCAAAAAGTTACATTTTATAGAGGTTTAGAGGTATTTATAGATGGAAATTATCAAGAAGCATACAATTTATTTAAAAAGTCGCTTTCTGAAAATAAAGACACAAAAATTACTGCTAGAGCTACTTTTTGGAAAGCGGAGTGTGAATACAGTTTAGATCAATTTTCTGAAGCACTATTAACGTACAAACAATTTTTATCACAATCCGAAGCTTTAGCTACACCAGAATATAAAAACGCAAACTACAATTTGGCTTATGCCTATTTCAAAATTAAAGAATATGAAAATGCAATTCCCTATTTTTTAGCTTTTATTAATCAAAATAAAGAAGATAAAAGTAGATTGACAGACGCTTATTTAAGAATGGCAGATTGTAATTTTATTTCCTCAAAATATTGGCCAGCAATGGACGCTTACAATAAAGCTATTGAATTGAAATGTGTAGATGCCGATTATGCTGCGTTTCAAAAAGGAATGAGCTATGGATTTGTAAATAAAAATGATAGAAAAATTGAAGACTTAAGCAAGTTTGTTCAAACCTATAAGTCATCCCAATATTTAGACGATGCGCTGTATGAATTGGGCGCAACTTACGAAGCGGAAGAGCAAAATGATAAAGCCATAGCCACGTTTGACGCATTAGTTGCTAATCATAAAAACAGTTCATACTTGCCAAAAGCTTTATTGAAACAAGGTTTAATTTATTACAATACCGACAAAGATGAGGCCGCTATTGTAAAATTAAAAAAATTAGTAGCCGATTTCCCAAATTCACCTGAATCTATTGAAGCAGTAGCAACGGCAAGAAGTATTTATGTGAGTAATGGTAAAGTGGATGAATATGCTATTTGGGTTAAAACATTAACTTTTGTAAATGTTTCTGATGCCGAATTAGATGATGACATGTATGAAGCGGCAGAAAAAAAATATGTGGCTAATAATCCCAAACAGGCTATAGCTGGATTTACAAGTTATTTAAGTCAATTTCCAAATGGTAAACATGCTTTAAAAGTTCATTTTTATTTGGCACAGTTGTATTTTGCAGATAAATTAGAGTCAAATGCCATACCGCATTATGAATATGTGGCGAACCAATCTAGAAATTTATATACAGAACAAGCTTTAGTTCGTTTGTCTGAAATTTATTTAAAAGCAAAAAATACAGAAGCAGCGATTTTGGTTTTAACTAATCTTGAAATCCAAGCGGAATATCCTCAAAACAAGACTTTTGCACAAGCAAATTTGATGAAATGTTATTATGCGAAACAAGATTATGTAAATTCAGAAATTTATGCTGATAAAGTATTGAAAAACCCAAAAACAGAAGATATTATTAAAAGTGATGCGCAAATAATTATTGCCCGTTCTGCTATAAAAACAAATAATGAAGCAGGAGCAAAAGAAGCCTATGCTAAACTTCAAAAAATAGCTAAAGGCGAATTAGCGGCGGAAGCTTTGTATTATGAAGCTTATTTTAAAAACAAAGAAGCAAAATACGATGCATCTAATAAAACCATAGAGAAATACGCGGCCATGTATTCAGGGTATAAATATTTTGCTGCAAAAGCATTACTTGTAATGGCTAAAAATTATTATGCCTTACAAGATAGTTTTCAAGCTACGGAGATACTAAAAAGCGTAATTGATAATTATACTGAGTTTCAAGATGTAGTTACAGAAGCTCAAACAGAATTAGATAAAATTAAAGAAGAAGAAGCAAAAAGAAATTCGTCAATAACAGAATAATAAATCCGTTTTTTGTTCTATTTTTTTAAAGACTAAAATCAAACAAGATGAAAAAAATAATTTTAAATATATTGCTATTAACTGTCTTTCAACAAGGATTTTCTCAAAAGAAAGATGAAAATATTGGTGACGAGGTAGTAAATATTGTGAAGCCTTATACACCTACCATTTCTGATGCATTCAAGGTAAAGGAAACTCCTTCTTTGGATAAAGAAATAGCAGAGCCAAAGTTGCCAATTTTGTATCAGATTTTCTCTTTCCCAGTTGCTTCTACTTTTGTACCTTCAAAAGGAAAGGCAGCAGCCGTAGATCAAACACAATTCGAAAAGGGATTCACTAATTATGCGTTGTTAGGCGGGGGAAATTACGGCACGCTTAATGCAGAGGTTTTTGTTACACAGCAATTAAATCGTACAAATTATGTAGGCGGTTTAGTTAGACATTTATCTTCTCAGGGTAATATAAAAAACACACCGCTAGATTCTAATTTTGGCACAACGTCTTTCGATGGAACTTATGGAAATAGAACACGTAACGGGCAATGGAATATAGACTTAGGTGTTAAAAATCAAATTATAAATTGGTACGGATTGCCGTTGCAAACAGCAATTTTTACAGACGAAATGATAGCAGCAATTCAGCCAAAACAGAGTTATACTAGTTTGACTTTAGGGGTTAGAATGGAGGCTAAAGATGGTTTATTGTCGTCAGGACAATTTCAATTTAAACGTTTTTCAGATAAATTTGGCTCAGGAGAAAATAGATTTTATGTAAAACCTCAAATTGATGTAGCTCTTTTTGATCAAAAAATAAAAGCGGATTTTATCATAGATTATGTTGGAGGTAGTTTCGAAAAAAATGCATTGACTCCTCAAGCTATAAAGTACAATACATTGATTTTTGGGACAAAGCCTAGTTTTATGTACAAACAAGAAGATTTGTCAATTCAAATTGGTGCAGGTGTTTTTTATGTTAGCCAAACTAATGATTTGCAGAAAGAAGGAAAACTTTTTGTATATCCAAATATAAAAGCGTCGTATCGTTTAGTAGGTGATTTAATGATTGCTTATGCAGGAGCAGAGGGAAATTTACATCAAAATTCATATGCTGATTTCGTGTCATTAAATCCATTTGTGTCACCAACCTTGTTTATCGCTCCAACAGATCAATCTTATGATTTATATGTGGGAATGAAAGGAAAACTTGCTAATTCGGTTTCATTTAATGTTCGTGGGGCCATAATTAATGAAAAAAATAAACCACTTTTTACGTCTAATACGTTTAATTTTTATAGTAATCCAAGCCCATATGCTTATTCAAATTCGTTTCAAGTTAGTTATGATGATATCAAAACTTTATCGCTATTCGGAGAGTTAAAGGCCGATTTTTCTAAAACAACTTCATTTGCCATTCAAGGCACGTTTTTTAATTATACTACTTCAAAAGCTGCTTATGCTTGGAATTTACCTACTTTAAAACTAGGTACTTCATTTGAGACAGAATTTACCGATAAATGGTATGCTGGCTTGCAGTTATTTTTTGTAGGAGAACGTAAAGATATGATTTCAACACAATCGTTACTTACCATTTTTCCACCGCAATTTTCTCAAGAAGTACAAACATTGGATAGTTATTTTGATCTAAATGCACACGTAGGCTATAAATACAACAAGCGATTAACTGCCTTTTTAAAAGGAAATAATTTAGCCAATCAAGCGTATCAAAGTTGGGCAAACTTTCCGGTACAAGGTATTCAAGTAGTTTTAGGAGCTAGTTATAAGTTTGACTTTTAAAACTATGCGATTTCTTACTTTAGTATTTTCCTTTTTTTTTACAATTCTTTCAATAGCTCAAAATATTGAAGGAAAAGTGAGTAACCAATATGGAAAACCCCTAAATGGTGTTTCCGTTTATCTTGATGGGACTTCTATTGGAACAAGTACAAATGAGGAAGGATATTTTAAAATTACTGCCACAACAAAATTTAATACCTCTTTAATTGTCAGATTTATGGGATATGAAGATGTTTTAATTTCAAATCCTTATCAAGCTAAATTTTTTGATATTACGATGGCTGTTAAAGAAAATGAAATTGAAGCAGTAACAATTGTAGATGATGGTTTTTCAAGAAAAAGTAAATTAGAAATTTTTAGAAAACAGTTTTTAGGGACTACCAAAGCAGGTAAGCAATGTAAAATTCTGAATGAAGATGCATTGGTGCTAGAATATGATAAAAAACAAAATATGTTTATTGCAAAGAGTTATGAGCCTATACAAATTGAAAATGCGTATTTAGGCTACAAAATAGAATTTGATATCTATGATTTTTATATAAAATTTGGTAGAAAAAGTATTTCTGAACACGATGTAGTGCAAAGTATGTTTTTAGGGACTTCTAAATATTATGACACTTCGACAAAAGAAATACAAAGAAAAAATAGAAACAAAGTTTATTTTGGTTCTCAAATGCATTTATTTAAAACGATAATTACACAGAATTGGGATGCCAAATCTTTTGTATTATATCAAGGTAGTTTTCCTGTTATTGGAAAAGATTATTTTGAAATTACTCAAGAAAATGATTTTTATAAAGTGAAGGTGACTGGAAATTATATGAAAACAAACGAATTAACTACAAATCGTTTTTTTGCTGCCTACAATTTACTTTATAATAAAACAAATCAATCTAAAATTGTATTTAATACAGATGAATTTTTTGTAGATACATTTGGGAATAATACGCATAGAGATCAAATTATTTTTGGAGGAGATTTAGGCACTCAAAAAATTGGAAATATGTTGCCACTTAACTTTGAACCCACCGATGCAGAATAACGCACATGAATTTAAAATAAATGTAATTGATGCATTTAAATTAGTACTTCAAGATAAAATTGATGTATATGAAAGTTTATTAGATTCTTTAACTACAGATGCACAAAATGATGCTAAAAGTTCGGCAGGAGATAAGCACGAAACTACTTTGTCAAAACTACATATTGAACAAGAAAAAATTGCTATAAAACTTAAAGAAGCTTATGTTCAATTGCAACAAATTAACAAAATTGATGCCTCAAAAAAAGCAAATCAAGTGGTAAATGGAAGTTTAGTGGTTACAAACCATGTGACCGTTTTAATTTGTACAGCTTTGCCTAAAATTACAGTCAATAATCAATCCGTGTTCGCCATATCACCTCAATCTCCCTTAGGAGTTCAGTTGATGGGAAAGACCACTCGTGCTATTTTTCAAGTCAACCAAGTTTCTTACACCATAGAAACAATTATTTAAGAACATTTAAAAGCTCCCAAAACACATGATGCTTTATCTTGTTTATAATCTATACTAATTTTGTTGAAAACTTATCCTTATTACCTGTTGATTTATTTAGAAAATAGGTCTGTTTTGCTTATATTTGCTCGTTAGACAAAAAAATACATTTTAGAATTATTATTATGAGCGAAGAAGTAAAGAATAACAATTATTCAGCAGACAGTATTCAGGCGTTAGAAGGAATGGAGCATGTACGTATGCGACCATCAATGTACATTGGAGATACTGGAGTAAGAGGTTTACATCATTTAGTTTATGAAGTAGTTGATAACTCAATTGATGAGGCTTTAGCTGGGCATTGTGATACTATTTATGTTATAATAAATGAAGATAATTCCATTTCCGTAGAAGATAATGGACGTGGTATTCCTGTTGACCTTCACAAGAAAGAAGGTGTTTCAGCCTTAGAAGTTGTAATGACTAAAATTGGGGCAGGAGGTAAATTTGATAAAGATTCGTATAAAGTATCTGGAGGATTACATGGTGTAGGTGTTTCTTGTGTAAATGCGCTTTCAGATCACTTAAGAGCAGTAGTTCATAGAGATGGAAAAATTTATGAACAAGAATACGAAAAAGGGAAAGCTTTATACCCTGTAAAACAAGTAGGAACTACTGATAAAAGAGGTACTATCGTTACTTTTAAACCAGACGGGACGATTTTTACACAAACTTTAGAATATTCTTATGATACGTTAGCGGCTCGTTTACGTGAATTATCATTCTTAAATAAAGGAATTACAATTACTTTAACCGATAAGCGTGATATTGATGATAAAGGAGAAGTAAGAACAGAAACGTTCCATTCAAAAGAAGGTTTAAAGGAATTTGTTAAGTTTTTAGACGGAAACCGTGTGCCAATCATTGGGCATGTTATTTCAATGGAAAATGACAAAGGTGAAATCCCTGTTGAAGTAGCTTTAATTTATAATGAAAGTTATACCGAAAACATTTTTTCTTACGTAAATAACATTAATACCCATGAAGGAGGTACGCATTTGCAAGGTTTCCGTATGGGATTAACACGTACGTTGAAAAAATATGCAGACGCTTCAGGTTTATTAGAAAAATTAAAATTTGAAATATCTGGAGATGATTTCCGTGAAGGATTAACAGCTATTATTTCCGTAAAAGTTGCAGAGCCTCAATTTGAAGGGCAAACCAAAACGAAATTAGGAAATAGAGAAGTTGTTTCTCCAGTTTCACAGGCTGTTGCTGAAATGCTAGAAAATTATTTGGAAGAAAATCCAAATGATGCCAAAATTATCGTTCAAAAAGTAATCTTAGCAGCTCAAGCACGTCATGCGGCTAAAAAAGCCCGTGAAATGGTTCAACGTAAAACCGTTATGGGCGGCGGAGGATTGCCAGGTAAATTATCCGATTGTTCAGAACAAGATCCTGCAAAATGTGAAATTTTCCTAGTAGAGGGAGATTCGGCGGGTGGAACAGCTAAACAAGGACGTGACCGTTTTTTCCAAGCGATTTTACCTTTACGTGGAAAAATCTTAAACGTGGAAAAAGCGATGCAACACAAAGTATTTGAGAATGAAGAAATTCGAAATATATTTACAGCTTTAGGCGTTACTGTAGGAACTGAAGAAGATAGTAAAGCGTTAAATCTTTCCAAACTAAGATACCACAAAGTAGTAATAATGTGTGATGCCGATGTCGACGGGTCGCATATTTCTACGCTTATTTTAACGTTCTTCTTTAGATACATGAAAGAATTGATTGAAGGCGGGCATGTTTATATTGCAGCACCACCATTATATCAAGTGAAAAAAGGAAATAAAAAAGCTTATGCTTGGAATGATGATCAGCGAGATAGATTGTCTATGGATATGGGAGGAGGAACAAACGTTCAACGTTATAAAGGTCTTGGAGAAATGAACGCGGAACAATTGTGGGAAACAACCATGAATCCTGATTTTAGAACGTTAAGACAAGTAACAATTGATAGCTTATCTGAAGCAGATAGAGTGTTCTCCATGTTAATGGGTGACGAAGTTCCACCTCGTAGAGAATTTATTGAGAAAAATGCTGCGTATGCAAAAATCGATGCTTAATATATGTTTAATAAAAGTATCTTTTTAACCTTTTTATTGGGTTTTTCACTAACAAGTCAAGCACAAAGTGCTACACAAATAGTACAAATGGGGTATCTTTTAGAAGATGCCCTTTTGTATTCCAAAAGTTATATTGTACCCGCTACAGATGCGGCTGTATATCAAGCTACTGCTGCATGGGTTCATTCTGCAAAGAAAAGAAAGCTATGGGAAGTAAATGCTGGACTCCATTTTAATGTTTTTAAAGTTCCAGGAAAAGATAGAGAGTTTACGATTCAAAATTCTGATTTTAAATTTTTCCATATTGAAAACGGTGCTACTTCGGCAATTGTTCCTACCGCTTTAGGAAACGATAATCAAATTTTTTTAGTAGGCGATTTAGACGGCCAACAAGTAAGATTAAAAACGCCAGAAGGAATTAATCAAGAATTCATTACTTATCCTTATTTAGATGCGTCTATTGGATTGCCTTTTGGCACAGAATTATTAACGCGCTTTTCATCTAAAACAAAATTAAAACATGGCGATTATCAGGTATATGGTTTTGGTTTAAAACATAATTTAAGTCAATATTTTCCTAAGCTAGAAAAGAAGAATATCTTTTTAGCCGTTTCTTCCTTTTATTCTAAAGAGGAAATTAGTTTTGGCTTTTTAGATATTAATTCTTCTTTTGGTAATTTAGGAATGAACCAGTTAACCAATTTAGTAGATACGTTTCATTTTCAATTTTCAGCTTCTAAACAATTTAAAAAAGTAGAAGTTATTGGTAGTTTTATATGCAATTCAAGTACGTTTGATTATAAAGTTTCTGGTGAAAAAGGGGCCATTGAAGACACAATCCCAATTCAAGACATCGTGAATAGATTATTAGATACGATTGAAAAAAGAAAAAACAACTATGTTGGCGAACTAGCCGCAAATTATAAACTGGGCAAATTTTCCATTTTAACCTCACTTGCTTTTGGTAAGTTTATTAATGGAAATATGGGTGTGCAGTATAAGATTAATTAGGTTGTATTCGTTCATTAATTTAAGGCCTCTATTTTTATATTAGCAATTTTTAATAACATTTGAACCGTTTTAATAAATTCTTTCGAACCTTTTTTATTTAATCCCCACACTTTGTATTTTATAGAATTATAAAGTAGTGTACCTACCTCAATTGAGGTCTCCGCTCCGTCTAATCCCGATTCAAAAGTATTTATTAAATCATCATTTTTTATTTTTTTAAATTGGGTAAGTATTTTATTAAACTCATCAGAATTTATGGTTAATTTTTCCTCAACTTGATTTGTAAATTTATAATGCTTTACTATGACATTGTAATAATTTTTTTGTTGGTTTGATTCACCAATAAATATTTCTACATCTGAAAATAATACATTTGAAATGTCGTATTTAAAATGGATATAATTAATTTTATTTTCTTGTGCACTTATTGAAGAAAAGAAAAGAATAAAAAAAGAAATTAGAAGCCTCATATTAGTTTACTTGTTATTTATATTTATTTCATCGCTTCCACGAAGAATAATTTCTTTTGATTTTTTTATATTATCTTCTGTTTTTGTGATAATAGTTATAAAACTTATTTTCAATTTTTCTTTTTCGTAATTTTCAACTACTAATTTCAATATGTAGTTTTCATCAACTACATATTTGTCATAATCAGCAGTTATAATTTCGTTGTCTATTTTAAAAATTACATCATCCATTCTCGTTTTTACATACTTACTTTTCAATTTGTTCAATGAAATAAGTTTAGGATTATATTTGTTTTTAGTAATAACTTTTATTTTACCGTAATATTTTATATTTTCAATTTCAAAATCATTTTTTTCAACATTTACACTTTCAATGTCATTTGGATTTATTGTTTTAAGAATAGTTTCGTTTACAAGTAATTCGTTTATGAAAATGGCTGCTTTTTTATTGCTTTTAATTTCATTTACATATACGATTTTTATAATTGTATCATTTTCTGTATTAATTGCGTTTTCTGCTATTTTCAATCCATTTAATTTTTCGGATTTCAATTGTCCAAAACTATAAATTGATATAAGTAATGTTAAAATTAAATATGTCTTTTTCATATGTAGATAATATTTGTTTTTTATTGGTCATATGGTTGCGCTTTATCTTCATTTATGTTTGTTTGCAACAAACTAATTGTTAATGGCGATTTCATATATGTAAAATTTATTTTTTAGTGTTCATATATAGCATCACCTTTTTTTATTAGTTTTTGCTTACGCAAAATTATTGTGCTTGTTGCTTAACTCAAATATACAAAAAAAATGCATAGTTGAAGAATATTTTGTAAATTAATTCATGCAAGAAAAAAATACACCACAGTTTTTTTTAAGTACTTTGTTTTGAGAAAACGATAGTTGTGCAACAGTTATGGTTGTTAGCGGTAGTAATACTTCCCAGTGTCAATATGTTATTCGTACCGTTATTCACTTTTTTCTCCTTCGTTGTCTAAGTCAAGTTGTCCAATATTGTCTTTGATAATTGCTTCTTTGTCAAATGTCACAGGAATGTTATGCGGTTTTCCCAATAGATTTGTCCCTTTGTGAAATTTGTTATTACCAATTGTTACTTCGTTTTCATACCAGCAGTCAAAGAAGTTTACAAAGTCTTTGAACTCGTTGTTAGTTAAGATTACTGGATTTCCTGTCTTGTTGTGTCCGCCTGCTTGAAAGTCCAAGTAGTTGTCAAAAGTGCAATTGTCTATTGTCAGTCCGCCTAAAAAGTAAGTGAATACAAATTGGCATTTTTTGAAGTGGCAGTTTTTCAGTCTTACTGGTTTGTCAAACTGCGTAACACTACCAGAAAAATATTCTATAATACAATTTTCAAATACCACTTCTTTGTCCCAAGTATCAGACGTTTCAATTTTTAGTTCTCCGTCAATGTAAAAGTCAGTCAATGGTTGTCCGTCTTTTAGTAAGTCAGTCGCCCTTTCGGTTGTTATATTATGTTTCGGTTGTGTCGTCATATTATTACCGCTAACTCGTTTATATACGCATGTTCCGTGTACAAATGGTTACAAACGCTTGTATTAATTTCAAATATAAGAAAATATTTAAAACAAAAAACCTGCCCCAAATAAATGAAACAGGTTGTTATAAGATTATTCTAAACGGTTTAGAAATTAGGCGATAAGTTATATTTTTTGTAAAACGTATCTAAGGCTTCTACTACCTCGTCTTCGGTATCCACAATTTTAAATAAATGCATGTCTTCTGGGCTTGCATTGTGAAATTTATCAATAATTACTTTTTGAACCCATTCCATAAGACCTGACCAAAACTCGCGACCTACTAATATAATAGGGAATTTGGCAATTTTTTTAGTTTGAATTAAGGTAATGGCTTCAAATAGTTCGTCTAACGTTCCAAAACCACCAGGCATCACAACAAAACCTTGTGAATATTTTACAAACATTACTTTTCTTACAAAGAAATAATCAAAATTTAGGTTTTTATCTCTGTCTATGTAAGGATTAAAGTGTTGCTCAAAAGGCAATTCAATGTTAAGTCCCACTGATGTTCCACCACCAAAATGAGCACCTTTATTACCAGCCTCCATAATACCAGGGCCACCACCAGTAATTACACCATAGCCAGCTTTACTGATTTTGTATGCAATTTTTTCGGCTAACAAATAATAGTTGTCTTCAGGTTTTGTTCTAGCAGATCCAAATATAGATACGCAAGGACCTATTTTACCCATTGACTCATAACCATTCACAAATTCGGACATGATTTTAAAAATTGCCCATGAATCATTTGATCGAATTTCGTTCCAAGTTTTTTGTTTAAATTTTTCTTGAATTCTGTGATCTTCGTTTTCGTATTGCTCTAATGCCATATTTTGTTGTATTAAATTTTTAAACAGCCTACTAAGATAATTCTTTTTTCAAAAATTTTGCTGTATGACTTTCTTTATTTTTTACAATGCTTTCAGGGGTACCACAACAAACAACTTTGCCACCTCCTTTACCACCTTCAGGGCCTATATCAATGATGTAATCGGCCAGTTTGATTACGTCTAAATTGTGTTCAATGATTACTACGGTATTTCCTTTATCTACTAATTTTTGGATAACATCCATCAGTATTCGTATGTCTTCAAAGTGTAAGCCGGTTGTTGGTTCGTCTAAAATATAAAAGGTATTTCCCGTATCTTTTTTAGACAATTCGGTAGCTAATTTAATGCGCTGCGCTTCTCCACCAGAAAGCGTGGTACTTTGTTGTCCCAACGTAATGTAACCTAAACCAACATCTTGAATGGTTTTTATTTTTCGATATATTTTGGGAATGTTTTCAAAAAAATCAACGGCTTCGTCCACAGTCATGTTTAGAATGTCTGAAATGGATTTGCCTTTGTATCTAATTTCTAATGTTTCTCTGTTAAAACGCTTTCCTTGACAGGTTTCACATTCTACATACACATCGGGTAAAAAGCTCATTTCTATAGTTCTCACACCACTTCCTTCACAGGTTTCGCAGCGGCCTCCAGTTACATTAAAACTAAATCTTCCAGGTTTATATCCTCTAATCTGTGCTTCGGGTGTTTGTGTAAATAAGCTTCTAATTTCTGAAAACACATCGGTATAAGTTGCTGGATTACTTCTTGGCGTTCTTCCAATAGGGCTTTGGTCAATATCAATGACTTTATCAATATGTGCTAATCCTTCAATTTTTTTATAAGGTTGTGGCTTTTTGACTGCATTGTAAAAATGCGTGTTTAAAATAGGATAGAGGGTTTCATTTATTAAAGTAGATTTTCCACTTCCAGAAACACCTGTAACGCAAATCATGGTACTTAATGGAAATTCTACCGAAACATTTTTTAAATTATTTCCTGTTGCTCCTGTTAGTTTAATGCATTTTCCATTGCCACTACGGCGAATTTTGGGTACTTCAATTTTCATTGTCCCATTCAGGTATTGTGCCGTAATGGTATTTTCTTTTAAAAGTTCTTTTGGTGTTCCTTGGCTAATGATTTGTCCACCAAATTTACCTGCTTTTGGACCAATATCAATGACATAATCGGCACGTTCTATCATGTCTTTGTCGTGTTCAACAACTAACACCGAGTTGCCAATATCTCGTAAACTTTCTAATGATTTGATTAATCGTTCATTGTCTCTTTGGTGTAACCCAATGCTTGGTTCATCTAAAATGTATAATACACCCACTAATTGTGAGCCAATTTGTGTAGCCAATCGAATCCGTTGTGCTTCACCTCCAGATAACGTTTTGGAACTTCTATTTAAATTTAGGTAATCTAAGCCAACATCTAATAAAAATTGTATTCTAGCATTGATTTCTTTGAGTATCTCGGTGGCAATTACACGTTGTTTTTCCGAAAGATGAGAAGGCAATGCTGTAAACCAAGAAGCTAATTCCACAATGTCTAATTGTACTAAATCACCAATACTTTTTTCGTTGATTTTGAAATATAAAGCTTCTTTTTTTAATCGAGTTCCCTGACAAGCTCCACATTCATTTTCGTCCATGAATTCTTTTGCCCATCTTTTAATGCTTTGTGAATCAGACTGTTCAAATTGATTCTTGATAAAATTTGAAATTCCTTCAAAATCAATTTTATATTCTTTTGTAATTCCCATTACTTTAGATACAACCGAAAATTTATCATTTCCTCCATACAATATCATTTCCATTGCCTCTGCAGGAATTTGACTGATGCTGTCAGTTAATTTGAAACCAAATTTTTCGCCAATGATTTCTAACTGTTTAAAAATCCATGAGCTTTTATATTCACCTAACGGAGCAAAACCACCATTTTTAATCGATAAGGAAGGATTAGGAATTATTTTTTGTAAATTGATTTCGTTAACGACACCTAATCCGTTACAATCAGGACAAGCTCCTTTTGGAGAGTTAAACGAAAAGTTATTAGGCTCTGGATTTGGATAAGAAATACCACTCGTAGGACACATTAAACTTCGACTGTAATAGCGCACTTCGTCTTGATCTTGGGTAACAATCATCATACTATCATCGCCATGATGCATCGCTATTTTGATACTTTCTGTAATGCGTTTATCCGTTTCCTCGTCATTTTTTATGGCAATTCTGTCAATCACAATCTCGATGTCATGTGTTTTGTATCGATCCACTTTCATGCCATATTCAATATCTTTTATGACGCCATCAATTCTAACTTTTACAAACCCTTGTTTTGCTATTTGTTCAAATAACTCTCTATAATGCCCTTTTCTAGAACGTACCACAGGAGCTAAAACATTTATTCGTTGGTCATTAAACTCCTCAAAAATTAAGGTTTTAATTTGCTCATCCGAATAGGATATCATTTTTTCTCCCGTATTATAGCTATACGCATCGGCTGCTCTTGCATATAATAAACGAAGAAAATCATATATTTCTGTAATGGTTCCAACAGTAGAACGAGGGCTTTTATTGGTTGTTTTTTGCTCAATAGCAATCACAGGAGATAAGCCGTCAATTTTATCCACGTCAGGACGTTCTAATCCGCCTAAAAATTGACGTGCATAAGCAGAAAAAGTTTCTATGTACCTGCGTTGTCCTTCCGCATAAATGGTATCAAAAGCCAATGAAGATTTTCCAGAACCAGAAAGGCCAGTTATAACTACTAATTGTTCTCTTGGAATAGAAACATCAATGTTTTTTAGATTATGTGCTCGTGCACCAATGATTTCAATTTTGTCTTCTGATTTTTGCATGGTTTGTTTTCCCGTGGATTTTTGCAAAAATACAATTTTTAAGCTAATAAAACATAGCTTTTACTGTCCCAGTTTTGTGTTTTTCTCAATAAAAACAACTAAAAATTTGAAACCCATTTTTAGGAATAATTTTTTTGCAATGTTCCAAAAAAAAGGTAGTTGACCAAATAGGGCTCCGTAAAATAATAAAAGAATTTTGTAGAATGGATATATAATTAAGATATATAAGGGGTAATACACCCATAATGAAACACTTTCTTTTGTAATGCCAATAACTCCCAAAATAGGTTTTGCAATCACGGCTGCAGTCGAACCTGTAATTGCAAAAACGCAAAAAATGATAAAAAACTGAAAATTACTTTTAATATTCCAGCGTGATTTTAATTCCTTAAATTTTGACATAGTAGGCAAATGTCTCTTTAGTATTGAGGGTATAAAGATAAAAAAAAGCACTGACAGAATCAGTGCTTTTTAATTATTGTTTTAATAGATTGCTAATTTGATGCGCTAATTCAGTTCCTATACGGTCTTGTGCTTCTAGTGTAGCAGCGCCAATATGAGGTGTTAAAGATATTTTAGGATGCATTAAAATTCGAATTTCTGGTGAAGGCTCATTTTCAAAAACATCCAATCCTGCAAAGGCAAGTTTGTTATTTTCTAAAGCATCTATTAAAGCTACTTCATCAACAACTCCTCCACGGGCGCAATTAATTAATCCTGCGCCTTGTTTCATTAAATCCAGCTCTTTATTTCCTATAGTATACTCTTTTTGAGCGGGAACATGTAAGGTAATAAAATCAGCTTCTTTAAGTAAAAGTGCTATGTCAATAGTAGGAATGTTAAAAGATAGGTTTTGTCCATCAAAAAAATCAACTTGAATTGTTGCTTCTTTAATGAATTTATCACTCGCTAGTACTTTCATACCTAATCCTAAGGCCATCTTAGCTACGGCTTGACCAATACGCCCAAAACCAATTATTCCGATAGTTTTACCCCTTAATTCGGTTCCGTTTGCATATGCTTTTTTAAGTGCGTCAAAGTTAGTATCACCCTCTAGTGGCATGTTTCTATTGGCGTCTTGTAAAAAACGAACCCCAGTGAATAAATGAGCAAAAACCAATTCAGCTACACTTTCAGAAGAAGACGCAGGTGTGTTAATTACATGTAATCCTTTGTTTTTAGCATAGTCTACATCAATATTATCCATTCCTACACCACCACGGCCTATGATTTTTAATCCCGGACAAGCATCAATGATGTCTTTTCTAACTTTAGTTGCACTTCTTACTAAAAGCACTTTTACATCGTGTGCATTAATAAAATTGGCAACTTGTTCTTGTGCTACTTTGGTAGTGATTACTTCAAATCCATTTTTTTCTAGTGCTTGAATGCCACTTTTTGAAATACCGTCGTTTGCTAAAACTTTCATTTTATTTTTATTTTTTTAATCTATTTTCTACTCACTATTCACTAAACTTTACTCTCTAAATCTTGCATTACATCTACTAAAACCTGAACACTTTCTAACGGAAGCGCATTGTACATCGAAGCACGATACCCACCAACCGAACGATGTCCGTTTAAGCCAGAAATTCCAGCAGCTTTCCATAATGCATCAAATGTTTCTTGATGGGCTGGGTTTTCTAATAAAAAAGTAGCATTCATAAAGCTTCTGTCTTCTTTTGCTGCTGCTCCTTTGAATAATGGATTGCGATCTATTTCAGTGTATAATAATTTGGCTTTTGTTTCATTTACTTTTTCAATGGCAGCTATTCCACCTTTATTTTTTAACCATTGAAGCGTTAATAAGGATACATAGGTAGGAAAAACAGGTGGTGTATTATACATGCTCTCTTTCGCGATGTGTTGTTGGTAATTTAGCATATTTGGAATGGTTCTACCCGTTTTACCAAGTATTTCTTCTTTTACAACTACTAAAGTCACACCTGCTGGACCCATGTTTTTTTGTGCGCCTGCATAAATTAAGTCAAATTGAGAAAAATCTAACTTGCGTGAAAAAATATCTGAACTCATATCACAAACTAACGGAACATTTGTTTGTGGAAATGTCTTCATTTGTGTGCCAAAAATTGTATTGTTGCTTGTACAATGAAAATAATCTACATCTGAAGGAATAAGATAGTCTTTTGGAATATAACTATAGTTTTCTTCTTTTGACGAACCCACAAGTAGGGTTTCTCCAAAATGTTTTGCCTCTTTAATTGCACTATTTGCCCAAGTTCCAGTATCTAAATACGCTGCTTTTCCATTTTCACGCATTAAATTGTAAGGTACCATTAAAAATTCTAAACTTGCTCCCCCATGTAAAAACAGCGCTTGGTATCCTTTTCCTTCCAAACCTAAAAGTTCAAGTACTAACGCTCGTGCTTCTTCCATTACAGCAACAAAATCTTTACTTCTGTGCGAAATTTCAAGAATAGATAAACCAGAGTTGTTAAAATCTAAAACAGCTTGCGCCGATTTTTCAAATACTTCTTGAGGTAAAATGCAAGGTCCTGCACTATAATTATGTTTTTTCATTTGTTATGTATGGTTGAATATAGGTGTGTTTTTTTTTGTGCAAATTTCGATATTAATAAGGAAAAAATAAGTAATTATTTGGTAATAATTATCCGTGTTTTTTAACAATATCGTTTTAGTTAGGGGTATTTTTTAAGAATTTATGAATGTAATTCAAATAAAAATTGAAGCGTATCTACATTATCTGCATAATCCCAAAGATTTGGTCGCTGTGTTTGACCAAATGGAATAGAAGTAGGAATACATCCATTTGAAACCACACATTGTAATATGTTTTTATCTTGATTAATTCGTTTTATTACTTCATCTGTAGAAGAATAGTATTCATAAAAAACAGAAGAAATAGTGGATGTATAACTTGTATCTTCTTTAATTGTTAAAAAACCATTGTCTAAAATTGGGTACAAACTCATTAAATAAACGGCTTTGTTATAGTCATAATTATTCGCATATTTTTCATAATTAATAATTTCTTTGTGGGGAAAAATACCTTTAAAAAAATGATCAAAATTATAGCCTATTGGAACAAATAGTTTAGAAACATTTCTACAGCCTAACCCAAAATAACGGAAAATATCTTCTCCTAAAGCTTCTAATTCTTCAGGTGTTTCATTACCTGTTAATACAGCAACTGAATTTCTGTTTTTTCTTATTATATTCGGTTTATTACCAAAATAATAGTCAAAATAACGAGCTGTATTATTGCTTCCTGTTGCAATTACGGCATCAAATCCTTCTAATTTACCTTCAACAAATGTTATTTTTTCATTAAATCGGTTGTCTAAAGCAAGTAAATAGTTGGCCAAAAATTTAATTAAATAATCGTCTTTACTCGATGTTTTAACTAAAAAATTATTTCCCGAAATTAAAACACAAATTAAATCATGAAAACCAACTAAAGGAATATTTCCAGCTAGGATTAGTCCAATATTTTTTGGTGTATGGGGTAATTGATTTGTGTATTTAGTAAGCCATTTGTTTAGGTTTTCTTCCGTTAGTGCCTCTGCCCAAGAAGCTATGGAAAAATAAACATTTTCTGGTGTAAACCAATTGTTGTGTGATTGCGACAAATGAATCAAATCAACCATCTTGTCAAAAAATAAATCGTTGTGCAACACAAGATGATTTCTTTCATTTTTGGTTTCAGAAAATTGGGCTAAGAACTTACCTAATTCAACAAAACATGATTTTATTTCACTTTGTAACATTTGTAACTTGTATATATGTGGTTTACATTGTAATTTTGCACAAAAATAATCAAATAGTTAGACTAATTAAGTACATTTTTTTAAAACTTCTTAATTCTAATAGCTAACTTCTAACTTTTAAGATATGGCAATTAAAATAACAGATGAATGTATAAATTGTGGCGCTTGTGAGCCAGAATGTCCTAATACCGCAATTTATGAAGGAGCTGATGATTGGCGCTATAAAGATGGAACTAAATTAAGTGGTAAAATTATTTTACCTGACGGAACTGAAGTTGATGCTGACGCTGCACAAACACCTCTTTCTGATGATGTGTATTATATTGTGCCTGGTAAATGTACAGAATGTAAAGGATTTCATGAAGAACCACAATGTGCTGCTGTATGTCCAGTTGATTGTTGTGTACCAGACGATGACCATGTTGAAAGTGAGGAAACACTTTTAAATAGACAAGCATTCTTACATAATGAATAAAAACAACTCCCGATTTAATTCGGGATTTTTTTTTGACTTTTTTCATTTTATTATTTTTTTCAATTAATAGAAGTATATTTGCACACTTTAAAAATTATATTAACTTTTAATTCAAGTCCCCTTTGGGGATTTAGGGGCTTATGAAAGCAGGAATTGTAGGATTACCAAACGTAGGAAAGTCAACGTTATTTAATTGTTTATCTAACGCAAAAGCACAAAGTGCTAATTTTCCATTTTGTACAATTGAACCAAATATAGGTGTAGTTAATGTGCCAGACCCACGTATTTCTCGTTTAGAGGAATTAGTAAATCCAGAGCGCGTACAAATGGCAACGGTTGATATTGTTGATATTGCAGGATTAGTTAAAGGGGCTAGTAAAGGCGAAGGATTAGGAAATCAGTTCTTAGGTAATATTAGAGAATGTAACGCTATTATTCACGTATTGCGTTGTTTCGACAATGATAATATTGTACACGTAGACGGAAATGTAAACCCAATTAGAGATAAGGAAACTATAGATATTGAGCTACAGTTAAAAGATTTAGAAACGGTTGATAAAAGGTTGGAAAAAGCAAATCGTGCAGCAAAAACAGGCAATAAAGAAGCTCAAATTGAAAAAGCACTTTTAGATAGAATTAGAGAAGCATTAATGCAAGCAAAATCTGCCCGTACTGTTGTTCCGCAATCTAACGAAGAAGAAGAGTTGTTTGAAAGTTTTCAGTTGATTACAGCCAAACCAGTTTTATATGTATGTAACGTTGATGAAGCTTCGGCAATAAACGGAAATACATATGTAGAGCAAGTACGTGAATTAGTAAAAGATGAACAAGCAGAAGTGATTGTACTTTCTGTTGGTGCAGAAGCAGATATTAATGAGTTAGAGAGTTACGAAGAACGTCAATTGTTTTTACAAGATTTAGGTTTAACAGAACCAGGATCTGCAGTGTTAATTCGTGCAGCCTATAAATTATTAAACTTACAAACCTATTTTACAGCAGGTGTTAAAGAAGTTCGTGCTTGGACCATTAATGTAGGAGATACAGCACCAAAAGCAGCTGGAGTAATCCATACTGATTTTGAAAAAGGATTCATACGCGCTGAAGTAATTGCCTTTGAAGATTTTTCAAATTATGGTTCAGAAGCAAAAGTAAAAGAAGCAGGAAAACTTCGTGTTGAAGGTAAAGAGTATATTGTAAAAGATGGTGATGTAATGCATTTTAGATTTAATGTATAGTCAAAGAAAATAGAGTAAAGAAAATAGAAAAACCGTTACAGTTAAGTAACGGTTTTTTTATACATAACTTTGTCAATAACTTCTTTTTTTAACGCTTTTATTTTCTTTTGAAATACTTTATATTAGCAGTCTCGAGGTGTGTCATGTAAGCATTAACCAAAGAGCATGTAGTTAATTTTCATAATTGAATCTATGCAAGAAGAATTAAATCAAAGTCAGTATACTGAAGACAATATTCGATCACTCGATTGGCAAGAGCATATCCGTATTCGTCCCGGAATGTACATTGGTAAATTAGGTGATGGGTCTACCCCAGATGATGGTATTTATATCCTTTTAAAAGAGGTGTTAGACAACTGTATTGATGAGTTTGCCATGGGCGCAGGAAAAACCATTGAAGTGACCATAAAAGACAGATTGGTTACCGTTCGTGATTATGGCCGAGGCATTCCATTAGGAAAAGTAGTGGATGTGGTTTCTAAAATGAATACGGGGGGTAAATATGATTCCAAAGCATTCAAGAAATCAATTGGTTTAAATGGAGTAGGTACCAAAGCAGTAAATGCACTATCTACTTATTTTAGAGTAGAATCGGTTAGAGATAATCAACAAAAAGCAGCCGAATTTTCAGCAGGTTTGCTTACACAAGAAGAAGATATTGTAGAAAGTACCAAACGAAGAGGAACTAAGGTTTCTTTTGTTGCAGACGAAACTATTTTTAAAAATTATAAGTATCGTAATGAATACGTGGAAAAAATGTTGAAAAACTACACGTATTTAAATCGAGGTCTGACGCTTTATTACAATGGAGATAAATTTTATTCTGAAGACGGTTTAAAAGATTTATTAAATGAAAATATTGCTGATGAAGACAGAGTGTATCCAATTATACATTTAGAAAGTGATGATATTGAAATTGCTATTACGCATAGTAAATCACAATATTCTGAGGAATACTATTCATTTGTTAACGGACAAAATACTACACAAGGAGGTACACATTTAGGTGCATTTAGAGAAGGAGTTGTACGTACGTTAAAAGAATTTTATAACAAAAACTTTGAAGCCTCAGACATTCGAAAATCTATAGTAGCTGCTATTGCTGTTAAAGTAGAAGAACCTGTATTTGAATCACAAACAAAAACAAAACTAGGGTCTACAGAAATGGGGCCAGGCGGTGTTTCTGTGCGTACGTTTGTTAATGATTTTATTAAAACGAAGTTAGATAATTTTTTGCATAAAAATCCTGAGGTTGCAGATGCTTTATTGAAAAAAATTCTACAAGCAGAGCGTGAACGTAAAGAATTATCAGGTATTCGAAAATTAGCAAAAGAACGTGCAAAAAAATCGAGCTTGCACAACAAAAAACTGCGTGATTGTAGGGTGCATTTACCAGACATTAAAAATCCAAGATATTTAGAAAGTACTTTATTTATCACCGAGGGAGATTCGGCTTCGGGTTCTATTACGAAGTCACGAGATGTGAATACACAAGCGGTTTTTTCACTTCGTGGAAAGCCTTTGAATTCGTATGGAATGTCTAAAAAAATTGTGTATGAGAATGAAGAATTTAATTTATTGCAAGCAGCATTAGATATTGAAGAGGACTACGAAAATTTAAGGTACAATAATATAGTAATTGCAACAGATGCCGACGTGGATGGTATGCATATTCGTTTGTTATTAATTACATTCTTTTTACAGTTTTTTCCAGAGTTAATTAAAGAAGGGCATTTGTACATTTTACAAACCCCATTATTCCGTGTACGAAATAAAAAAGAAACCATTTATTGTTACAGTGAAGAAGAGCGTGTAAATGCCATTGAAAAGTTAAAACCTAAGCCAGAAATTACACGTTTTAAAGGATTAGGAGAAATTTCGCCTGATGAATTCAAACACTTCATCGGACAAGATATTCGATTAGACCCTGTTATGTTAGATAAAGCCATGTCAATAGAAAAATTATTAGAATTTTACATGGGTAAAAACACCCCAGACCGACAAGACTTTATTATCAATAACTTGAAAGTAGAATTGGATACAGCGGAAGAATTATTGAAAATATAACTGTCAACTTAATACTGACAACTAAAAAATGAGTGAAGAAAATCAACCTATAAATTCAGAAGAGCAACACGATTTCATTCCTGAAAATCAAGAAGCTATAGACCATTCAGATTCCATTACAAAAGTAACGGGAATGTATAAAGATTGGTTTTTAGATTATGCATCTTATGTAATCTTAGAGCGTGCTGTACCAGCTATTGAAGATGGTTTTAAACCTGTTCAAAGACGTATTATGCATTCTATGAAGGAGTTAGATGATGGACGATACAATAAAGTTGCTAATGTAATAGGACATACTATGCAGTATCATCCGCATGGCGATGCCAGTATTGGTGATGCCATGGTAAACATTGGTCAAAAGGATTTATTAATTGATTGTCAAGGGAACTGGGGTAATATTTTAACAGGCGATGGTGCGGCTGCACCACGTTATATCGAAGCGCGTTTAAGCAAGTTTGCTCTAGAAGTCTTGTTTTCGCCAAAAGTAACAGAATGGCAATTGAGCTATGACGGTCGAAAAAATGAACCTATTCATTTGCCTGTAAAATTTCCCATGCTTTTAGCACAAGGAGGTGAAGGAATTGCCGTTGGATTGTCAACAAAAATATTGCCACATAATTTTAATGAATTAATAGACGCATCTATTAAAATATTAAAAGGCAAACCTTTTACCTTATATCCAGATTTTCCAACAGCGGGTATAGCAGATGTGTCAAATTATAATGAAGGTATGCGCGGCGGTAGAGTGCGTGTACGGGCAAAAATTTCTCAATTGGACAAACAAACCTTAGTAATTACTCAAATTCCATTTTCAACAGATACTTCAAAATTAATTGATAGTATTCTAAAAGCAAATGAAAAAGGTAAAATAAAGGTTAAAAAAATTGAAGATAATACGGCAGCAGAAGTTGAAATTCTAATTCATTTGTATCCTGGAGTTTCTCCCGATAAAATGATTGATGCGTTGTATGCTTTCACAGATTGCGAATTATCAGTTGCGCCTTTAGGTTGTGTAATTGAAAATTGTAATAGACCTTTATTCATAGGCGTTAATGATATGCTTAAGCTATCAACAAATAGAACCGTTGGGATTTTAAAGCGTGAATTAGAAATACAATTAGAGGAATTGGAAACCAAATGGCATTTCGCTAATTTGGAAAAAATATTCATTCGTGAAGAAATGTACATAGACTTCAAACTATATGCAGATAAAGAAGCCTTGTTTGAATACATGTATAAAAGCTTTGAGCCATTTAAAAAAGTACTACTTCGAGATATTGTTGATGAAGATTTGCAAAAATTAACGCAAATTCCTATGATTCGTATTACACGTTTTGATTCAGATAAAGCAGATGAAGGTATTGCTAAATTAGAAGCAGAAATGGAGGAAGTAAAGCATCATTTAGCAAATATTATTGATTTTGCGATTGATTATTTTACGCGTTTAAAAGAAAAATATGGTAAAGGTCGTGAGCGTTTAACAGAGTTAAGAAATTTTGATACTATAGAAGCTACTAAAGTAGTTTTGAGAAATACAAAATTGTATGTCAACAGAGAAGAAGGATTCATTGGCACCAGTTTAAAGAAAGATGAGTATGTAGCCGATTGCTCGGATATTGATGATGTAATCGTGTTTTTACGTGATGGAAAAATGTTAGTCACGAAAGTAGATGATAAAAAATTCATAGGTAAAGACATTATTCATATTGCCGTTTTTGATAAGAATGACAAACGTACCATTTACAATATGATTTATCGTGATGGAAAATCCGGACCGTCATATATAAAACGATTCAATGTTTCTGGAGTTACCCGTGACAAAGAATATGATTTAACACAAGAAAAGCCAGGGTCGCAAGTACTTTATTTTTCCGCAAATCCAAATGGTGAAGCCGAAGTAATTACGATATTGCTACGTCAAGTGGGCAGTGTGAAAAAATTGAAGTGGGATATGGATTTTGCCGAAATCATGATTAAAGGTAGAGCATCAAAAGGAAATACGGTTACTAAATACCCAATTAAAAAAATAGAGTTAAAAGAAAAAGGTATTTCAACATTACGCCCACGTAAAATTTGGTTTGACGATACGGTTCAGCGCTTAAATGTCGATGGAAGAGGAGAGTTGTTAGGCGAATTTAAGCCAAATGATAGATTACTTATTATTAATCAATCAGGAAAATTGAAAACCATCATCCCAGAGTTAACCACACACTTTGAGGAAGACATGATTGTATTGGAAAAATGGAATAGTAATAAACCCATTTCGGCAATCTATTATGATGGAGAAAAAGAACGCTATTTCATTAAACGATTTTTAGTGGAAAATGAAAATAAAGAAGAAATATTTATTACCGAACACGAAAAGTCTCAACTAGAAATTGTTTCAACAGATTGGAAACCTATGGCTGAGGTAATTTTTGCAAAAGTTAAAGGCGTTCAAAAAGAAAATCAATTGGTTAATTTAGAAGAATTTATTGCTGTAAAAGGAATTAAAGCATTGGGTAATCAATTAACTACAGATAAGGTTAAACAAATCAATTTGTTAGATCCCTTACCGTTTGAAGAACTTATTGAAGAGGAAGAAGTTTCAACTGAAAATTTAGATTCAGAAACGCCTTCTTTTGAAGATATAGATATTCAACTTGATGACGACGGACAAATCACATTGAGTTTAGAGTAAAAAAAAGCCCTTCACATGAAGGGCTTTTTTGTATGTAGTAAATCAGAAATTAATTCATAAAATCTTCATCTTTTAATTTTTCGTCTAAAATAGTATTATTGTGTAACTTAACAGGTTTTGTATTCTTTTTCATTTTTAAGTTTAAAAATTCAACAAATAATGAAAAGAAAATAGCAAAATAAAGATAGCCTTTAGGGATACTATGTACTTCGTTTTCACCAAAGAATTTTATAGATGCTAAATGAGAACCTTCTGCTAATAGCATAACACCAATCAATATTAAAAATGAAAGTCCTAGTATTTGAATAGTAGGATGTTCATTTACAAACTTACTTACAGGACCTGCAAAAATTAACATAATAACAATTGAAATAATAATTGCCGCAATCATAATTTCTAATGCTCCTGTAGCACCAAAACCAATAGGCGGCTCTGCAGCACTTACTAAACCAACAGCAGTTAATATACTATCAAATGAAAAAACAATATTTAGTAATGCAATTTGAATGATAGCTGAAACTAAGGTATTACTTGATTTTCCAGAATTACCTTCTTCTTCTCCTTCTAATTTATGATGAATTTCAGAAACAGATTTATAAAGTAAAAACAAACCGCCACCAAACACAATCAAACTTTGACCTGATATGCCTCCTGAAACAATACTCCAATCAAAGTCAAAAAAAGAATCCTTAAGGCTCATAACCCATGTTATTCCAAATAATAGAATAATTCTAAAGACCATTGCCAATAATAAACCTATTCTTCGTGCTTTGGGTTGTTCTTCTGCTTTTAATTTACCTGACACAATTGATAAAAAAACAATGTTGTCAATTCCTAATATAATTTCTAAAAAAGTTAAAGTTAGAAGGGCTATCCAAGCATTTGGGTTTGATAAAAGTTCCATTTAATATTTATATTATTTATGATAATTAATTATACGTAACTACTTTGTTTTTGTTACAGTTCCGCGTTGTTTTTTGACATCGCCTACAAAAGAATATTCAAAATTATAGGTTAAATTTTTGCTATTCAATATTTTAACGTGAACTGCTTTTTTTTCTTCTCTATTTGTAGGTCTTACATTTTCTAAAATATATTCACAATCATTTATCCATCGAATAGTGAAAGTGTCTATTTTATTGGCAAAATTTTCTATTTGGATGCTATCATTACGCTCAAAAGTAGAGCTGTATTTTTTACCTTCAACTGTTGTTTCAGAAGTAAATTTTCCTGTTTTGAATGCGATACAATTTCGCTCTTGTTCATAACAAGAAATTATTGTTAGTAAAAGGAGTAAGTATAGTATTTTTTTCAATTTTCTTTAGGTTTAGATGAATAAATTTTTAGGTAATTAATGTTTATCAAACATGCTGCTAACAATTGTTTTTACACCTTTAAATCCTAGGTAAACTGCATACACACAAATTAAAATAGCCAATACCAAAAGGTAAGGGTATAATGGATGACCTTGATTTTTAAAACAACTATTAATAAATACAGGTCCTAAAAATAAAAGCGGGAGGGAGCCTGATAAATATTTTACTCCCTTCATTAAAATGGTTTTATTGGTCATAGGTTTGAATTATAATGGTTAATAGCTGCTCTTACTTGCCCAAATTCGTTTAAAAGCGCAGCTGCTTCGTCATAACTAACAGGGATTTCACTCATAATCATACGCACACCTCTATCAATTAATTTTACGTTACTCAATTGCATATCGACCATTTTATTCCCTTTAACTTTTCCTAATTGAATCATAGTTGCTGTTGAAATCATGTTTAAGACAAGCTTTTGAGCAGTTCCTGCTTTCATTCGGCTACTTCCTGTAACAAATTCAGGGCCCACAACTACTTCAATAGGGTAGGTAGCGGTTAAGGCTAAAGGACTCCCAGCATTACAGGTTATTCCTCCAGTAATTATATGATTTGCGTTACATTTTTCTAATCCACCTAGCACATAAGGTGTAGTTCCAGAAGCAGCAATACCTATAACCACATCATTTTCGGTTATATTCCATTTTTGCAAATCTTTCCAGGCTTGCTCTGTATCGTCTTCTGCAAATTCAACAGCTTTTCTAATGGCTTCATCTCCACCTGCAATTAGTCCAATAACCATATCAAACGGTACACCAAAAGTCGGCGGACATTCAGATGCATCTACAATTCCTAATCTGCCGGAAGTGCCAGCCCCTATATAAAATAACCTGCCGCCAATTTTCATTTTGGTAACAATTTCTTGTACTAAGGCTTCTATTTGTGGTAGGGCTTTTTCAACGGCGAGCGGAACAGTTTGGTCTTCTTTATTGATATTAGATAGCAATTCTTGAACAGACATGTGCTCTAAATACTCATATTTTGAAGATTGTTCAGTGGTCTTTATGAATGTCATATTACATGAAAATTAACAAATTCAAAGATACAATTAATTCTAAAAAATACCTATAATCACTTTAGTTACTTGATTATTTTTATATTTGTTAAAATTAGCATTGCTTTGAATCCTTTGGCAACAAAAATAAAAATATGTTTAGTAACCGTAACCCTTTCCGATGGTGGGGCAGAACGTGTTGCTGCTGAATTGTCAAAATATTTTTATGCGCAAGGGTATGAAGTGCATCACGTTGTTTTTTCTGGAAAAATTGTGTATGAACATGCGGGTAACGTATTGCATTTAGAAACGTTAAAAGATGTCAAAAATAGTTTGTGGAGTAGATATAAACGCTTCACAGTTCTAGCATCTTACTTAAAAAAACAAAAGTTTAATTTTATTATTGATTTTAGAACTAAAGAATTCTATTGGCAAGAATTTATTTTACACCGTTTTGTATATAAAAATTATATTCAAACGATTCATAGTTATCATTTGTCCTCTTATTTTCCAAGTTCAAAAATAGCAGCAAAATTATTATATCCTAAGCAAACCAGATTTATAACAGTTGCGCATGAGATTGAAAAATTACTGCGCCAAGACTATACAATAGACAAAGTTACTACGATTTACAATCCATTACATGTTGAGAATATTTTTTTGAAGTCCCAAGAACCAATTGAAAATAAAGGTCTTTTTATTTTAGCGGTAGGAAGTATGCATGAAAATATTAAGCAATTTGATGTGTTAATTAAAGCCTATGCCGCATCAGTTTTACCAAAAAACAACGTTAAATTGTGTTTATTGGGTGAAGGAAAATTAAAAACTACTTTTCAAGAGTTAGTCCAAAAGTTAGGCTTAACAGATAAAATAAGTTTTGAAGGCCATATTACGAATCCTTTTGCATATTATGCTAAGGCTCTATTTACAGTTTCAACAAGTAAATATGAAGGATTACCCATGTCAATTTTAGAATCTTTAGCGTGTGGAACACCAGTTATTTCTTATAATTATCTATCAGGGCCGAGTGAAATAATACATAATTTTGAAAATGGATTATTAGTAAAAAATCAAGATACCCAAGCTTTAGTTCAAGCTTTGAATACACTATTTGAAGATAAAACCTTATATTTACATTGTAAATCAAATGCAAAACTAAGTGTTCGGAAGTTTGATACTACTGAAATCGGAAAACAATGGGAACATTTATTTAGAAAGTCATAACAATGCAAATACAATTCATTGACATACCAAAAATAACGAATACTAAAGGGAATATAGGTGTTTTAGAAAACGATACCATTCCTTTTGAAATTAAGCGTGTGTATTACTTGTTTGATGTGCCAAGTGGTGCCAAAAGAGGCGGGCATGCACATAAAAAATTGAAACAAGTCTTAATCGCAATTTCAGGGAGTTTTGATGTTGTAGTAAAAGATGGTAAAAGTAAACAAACCATTACATTGAATAGACCTGACAGAGGACTTCTAATTGAAAATAATAGGTGGAGAGAGCTCGAAAATTTTTCGTCTGGAGCGGTTTGTTTGGTTCTAGCTTCTGAAGCATATGATGAAAAAGACTACATTCGAAATTATAAAGAATTCAAAGAATCCCAACTTAATAAGTAGTTGCTTTTATACCAAATTTTAGTAACAAATACTTTAGTGAATCAACAATAGTATACACAAAAACGGGCGCTTGTAAAAGTAGTCTTTGCTTCCAATTTATGTTTTTTAACTTAATTTGTTTCGCTATTCTTTTCCATCTATGATCTTTAGATTTTTTTAATTTTTTAGCCAATACATAGCGTTCAAAATCTAAATATTTTTTAAACGTAATCGAATGTTTTTCCCAATTTGCATATAACGAATAATCTGGAATGCTTTTGTTTAAAATAGAATTTCTAGTAATTTGATTTGAAATTGCCATGGCATAACGCATTTCTCTTTTTGCGCTGTAAGCTAATTTAAAATGAAAATTAGCCCGAATGTTTAAGTCTATGTCTTCTGAAAATTCAATGTGTTCATTGTACAATCCTATTTTTTCATATACTTCTTTGTGAAAACAAACACTACCATGACAATAAATACCTTGTCCTAAATTTAAGGAAAAAAAATCAATATAACCCTTAAAATTCTTTCCTAATTTAGCCGCACAATTATGAGGAATACGAGTGTTCTCTTTCCAACTTTCTTCATAGTTTGTGGCAAATATTCGGGCTTCAGGAAAACCAGTAATTAATTCATGTATGGTTTGAAGAAAATTAGGTTTCCAGTAGTCGTCTGCGTCTAAAAAAGTAATGTATGAAGACGAAGCTTGTTTAATTCCTGTGTTTCTTGTTGCTGCTAAACCTTTGTTTTTAGCATGTTCAATAAAAATTATTTTTTCAGAGGTGTATTTTTTTGCAAGTACTAAGCTATCATCTGTACTAGCATCATCAACAATAATCAATTCAAAATCCGTAAACGATTGATTCAAAATACTATCGATAGTTTGCTGAATGTAGGCTTCCTTGTTATATAAAGGAATAATTACTGAAAAAAACGCCATAGCCTTACCTTTTTAAGATGTAATCAAATAATTCTTTCCAGTTTTTAAGTGATTTTTCAGTAGTATTTGGAGCACTATTTCCTTCAAAAATAAGGTTTTTATTTGTAAAATCAGTAATAAGTTGGGCTAATTTTTTAGCATCGTCAACATTAAAAAAAGAAACCTTTTCATAAGTACCACATGTTTCTTTTGCATACGGTTCATTAGCTAAAAATAAAGGTTTGTTAAACTGCTTTGCTTCTGAAATGGGTAAGCCCCAAGTTTCAATTTTTGAAGGAAATAGTAAACAATCCATGCTGTAATACAATGATTGCATTTCTGTATAATTTCTATATGGATAAAAAAAACAATGTTCCATTTTTCCATATTTATCTAACAGATAATCACCGTATTTAGATTTATTTTTTTCCAATGTAAAATGAAATTGACATTGTTCTTTTGTTTTTGAATCTAATAATTGAATGGCTTCAAAAATAACTTCAAAATTTTTAAAACTTCTTGGAAAACTTGGGTACAAAAAATGAATCTTTCCCGCTTCAAAAATCGTGTTTTTAGTCGAACTCAATGTAGAAAATTGAGGTTGGGCAACTACGACATTAGAAATTCCAAATCGTTTTGTAAAAACAGCTTTAATCCAATGTTGTTGCACAAAAACGGTCTGGTTTTTTTTTATATTGATTTTAAATACCCAATCATAGAGTAAGGAAAATAGTCCAATTTTATAATCAAATTTCCAATCGTTCCATGTAGGTTTGTAAAAGGTTGTAGGATGATGGCAATACACAAAACGTTTTTTTGCGACTACACGTGGCGTGGTATCATGTAGTGAAAGCCAAATGTCGGGTTGTATTTTTTTAGAAATTTTGTAGAAATAAATATACTCGTAGTATAACCTATACCACCAAGATTTCTTAGATTTTGGAATTTCAATAAGTTGAATGTTTGGAAATTCTAAACCTGATTTTTTAGGTACAAACGCAATAATCTCTAGAGGAACTTCTTTACTGTATTTTGATAGTTCTTGTAAGGCATTATGGAGAATAGTATAAATACCTCCTTCCACCATATTGATACCTGAAATGACTATTTTTTGACGTTCCAAAGGCTTGTTTATTTATCCCAAAGCATTTTTCCCGCAATAATAAGTAAAATTACGGCAAATATCTTTTTTAATGTTCTTTGATCTAATCCTAATGCAAATTTGCTTCCTATTATACTGCCCGCAACAAAGAAAACAGCAATAACCAATGCATATTTAATGTTAATATGTCCTTCGTTATAATAATTATATACCGCTACGGCTGTAACGGGCACTGCCAATACGGCTAAACTTGTGCCTTGTGCTTGATGTTGGCTCATACCAAATAACAAAACGAGTAGGGGTACCATAATAACACCACCACCTACACCTACAAGGCCACTCAGTATTCCTGCTAATATTCCGATTAGCACTAAAGATAAAATTGTTTGTAAACTCATCATTGCTTTCACGTGTATATAGTTTTTATTTTCTTAAATAACCTTCTGTTGGAATATGCAATTCATATTGTTTTTTAGAAGGATTATCTAGTTTTTTATCACGTAACCAAGGGTTATGTGTTTTCAATATTTTATAATTAATACCTTGTTGAATGGCAAATGACGCTAAATCGGTTACACTGCTATCAACTACTATTTTTTTAGTAGCTAGTTTTGGATACAAGGCTTTTTCGGGAATAGCATACCCATATTTTTCAGGGTTTTTCATGATTTCTTTTAGCGCTAAAATTCTAAACACATAACGCGAAGTTTCATCAGAAAGCCACAAATCATAGTAATCGTTTGATTTTTGAAAATCAATTTGTTTTTGTAACCCAGCTATTCCACCGTTATATGAAGCGGCGGCCATAGTCCACGAGCCAAATTTTTCTTTAGCTTTTTTTAAATAATTACAAGCTGCTTGCGTAGCTTTTTCAATGTGATAGCGTTCGTCGATTTGTTCAGTAACTTCAAGTCCTATTTCTTTTGCTGTTTCGGGCATAAATTGCCACACCCCTTTAGCTCCCGATGGAGACACGGCATTGACTAGCCCACTTTCAATAACAGCTAAATATTTAAAATCATCGGGAATGTTATTTTGCGCTAGGATAGGTTCAATAATTGGGAAAACTTTATTAGCTCGTTTTAATAATAGGGAAGTAGAGGCGTTTAAATTAATATTTACTGCCATTTCTCTATCTAAACGTTCTTTTACATCGGCTAATGAGGTAGGAACTTTTTCACCCGAAAAATCCATATCAAGTGGATAATCTACGTGACTTCTGTAAGTATAATTACTAATAGATGTAGCGAAAATTAAAATACCACATGCCATTAAAAAAAACGCACCAACAGTAAATCTATTCCATTTCATATTACTAGTTAATTAAATGAAGGGCTAATATACAACATTATTCTAAAAGTAATTGTGGCAAATGTGAATTAAACCATTTGTATTTGTTAATAATCATAATGTGTGTGCCACCTTTTACAACAACAGTAGGATTGCAATATTTAATGGGAAAAACCCCGTCAAATTCTCCGTGAATATGTATAACCTCTGGATTAGCTTCGGAACGATTCCAATATAAAATTTGTTTAATAGACCAGTCTAGATAATAGGTATCATGCATGGATAAATATTTTTTATATAGCTGCATGCTTTTGGCTAAAACATTTCTTCCCTTAACATAACTTGCTAAAACAGGAATTTTTCCTAATAATCGGGTAGGGAGTATTTTGTAAAAAAGAGTTTTTCGAGCCATTTGCATAACAGCGGGCAATTCTTGGTTACTTTTTATACTTGAAATAATAACCACTTTTTTCGGTTGAACAAATTGTGCCATTTCTTGTACTAGTATCCCTCCAAATGATACGCCAACTAAAATGCAGTTAGGCTCCGTTACAAAAGCACTCATTCGTTGTGCATAGTCTACTAACGTTTCGTTTTGTATAGGTTGCAACCATTCAATACAATGCATTTCAAATAGCGCCGTAGGTAATTTTATATGTTCAAAAATGCTACTACTAGCTCCTAACCCTGGAACAAAATACACGTGAATAATGGACATTTTAGCATACTATTTTTTAGTGATTTAAAGATAGTGTTTTTTATTAGAATTTAGAGGTGTTTTGTGTTTAAATTAAAGTTAGCTTATTTAAATTAACATGTAAATTTTTGATAATCTATTGTTTACACTTGACACGAATGTTAAGAAATTGTAAATTTGCCAAAAATTAGAGCTCTTACAAAGCTATTTTTTTGTCCTAAATTAACCAGAACACAATACCATGGCAACCATCAAAGACAATGAATTGCTAAGACAATTTGAAATTACTACTGAAAAAGGATTACTCACGATTGAATACGCTATTCAAGAACGAAAAATATTCTTAACTAAGCTTTGTGCACCCGAACAAGAATCAGATGAGGCAATACAACAATTCGTTTCTGAAGTACTTGAACATGTGGAGGAACGAAAGTTTAAGGTAGTGCCTACACATCCTAAAATGGTATCTTTTTTCAGAAAAAATAAAAAATACCATTCGCTATTACCTCCAGGAATTAAAATATAATTAGTTAATAAATCCTACACGCACACTTCCGTCTTCATCTATGTGAGTTAAGGTAACTTGGTGTAGTGTATTTACTAATTCTGGATTCCAAGGTGTTTTAATTTTTACGTAGTTTTCTGTAAACCCATAAATATAGCCTTCTTTATTTTCGCCTTCAAATAATACGGTTCTTGTCGTGCCAATTTGACTTTCATAAAAAGCCCTGCGTTTTTTTACAGATAACCCGCGTAGCATTTTACTGCGTTTACTTCTGACATTCATGGGCACAACGCCTTCCATACTAATAGCTTCCGTATTGTCTCGTTCTGAGTACGTAAAAACATGTAAATAAGAAATGTCTAATTCGTGTAAAAAATGATAGGTTTCTAAAAAATGAGCATCGGTTTCACCTGGGAAACCTACAATAACATCAACCCCTATGCACGCATGAGGCATTACTTCTCTAATTTGATTTACACGATCTACATACAATTCGCGCAGGTAACGACGCTTCATTTTCTTTAAAATGTCGTTGCTTCCTGATTGTAGCGGAATGTGAAAATGCGGAACAAATGTTTTACTTTGTGCCACAAACGCAATGGTTTCATTTTTAAGCAAATTAGGCTCAATAGACGAAATGCGCAAACGCTCTATTCCTTCTACGTTGTCTAAGGCTTGTACGAGTTCTAAAAAAGTATGCTCGTGTTTTTTGTTGCCAAATTCACCTTTGCCATAATCGCCTATATTTACGCCCGTAAGTACGATTTCTTTGATGTTTTGAGCCGAAATTTCTTTTGCGTTTTTCAATACATTTTCTAGTGCATCACTTCTTGAAATGCCTCGCGCTAGCGGAATGGTACAATAGGTGCATTTGTAGTCGCAACCGTCTTGTACTTTAAGAAAAGCTCGTGTGCGGTCGCCTATGGAATAACTGCCAACATAAAAATCGGCATCTTCAATTTCGCAAGAGTGCACTTCGCCTTGTTCATTTTTTGATAAATCGTTGATGTAGTCTGTAATTTTAAATTTTTCGGTAGCCCCCAATACTAAATCCACACCGTCTACTGCAGCGAGTTCTTCAGGCTTAAGTTGGGCATAACAACCTACCGCAGCCACAAAGGCTTTTTGATTGCGTTGCAACGCTTTTTTGACTACTTGTTTAAATTGTTTGTCTGCATTTTCGGTAACCGAACACGTATTAATGACATAGATATCTGCCGGTTCTTCAAAATCGACACGTTCAAAACCTTCGTTTTGAAAATCTCTGGCAATGGTAGAGGTTTCAGAGAAATTTAATTTGCACCCTAAGGTGTAGAAGGCAACTTTTTTTGTGTTTTCCATAAGCAAGCTCAATTGATGAAATCGTTGTCAAAAAATTGAGAATGCAAAGATACTATTTTTTCGTAAAGAAAAACGTAAGTTATACAGTTAATCAACTATAGCGTAAACTACTTTTAGCTGAAGTCTCAACGCTATACTATAGATTAATAAATTTCTTTTGAAACTCTGTTAGGTCCGAATTTGATTTTGGTTCTTTTTCACAACCAATAAAGAAAGCTAAAAAAACTAATAGAAATATATTTTTCATTTGTTTTTGATTTTATGCAAATATTTTCTAAACTTTCTGCTAACGTTTCGCGGCTACAAGTAGTGGCGTGAGCCAACACCAAGCCATAACAAATATAAACTTATTTTAGAAAATTCGGAGAATTTTCGGAATAGTACTGAACTAGCCATTGCTAGAAACCGCTGTTAGCAGTAGTACTTTATTCTTTCATTATGTTTTTCAATTGCCAATCTGCAAGTTTCCATTCTTCATCATCGTCAATTCTGTAGTCAAATTGAAACGGATAATTTTTTTCTTCAATGATTTTATTCAGGAATCCATTTGTTAGTTCTGGATCAAAAACTCTCCAAGTTAATTCTCTAGTTTTATTCCACGTAATTCTTCCTAAAAATAATGCATTTGGCTTTTCTTTATTTTCACCTTTTATATTTTTATCTAAATAATCTTCAAACTTTTCCGCTTTCAAAACATCTTCATTTGTTGGCATTCCATTTTCAATAAAGTTTTCAAAGTCAATCATAATTGAGCAATGCCAAGAAAATACTTTCTTAGGTTCAAATTTTACCAAATTTAAATTTACAACTCCAATTCCTAGCAACCCTTTTTGTCTAAATTCTATAATTTGATATTCTTCTTCTGGAATAATTACTCTAAATTCTCTTTCTTCGCTCATTTTTTTTTTTTTTGTATTACTTTATCTATGATAACCATCATACATAATTTCAATTGTAAATTTATAAAAAATCTTATAAATCATCAAATGGGCTTTTAATTTGTTGAATGCTTTTTGTTTTTATAGGGTAGTAAATTTTAGTGTTATAGATGATTAATAGCTTGTTGATAAAGAGCTACTAGATAGATGATGTATAGATAGTGTATGGATAGTGTATGGATAGTGTATGTAAAAGGTATTGGCAAAGCAAATAAAAATGCCTGCTCATAAAATGAAACAGGCATTTGTTTATCAATGATACAAAAAATTACTTTCTTTTGATTACTTTTTCTGCTTTTTCAATGATGGCAGCGCTGTTTAACCCGTATTTTTCCATTAATTGGTCTGGCGTTCCGCTTTCTCCAAAGCTGTCGTTTACCGCAACAAATTCTTGTGGCACTAAATGATGTTGAATTAATGTTCTAGAAACACTTTCACCTAAACCACCAATGATGTTATGTTCTTCGGCCGTAACTACACAACCCGTTTTCTTCACTGATTTTAAAATCGCTTCTTCATCTATTGGTTTAATCGTGTGAATATTAATTACTTCAGCCGAAATTCCTTTTGCTTCTAGTGCCTCTGCAGCAATAAGCGCTTCCCATACTAAATGGCCTGTTGCTAGTATCGTTACATCTGTTCCTTCTTGTAAGACAATGGCTTTTCCAATTACGAAAGGTTCGTCAGCAGGCATAAAGTTAGGCACTACCGGACGACCAAAACGCAAATAAGCAGGGCCGTGATGAGCAGCTAATGCAATAGTTGCTGCTTTCGTTTGGTTGTAATCGCAGGTATTAATGACAGTCATGCCAGGTAACATTTTCATCAAACCTATATCTTCTAAGATTTGGTGTGTAGCTCCGTCTTCGCCTAAGGTTAACCCAGCGTGAGAAGCACAAATTTTTACATTTTTATCTGAATAGGCTACAGATTGACGAATTTGGTCATACACTCTCCCTGTAGAGAAGTTTGCAAATGTTCCTGTAAACGGAATTTTACCTCCTATAGTTAAACCAGCAGCGATTCCTATCATATTAGCTTCTGCAATTCCAATTTGGAAAAAACGTTCTGGATGATTTTTTTTGAAATCGTCAAATTTCAAAGAACCAATTAAGTCGGCACATAATGCTACGACGTTTTCGTTCTGTTGTCCTAATTCGGTCATTCCTGCACCAAATCCTGAACGGGTATCTTTACTTCCTGTATTTTCGTATTTTTTCATGTTGTGTTGTTTTAGAGTTTCAAAGTTTCAAAGTTTAGCTTCGCTCCGTTCGGCTACGCCTCGGGTCAAGTTTAAGAGTTTCAAAGTTTAGCTTCGCTCCGTTCGGCTACGCCTCGGGTCAAGTTTAAGAGTTTAAGAGTTTAGCTTCGCTCCGTTCGGCTTTGCCTCGGGTCAAGTTTAACTCTACTTTTTTGAGCACTTGATTAACAATACCTAATCACTTTTCACTAATTACTTTTTACTAATCACTAATCACTAATTACTAGTTAATAATCACCTAAAGTTTCAGGATTTTGCGCTAAAGCATTTGCTAATTGTTCGTCATTAGGCGCTTTTCCATGCCATGCATGTGTATGCATCATAAAATCAACCCCATGTCCCATAACCGTGTGTAACAATACGCAAACAGGTTTTCTTTTTCCTGTTTTTGCTTTAGCCTGAGTCATTCCCTCAATAATTGCCGCAATTTGATTGCCTTCTTTTATTTCTAAAACGTCCCAATCAAAGGCTTCAAATTTTGCTCTTACGTTACCTAGTGAAACGACATCTTTTGTAGCTCCATCAATTTGTTGTCCGTTATAATCTACAACAGCTATTAGATTGTCTATATTTTTTGCAGAAGCATACATAATGGCTTCCCAGTTTTGTCCTTCTTGTAATTCGCCATCACCCGTTAATACATATACAAGATGGTTGTCTTTATTTAGTTTTTTAGCCTGCGCAGCCCCTATAGCAACTGACAAACCTTGTCCAAGAGAACCTGACGCCATGCGAATGCCTTCTAAGCCTTCATGCGTGGTAGGGTGACCTTGTAAACGGGTGTTCAATTTTCTAAAGGTAGCCAATTCGGCAACAGAAAAATAACCACTTCTTGCTAATACACTGTAAAAAACAGGGGAGATGTGCCCATTTGATAAAAAGAAAATATCTTCATTTGTTCCGTTCATATCAAAACCTTCTTTTCGATCCATCAGGTGTTGGTATAACGTTACTAAAAATTCGGCACAGCCTAATGAGCCTCCAGGATGACCTGAATTTACAGCGTGTACCATTCTTAAAATGTCTCTTCTAACTTGTGTAGTCAAGTCTTCTAAGTACGAAATTTGTTGTGTCATGTTGTTTTTTTTGCAAAAATAAGATGAATAGTTTGTTTTTGAAAAGGAATTTACCTTTAGTTATTAACTAAAAAAGACGTAATATGTTGAATAACTTTTGCATCGCCCAATATTTTTCTGTGTCCTAATCCTTCGGTAATGATAAGTTGGTGGTTTTCTAAATTTTCGGCAATTCCATACGCAGCATCTACAGGCACTTCATAATCCTGTTTGTCATGAATAACAAGCATAGGTGTTTTTACCTCTTTAGCGGCTATGTATCCTGCATAGTCTTCCATTTTGGCGTGGTATTTTTTCTCAAATTCGCGTTTCATTTGTTCGCCTACTTTTGCAGGAAGTTTTAATTTTGAAATAAAATCAGCTACAATTTTATCAACACTATTACCACTACCTATAAGCACACCTTTTTTAATTTGAAAACCTTGTTTAACTGCGTTTAATAAAGACATGGCGCCTAGTGAGTGTGCTACAGCAAATTCAAACGGACCATATTTCTTTTCCAGTTCAAGTATGCTACTAATAAATTCAAGCATGATAGTTGTTTTAGTTCCCGATTTTCCATGGGCTGGCGCATCAAAACTAACCGTTGAAAAACCAAGGCTTATTAATTCATCTGCAATTTTAACCAATTGTGTACCTCTGCCAGACCATCCGTGAATTAATAATACTTTTTTAGTAGCTTGTCCGTATTCATATACAACAATTTCTTTTTGAATGCTTTTAATAAATAATCTTGTTTGTAGAGCAGTTGCCTCCATGTGATGTTCTCTTTTTGGGGCTTTGTGCTTTATAGGTGTGATAAATAATTTTCGGGCAAATTTTTCAGCCCATTTGATTGAGAAAAAATATAATATTTTGGCAATCAGAATAATAAAAAACGGAATTTTGATTTGATCTTTATGTTTATTTTTCGACATATTAATTTTTTTACAAATTTAGGAAAATTATACCGCTAATGGTACGGATTTTGTAGGTAATAATGTTAAATTTACAATTTTTAATGCTAAAACATACGTTATGAAGTTAAGTTATAAAATAGGATTATTTGTAGTTGTACTCGCAATGAGTTGTGCGAAAAATCCCTTTACTGGAAAAAAAACGATGGCATTTGTACCCAATAATCAATTATTCCCATCAGCCTTTCAGCAATATTCTCAGTTTTTAGCTGAAAATAAAGTAATCAAAGGAACTACTGATGCTAAAAGAATAGAAACAATAGGGATGAAAATTAAAGCTGCTGCTGAAAAATATTTGACCGCAAATGGGTATCCTACTTATTTAAATGAGTACAAGTGGGAATACAATTTAGTAGAAAGTAAAGAGTTGAATGCGTGGTGTATGCCAGGAGGAAAAATTGTATTCTATACAGGAATTTTACCTGTTTGTAAAGATGACGCGGGTATCGCGGCAGTTATGGGGCATGAAGTAGCACATGCATTAGCCAATCATGGACAACAACGTATGAGTGCTGGTTTATTGCAACAAGTAGGTGCGGTTGGGGCAGCTTTAGCCGCCGAAAAATATGCACCTAAATATCAAAATGAAGCCATGCAAGCGTATGGAGCTGCTTCCACTGTAGGTGGTATACTACCCTTTAGTCGGGCACATGAAAGTGAAGCAGATATGATTGGGCTTACTCTTATGGCTATTGCAGGTTACAATCCTGACAATGCGGTGAAACTATGGGAACGAATGTCTGCTTTATCAGAGGGTAAAACGCCACCCGAATTTTTATCTACGCATCCAAGCAATGAAACGCGAATCAAAGAATTACAAGCGTTATTACCTCAAGCAAAAGCGGAAGCGGCTAAATTTGGTGTAACATTTAATTAGTTCTTAAAAAATAGTATATTTAGTCCCGATTTTATCGGGATTTTTTATTTTAAAAAGAAAATTATGCTGGCAATAAAAAAAGGGAATTCAAAAGTGCTATGGGCTTGGGCGTTTTATGACTGGGCAAATTCTGTGTATGCATTAGTAATATCCTCATCTATTTTTCCGCTGTTTTTTGGTCAATTATTTAGACAAAAAAATATAGAAACGATTTCCTTTTTTGGAAGCCAAAAATCAGGAGAAACCATCATTAGTTATGTTACAGCTTTCGGATTTATAGTTATTGCCTTTATGTCGCCTTTGCTTTCTGGTATAGCAGATTATATGGGTAATAAGATGTTTTTTATGAAATTTTTTTGCTACTTAGGAGCTGCTTCATGTATGTTGCTCTATTTTTTTGATTTACATAATTTGTATTTTGGGTTGTGTTGTTACACATTAGCCTTGATTGGGTATTGGGGAAGTTTAGTGTTTTATAATTCCTATTTACCCGATATAGCACTTAAAGAAAAGCAAGATAGTATTTCGGCAAGGGGTTACAGTTTGGGCTATGTGGGCAGTGTTATTTTATTAGTAATTAATTTGGCTATGGTAATGCTTGTGCCTGATGATTCAAAAATGCAAATGATGAAGTATTCGTTTGTATTAGTAGGTATTTGGTGGCTGGGATTTAGTCAATACACGTATTATTATTTACCCAATCAAAAGACAGGTAAAAAAATACATAAAGATATTGTGTTTAAAGGTTTTAGAGAATTGCAAAAAGTATGGAAACATATTCAAACGCTTGCTGTATTGAAACGCTATTTGCGGGCATTTTTTGTGTATAGTATGGCCGTACAAACTATTATGATTATTGCGGCTTATTTTGGGGAGAAAGAAGTAGATTGGGGTAGCCCATCTGCACGAACTTCAGGATTAATAGGCAGTATATTACTTATTCAATTGATTGCAGTTTTGGGAGCCTATCTTACAAGTAAAGCTTCAACTTATTTTGGAAACATTAAGGTGTTATTCGTTCTTAATATATTGTGGATACTGATTTGTATTGATGCTTATTTTATTTCTACACCTATGGATTTTTATATTGCTGCTTGTTGCGTGGGTTTAATAATGGGAGGTATTCAATCTTTATCACGTTCGACGTATTCAAAATTAATACCTAATGATGTGGTTGATACGACCTCTTTTTTTAGTTTTTACGATGTTTCGGAAAAAATAGGTATTGTAATAGGTATGTTTACCTATGGTTTCATTGCTGATATTACAGGTAAAATGCAAAATGCTATTTTATTTTTAATTCTGTTCTTTGCTTTAGGCGCTTTCTTGTTGTATAAGCTTTTACAAAATCAAAAAGAAACGCATTAAGTGTTTAACTATGGCACAATACTTGACTATAACGTGGGGAATTCCTTCTAAAAATAACAACTAGCGATTACATTATACTCGCATTTCAGTAGAAATTTAAAGGGAATAATCCTTTTTTAATGACATAATGACTTATTTATAACTATGCCAAATCATAAAATACTAACGCTTGACAATTTGTCACTACAAGAAATTGATAATGAAGCTGATTTAATTCCTTTAATGACACCTGAAGATGAAGAAGAAATGAATAATGAAGCCTTGCCTTCCGATTTGCCTATTTTACCTCTTAGAAATACGGTATTGTTTCCTGGTGTTGTTATCCCAATTACTGCAGGAAGGGACAAGTCTATTAAATTAATTAATGAAGCTAATGCAGGCTCAAAAGTTATTGGGGTAGTGGCTCAAATAGATGAAAATATTGAAGATCCAACACCTAATGACGTGTATCATATTGGTACGGTTGCCAAAATTATGCGTGTATTAAAAATGCCCGACGGTAACGTAACCATAATATTACAAGGTAAAAAACGTTTTGAAATAGATAACTTTACTCAAGAAGAACCTTATTTTAAAGCAACTATAAAAGAATATAAGGAGACAAGACCTAAGAAAAATGATGAAGAATTTGAAACCATCATTGATTCTATTAAAGAATTGTCTATCCAAATTATTAAGGAAAGTCCAAATATTCCTACCGAGGCTACTTTTGCTATTAAAAATATTGAAAGCAGTCCGTTTTTAGTCAACTTTGTTTCTTCTAACATGAATTTAAATTTAGAAGAAAAGCAACGTTTACTATCTATTATTGATTTAAAAGAACGTGCTTTAGAAACATTGAAATACATGAATTTAGAGTTGCAAAAACTCGAAATTAGAAACGATATTCAATCTAAAGTTCGCTTTGATTTAGATCAACAACAACGCGAATATTTCCTACAGCAACAAATGAAAACAATCCAAGAAGAACTGGGAGGTGTTTCGCACGAAGCTGAAATAGAAGAAATGCGCAAAAAAGCGAAAACTAAAAAATGGGACAATAAAGTAGCTGAGTATTTTGAAAAGGAATTGTCAAAATTACAACGTACCAATCCTAATTCACCAGATTTTGGAATCCAACGTAATTACTTAGATTTATTTTTAGAATTACCATGGAATGAGTTTTCAAAAGACAAATTTGATTTAAAACATGCCCAACAAATTTTAGATAGAGACCATTTTGGGTTAGAAGATGTTAAAAAGCGTATCATAGAACATTTGGCAGTTTTGAAATTGCGAAATGATATGAAGTCACCTATTTTGTGTTTATATGGACCTCCAGGAGTGGGTAAAACTTCAATTGGTAAATCTATTGCAGAAGCATTAGGTAGAGAATATGTGCGCATTTCATTAGGAGGATTGCGTGATGAGGCAGAAATAAGAGGACATCGTAAAACGTATATTGGTGCTATGCCAGGGCGAATTATTCAAAGTATTAAAAAAGCAAAAACTTCAAATCCTGTTTTTGTGTTGGACGAAATTGATAAGTTATCAATGAGTCATAATGGAGATCCTTCTTCGGCTTTGCTTGAAGTTTTAGACCCTGAGCAAAACAATTCGTTTCACGACAATTTCTTAGAATTAGGATATGATTTATCAAAAGTGATGTTCATTGCCACGTCAAATAGTTTGTCAACCATTCAACCCGCTTTGAGAGATCGAATGGAAATCATAAACATGACAGGTTATACGATTGAAGAAAAAATTGAAATTGCTAAAAATTATTTGTTGCCTAAACAATTAAAAGAACACGGTTTAACAAGCAAAGATTTGCAAATTGGAAAAAAACAATTGGAAAAAATTGTAGTTGGTTACACCCGTGAATCTGGTGTTCGTGGTTTGGATAAGAAAATAGCTGAAATGGTACGTCATGCTGCCAAATCTGTAGCGATGGAAGAGCCGTACAACGTTAAAGTTACTGATGCCGATATTATTGAAGTATTAAAATCACCGCGTTTAGAACGTGATAAATATGAAAATAATGATACAGCAGGTGTGGTTACAGGTTTAGCTTGGACTTCTGTTGGTGGAGATATTTTATTCATTGAGTCAATTGTGTCCAAAGGAAAAGGCGGTATGACCATGACAGGAAATTTGGGTACAGTAATGAAAGAATCTGTTACCATTGCCCTGGAATATATAAAAGCCAATTCAAAATTGCTTGGGATTGATTCAGAAGTACTTCAAAATTATAACATTCACATTCACGTCCCAGAAGGAGCAACGCCAAAAGATGGTCCAAGTGCAGGTATTGCAATGCTTACGTCAATGGTTTCTAGCTTTACCCAAAAACGCGTAAAAAAATCTATTGCCATGACAGGTGAAATTACCTTGAGAGGAAAAGTGTTACCCGTGGGTGGTATTAAAGAAAAAATACTAGCCGCTAAGCGAGCTAATATTAAAGAAATTATTTTGTGTAAAGAGAATAAGAGAGACATTGAAGAAATTAAGGCTTCTTATATTGAAGGACTTACCTTTCATTATGTCGATACCATGAAGGAAGTAATTGATGTAGCTATAACTCATCAAAAAGTAAAAGATGCTATAGATTTTAACTTTAAGAAAGAAACTAAATAAACAAAAAGGCTAACGATATCGTTAGCCTTTTTGTTTATAACTAATTAAGATTCCGTTCAACTAAATTTTCTCATTCTGATTTATAATTTTATCTTCGCATTTACGTTATTAACGTAGGAATGTAAAGATGTTAAAGAAAATAGGTGTGTTTTTATGGTTTGTAGTAAGTCCTGTTTGCGCTCAAATAGGCGGACAATCTGTGTACCAGTTTCTTAACTTAGTGCAATCGCCTCGTCAAGCAGCTATGGGGGGTAAAACGGTTACGATTATGGATTATGATGTCAATCAGGCTAATTTTAATCCAGCTACCATTAATCCTAAAATGGGTAACCATCTAGCTACAAATTACAGTAAGTATTATGGTGAAATAGCCTATGGCACCGCTTCATACGCTTATACATGGGACAGGCATGTGCAAACCTTACATGTAGGGGTAAATTATGTAAATTACGGCAATTTTGATGGCTACGATGAGTTGGGTAACCAAACGGGTGCCTTTAGTGGTTCAGAAGGTGCTTTGTCTATTGGTTATGCCTATAATATTCCGTGGACAAACTTACATGTAGGCGCTAATTTAAAATTAATTACTTCTACGTTAGAGCGCTATAATTCTTTTGGAGCGGCAACAGATATTGGCCTATTGTATATCGATGAAAAAAATGATATTAATTTCGGCTTAACCTTTAGAAATATTGGGTACCAAATTAAACCTTATGATGCCGTGCGAGAAAAGTTACCCTTTGAAATTGATGCGGGAATTTCTCAATTAATGGAAAATGTACCTATTAGATGGCATGTTACGTTTGAAAATTTGCAACAATGGAATATTGCTTTTGCCAATCCAAATAGAGCACAAGGTTCGTTAGATGGTTCAACTAAAGAAGAGCAAGTTTCTTTTTTTAACAATACCTTACGACATGTTATTCTTGGTGCCGAATTATTTCCTGAAAAAGCATTCAATATAAGATTAGGTTATAATTTTAGAAGAGGACAAGAATTGAATATAATAGACCAAAGAAATTTTAGTGGTGTTTCAGCAGGGTTTAGTTTACGCTTTAATAAAGTACGCTTTGATTATTCGTATGCTAAATATACACTTGCTGCTAATACAAGTATGTTTGGATTGATGATTGATTTGAATTAGTAAAAAGTAAAAAGTAAAAAGTAAAAAGTAAAAGGATGAATTACTGACTTAATTATATTTCACAAAGTCAGTTTTTCATAACTAATAAAATAAAAACATGAATAAAATTACCATAGCAATAGATGGTTATTCATCAACAGGGAAAAGTACATTAGCAAAGCAATTAGCTGCAGCTTTAGGGTATGTATATGTAGATACGGGAGCTATGTATCGTGGTATAACGTATTTTGCTATGCAACACGATTGGGTTTCGGAATCTCATTTAAATAAATCGGAATTAATTACTCATTTGCAAAATATTTCCTTACATTTTAAATTTAACTCAGCATTAGGTTTTGCGGAAATGTATGTGAATGGCGAAAACGTAGAAAAAGCCATTCGAACTATTGAGGTTTCACGTTTGGTAAGTAAAGTGGCTGAAGTTTCTGAGGTACGAGCCAAATTGGTAGAACAGCAACAGCAAATGGGAAAAGAAAAAGGGATTGTGATGGACGGTAGAGATATCGGAACAGTTGTTTTTCCAGATGCTGAACTAAAATTATTCATGACAGCTAGTGCTAAAACAAGAGCGCAACGTCGTTTTGATGAATTACTCGAAAAAGGACAGCGCGTTACCTTTGAAGAAGTCTTGCAAAATGTAGAAGAACGCGATTATATTGATACACATCGAGAAGATTCTCCTCTTGTTAAAGCTGATGATGCTATCGAGATCGATAATTCAGTTATGACCAAACAAGAACAATTTGAATTGGTAATGAAAATGGTCAATGAGAAGCTAGCTGGGAGTAAATAGTGAATAGTAAATAGTGAATAGTGAATAGTGAATAGTATAACCTATACTCCCAACTCCTAACAGGTAATTCCGAAATCTTCTAAGGTTCATGTTTTTATAGATTTTTGTACCCTTCGTTTTTCAATTATTTCCCTATAAAATAGTTGTATTTTATAAAAAATTATTATCTTTGCACACCTTTTGACAGAGTAGCGTTTTCAATTGGCAATCAAATAATTAAGTAAAAACACTGCTGTTGTTTTAATCTGTAGAAAAAACGCAAACAAACACGGCATACAAAATTTTTATCAGCATGGCTGAATTAAACAAAGAACAACAAGATTTTTTAGCGGATTTTAACTGGCATAATTATGCAGAAGGAATTGATCCAATTGATGAGAAAAATCTTCAAGAATTTGAAGAATTAGTATCTAAAACTTTCATTTCTACAGGAGACGAAGAAGTTGTAGAAGGTGTAGTAGTTAGAGTAACTGACAGAGATGCAATCGTTGATATCAACGCAAAATCTGAAGGAGCTATTTCTTTAAATGAATTTCGTTACAATCCTAACTTAAAAGTTGGGGACAAAGTAGAAGTATTAATTGACGTAAGAGAAGATAAATCAGGTCAATTAGTATTATCTCACAAAAAAGCAAGAACAATCAAAGCATGGGATAGAGTTATCGCAGCTAACGAAACTGGAGAAATCGTTAATGGTTTTGTTAAATGTAGAACTAAAGGTGGTATGATTGTAGATGTATTCGGTATTGAAGCATTCTTACCAGGTTCACAAATTGATGTGAAACCTATCCGTGATTACGATCAATATGTAAACAAAACGATGGAATTCAAAGTGGTTAAAATTAACCATGAGTTCAAAAACGTTGTTGTTTCGCACAAAGCACTTATCGAAGCAGATATCGAGGTTCAGAAAAAAGAAATCATTGGTCAATTAGAAAAAGGACAAGTATTAGAAGGTGTAGTTAAAAACATTACTTCTTATGGTGTGTTCATTGACTTAGGTGGTGTAGATGGATTAATTCATATTACAGATTTATCTTGGTCTCGTATCAATCACCCAAGTGAAGTATTAGAATTAGACCAAAAATTAAACGTTGTTATCTTAGACTTTGATGATGAGAAAACAAGAATTCAATTAGGTTTAAAACAATTAAACGCTCACCCATGGGATGCTTTAGATGCTAACTTAAAAGTAGGTGATAAAGTTAAAGGAAAAGTGGTAGTTTTAGCAGATTATGGTGCTTTCATTGAAGTAGCAGAAGGTGTTGAAGGTTTAATCCACGTTTCTGAAATGTCTTGGTCAACGCATTTAAGAAGTGCTCAAGATTTTGTTAAAGTAGGAGATGTAGTTGAGGCAGTAATTTTAACGTTAGATAGAGAAGATAGAAAAATGTCTTTAGGTATCAAACAAATGACTACTGATCCATGGACTGATATCACTTCTAAATATCCAGTAGGTTCTAAACACACAGGAATTGTTAGAAACTTTACTAACTTTGGTATTTTTGTTGAGTTAGAAGAAGGAATTGACGGTTTAGTGTATATCTCAGATTTATCTTGGACTAAGAAAATCAAACATCCATCAGAATTTGTTAACGTAGGTGATAAATTAGATGTTGTTGTATTAGAATTAGACGTTGAAGGTAGAAAATTATCTTTAGGTCACAAACAAACAACTGAAAATCCTTGGGACAAACATGAAGCAGCTTTTGCAGTAGGAACAATCCACACTGGAACAGTAACTGAAATGGTTGATAAAGGTGCAACTGTTGATTTTGGTGATAACGTTCAAGGTTTTGTACCAACACGTCACTTAGAAAAAGAAGATGGTAAAAAATTGAAAAAAGGAGATACAATTGAATTTAAAGTTATCGAATTTAACAAAGAATTCAAAAGAATTGTAGCTTCTCATACAGCTATCTTTAGAGAAGAAGAAGAGAAAAACGTTAAGTCTGCAGAGTCTAACAACGTAGCAACTTCTTCAAACAATGCAGAAAAATCTACTTTAGGTGATATTGATGCATTAGCTGAATTAAAAGCTAGAATGGATAAAGGAGAATAATTTTTATATCCTAAACATACTAAAAATCCCAATCAGTACTGGTTGGGATTTTTTATTTAAGAGAACTACCTTAAAGATTTACTCACTACTATTCCTGTGTTACACTTTTACATGGTAACCGTTTCACCCAGGTCTATACTTCGCGTGTTAGCGGCTTAATCACTACTTTTTACATATAAAAATACCCCAACATGAAAGAAGGGGTATCTGTAATTTTTATAGATTATACTCTAATTTTTAACTTCTCAAAGTAGCGCCTAACTGTGTTTCAAAATTATTGAGTAGTTTAGACATAATTTTATCAATTTGTACGTCGGTTAACGTTTTTGAATTGTCTTGTAAAATAAAGCTTAATGCATAAGATTTTTTACCTTCGGGTAAGTTTTTACCTTCATATACATCAAATAAATTAATTTCTTTTAACAGCCCTTTTTCAGTTTGTTTAGCAATTGTATAACACTGTTCAAAAGTAATAGAACTGTCTACTAAAAGAGCTAAATCTCTTCTTACTTCTGGGAATTTTGGTATTTCTGTAAGTTTGATTTTGTTTGAAACGTATTTTTGAATCGCGTCCCAATTAAAGTCAGCAAAAAACACATGCTGTTTGATGTCAAAATGCTTTACTACTGTTTTCTTAATCATACCTAATTCAATAATGATTTCGGTACCAATAGCTAAACCAATACCTTCACTAAAAATATCGTGACTTACAGGAACTGTCTTTACTTTTTTATCTAAATTAAGTTTAGCTAAAACTGCCATAACCATTCCTTTAAATATAAAGAAATCACTTGCTTTTTGAGGTGCATTCCAGTTTTCAGCGGCTGTGTTTCCTGTCATAGAAAGGGTAAGGTGTTTTTTCTCTGTGTAAATACCTTCGATTTTATGATAGGTTTTCCCAAATTCAAATAGTTTTAAATCGGTATTTCTTCGATTAATATTATAAGACAATGCTTCTAATGCCGAAAACAATAACGATTGTCTTAGAACAGATAAATCACTACTCAACGGGTTTAACATAGCTACAGTTTCTTCTTCTTTTACTTGTTCAGATAAACCAATATAGTTAGAAGTAGTAAGCGAGTTAGCCATCATTTCATGAAAACCTAAACTACATAATTGATTAGCAATGATGTTTTGTACTTTGAATTCTTCGGTACGTCCTGAATTTGAAACAGAAGCATTAATTTTATTAGGTATTTTAATGCTGTTGTAACCATACACCCTTAGAATTTCTTCAATAACATCTACTTCTCGTTGAACATCCACACGGTAAGAAGGAATACTTAAACCTAAGCCTGCGTCAGAAATACTATTTACTTTAATATCAAGAGAAGCTAGTACTTTTTTTATGGTTTCTTTTTTAAGTTCTTCTCCAATTAATTTATATACTTTATCAAAGGTCAAGAACACTTTAAAATCTTCAATTTTTTTCGGATAAATGTCTATAATGTCTGACGTAACTTCTCCGCCTGCAACTTCTTGTATAAGAAGCGCTGCTCTTTTTAAGGCATATACTGTAATCTCGGGATCAATTCCTCTTTCAAATCTAAACGAAGCATCTGTACTGAGTGTGTGTCTTTTTGCAGATTTACGAATAGCAACAGGATTAAAATACGCACTTTCTAAAAATATAGCATTTGTAGTTTCTGAAACTCCTGAATCTATACCGCCAAATACACCTGCCATACACATTGGACCATTTTCATCACAAATCATTAAATCTTCTTCATGTAGTGTGCGTTCCGTTCCGTCGAGGGTGGTAAATTTAGTTCCCGCCGTCACGGTTTTAACGGTAATTTTATTGCCTTTTATTTTTGCTGCATCAAAAGCATGTAGAGGTTGTCCTAGCTCGTGTAATACGTAATTAGTAACATCTACAATATTGTTTTTTGGGGTTAACCCAATAGCTTTTAATCTATTTTGTAACCAAGTAGGTGAGGGTTTAACAGAAACACCAGAAATTGTAACACCAGCATAGCGAGGAGCTAATTTAGCATCGTCAACTTTAACATCAATTTTTAGGGTTCTTTTGTCAATTTTGAACTTACTTACCGAAGGTGTGATTAATTCTGTGTTGACATTAGTTTGGCTTAATCCCGCTCTTAAATCACGGGCAACACCCATGTGGCTCATTGCGTCAGCACGATTTGGAGTTAGGCCAATTTCAAATACTTCATCTACTTCTATATTGAATACTTTACTAGCAGGCGTTCCTGGTTGTAAATCATCAGCCAAAATCATAATGCCGTCATGACTATCTCCAAGACCTATTTCGTCTTCGGCACAAATCATCCCATGACTTTCTTGACCTCTTATTTTACCTTTTTTAATTTCAAATGCGTTCCCTTCTTTATCAAACAATTTGGTTCCAATTGTTGCTACAGGTACTTTTTGCCCTGCTGCTACATTACTTGCGCCACACACAATTTGTACGGGTGCGTTTCCGTCGCCTAAATCAACAGTTGTAATTTTTAATTTATCCGCGTCAGGGTGTTTTTCGCAAGTTAACACATGCCCAACAACAATACCTTGAAGTCCACCAGGAATGCTTTCAAAGGCATCTACAGCTTCAACTTCTAAACCTAAATCTGTTAATAAGGCTGATACTTCTTCTGATTTCCAGTCGATTTTAATAAATTGTTTTAACCAATTGTAGGATATACGCATTTTTTATTCTTTTTTAAGCACGCAAATATAAGGAATTTGGAATAATTTGGAAGTTATTTTTGGGTTAGTATTTTTTAATTTAGAGGATATTTTAAATATTTTTAGCTCTAAATGAATTTGGAACGATTGCTTTTTGTAATTTTGCATCTTGTTTTATAATTTTAAAATGGAAAAAAATAACCATTCACTGCATAAACTTTCTGCAGCTGGATTACTAGTTACACTAGGAATTATTTATGGAGATATTGGAACTTCTCCGCTTTATGTTCTCAACGCAATTATTGGTTCTAAAGCAATTAACTCGGATGTTATTAAAGGTGCTATCTCTTGTATCTTTTGGACGTTAACTTTACAAACAACGATTAAATATGTAATTATTACACTTCGTGCCGATAATAACGGTGAGGGAGGTATTTTTTCGTTGTATGCATTAATTAGAAAAACTAAAGTTAAGTGGTTGCTATTTCCTGCAATTATAGGAGGTTGTACACTTTTAGCAGATGGAATTATAACCCCGCCTATTTCAGTTTCTTCTGCAATTGAAGGATTAAAAACATTGAATCCCGATATTGAAACCATGCCTATTGTTATTGTAATTTTGACCTTACTATTTGCTATTCAACAATTTGGGACTAAGTTTATAGGTAAATTTTTCGGCCCAGTTATGTTACTTTGGTTCGGAATGTTAGGTTTTTTAGGTGTGGTTCAAATGTTTGCTAATTTGGATATTTTAAGTTCATTAAATCCTTATTATGCGTACAAACTTTTATCTACACAAGGGGGTATTGTATATTTAGGTGCTGTATTTCTTTGTACAACAGGGGCAGAAGCTTTATATTCGGATTTAGGTCATTGTGGAAAAGATAATATCCGAATCAGTTGGATTTTTGTTAAAATAACATTGATTTTAAATTATTTAGGTCAAGGAGCGTGGTTAATCAATCATGAAGGAAGCACCTTAGCCGAAGCAGGAATTACGAATCCGTTTTTCGGTATTATGCCTACTTGGTTTGTGCCAATAGGTATTGGTATTGCAACTACAGCAGCTATCGTTGCTTCTCAAGCTTTAATTAGTGGTTCGTTTACGTTGATTAATGAAGCCGTTCGATTAAATTTTTGGCCTAAAGTAAAAATTAAATACCCTACAGATTTAAAAGGACAATTGTATATTCCATCAATAAATTGGTTATTATGGGTAGGTTGTATTTTTATTGTATTGTATTTTAAAGAGGCAAAATATATGGAGGCGGCTTACGGTTTAGCAATTGTATTGACGATGTTAATGACTACAACGCTGTTAAATTACTACATGATAATAAAACGTTATAACAAAATTTTTATAACCGTAATTGTAGCCACATATATAGTTATTGAAGGAGCATTTTTATACTCAAGTTTAGGTAAGTTTCACGAAGGTGGTTTTATAACGTTAATAATTGCTAGTATTTTATTTATAACCATGCTAATTTGGTTTTTTGCTAGAAAAATTAGAAATCGTTTTGTTGAATTTGTCAAATTAGAACAATATTTACCCGTATTGGAAGACTTGAGTAGAGATACTACTGTTTCAAAATATGCCACTAATTTGGTGTATTTAACCAGTGCAGATAATAGATATGAAATTGAAGCAAAAATTATACATTCAATAATAAATAATAATCCAAAACGCGCTGATATTTATTGGTTTGCCCATGTTCATGTTGTTGATGAGCCGTATACAATGGAATACAGAGTTTGTGAATTTATTCATGATGATGTTATACGTGTTGATTTTAGACTTGGATTTAGGGTTGCTCCAAAAATTAATAAAATGTTTAAACAAGTTGTTGAAGACATGCAAGCAAGAGGAGAAATTGATATTACCAGCAGATACACTTCATTACACAACCATCACATAGATGGAGATTTCCGATTTGTATTGATTGAAAAATTAATGTCTTATGATAATGCACTTCCGTTCTATGAAAAATTAGTTTTAGATGGCTATGATATTTTGAAAAAATTAGGCTTGTCTGAGGAGAAAGCATTTGGTTTAGACCCAGGATCTGTAGTCATCGAACAATTTCCAATGAAAATATCTGAAACAGCAAATTTTGATTTGAAACGAATAGATTAAAAAAATAAGCGACTAGTGAGTCGCTTATTTTTTTATAGATAGTTAAGGAATTGCTTTTCAATGATAAAATAATGCTATCAGTTGCAATAATTGTGCTTGTAAATCGTCAGCAAAAAGTGGACTGATTTAGTTCAAAACTAAGAGAGTGTTTTCAATGTTTTCAATTGCATCAGAAGTAATTACAATTTTATAACTCATATTTTTGCTTTACTTGTTGATATACTTCTTCGGCATCCATACATTGATTTAGTGGTACATCATTTTGCTTTAATAAATGTCCTTTTTGTTCTTCAGTAAGCATATAAGTAAGTTCGTTGTTTTCTAATAAGGCATCGGCATATCCCCAAATTTTTTCTAAAATAGAACTTGGTGTATTTTTCAACTTTTCGGTTATGGCATCAATAGTAACAGTTCTCATAATTATCTATTTAGTTTCTTATAAAAATACAAAAAAAACATTCGCAAAGTTTAATTACATAAAAAAGACAGTTTGAAATTGTTCATAAGAAAATAGTTTAGTAAATGGGAATGGGAAGTCTCAGTGGATGGTTGTTGGTTGATGGTTGTTGGTTGTTGGTTGATGGTTGTAACTAATTCTTACTGCGATTAGGTAATGCATTTGTAGTGAGTAACTAAGTATAAACGCTTTATTATCAGTTTAATAAACAAAAAATCCCAGTGCTTTTACGGTAGAACATACTAAAGTTATATGATTTGTAACACATTGAAAATCAAATAGATATAATTATTTTTTTTCGTAATACATTTTTCTATGTTGTTAAAAACATAGCCGTAATGTGAATAAGTATTTTTTTATTTATGATTACAAATTGCAAACTTTGTAAAACAAAATAGTACAAGCCAAGAAACCCCCCAAATTCATAATTTAATATACTTAAATTGCCTATGAACAAACTTGACGATGCAAATGCCCATGAATTTTATGAGAGTCATAATGTAATGCACCTTTTGAAAATATCGGAGAGTACACTCTACCGGTATCGCAAACAAAAATTAATTGCCTTTATAAAAATTGGAGGTAAATATCTTTACCCAAAAATTAGTATCAAAAATATGATCCATAAGGCAATGAATCAGCAATAGTAGTTGTTTCATTATGTACGATTGAAAGCTATCCAGTATTGGGTAGCTTTTTTTGTGCCTTTTTTTTAGTTTTTCCTAGGGTTTTATTTGGTATTCCTTCGTAGTTTCTTCGATTAAGGTACCTTTTTTGCAATAGGGTATCGAAGGAATATCGAACTAAATTCGAACAAAACCCCTTTTTATACCCCAATTAAACCTGTCAGAACCAGTCAAAAGTTGTCAATTATAGGTAATAGTTGTCAGTAGTATTCGAATCCAATCAAAATGTGTTAATACTATTTAAAACATTGTAAAACAAGTAGTTGTAAAAATGTTTTGTCAATTGTACGAATTTTCTATTTTATATTTGTACCGTTGAATGAGCGCGCAAAACAATACAACTTTATTTTATTAATTTTTAAATGTTAAAAGAGTATGGGTACATACAACAAGGGCATCTTAGGTGCATTTTCTGGCAAAGTAGGGCCAGTAGTGGGCGCATCATGGCGCGGTAAAGAGGTAATGCGTAGTTTACCTAAAAAAAGTAATCGTGTGGCATCTGCGTTGCAACAACAGCAACGGCAAAAGTTTGCTATGGTAAATGACTTTTTAGGCGGTGTTCAACCGGTAATTAAACGCTATTATGGTAGTGACTCGGGCATTAAAACCCGCAGAAATCAGGCGATGTCCTATTTAATGCGAGAAGCCTTGGTGTTTAACGATCCTGACTATGAATGGGATTATTCAAAGGTGTTGATTAGCCGAGGTGATTTAACCGGTATGGAAGACGCTACACTGGATGTTGCAGCAGGTGCTATTTCGGTGACTTGGACCGATAACAGTGAACAAGGCGAAGCACTTGCCAATGACCAACTGGTGCTGGTGGTGTATGACCCAGCGACTAAGGCGGTAGTGTATAGTTTAGCCGCGGGTGAGCGTGCTGATGAAGCAGCTGCTTTAGCCATGCCTAGTTATTTAGACGGTGCCGAAGTGCAGGTATGGGCGACTTTTGTAGCTGCCGATGAAAAACTATTTGCCACCAGCTTGTATTTAGGTAGTATTACCGTGATTTAATTTTTAGTGTCTTAGCCTATATAGATAGTGTTCTCTATATTGTAAGTACAAAACTCCCTGCTGTATGGTAGGGAGTTTTTTTTTACACTAAATCATGCGTATTGTGATTGTTGATTTTTTTTAGTAGGTTTGGAACTATTGAAAACGTATTATTTATATGCTCATACAACCACGCAAGGCCTTAAACAAAGCCTTTCTTAAAATTAAACCCAATCGTTCTGGAATTGAGTTGTTTAAACAGAATTTGATGCTCCTGTTAGACAGTATCAAAGAAAAAGAGTCGGAGGAGTTTCATAAAAACTTGATTTCCGATTTCTTGAAAAACACCTATTATTCTCCCAATCATTTTATCAATACAAAAGGGCGAAACGATTTAGTGATTCATATTGGTAAAGAGGCGAAGAGCAATGTTGGTGTTATAATTGAAGCGAAAAGTCCATCCAATAAGGCTGAAATGCCAACGCAAAAGAACATCAATAGCAAAGCCTTGCAAGAAATGGTGTTGTATTTCTTGCGAGAGCGTATCACTCATAAAAATTTAGAAGTAAAACATGTAGTAGCGACCAATGTTAACGAATGGTTCATTTTTGATGCTCAACTATTTGATAAACTATTTGCTCAAAATAAAAACTTAGTTAAACAATTTCAAGACTTTGAAGAAGGTAAACTTTCTGGAAAGAATACTGATTTTTTCTACAAAGAAATTGCCAAACCTTATATTGAAACTGTACTAGACAAATTAGAATATACGTATTTTGATTTGGCTTCGTATGACAAAATTTTAAGAAATGAAGACAAACTTGATGATGCGAAATTAATTGTCTTATACAAATTACTTTCGCCAGAGCATTTATTAAAATTATCGTTTGCCAATGATAGTAATTCCTTAGATAAAAATTTTTATAACGAATTATTGCATTTAATTGGGTTAACCGAAACCAAAGAAGGAGGGAAGAAGTTAATTGAACGCCCTAAAGCTGGACAGCGAAATGCCGGTTCTTTATTGGAAAACGTGATTAACCAATTGGATAGTTTGGATAAATTATCCCGTTTACCCAATGTAAAACAATATGGCGACACGCACGAAGAACGCTTGTTTACTGTTGGTTTAGAGTTATGCATTACGTGGGTCAATCGTATTTTGTTTTTGAAATTATTAGAGGCTCAATTGATTAGTTATCACAAGGGCGACAAAAGTTATGCGTTTTTACACAAAGGATTACTGCACGATTACGACAATTTGAACGCGTTGTTCTTCATGGTATTAGCCAAGAAACCTGAAGAGCGTAACGAACGCGTAAAAACGTTATTTGCCAAAGTGCCTTATTTGAATAGTTCGTTGTTTGAGCCTACCGAATTAGAACATCAAACCTTGTTTATTTCCGGATTAGAGGATGATATTCAATTGCCTATTGTGAGCGGTACGGTGTTGAAAGATGCCAATGGTAAAAAACTAACGGGTACTCACAAAGCTATTGACTATTTCTTTGACTTTTTAGATGCTTATGATTTTGCGAGTGAAGGCAGCGAAGAAATACAAGAAGACAACAAAACCTTAATCAATGCCTCGGTATTGGGCTTGATTTTTGAAAAGATTAATGGCTATAAAGACGGTTCGTTTTACACGCCAAGTTTCATTACGATGTACATGTGTAAGGAAACCATTCGCCGTGCGGTGGTGCAAAAGTTTAATGAAACCAAAGGGTGGAATTGCGAAGACTTTGATGTGTTATACAACAAGATTGAAGACACCAAAGAGGCCAATGCTATAATTAACAGCGTAAAAATATGCGACCCTGCGGTGGGTTCTGGACACTTTTTGGTTTCGGCGCTGAATGAAATGATTGCTATTAAGCACGATTTAAAAGTATTAGTTGACCGCGAAGGTAAACGCTTGAAAGAATATCAAGTAGATATTGTAAACGATGAGTTAATTGTGACCGATGAAGATGGTTTACCGTTTACTTATAACCCAAAAAGTAAAGAAAGCCAACGGGTACAAGAAACCTTGTTTCATGAAAAGCAAACCATTATTGAAAACTGTTTATTTGGCGTAGATATTAACCCGAACTCCGTTAAAATATGCCGTTTGCGTTTGTGGATTGAACTGCTTAAAAATGCCTATTATAAATTCCCCTCCTTTAGAGGGGTGTCCGAAGGACGGGGTGGTGAGCTTGAAACACTACCCAACATTGACATTAACATAAAATGCGGAAACTCGTTGATTGCTCGTTTTGGATTAGATGCCGATTTGAAAGAAGCCTTAAAGAAAAGCAAGTTAAAAATTGAGGATTACAAAAGAGCCGTTGACCAATACCGCAATGCCGAAAGTAAAGAGCAAAAGCGCGATATGGAAACGCTGATTGCCGAAATAAAAACCAATTTTAGAACCGAAATTAACCAAAACGGCAAAGAGATTAAAGAGTTGCAAAAACTGAAATACGAGTTTAATGTAAAGTTTGACAGTGCCCAACTTTTTGAAACCCAACTTACCAAAGCCGAGCAAAAAGCGAAGAAAGATTTAGCGGATAAAATTGAGAAAATAGAAACCCAACTTGAAGAAATAAAAAACAACAAAATATATGAGAATGCTTTTGAATGGCGCTTTGAGTTTCCTGAAGTATTAAACGATGAAGGCGATTTTGTCGGTTTTGATGTGGTGATTGGGAATCCACCATATGTTTACAGAAATGCGGATTTTGATGGTTACAAAAATTATTTTAAAACTAATTTCTTTGCTACAAGTGGAAATTTTGATTTATACAAATTTTTTATTGAGCTTTCATTAAAAATACAAAAGCCTAATTCATTTCATTCATTCATTACAAATTCTTCCTTTTTGTTACAAAATTCATTTTCACAAACAAGGGAATTTATTATTAGTAATTCTGAAATAATACAATTAATTCCTTTGGGACCAAATGTTTTTGATGAAGCAACTGTTGATTCAGTAGTTTATATTTTAAAGAAAGTTAAATCTGAGAGTAATTTGATTGAAATTAAAACGCCTGAAGAACCTAAAGATATTTTTAATTCAAATTCAAAGTCAATAGAACAATCAAGATTTTTAAAAAATGATGGATTTGTATTTGACTATTTATTGGAAGGTAAAGAATATGATATTATTGATAGACTTTTTAAAAACTTTCCTCTTATTGAAACTAAATATGATTTTGGTGTAGGAATTAATACTGGTTATATTAAAGAAGAACTTACTTCAGAAATTAAAATCAATGAAAAATACCATCCAATGGTTCCAGGTACTGGAATACCTCAAAAATATGGAAAGGTACGAACTACGGGTTTTATAATGTATGATAAAGAATTTGTAAAAAGTAAAGGCAAATTAGGCAGAACCCTACCTGATGAAAAGTTTTTGAGTAGACCAAAAATTTTAGTTGTTAGGACTAGAAATATTTCAATGAAACAAAGAATAATTTCAACTATTGATTATGATAGTTGTTATAATTTAAATAGATTATCTAATATTATTTCTAAAGAAAATAATAGTTTAGAAGGATTATTAGGCGTTTTAAATTCAAAGTTATTTAATTGGATTTATTCAGTTAGATTTCTTGATTATGAAATAAAACCTATCTATTTGAGAAATTCACCTCTTTGTGATACAAATAATGAAGATTTAATTAATAAAGTCCAAGAAATCCTTTCGCTCAAAAAAGACAACTCAGCAGCAGATACTTCAGCTTTAGAACGTGAGATAGATTTTATGGTGTATGCGTTGTATGGGTTGAGTGAGGAGGAAATCAAAATCGTAGAAGAATCGTAAATAGAAAAATAAAACCTCTCGATTTTGATTAACTACGTTGAACCTAAAGGTTTCATGAACTCCTTAGGCAAAATAATAAAGAGTGAATAGATAGGGATGTGGAGGGGAGTTAGTTGATTGAAAATGTCTATGAATTAATATACAATTTAATAATAAATTAAAAATACAATGTCAGATAATAAAAGATTTCTTGAATTTGCAGAATCATTAAAACTAGTAAGAAAAAATAGATTAGAAGATTATATTCAAAAAAAGGATATAGATGATATTTATACCGATTTATTACCTAATAATGGAATAATTACAAAACTAAATTTACCTAGAACAACCATTCTTGTAGGTAGAAAAGGAACTGGAAAATCGACCATATTTAAAAAGTCTCAAAAGGATTTAATTTCTAACAAGAAGTGTATTTCTATATATATTGATGTAAAAACTTTATTTGATAATTCTACTCCAGATATTCCTGAAGATGTAAAATCTCTTGGACCTGAATTAAATAAATATCTTATTTATAGTAATTTAATTAAAGAAATTATAATTGAAACAAAGAATCAATTAAACGATTTTATTGATGCATCAATTTTTCAAAAAATACTTGGCTATGATCATAATCAAATTTTACAAATTAATGAACAACTTGATGCAATTGAGAATTCCATTAATGATGTAATAAAACAAATAGATGGTTCTTTAATTAACTCTTATAAAATTGAAAAAAGTTCAAATATTACTGAAGATTTTGGACTTAATATAAAATTATCAGAAACACCAGGTATTGAAATTTCAGATAAAAATTCAACAAGTGAAAATTTAAAATCACAATTTGAGAAAACACTGATTACATATTTAGATGTTAAAAAAAGTCTTATAAGCAAACTTAAAGCTATAAAGGATATTTTGGATATTGATCATTTATATATTTTTTTAGATGATTTTTCAGAAATAGATGAAAATGCGCAAAAAATTTTTGTTGAATGGTTTATTGCTCCATTGAACAATCTTTCAGAAGATTTTGTGAAATTTAAAATAGCAGTTTATCCAAACAGATTTTATTATGGAAAGTTAGATAATGGAAAAATTGATGAGATATCTCTAGAATTTTTTGATGCTTTTTATACATTTGAAAAACAGGCTGATATTAATAAAATGGAAATGTTAGCACTCGATTACACAAAAAGATTAATTAAAAAAAGACTTGAGATTTTTTTTCCTGAAAATAATTGGGAAAGATTCTTCGATATAAAATTAGATGATCTTTATGATTTATTATTTAGTGTTTCATTCAATAATCCCAGAAAAATAGGATATATATTATCCTACTGCTATGAATCTTGTTTAATTCATAATACAAAAATTACAAGAGAAGCTATTGAAAAGGCTTCAAATAGGTATTTTAATGAGGTAACACTAAAATATTTTCTTGCAAATCAATATGTATCAAAGCCTTTTAATGACAAATTATCAAATGAGTTACAATTTGAGTTATTAAATAATATAATAAATAGGCAAATAAACAATTATAAAACTTTACGTTCTAGAACATTAACTGGAAAACCAACTAATCATTTTATTATAAATGAAGAAATATCATATTTATTGGATAATTTAGAGTTAAATGGTTTTTTGACAACATATAACAAGGTTAATGATAATCATAAACAATTATCTGTTGTTTATTCTTTAGATTATGGTCTTTGTAAAAAACATGGTTTAAATTTTTTGAGAGCTAAAAATGAAAAAATCATGAAATACTTTAGTCACCCTTTATTTAATATGAATGTTTTAATATCAGAATATTTTAATAAAACTCAACTCATTAAATGTCAAAATGGTCACGAATTCCCATATGAAATGTTACCAACTCTTAAAAGGTATAAAATGCGCTGTCCTGATTGTATGGATAATAATCAAATCGGTGTATGTGAAGTAACTGTTTCAAATGAAGAAATACGTGAGAAATTAAATTCTATAGAATTAAATAGATTAAAGTCATTTTCTGTTGAAGAATTTTTGGTTCTTGATGCATTAAATTCTATAAATACTGCTATAAGTTTACAAAAAATTTCAAATATTTTAGATAAAAGTGATAATTCTTTGAAAATTATTATAAAAAAATTAATTGAAAAAGATTTTGTGACTTATGATTTTGAAGCAGGCAAAACATTAAATAAAGATTTGTATATCTTAACAGTAAAAGGTAAAACATTTACTAAAAGACTTATTGAAGAAATTAAGAGAAGAAGTGTCAAAGGAGAATTTTAATTGTATAACCCAGCTGCGCAAAGTCTCCCGACTTTGAGCCAAGCTCGTGCGCGAAACGAAGTTCAGTGGAGTGAAACAGTGGCTTCGAGAGCCTCAGCCACCGTTTAGAGAAGTCAGCCACCGTTTAGAGAAGTCAGCCACCGTTTCCTGTTGTTGCCTGAGGCACTCGAAGGCAACAATAAGAGGTTCTCGATACGCTTCGCTACTCGAAGGGACGAAGGCGATGTGAAATGGGTAATGGGTAATGGGTAATGGGTAATGGGTAATGGGTAATGGTTGATGGTTGATGGTTGATGGTTGATGGTTGATGGCTTCTCGATATGCTTCGCTACTCGAAGTGACGAAGGCGATGTGAAATGGGTAATGGCTTCTCGATACGCTTCGCTACTCGAAGTGACGGTGCTTAATTTGAAAATTCGTTAATTGTATATCGTAATTTAAAATTATCACTCTTCACTTTTTACTTTGTAACTTTCGACTTTCGACTTTCGTAAATACTTATTTTTTCAAGAACGAAATTAGTCCGTTGAAATACGTTTTTTGATCATCATACATTGCCATATGGCTTCCTTTTTCGCAATACAGATAGGTACCTTTTTGAACCAGTTTTGACATCGCTTCCATATGTTTTGGATCCATAGTATCGTGTTTAGCTCCAATAACTAATGTAGGAATGTTGATTTTTTTTAAATCATTTTTGCGGTCCCATTTTTCTAGTTTTCCTGAAATTCCAAATTCACTAGGTCCTTGCATGGTTACATATAACGAATTATTCATTTTGGCAAACGAACGATTGACAGGCTCTGGCCAATCTTTTGCAGGAAAACGTAGAATATGTTTTTCGTAGAAATTAGGAAGTAATAATTCCATGTAGCGTGGATTAGTAAAATCTATAGCCGCTTCAATTTTTTCAATTTCGGCTAGTACAGCTGGATTCATTTGCTTAGCTAATACTTCGTCGGCATATTTTCCATATTCTGGGCAGCTTGACATCATGTTTGAAATGATGAGTCCTTTCATGTGTTTTTGGTATTTTAGACTGTATTCCATGGCTAAAATGCCGCCCCACGAATGACCTAGTAAGTAGAAATTATTTTCATCTAAACCTAAAGCAACACGTACTTGTTCTACTTCTTCTACATAGCGTGCTAAGTCCCACATGGCTACATCGTTTGGATTGTCTGAATTGCCACAACCCAATTGATCGTAGTATATGAATTCGATGCCTTCGGCAGGTAAGAAGTTTTCAAAGCACTCAAAATATTCGTGTGTAGCACCAGGACCACCATTTAAAAGTAAAACTTTCACTTTTGGATTGTTTCCAATGCGTTTCGTCCATACGTTGAACGTGCCTTTTGGTGTGGTGATAGGAATCACCTTAACGCCTCCTGTTTGGATGCTGTCTGTTGAAAGGGTATAATAATTGTTTTCTGATAAAGATTTTTTGGTACAGCTAGTAAATAGCAATGATGTTAGTAGTGCTATAAAAAAAATAGATGTGTTTTTCATAAAATTTATTTAAAATTTTTATCTAAAGTAGTAAAAAATAATTAAATAGCATTTTATTGCCAATTTATTATTCCTGCTAATTCTTTCAAATTGATTTCGGCTATTTTCGTAAGGTATTGTGCGTTACTAAAACGAACTAATACATCTACATAATTTTGCTGTGCAGTTCGTAACTCAATAGGAGTAAGGGTTCCAATTTTATATTTAGCAAGGGTAATGTCTAAGTTTTGTTTAGCTAATGTTACATTTTTCTCCTCTAAATTAACTAATTTTAATTGTGCTTGGTAATTTTCAAAAGCAATTGTCAATTGCATTTTGATAGTTTGTTTGAGTTGTTCTAAAGCAAATTGTGCATTTTCGATAATTAATTTTGCTGTTTTTTCATTTCGATTTTGATTGTTACCATTAAAAAGAGGTAATGAAGCATTAATGCCATATACAAAGCCATTACCTGTAGATTGTGTAACAAATCCTAAAGAGGCTTCACTTCGTGTAAAGTTATAGCCAGAAGTTACACGTATGGTTGGATATCGTGTCCCTTTTATTTCTTTTAAATTAATATCAGCGAGTTTTTTAGCAATTATTTGTGCTTGTAATTCTGGATTTTGCTTTTCTGCTTGTGCTTGTAATTCTTCATAATTCCAGGACTTGTCATATGTAAATTCATTGGCAACATAAAAATCTAGTTTTAAGTCGCGAGCAAGCAATTCATTGAGTTTTATTTTAGTTGCTTGATAATTGTTTTGTAATTGAATTTTTAAACTTTCATCAGCTTGTAAGTCTACTTCACTATTTAGAACTTCTAATTTAGATACTTTTCCAATACTAAATTTATTTTTTAATAATGTAACTCTTTCTTTAGAAATGACAATTGCTGTATCTACTGCTTTTAGTTGGTTTTGTTGTTGAACTAAGTCATAATACAATTGATATATAGTACTAATTTTTGTAAAAATGATTCGTTTTAAATTTGCTTCACCTTGTTTTTCTAGATTTTCAAATCGCTCTTTACGTGCAAACATGCGCATACCATCAAAAAGAGTCCAATCTAAGCCTACGCCATAGGTCATATTCATGTTTTTAGCACCATCTAAGGTTCGTTCGGTACCGCCTGATTGTGTTTGGGTTGTATTTAATATACTATTGTTTTTAGTGAAAGTTGCGCTTACATTTGGTAACATACCAGCATTTCCAATAGCATTATTTATTTCACCCACTTTAGCTTCATTTTTAGCAATTTTAATGGCATAATTATTTTCCAAGGCTATTGTTACTGCTTGTTCTAACGTTAATAGTTCTTGAGCTGTTATTGTATAACAGCACAAACAAAAGAAATATAGTATAATTTTCTTCATAATTTTTTTTCAACTGATTGTATCAAATTCAGGACGTTTTGGTTTTATTTTGGACCACATCAAATAAAATGCTGGAATTACAAATAGGGTTAAAAGTAAAGAAAACAACGTTCCTCCTACAATAACAACCCCCATACCCATTCTACTCATCGATGCCGCACCCAATGACAAAGCAATAGGTAAGGCACCGAGTGCAATGGCTAAACTGGTCATTAAAATAGGACGTAATCGAGAAGTTGAAGCTTCAATTATGGCTTCATATTTTGGTTTGCCTTGTGTACGTAATTGATTGGCAAATTCTACAATTAAAATTCCATTTTTAGTAACCAAACCAATAAGCATGATGGTGCCAATTTGACTAAATATATTCCATGTTTGTCCAAATAACCATAACGAGAATAAGGCTCCAGCAACTGCCATTGGCACAGTTAAAATTATTATAAGTGGGTCAATAAAGCTTTCAAATTGTGCGGCTAATATCAAATAGATTAATAGTAAGGCTAACCCAAATGCAAAGGCTGTATTGGAGCTACTTTCTACAAAATCTCTGGATTCTCCGCCTAAATCGGTTGTAAAACTAGCATCAAGCACTTTATCTTTAATTTCATTCATTGCATTAATACCATCATTAATACTTTTTCCAGGTGCTAATCCAGCAAAAACTGTTGCCGACATGTATCTGTTGTTGTGATAAAGTTGTGGTGGATTACTTTGTTCTTCAACGGATACTACATTGTCTAATTGTATTAATTGTCCTTTGTTATTTTTTACGAACATAGAAGTAACATCTAATGGGTCTGCTCTGTCCATGTCTTCAAACTGACCAATTATTTGGTACTGTTTACCATTTCTCATAAAATAGCCAAATCGTTGTCCGCTTAAAGATAATTGCAGTGTTTGCGCAATATCCATAACTGAAATACCTAGACTTTGCGCTTTTTCCCTGTCAATAGTGATATTAATTTCTGGCTTGTTAAATTTTAAGTTCACATCTACATTTGAAAACGTCTCATTTTGATTTGCTAATTCCATAAATTGAGGAATTTTTTCCCGAAGTTTTTCAAAATTAGGAGCTTGAATAATATACTGAATAGGCATGCCACCTCTTTTATTTACTGCGATAGTGGGCTGTTCTGAAAAATTTACTTTAGCTTGTGAGAATTTTTTACCCCATTTTGTTAGTTTTTCTGCTATTTCTTTTTGAGATGTATTTCTTTCTTCTGGATTTTTTAAAGCTAAACGCACACGTCCTGTATTTACTGATGACGTTAAGAAGCCGGGAGCAGTAACAACTAAAACAATTTTCTTTTCAGGAATAGAGTCATTAATTAGTTGCCCTAATTCTTGCATAAATCGGTCTGTATATTCATAGGAAGCTCCTTCAGGTGCAGTAATACTGGCAATGACTAAACTTCTGTCATCATATGGAGCCGTTTCTTTAGGTAAAATGGTAAAGAACAAAATAATTAAACCAAAACAGATTAAAACGATAGGATAACTCCACCATTTTTTTAACATAAAACGCTCTAACGCATTTTTGTATCCATCATTTAGTTGAATAAAATAAGGTTCTGTAAAATCATAAAATTTAGTACGCTTATGTCCGCCTTCTTTCATCAAATAGGCGTTTAACATAGGCGTTAAGGTTAAGGAAACAAATGCAGAAATTAATACTGCGGCTCCAATTACGATTCCGAATTCTCTAAATAAACGACCGACAAATCCTTCTAAAAACACAATAGGCAAGAAAACTGCAGCTAATGTGATAGAAATAGAAATGACAGCAAAAAAGATTTCATTGGACCCTTTAATGGCAGCTTGAATAGGAGACAGGCCTTCTTCTACTTTTTTAAATATATTTTCCGTAACAACAATTCCATCATCAACTACTAATCCTGTCGCTAGCACAATAGCTAATAAGGTTAATACATTAATTGAAAAGCCACATAGATACATGATAAAAAATGTAGCAATTAAGGAAACAGGAATGTCAATTAATGGTCGGAAGGCAATAGCCCAATCTCTAAAGAATAAGAATATGATTAGGATAACTAAAATAATGGAAATAAGCAATGTTTCAGCAACTTCAACAACTGACTTTTTGATAAAAAGGGTGTTATCTAAAGCGATATTTAGTTGAATATCTTTAGGTAAATCTTTTTGTAATTGATTGTATTGTTTATAAAATTCATCTGCAATGTCTAAATAGTTAGACCCTGGTCGGGGAATAATGGCTAAGCCTACCATAGGTTGTCCATTTGCGCTTAATTTGGTTTCCAAATTTTCCGCTTCTAGAGTTGCCGTTCCTATATCGCTTAAACGTACCGTTTTTTCTCCTTCCGAAAGAATTATAATGTTATTAAACTCTTTTTCAGAGGTTAAGTTGCCTAAGGTTTTAACAGTAAGTTCTGTATTAGCACCTGTTAATTTTCCTGAAGGCAATTCAATATTTTGTTTTTGAAGTGCATTTCTTACTTCGCTTACTGTTACACCATAAGAAGCTAATTTTATTGGGTCGAGCCACAGACGCATCGCATAACGTTTTTGACCCCAAATTTGAATACTACTTACGCCAGGAATGGTTTGTAAACGTTCTGCAATAACATTTTCGGCATAATCACTTAAATCCAAAGCATTTTTTGAGTCGCTTTGTACGGTCATTGTTATAATTGGATCAGAATCAGCATCTGCTTTAGCCACAACGGGTGGCGCATCGATATCTTGTGGTAAACTTCGAACGGCTTGTGCTACTTTATCACGAACATCATTTGCTGCTTCTTCTAAATCTTTTTCTAATTTAAATTCAATAGTAATTGTACTACTTCCTTGGTTACTAGAAGAAGTTATATTTCGAATACCATCAATAGAGTTAATTGCTTTTTCTAAAGGTTCGGTTATTTGTGATTCAATTATGTCTGCATTGGCACCTGTATAATTGGTTCGAACAGAAATTTGTGCGGGATCTATAGATGGAAATTCTCTTACGCCAAGGTAAGAATACCCAATGATTCCAAAAAGAATAATAGTTAAATTTACCACAATGGTAAATACGGGCCTTTTTATACTTAAAGTTGATAAACTCATTTGAATTTACGATTTATGATTTTGGATTTACGATGTAAAACTCGTAATTCGTACATTTTATTTAACTTTCACTTTAATCTCGGCTTCATTTTTTAATGACATGATACCTGTTGTTAGTAAAGTATCTCCTGCTTTTAAGCCCGATGTAACAATAACATCTTTGTCGGTTCGCGTTAAGGTTTCTATGTGTATTTCTTTAGCTTTACCATGGTTAGCAATGAAAACTTTTTTTCCTTCTTGTACAGCAACAATACTTTCTGATGGAATTCGTATTGCATTTTGAATATTTTTAATTGGCAGAGTTACTTTTGCAAAAGTACCAGGAAGTAATTTTCCATTAGAGTTAGCTGCTTGTGCCTTTATTTTCAACGTTCTTGTGTTGGTTTCTATACTAGGTTCTATAGCATATATTTTAGCTGTGAATGATTCGGTGCTATTGGGTACACTACAAGTAATTTCGGTGTTTAATTTTAAATCATTAGCATATTTTTCAGGAATTGAAAATACAATTTTCACTACGTTTGAATTGACAAGGCTTGCAATTTCTGTAGTAGGAGTAATATAAGTTCCAGGGGAAATAGTTCGAAGGCCTATTTTTCCCGTAAAAGGTGCTATGATAGAAGTTTTGGCCAGTTGGGCCTGAATAACTTGTGTTTGTGCTTTCATACTTCTATAATCAGCAGTAGCCATATCAAATTCTTCTTGGCTTATGGCTTCTTTTTCTAGTAATAGTTTCGCACGACGGGCATTTTCACTTGCTAAATTCTGTTTAGTTCTTGCTTGTCGTAATTGTGCTCGCAATTCTGTGTCGTCAATTTTTACTAAAAGTTGCCCTTTTTGCACTAAACTTCCTTCTTTAAATCCAATTGTTGTTACAATTCCAGACACTTCACTATGTAAATTAATTTGTTCGTTAGCTTCAATCGAGCCTGATAACGCTAAAGTATTAGTGAAATTTTCGGGTTTAATGAGCATTCCTGTAACTTTCATAGGTGGTTTTTTGTCGTTTTTACCACTTTTATCGTTTTGAGCGCTATTTTTAACAACACGGTACGTGATTAAACTGCCTAAAACTATTATAAATAAACTAATGAAGATGGATTTGCGATTCATAAAAATGGTTTCTGAAATTAGGGATATATTATGCCTCAAAAATAATTTATTACAGGCGATTATTTGTGTTTTAAGATTTTTTTAACACTTGAAAAAATATATATTTTTTTTCGGTATTATTTATCAATTAACTAATATAATTCCAAATGTTTTTCTTCTTGGTTAATTCAATAAAAACTTCCTTCATTTTTACATGTTCAGGTTTGCTCATACTAGGGTCTTCTTTTAAAATGCGAATAGCTATATGGCGTGCGACTTGAAGTATATCTCGGTCTTTTACCAAGTCGGCAATCTGTAAGTTAAGTACGCCGCTTTGTTGCGTTCCCATAATGTCTCCAGGGCCACGCAATTTTAAATCTACTTCTGCAATTTCAAACCCGTCGTTTGTTCGTACCATGGTTTCAAGTCGGGTTTTGGTATCCTCACTTAATTTAAATCCAGTCATTAATATACAATAACTTTGATCAGCTCCACGACCTACACGCCCTCTTAACTGATGTAATTGCGATAAGCCAAATCTTTCGGCACTTTCAATAACCATCACACTTGCATTGGGTACATTTACACCCACTTCAATAACCGTGGTAGCAATCATAATGTTAGTTTTTCCTTCAGCAAACCGCTTCATTTCTGCCTCTTTATCTGCGGGTTTCATTTTACCATGTACCATTGAAACGGAATAAGTAGGAAGCGGAAAATCTCTAGAAATACTTTCATAACCATCCATTAAGTCTTTAAAATCCATTTTCTCCGATTCTTGAATTAAGGGATATACAATGTAAATTTGACGGCCTTTTGCGATTTCATCTTTTAAAAACTTCCATACTTGTAACCGATGGCTATCATAACGGTGTACGGTTTGAATGGGTTTTCTGCCAGGAGGTAATTCATCAATGACTGAAATATCCAAGTCGCCATACAAACTCATTGCGAGTGTTCGAGGAATGGGCGTAGCGGTCATTACTAAAACGTGAGGTGGAATAGAGGCTTTTCTCCACAATTTACTTCGTTGTTCCACACCAAATCGATGTTGTTCATCTATAATTGCTAAACCTAAATTTTGAAATTGTACTTTATCTTCAAGTACGGCATGTGTGCCAATTAGAATATCTAATGTACCGTTTTCTAATTCTTCATGCAGTAGTTTTCTATCTGAAGTTTTTGTTGAACCAGTAAGTAGTTTTATATTGATATTCAGACTTTTATTTTCATTATTAAGAAGTTCAATTAACCCATTATAATGCTGGGTAGCTAAAATTTCAGTTGGAGCCATTAAGCAACTTTGAAAGCCGTTATCTTTTGCTAAAAGCATGCACATTAGCGCTACAATCGTTTTACCACTTCCAACATCGCCTTGTAACAATCGATTCATTTGCGCATGACTGCCTAGATCATTTCTGATTTCTTTTAAAACTTTTTTTTGTGCATTTGTAAGTTCAAACGGTAAATGATTGTTGTAGAAGTTAGTAAAATTAGTACCTACTTTTTCAAATGGTTGCCCTTTTATTTTATGTTTTCGAATTAAATTTTTACTTATAAGTTGTAATTGAATAAAAAATAATTCTTCAAATTTTAACCTAAATTGGGCTTTGGCAAGTAAATCTTGACTTTTAGGAAAGTGTATATTGAATAAGGCAGCATTTTTCGGAATTAATTTTAATTCGTCAATTAAACTTTGAGGTAAAGTTTCTGAGAACAATGCTTGTGTTTCTAAAAATAATTGTTGCATTAATTTAGAAATCACTCTGCTGTTGATTCCTTTGTTTGTTAATTTTTCTGTACTTGGATATACAGGCTGCATAGCACTTCGCAAACTCGATTTGTGTGTTTCAAGTAGTTCAAGTTCGGGATGCGCCATGTTGAAAGTCGCGCCAAATTGGGTTACTTTTCCAAAAATAACATATACCACATTCAGTTTTAAGCTTTCTCTAATCCATTTTTGTCCTTGAAACCAAACTAATTCCATTTGTCCAGTTTCATCCACAAATGTTGCCACTAATCTAGATTTTCCTTTTCCTTGTTCTACAGTTTTTATATGGATGATTTTACCCACAATTTGAACTTCAGAATTGCTATTGGTAAGTTGGTTTATTTTGTAATATCGCGTTCTGTCAATATACCGATTCGGGTAAAGGTTAAGTAAATCCCCATATTTATGAATAGAAAGTTCCTTGCGTAACAAATCACCTCGTTGAGGACCAACGCCTTTAAGATATTCTATAGGAGTTTCTAGTAAATTCATATTCAGTTATTAGTGATTTTCTCACTTAGCGAAGATAGTTTTAATTTCGAAATTTTGAAAATCTCTGTGTATCTTTGTTTTTATCAAATTTCATTTTATGCGCTATATATTTCTTCTTTTTTCCATTATAACTTTTTCGCAACAAACAAAATATGTTGATTTTTTGACTTGTACTGCTTCTTTATATCCAAATTTTGAAGAAAAATCTATAACCGGTTATGTACAATTTGATTTCAAAGTTCTTTCTTCTATTGATTCGATAAAAATAGATGCTAAGCAAATGAATTTTACGGATGTTCAAATTAATGGCAAGGAGGTAATGTATCTAAACACGTCTAAACAGCTCGTACTTTTTGAAGGTTTTACAAAAGGAAAGAATACCCTGCAATTTCATTATAAAGCAATTCCAAAACAAACTTTATATTTTATTGGAGACGTTAGCGATTACCAAATTTGGACTCAAGGTCAAGGAAAATATACCAGTCATTGGTTGCCCAGTTTTGATGATGTAAATGAAAAATTGCTATTTAATCTTGAGATTAATGACTTTCAAAATATAGTCAAATCAAGTTTTAATCCTGTTGTTTTATCAAATGGAATCGTTAAAGATTATAAAACGCAAATTAGTTGGAGTAGAGGTGTACAACAACTCTCTTATCAATATTTAATGAATAAGCCCATGTCTTCTTATTTGGTAATGCTTACAATTGGTGATTTTGTTAAGCAAGTCACGAGAAGTAAATCGGGTACACCCTTAGAGTTTTATGTATGCCAAAGTGATTATGCAAAATTTGAACCTACATATAGATATTCCAAACCAATATTTGATTTTTTAGAACAAGAAATAGGTGTGAAGTATCCTTGGAAAATTTACCGTCAAGTACCCGTAAGAGATTTTTTGTATGCAGGAATGGAAAATACGACTTCAACGATCTTTGCACAAGATTTTGTAGTTGACAGCATTGGATTTAATGATCGAAATTATTGCAATGTAAACGCGCATGAGTTGGCACATCAATGGTTTGGAGATTTAGTTACGGCTCAATCAGGTAAACACCATTGGTTACAAGAAGGTTTTGCAACGTATTATGCCTTATTAGCGGAAAGACATATTTTTGGAGAAGATTATTTTTACAATGAATTGTATGACTATGCTACACAACTGAAAAGAGCTTCAGCAACAGATACAATTCCTATTTTAAGTGAAAAAGCGAGTGCCTTGTCTTATTATAAAAAAGGGGCTTGGGCTTTACATATATTGCGAGAAGATATTGGCCCGAAAAAATTTCAAAAGGCAGTTAAACGATACTTGAAAAAACATCAGTTTAAAAATGCTACTACTGAAGATTTTTTAGACGGGATACATAAAATTGCTCCGCTTTACAATGTAGATGATTTTCGTAAAAAATGGTTAGAAAGTGCAGATTTTGATATGGAAATAGCAAAGCGTTATTTATTCAAAAATGAAGCACTAAAAACTTTATTAGAACTGTCTAAAAAGAAAGTAGATTTACAGTTTTATGCTGAAATTCTTCAATCAAATGTTTATTTTCCGGCTAAGCAACTCGTTTTTTACAAATTAGAATCAGTGCCTTATGCTGCTAAAAAAGATTTAATAGCTTTAGGTATGAATCAAGGTTGGGAAGTACGTCAAGCTATTGCAGAAACCACTGAAATTGTGCCACTTGAAAATAAAATCGTATTTGAAACGTTATTGTTAGACCCTTCTTATCGAACAAAAGAGTTAGCTCTTTTCCGTTTGTGTAACTCATTCCCAAATGAATCGGGAACGTATTTAAAGCAAACAGATAAAATTATTGGATTAAACGATAAAAGTTTTAGAACAACTTGGTTACAATTGGCATATAGGTCTAAGGCATATAATGCATCAGAAAAGGATGTTTTTTTTAACGAATTGCTTACATATGCAGATGTTACTAATGAAAGTAGTGTGCGTCAAAATGCATTGGAAGTTTTATTGCGATTGGCTCCTAATGACGAACGTGTAATAGAATTGTTATTTAAAGCAACAGTACATCATAAATGGCAGTTTACGTTATTTGCGAGAACCAAAATTAGGGCTTTGTTACACGATGCAACTTATAGACAAAAAGTAGCACAACTTGCCGAAAATGCATCTTTAGCTATGCAAACGTTATATTTGAAATTTTTAAAAGAAAACAATTAAAATACGCGTTTCAATTCTTCTTTAATAAAGCCAATAGCAACAGCACTTGCCGATTCTGTTTGAGTCAATTCTGTGAGTAGTATTGTGCGAAGTTCTTCACCTGTTTGGCAATTCTCTTCTAGGGAAAAAGTACGTATTTGTGCTATCACACTGTTTTTAGCTTTCATTATAACTTCCCAACAGTCATGCGTAATATAGATTTGTTGAGAAATGTTATGGTCATATTCAGTTTGTATAGCGTGAATCAATAACGCAGCATAACTTGGCGCATCAAGAGTTGTAGGTTCTACACGCATCATCAAATTTATAGGGTTGATACGTTCTAAAAATAACACCATGCGTTCATAAGCTTGTAAACGAATAGGTAAGGCTTGTTTCTGATTTTCACGTAACAATTCAAATTTTCGTTTTTGTTCTTCATTATAAAAAAACTTTTGTAATAGTACAAAAGCGACTCCTCCAGTAATTAAAGAGGGTAATGTATAAGTTACAATCTCTAAAATTTTATCTTCCAATGCCATATATATCAAATTTAAAGGTGCAAAGTACAAAATATGTTTGTAAGCCACAATAATTTTTAGGATGTTAATAAAATAGCTAAAAATTCCGTTTTTTACGTTGCTCATAACTAGTTAGTAATGTATTTTTGTAAGCTAGATACAAGTAATCATGCAAAAATACATTGATCAGTTAAATGAGGCGCAGCGCGCTCCTGTTCTGCAAAAAGACGGTCCTATGATTGTCATTGCAGGAGCAGGTTCAGGCAAAACACGTGTGCTTACCATGCGTATAGCTTATTTAATGAGTTTAGGTGTTGATGCATTTAATATTTTGGCTTTAACATTTACCAATAAAGCAGCACGAGAAATGAAAAATCGTATTGCAAGCATTGTGGGGAGTAATGAAGCTAAAAATTTATGGATGGGAACTTTTCACTCTGTTTTTGCAAAAATATTGCGTATTGAAGCAGAACGCTTAGGCTATCCTTCAAATTTTACCATATATGACACACAAGATTCAGTACGTTTATTAGGGCAAATCATAAAAGAAATGCAATTAGATAAAGATGTCTATAAGCCAAAGCAAATTCTAGGTCGCATTTCTCAATATAAAAATTCATTAATAACGGTTCGCGCTTACTTCAATAACCCTGAATTACAAGAGGCTGATGCCATGAGTAAAAAGCCGCGTATGGGCGAAATTTATCAAAATTATGTAGATCGCTGTTTTAAATCTGGGGCTATGGATTTTGATGATTTGCTTTTAAAAACTAATGAACTATTAAATCGTTTTCCAGACGTATTAGCCAAATATCAAGATCGTTTTAGATATATTTTAGTAGATGAGTACCAAGACACCAATCATTCACAGTATTTAATAGTAAAAGCGTTATCGGATCGTTTTCAAAATATATGCGTAGTAGGCGATGATGCACAAAGTATTTATGCTTTTAGAGGAGCAAACATCAATAATATCTTAAATTTTCAAAAAGATTATGATGGTGTACAAACCTATCGATTAGAACAAAATTACCGTTCAAGTAAAAATATTGTAGAAGCTGCCAATAATGTTATTGATAAAAACAAAACGAAGTTAGATAAAATAGTTTGGACTTCAAATGATGATGGACCAAAAATTAAAGTACATCGTAGTGTAACAGATGGTGAAGAAGGAAGATTTGTCGCAGCTACCATATTTGAACAAAAAATGCAAAATCAATTGCCGAACAATCATTTTGCTATTTTATATCGTACCAATGCACAATCAAGAGCCATGGAAGATGCGTTGCGAAAGAGAGATATCCCTTATCGTATTTATGGCGGTTTATCTTTTTACCAGCGTAAAGAAATCAAAGATGTCTTAGCTTATTTAAGATTAGTCATTAATCCAAAAGATGAAGAAGCTTTAGTTCGTGTCATTAATTACCCCGCCCGTGGAATTGGAGATACGACTGTCGAAAAATTAACCGTAGCAGCAAATCATTATAAGCGTTCTATTTTTGAAGTCATGCAACATATTGACAAAATAGACCTAAAATTAAACGCAGGAACGAAACAACGATTACAAGACTTTGTTACTATGATTCAAAGTTTTCAGGTAATTAATGAAAATCAAGATGCGTTTTATTTGACAGATCATGTTACTAAAAAAACAGGACTAGTTCAAGAATTAAAAAAAGACGGCACACCTGAAGGAATTGCTAAAATTGAGAATATTGAAGAGTTGCTAAATGGTATAAAAGATTTTACCGAAGGACAAAAGGAAATAGACGGCGCCAGAGGTTCTTTGTCCGAATTTTTAGAAGATGTCGCTTTAGCAACAGATTTAGACAAAGACACAGGTGATGACGATAGGGTAGCTTTAATGACGATTCACTTGGCAAAAGGGTTAGAATTTCCTCATGTGTTTATTGTAGGCATGGAAGAAGATCTTTTTCCGAGTGCAATGAGTTTAAATACAAGAAGTGAATTGGAAGAGGAGCGAAGATTGTTTTATGTAGCGCTAACCCGTGCCGAACATCAGGCCTATTTAACCTATGCACAATCAAGATACCGATGGGGTAAATTAGTAGACAGTGAGCCTTCTCGATTCATTGAGGAAATAGAGGAAAAGTATTTAGACTTCTTGAACCCTATGGATACATCATATCGTTATAAGCCGATGATGGATATTGATATTTTCGGAGAAATTGACAAATCAAAATTGCGTTTATCTAAACCTATTGGCGGTACACCACCAGCCTATATTTCAAGTCAAGAACCTATTTCTTCTGCGAGTATTAGAAGGTTGAAACCAATGAGTAGTAGTGGTTCTAATGCAAAAAGCAGTTCAGTGGATAGTAATTTAGTTATTGGAAACATTGTGATGCATGAACGTTTTGGAAAAGGTGAAATAGTGAATTTAGAAGGTGTAGGCGCTGATAGAAAAGCAGAAATTCGTTTTGATGTAGGAGGCTTGAAAAAGTTGTTATTGCGATTTGCAAAGTTAAATGTTATTGGGTAAATATTTTTATAATGAAAAATAAAAAGCTATTAATACTAATTATTATTACTTTGTTTTTTTACAGATTAATAATATCATTTTTTATTCCACAAATAATGGTTGGAACTTATTATAGTAATAATAAAATTACAATTTTAGAAGGTCCTTCAGAATTTGGTGAAAAGTTAATAATTAATTCAAACGGAACTTTTAACAGTGAAACTTGGGGTAATGGAAAATATGAGGTGGTTCATTCGGGAATTTTTTCAAATGAAATTTTATTTAAATATTCTGATCAATACGGTAAAGCAGTCTACCATACAAATATTGTCACAGATTTTTTAGGCTTAAATCCAAAAATTTCACTAAATAGTGATTTAGAATTTTATTTTATTAAAAATTAGATGTCAGAATTCATAAAAATATACGAAGAGAATCCCAGTGAAGCCACTATTAAAAAAGTAGTGAATGTGCTTAAAAATGGCGGATTAGTGATTTATCCAACGGATACCGTTTATGGATTAGGTTGTGATATTACCAATTCTCGTGCATTGGAACGATTAGCAAAATTAAAAGGAATTAAACTTGAAAAAGCTAATTTTTCTTTTGTTTGTTCAAGTTTAAGCAACCTTTCCGATTATGTAAAGCAAATTGATACACCTACGTTTAAAATTTTAAAGCGTGCATTACCAGGTCCTTATACTTTTATTTTGCCAGGAAATAATGATTTGCCAAAGGAATTTAGGAAGAAAAAAACGGTAGGTATTCGGGTGCCCAACAATACTATTGTGCGTCAAATTGTGGAGCAACTTGGTAATCCTATAGTTTCTTCTTCTATACACGATGAAGATGAGGTTATTGAATACTCAACCGATCCTGAATTAATCTTTGAAAAATGGCAAAATAAAGTGGATGTTGTCATTGATGGCGGCTATGGTGAAAATATCCCCTCAACCATCATTGATTTAACAGGCAATGAACCAGAAGTAATTAGAGAAGGTAAAGGTGATGTGAATGTGATTTAAAAATCTAAATAAATCGTAAATCCCAAATTCCTCGTCACTTCGAGTAGTGCAGCATATCGAGAAGTAAGTTTTCAGTATATGGCAATCTACAAATGTTTAAATTCAAAAAGCCTAAATCGTAAATCCCAAATTGTATTTATTTCGGGCTAATAATCTCTACATCACTAAATGCAATAGCTCCTCTTACAACTCCTTGAATAGTAGTGCGTAGCGCATCAATAATGTGAATTTTCAATTCGTTTTTTGGAAAAATTAAACTCACTTCACGTGCAGGTTTTGGGTTAACAAAAGATTTTAATTTCTTTTTGTTTTTTTCATTTAAATCTAAGGTGTGTAAATAAGGGAGTAGTGTAGTGCCTAATCCTTCGTCAGATAATTTAATTAATGTTTCAAAACTACCACTTTCTAAATGAAAATGTTGGTCTTGATGTAAATTAGACGCTTTACATAAATTTAAAATGCTATTTCTAAAACAATGTCCGTCTTGTAACAATAATATTTTTTCACTGTCTAAATCTGTAACTTCTATTTCTTTTTTGGCACTATTCGAACTATTTTCAGGAACATAGGCCACAAAAGGCTCGTAGTATAAAACAATTTCTTTAAGCTTTTCCTCGTCTAGAGGTGTAGCAGCAATAGCACAATCTAAATGTCCGTTTTTTAATTTGTTAATGATTTCATTGGTCGTTAATTCTTCAATGATTACATTTACTTTTGGATACTTTTTAATAAACGTTGTTAAAAACATAGGTAATAGGGTAGGCATTACGGTAGGAATAATACCCACTTTAAAATCGCCACCTATGTAACCCTTTTGTTGGTCAACAATATCTTTAATACGGTTCGCTTCATTAACAATGTTTTTTGCTTGCACTACAATTTTTTCACCCACATCAGTTAACCCAATTGGTTTTTTTGTTCTATCAAAAATTTGAATATCTAGTTCTTCTTCAAGCTTTTGAATTTGCATACTTAACGTAGGCTGTGTAACAAAACATTTGTCTGCGGCAAGTGTAAAGTTTTTATATTCAGCTACGGCTAGTACGTAGTACAATTGTGTTATTGTCATAATGTGTTATTTGTTTTTTAAAAGTAAAAAGCAAAAGTTGTCTTTACATATCAACTTATACCTTTAACTTAATTAAAATACTTCACTTTCTTTTAATTTTTCGGTATTGGCTACTAATTGTAATTCATCAATCATTTTGTGAAGGTTACCGTTCATAAAGCCATCTAAATCAAAAATACTTAAGCCAATTCTATGGTCGGTAATTCTTCCTTGTGCATAGTTATAGGTTCTAATTTTAGCCGAACGGTCACCACTGCTTACTTGCGAAGTACGTTTAGTAGCATCTTCTGCTTCTTTCTTAGCCAATTCTTGTTCATATAAACGCGAACGCAATACTTCTAATGCTTTATCTTTGTTTTTATGCTGTGATTTTTGATCCTGACATTGCGCTACTAATCCTGTTGGGATATGGGTTAAACGCACCGCAGATTTTGTAGTATTTACTGATTGTCCACCAGGTCCAGACGAACAGAAAAAATCTACCCTAACATCATTCATGTCAATTTGTACGTCAAATTCTTCTGCTTCTGGCAATACCATTACTGTTGCGGCTGAGGTATGCACACGACCTTGTGTTTCGGTTTGAGGAACACGTTGTACACGATGCACTCCCGCTTCATATTTTAAGGTACCATATACATCTTCACCCGTTACTTCAAAAATAACTTCTTTAAATCCTCCAGAAGTTCCTTCGTTCATGTCTACAACAGATGTTCGCCAACCTTTAGCATCACAATATTTAGTGTACATTCGGTATAAGTCCCCTGCAAAAATAGAAGCTTCGTCGCCACCTGTTCCTGCTCTAATTTCAACCATAACATTTTTAGCGTCTTCTGGGTCTTTAGGTATCAACATGAATTTGATTTCTTCCTCCAATTGCGGTAAACGTGTTTGGGCTTCGTCCAATTGCATTTTAGCCATTTCCACCATTTCAGCGTCAGAGCCATCAGCAATGATTTCTTTAGCTTCTTCAATATTTCCAACTATATTGATATATTCGTCTCGTTTTTCAACAAGTGCTTTTAAGTCTTTGTATTCTTTGTTTAACTGTACATAACGTTTTTGATCAGCAATAACATCAGGTTGAATAATTAAATCTGAAATTTCATCAAAACGTTGTTTTACATACTGTAATCGGTCTAACATAGGTCTTTATTTTGTGGTGCAAATGTACATTTTTTTTGTGAAAAATGAAAGGAGAGGAGTACACTAACAAAAAACTCATTTGCACTACACAATTTTTATTCTAGCCCCGATGGTAGCCAACTACCATGTAGTGCGAACAGCGGGACATGATTTGTATAAAAATAAAAATGCCTGCTCCAAAAACTGAAACAGGCATGTGTATAGTTAAAAATTAGTTTAGGGGTATGTTTTGTAAAATTTCCAAAACAAACTTCCAATATTTTTGAGCCGAACTAATACTCGCTCTTTCGTCGGGGCTGTGTGCGCCTTTAATGGTTGGTCCAAAAGAAATCATATCCATTCCTGGGTAATTTGTTCCTAAAATACCACATTCTAAACCGGCATGACATGCTACTACGTGCGGTTTAGTGCCATTTTGTTTTTCATAAATAGCAGTTAGTACATCTAAAATTTCAGATTTTGGGTTAGGTGTCCATCCTGGATAGCTGCCAGAAAACGTTACTTCACAGCCCATTAATTCATACGCTGCACGTAAGGCGTTTGCTAAGTCAAACTTAGATGTTTCAACGGAAGATCGTGTTAAGTTTTCAATTCGAACAGTTCCGCCACCAACAGTTACTTTAGCAATATTATTAGAAGTTTCTACTAAATTATCAAAATCCGCACTCATTCGATAAACACCATTATGTGCTGTGTATAAAGCGCGTGTTAAAAAGAATTGTGCCGCTGCAGGCATTACCTTGGCAGGAACAGTTGTTTTTTCAATTTGTATGTCTAAGTTTTGCTCAGTTGTAGCAAATTCTTTTTTAATTTCTTCAATGGTTTGTTGTATATCTACATTAAAAGCGGCATCATACAATTCGGCAACAGCTACATGTGCCACGCTTTCTCTAGGAATAGCATTGCGTAAACTTCCACCGTTTATGGTGCTTATTTGTAAGCCAAAATCTTCATACGCATTAAATAGAATGCGGTTCATGATTTTGTTTGCATTGCCTAGTCCTTTATCAATGTCCATGCCACTGTGTCCGCCATTTAATCCTTTCACAGTGATGGTATATCCAATAGAATTTGAAGCTACATCTTCTTCATCATATTCGGCTACTGCCGTAACGTCTAAACCACCTGCGCAACCTATGTCAATTTCGTCGTCTTCTTCAGTGTCTAAGTTTAAAAGAATTTGTCCGTCTAGTAAGCCTCCTTTTAAGCCCATTGCACCCGTCATACCTGTTTCTTCATCTATGGTAAACAAAGCTTCAATGGCTGGGTGAGGAATATTTGTGCTTTCTAATATTGCCATAATGGTAGCTACTCCTAAACCATTATCGGCTCCTAGTGTAGTGCCTTTAGCACGCACCCAATCGCCATCTACATACATTTCGATTCCTTGTGTGTCAAAATCAAACAAGGTGTCGTTATTTTTTTGATGTACCATATCTAAATGCGATTGCATAACAATGGTTTTTCTATTTTCCATACCCGCTGTGGCTGGTTTTTTGATGATTACGTTGCCTACTTCATCTTTTAAGGTTTCTAAACCTAATTTTTGACCAAAATCAAGCATAAAAGCAATTATACGTTCTTCTTTTTTTGAAGGACGAGGCACGGCGTTTAAATCGGCAAATTTATTCCAAAGGGCTTTGGGTTCTAAGTTTCTAACTTCTTGGCTCATTGTTTTTATTTCAGGTTTAACGTTTTATGTTTTAAGATGACAAAGTTACAAAGTATAATTACTTTAGTAAATGAATTTCTAATTATATTTACATATTTAAAACTGATTTTGTGAAGAAGCGTTTTATTCTACCTGTTTTCTTACTGATTCAAATTCTTTTGGTTCAAGTGTTGGCTTGTTTTCCTGAAGTAGTTGAGGCGAATTACAGTAATGGTATGTATTCTATAATTTCCAGTTTAGAACGTTTGTTGTTGGGGTGGTTCCCCTTTTCTATTGGGGATTTGTGTTACATGTTGCTTCTATTTTTAATAGCAAAATGGTGGTGGAAAAACCGTATTGGATTTTTTAAAAATTGGAAACAACATCTGCTAAAAGTACTTTCGTTCGTGTCGGTATTGTATTTTTTGTTTCATTTACTTTGGGGGTTAAACTATTACAGAATTCCTTTGCATAAGAAGATGCAACTTAAATCCACGTATTCGTTTACGCAATTAGAACGATTTACGCATAAAATGGTACAACAAACTAATGCGCTGCAAACAGCCTTGACTCAGGATGCCGCTACTAAAGTGCAGTATGATTATACAGAAAATGAAATGTATGCCAAAGCAATTCTAGGATATGAAGCAATGCCCCAAACTGTAAAATTACCGCGATATACACATACAAGTGTGAAGTCTTCGTTGTTTAGTTATCCCTTGAGCTATATGGGGTTTGGTGGTTATTTAAATCCGTTTACCAATGAAGCTCAAGTCAATTCGTTAAAACCTAAATACACTTCCCCAATAACTATTTGTCACGAAATGGCTCATCAGCTGGGTTATGCCTCAGAAAACGAGTGCAATTTTATAGGGTTTATGGCAGCTTGGCATCATAAGGATTTATATTTTAAGTATTCGGCAAGTACATTTGCTGTGACTTATTGTTTGTATCATTTAGAATTAATGAAAAAGGGGAGTAGTAAGCGTTACAAGAACCAACTTAACGAAGGCGTTTTACAAAATTTTAATGAAAATAAACTATTTTGGCAACAACATCAAACGATTATAAATGATTTTTTTGCCTACTTTTACGATCATTTTTTAAAGATGAACAAACAAAAAGACGGGATGGAAAGTTATAGCAAATTCATGAGTCTTTTGCTTAATTATGAAGAAAAATATTCGATAGTTCTGTATGCACATTAACCCTTCAATACCCGGATGGATAGCAAAATTTTCACAGCAATATAGTGAAGATTTACAGCTTTATACAGATGATTTAAGTTATTTTTCGGCGTGTCAACAAAGCGGGTTAATATATGGGTATGTGGTTGATTATCATGTAAGTGCTTCCATCGATGATTCGCACTGGGACACGGTAGAAAAAACAAAAGTAGCTTTTTTAACCGCTTTGTTTTGCTTGTATAAATTACGAAAGCCAACCTCAGATTTTACTGAATTTGAATCCGAATTAATCCTGTTTTATACTAAAATTTCCAAGTCAAAATTTAGTTTTCTACATGCTATTTTGCCAGAGAGTCATGTGTCTCAAAAATTAGAAAGTATAATTGATGATCGCATTCAAAGTAATGTGAATGTCGTGGCAAAGAGTTTTTCGCATATTGTAACAAATGCCATGTTGTTTATTGACGTTTTAGCTTTTGATCGTTTTCTAACAAATGGGGCTATTGAATTGAAGTTTTTTAAAGAAATGGAGCAGAAGTGCATGACCTTAATTTTAGCTTCGTTGCAAGTGAAAAAGAATAAAACCACTTATGATGATTTACTAGTTAAATTGTTTGAAAACTCATTGCGTTACACCAAAAGCTCAGATGAGTTAGCCTTGTATAATGTGATAGTTGACACGATTATACATGATACACTATTGCAGCGAATGTATTTGTTAGATATGGCGCAAATGGCACTTTGGAGTGATGAAATTCAGGATAGAGATGAGCAAATTTATATGAATGATTTAATATCTAGTTTTAATTTAGATGATTACATTCAAAAAAATGATAATCAATTACATAAATTTATTTTAAACTATAAAAATAATCTTCCTTTTTTTAATACAAATCATCCTGTAAAGCATTTTTACAACAATGCACAAGACATGATTTCGAAGTTGATTATTCGAAACAAAAAAAGATTGGTAAAAGAACTTTCAGAGAGTAAAGAGTTGGTTAAGTTATTAGGCAAATCAACAGCAACCGAATTGACCTATGAAGAAAAAAAAAAAGTAAAAAAACAGCTGCTTGATATTTGTAAAAGTGTACCTTCGCTTACTATTTTTTTACTTCCAGGTGGCAGCTTATTGTTGCCGCTATTAATTAAATTTATCCCTCAATTGTTGCCGTCTTCCTTTAATGAAAATTTAGAAGATTAAAGAGGTATAAATGATTTTTTTACTTAATTTTGGCAACAAATAATTGTCTATGACAACGCAACAACTCATTTCTCAAATTTTTTCAAAAAAATCTTTTCTTTGTATAGGTTTAGATGTGGATATAGAGAAAATTCCATCACATTTACGAATCACTGAAGATCCCATTTTTGAGTTTAATAAAGCCATTATAGAGGCCACACATGATGTATGTGTAGCCTATAAGCCAAATACTGCGTTTTATGAAGCCTATGGTATAAAAGGATGGCAGTCTTTGGAAAGAACAATTGCCTATATCAATCAAAATTACCCTGAAATATTTACTATTGCTGATGCAAAACGAGGCGATATCGGAAACACTTCTTCCATGTATGCGAAGGCTTTTTTTGATGATTTAGCCTTTGACTCAGTTACAGTAGCACCTTATATGGGAAAAGATTCTGTAGAGCCTTTTTTAGCCTTTGAGAATAAGCATACTATTTTGTTGGCATTAACGTCAAATGAAGGCGCGTTTGATTTTCAAACGTTGCAAGTGAATGGAAAGGAAATCTATAAAACTGTTTTAGAGACTTCTAAGACATGGAAAAACAGTCATAATCTAATGTATGTAGTGGGCGCCACTAAGGCTGAATTTTTTACTGAAATTAGAAAAATTGTACCCGATAGCTTTTTGCTAGTTCCTGGAGTTGGTGCACAAGGTGGAAGTTTATCTGAAGTGTGTAAATACGGTATGAATGAAAATGTTGGTTTATTAATTAATTCGTCTCGAGGTATTATTTATGCTTCTGCAGATGTTGATTTTGCTGAAAAGGCTAGGGAAGAAGCTGTAAAATTGCAACAAGAAATGGCTTCATTAATACCTTAAAATTAACAAAACGTGAAGCAATTTATAGATCAACTAGGCACGACACATACATTTGAACATACCCCTTCTCGTATTGTTTCTTTAGTGCCTTCACAAACAGAAACATTATTTGATTTAGGTTTAGAAGATGAGCTTGTGGGAGTAACCAAATTTTGTGTACATCCCTTTCATTTAAAAGCTACAAAGACAATTATAGGTGGTACCAAACAAGTAAATGTAGCTAAAATAAAAGCCTTACAACCCGATATCATTATTGCTAATAAAGAAGAAAATACACTAGAGATTGTAGCGCAATTAAAAGAAATTTGCCCGGTGTGGGTTACAGATGTGCTTACAATTGAAGATAGTATTCAAGTCATACGAGATTTTGGAAATTTATTTAATAAACGTACTGATGCGCAAAAATGGATTCAAAAGATAACTTTTGGATTAAATGATTTTTACGAATTTATTAAATCTAAATCAGCTCAAAAAGTGGCCTATTTTATTTGGGCAAACCCTTATATGGTAGCAGCAGGAGAAACATATATTAATGAAATGTTGAAGTTGAATAAGTTTGAAAATATATACGATTTCAATCCCAAGTATGAAGGACGTTATCCTGAAGTAATTATTCAAAAAATGCGCATTCAAGGTGATCCCGAGTTGGTACTGTTGTCTTCAGAACCATTTCCGTTTGCAGACGAACATGCTTTTGAATTGGGGCGACATACCCATCACGCTCGAACCGTTTTTGTTGATGGGGAATATTTTTCTTGGCACGGAACAAGACTCGTAAAAGCATTTGACTATTTTAAAGTACTACACAATACGCTATAAAAAAACAACTAAACTTTCGCTTAGTTGTTTTCTTAACTAAAAACTAACCCTAACCAATATTGAAATACTAACTATTTCTGATACAAAGTTGCACTAATTTATTGAATGAGGGTGTTAATTAAATGTTATATCTATGTTATTGATTCTTAAAATAATACTTTAAATACCAAATCTAAATCCGAAATAAGCATCAGCTTGTTTAGAATTGTTCATAGCGGTAGAAATAATAGAATTTGATCCTATGTAAAACCCACCTACACGTATTCCAATACCAGTTGTGAATTTTGATATTTCATTTTGTGTTAAAGGTATAAAAACTTCAAATGTTTTAATTGAGAATCTTGGAATTAGTGTGTATGTATTTTGAGTAGTTATTTGAGTATTTTCACTTTCATCAATAATTTTTTGATTTACAATTCCTGTTATGTAAAATTTACTTAATATTTTTAAATCTGCATATAAGTTAACTGTTGTTGGCATTTTTACTTTAAAAGCAGACGAACTTGTTGTTTTTTGAAATAATTGTGCATTTTGACCTGTTGCTAGCTGCTGTTCTAATTCTTGGAAACTATTTATATTTTCAAACTGACTTAAATTTAGACTTTGTGTGCCACTAATGTTTAGTGTATAATCAATAGATGTGTTATGGTCTGTTTTAAAATTCATACTACCAATGTTTTTTATAGAAAGCCCTGCGTGCAATAGGATGTTTTTTGAGTCTTTATCTTTAAAAGAATAGGTTACTCCTAAATCTGCCGCAATACCATTAATGCCTTGGTTAAAAAAGTTTGTGAAATTTGAAGAATTGTTAAAGTCATTTCCTAATATGCTTGAATATGATAGGTTAATAGCTGCGTTAGCGTTTGTTACAATATAATTTCCGCCTACATTTGTAATTGTACCCGAGAAGTTAGAAGCTCCAAAATTAGCATAAGCCCCTGGGAAAAGCACTTTCACTGTTGCTCCCCCAGCAATTTTGTGACGACCTAATTCAATGATTTTTCTAGCTACACTAAAATCAAGTTCACCCCATGTGGTAGCATTTATACGTTGATTTTCTTTGGACAAAACTAAATTAGGTAAGGCACTCGTAAAACTACCACTTTGTATAGCATTTCCTAAACTTGTGTTAATGTCTATTAAGTTTGCTTTAATTGAAGCTTGTGTAGAAACTGCATAACTCCATCTACCTAATTTAAAAGCGACTCCTGGTCCAATTATTAATCCATCAATTCTAGCATTTGTAGGTTCGTTACCTTCAAAAAATTTAGATTCTAAATTACTTCCATTTACTAAGTCATTAAAAGAAAGTTTGTTGTTAGAAAAAGTTAGACTCATATTGTAAATATTTACATCTATAAGCATGTTCATATTTGATAATTCGGCTGGATTTAACGTAGCATTTAGTAATCCACCTCGTTTTGAAGTAGTAATGCCCAAAAAATGATCTTGACCCTGTATGGTTTGTAAGCCAATGAAAAATAAGGATACTTTCAAAAAAATGTTTTTCATAGATAGGTAATTATTTGCTTTTAATTTGTTATTTGTATCGCCTTATCTTTATAGCCGTTTGCTCATATAACTTGATAGGTATGGCGTTTACATATTTTCTTATTTTACTTAGCAAAATAATAACGATATTAGTAAGGAGAATATTGTATTTCAAAAATAAGGATAAATTGTTAAAAATAATTTAAAAAAAATCAATTTTAGATTTGCAAAAAAAAATATATGGCTTACCTTTGAACAGAATTCACAAAATAATTTCCGGAAAACATGTTTGAATTTCAACAGTATTTAGGTTTCATTCTTTTCTTAACCATTTTAACTATAGGTTTTTGGTTAATGTTTTTCTTGGTAGGTTTCGTTCAATATTGGGTTGGAGGAGCTATCATTGAATTGCTAAAAGAGAGAAGAGAGAAAAAATTAGCTGAGCAAGAGCAATAGTTTACGTTCACTAAATAAAAATCCCGATAAGTACTTATCGGGATTTTTTATATTTTTAAAATTCACCTCCACCGTCATCTTCTCGTTTTGGCATTTTTTCTTTTTCATTTTTCTGTTTGTTGAAGCGGTATGTAAATGAAAGAGTAATTTGTCTCACACGCCATTGCATTGCAGTATCTGAATCAATTTGACCTGGAATATACGTTTGCATACGTCTAATTCTAGAATTAAATACATCATTTACATTTAAAGAAATAGTGGCTTTATCTTTCATGATGTCTTTACTAAAGGCTAAATTCATAGCAAAAATGCCTTTAACCATGCCTTGTGCTGTTCGTTGAGAACCATTGTAGGTTACGTTGGTTTGCCAATCAATTTTATTTGGAAACGTGATTTTGGAATTTAATCTTGTAAACCAACTTGATGCAGTGTTGTCAAGGTTTTGTGTTTTAGTAATACTTGTATTTGTATTATCTACATAAGTATATGAAAAATTACCTTTAGTTTCGGTTCTAAATACATTTAAATTACTATTTAACTTCCACCATTTATAGGGTATATAATTTAATGTGAACTCAAACCCAGATCTATTTTCTTCTCCAATGTTTACAAAACTCATGGTAGTAATAGGAATGCCATTTTCGTTTAAACCTTCTACATAACGTACATGTTGAGCCGAATTTTTAGTATAGTTATAATAAACGGATGTGCTTAGTGTTATTTTTCCCATTTTTTTAAGGAATCCCAAGTCTACCGCATCAGTTAGTGAAGGATTTAAATCTGGATTTCCTCTAAAGAGATTAATGTTACTCGAATACGTGCTAAACGGATTAATTTGTCTTCCACGTGGACGATTAATTCTTTTACTATAATTTAAGGATAAATTAGTATCATCACCTAACTCATAAGTAAAGAACGCGCTTGGGAAAAAATTAGTATATTTTTTGGTTTTAAATTGTGAAGACGTTAATTGGTTGATTTCTATATTTGAATCTTCAAAACGTAAACCATATAACATACTTAATTTGTTTACTTTAATACCCATTTGAGTATACAAGGCATTTACATGTTCAATATATTCTAATACATTTGTAAAAGAGGTATTAATTACGCCATTATTAAGTACAGCATAATCTGTGTTTTGATTTAGAAAATTTCCTCTATAGCCTGCTTCAAGTTGAAAAACATCATTTATAGGAAACACATAATCTGTTTGGATTAATGTTCTCTTTTGTTTTTGATTATTCTTAGTGTCATCAATTGTTGTAGTTGAAGAAAGGGTAGAATTATCATAGATAACGGAATTGCTAAAATTTTTACTTTCTGAAATGGATACGTCAGCTGTTAATTTGTGACCAGATTTTTTAAAGTTTTTAATAAAATTAGAATTAAACTCGATGTTATCTTCAAGTTGCTTTTCAAGATTTAATCTGTTTCTGTAAAAAGTATATATTCTATTGGCATCATAATTATAGTAATCTACATCTTCTTCATTAGTTCCCTTGTTTTTTCTATAATTAAATCCATTTGTCCAGGTGGTAGATTTGTCAATAAACCAATCTAATCCAAAACCACCATTATAGCCTTTATTGATTCTTGAATTGTCTCTGTTTTCGTCAATATATCTATTTGCAGAATTGTCTGGGTTTAAATATTTTGTTTCTACATCAGAAAAGCCCGGATTACTTTTATAGGTATACCCTTGTATAGTAAATAGGTTGATTTTACCTGTTTTGTAATTTAAAGTTCCATTTATTCCATGATTGTCTGGAATACCTGTAGTCGCAATTAAAGTTCCATTAAAACCTTTTATTTTTCCTTTTTTTAAGACAATATTTAAGATTCCTGCTCCTCCTTCTGCGTCATAACGTGCTGAAGGATTTGTAATTACTTCCACTTTATCTACGGCATCTGCTGGTAACATTTTTAAGGCATCATTAATACTAATTGCATTAGATGGTTTTCCGTCAATTAATACTTTTACATTTTCATTTCCTCTTAGGCTTATTGTTCCTTCAACATCAACAGTTACAGAAGGAATATTGTCTAATACATCACTTACTGTTCCTCCTTTAACCATTAGGTCTTTTCCTAAGTTATATACTTTTTTGTCTAGTTTAATTTCAACAGTTGTTTTTTCTGCTCTAATTTCAACGACTTCAATTTCCTTTGCATCTTCTTCAAGCAAAATATTGCCCAAATTTGTGTCGCCTGCAATATTTTGCTGATTTAGGGTATTAGTTTTATACCCCATATATTCAAACTTAATATTATAAATGCCGTTAGTTACTTCTAATGAAAAATTACCATTACCGTCTGTTGCTGTTCCTGTAATTAATTTGTTTGTGTCAGACTTATAGGCCGAAAGTGTAACAAACTCCATCGGTTTGGAAGTTGTTTTGTCAATTACTTTACCTGTTACAACCGCTTTTTTGAAAGAAGTTTGTGCCAGTAATGTGGTACAAAATAAAAGGGTAACAAGACTAATTATTTTTTTTGATAACATGTTATGTATTTTAATGCGCCAAATATACATTCTTTAATGTGTATTTTAGCTAATTGTGTGTTAAAGAAATTATAATAGCGTATTTATTTTTTCTGCTGGACGGGCAATTACAGCTTTATTGTTTGTCATAACAATCGGTCTTTCAATTAGTCTTGGAAAGTCAACCATAGCTTTAATGATTTCCTTGTCAGTCATTGATTTTTCTTTAAAATTAGAAATCCATTCTTTTTCTTTTGTCCGCACTAATTCAATAGGTTTACAATTCAATTTGCCAATGACTTCTGTGAGTGATTCAATGGTAAATGGAGTTTCAAAATAATTTATTATTTCGAAAGGCTGATTTAACGATTCTAAAAAACAAACACCTTCTCTTGATTTTGAACAACGATTATTGTGATAGATGGTTAGCATGATATTTTTTTTACAAAAATAATAATTGTAATTTAGACCTCTAAATAAGTAAGCATGTATATTGAACAATTACAAAAATATAAACCAAAATTAGTGTTATATCTTCCTATTCCATTTGGGTTTTTAGGGTTAATGATTTATAACTATATGAGTACCGCAAATTTAGATACAGCTAAACTCATGCAAGATTATATTAAAAATTTTGGGGAGAATGTTACATTTATGTTGCTTATTGTACCCTTTGCTATATTTTTACTAGGTTTATTACTGTACAATAGACATGTACAAAATAATTCCATTAGATTATTGACGACTTCAAGAACCAAAATAGATTGGCGTCGTGTCTTTTTTTCATTTAGTGTATGGGGTATATTTACTGTAGTTTCCACTTTAATTTCCTTTTGGCTAATGCCTCAAGATTTTGTTTGGAATTTTAAACCCTTTCCTTTTTTTGTTTTTTTACTTTTAGCCGTTATTTTTATTCCACTTCAAACTTCTTTTGAAGAATATTTATTCAGAGCCCACCTATTACAAGGCTTGGGGTTGGCCACTCAAACAAGATGGGTGCCATTAATAGTCACATCTGTTTTATTTGGATTGATGCATGCAGCCAATCCAGAAGTAGAAAAAATGGGGTTCATAATTATGTTGTATTACATAGGCACAGGCTTGTTTTTAGGAATACTTACATTAATGGATGAAGGCTTAGAGTTAGCACTAGGTTTTCATGCAGCTAATAATTTAATTGGAGCATTGTTACTTACTTCCGACTGGTCTGCTTTTCAAACAAATTCATTATTTAAAGACGTTTCTGAGCCTCAAGTAGCTTTGCAAATTGTTGTGCCTGTTGTATTAATTTATCCCCTATTGTTGCTGATTTTTTCAAAAAAATACAAATGGAAAAATTGGGATCAAAAGTTATTTGGCTCACTACAAACCATTGAAACGGAATAGTTATGTCTGCATTCATTCATCCCGATTTTAAACTAAACGGACAGTCTTATGGCCTATTAGAGTTGCTTGCTTTAGCTTTACAATGGTCAAAAGAAGGGATGTTGTATGAAAAAGAGATAGGTAATTTTCTTTTAGATTGGTTGAATAATGAAACGCATCTTATGGTTACAACTTCTGGTTCTACTGGTAAACCAAAAAAAATATATTTGTCAAAAAGTGCTATGAAAGCTTCGGCAGAAGCAACGGCAAGTTATTTCCATTTACAACCAAAAGATACCGCTTTACTTTGTTTATCTGCTCAGTATATAGCGGGCAAAATGATGCTGGTAAGGGCGCTGCAAATAGGCATGCATATAGATGTAATAGAACCTTCAACTATGCCTTTGCAAACATTGACTAAGTCATATGATTTTGCAGCAATGGTACCTCTGCAAGTGGCACAATCGCTGTCTGATTTATCAAAGATAAAAACGTTGCTTATTGGTGGTGCAAAATTGCAGCCCGAATTGGTTTCAAAATTAGCACAACTTCCCACTCAAATTTATGAAACGTATGGCATGACAGAAACTATTACACATATAGCGGTTAAGCGAGTAGGAGAATCTAATTTTTCTTTATTACCTCACGTGAAAATAACCGTTGATGAACGAAATTGCTTAGTTATTCATGCTCCCTTTATTTCGGAAGAAGCTATAGTGACCAATGATGTTGTGGAAGTATGTTCACCTACCCAATTTAAATTAAAAGGACGCTGGGATAATGTAATTAATTCAGGGGGCATAAAAATTTTTCCTGAAGAGCTTGAAGATACTTTAAGTGCCTATATCACTTCACGCTTTTTTATAGCTGCACAACCCGATGAATTATTAGGCGAAAAAGTTATTTTAGTTCTTGAATCTGCACCTTTTGAATTAGATAATTCGGTTTTTGAAGCTTTAACAGCTTATCAAAAACCAAAAGCGGTTTATTTTGTTCCAACATTTATTGAGACACCTACACAAAAAATAAATAGACCTAAAACCCTAGAATTAATTAGTCGCTAGTATCGATTACTCTTTTTTACTCACTTTAATGTAAAAACGTTTGGTTGCTACATCAATGTCTTGAAGTGTTACTCCATTATCAACAGCTAGCTCTTTTATGGCAGTAGTAGGGTAGATACGCATCGTTTTTCCTTGAATAGTTATATCTATAGGCATAGAAAATTCTGGAAGTGTATTTTCCCAACTGTATTCTAAATTAGCACTATTTTTATGAAGTACCAAACGAGGTATTTTTGTAGTTGTAAGGTATTGCATGAATACAGGAGTTAGGTCTAGACCACTTTCTTTATTAAAAAAATCAATTACAGTTTTAGTATCAATGATTTGTTTTTTGTAGGTTTCGGAATAATCACGTAGTAATTTCCACCATTTTACATCGTCGTTCAGGATGTGTCTAATTGTATTTAACATCAAAGCTCCTTTATAATACATGTCGCCACTACCTTCATGATTTACGCCAAATTTTCCAATAATAGGACGATCATTTCTTACGCTTTTGGCTTGACCATTAACATATTTTAAAGCTTCATCATAGCCTTTAGTACATTCAATAAATACGGTTTCTGTATAGGTAGTAAATCCTTCATGAATCCACATATCGGCAATGTCTTTACTAGTTATGCTATTTCCAAACCATTCGTGTCCTGTTTCATGAATGGTTATATAATCAAAGAACATACCTGCACCAGTTCCTGATAAGTCATAGCCCATGTACCCTTTTTTATACTTGTTTCCATAGGCTACAGCACTTTGATGTTCCATTCCTAAATAAGGGGTTTCTACTAATTTGTACCCGTCCTCAAAGAACGGATAGATGCCAAATTTAGATTGAAAGCAATCCATCATGGGTTTAACATCATTGTCAAAGTGCATTTTTGCTTTAGCTTCATTTTCGCGAAGCACATAGTAATCTAAGTCGAGTCCCTTATGATTATCATGAATATGAACATAATCACCAACATTTAACGTAATGTCATAATTGTTAATGGGGTTTTTTACTTCCCAATCCCAACGCGTATAACCATTTTTAACTTTTGTACTTCCTAGAAAACGGCCGTTAGAAACATTCATTAAACCATCAGGTACAGCCACTTTTATAGAAGCACCATTATCGGGTTCGTCTGTTTGAGTGTCTTTGCATGGATACCATAAACTTGCCCCTGTACCTTGAACGGCTACTCCAATCCAGGGTTTTCCTGAGGTATCTGAAGAAAACACAAAACCACCATCCCAAGGTGCATTTTTAGCTACATGTGGATTGCCTGAATAGTCAATTTTTAGTTGGTGTAACGAGCCTTTTTGTAATTTTTTAGCAAATTTGATAAAAATAGCATTGTATTCTCGGGTAAACGTTACTTTAGTTTTGGCATCTAAAACCATGTTGTCAATAGCCATATTGTCAAATAAATCGAGTTGAATTACTTGGGAATCATCATCTAGTTTAAACGAAATGGTAGTACTACCACTTAAAAAACGTTCTTGTGGATTTAGGGTAAGGTCTAAATCATAACGCAACACATCAAAACAGGTGCGTTCTTCACGAAGCCCACCTTGCAAAGAATCTTTTTTGGTAAAGGTTTGTGCATAACTAATTAGGGCACAAAAAAATAAGGCAATACTATAGTGGTACATACGGTTGCATTTATTTATATCTGTCTATCGTTGGGTTAATTTGTTACAAGGATAGAAGTTATTTTATAATAATATGATAAATAATTTAGATTTACTAAAAACTAACTTGTCTTAAAATGGTTTTGCCAAATGGGATAAGCGTAATGTTTTCTAATTGATTAGTGGTTTTATTTTTTGCTTTCAAAATGATCTGACCATTATTGAAAGTAGCTTGATTATCCTCAATAAATTCAAAACGATTGATATTAATTGGCTTATAGGTTAAATCATCAAAATGAGTGAAATACGATTTTCCTCTTTGCTCAATAGCTTCAATGGGTTTCGCATAAAACAATGCGCCGTAGCTAAAATATTTCTCTTGATTTGCATCTTCTTTAATTTGAATTTCGGTTTTAAATTCAATTTGAATTTTATCCTCATTTCCAAATTTTCTATCAATAACTATGAAATCATTTTCCAAAACATAGCTTTCATTAGTTATAACTTTACTAGCCCATGCTGGTTTTCTAATTTTGATTATAGGTTGCACAAAATTAGGATTTGAAATCTTGAAGGTAAATGTATTCTCATAAGGATATTCCGTAATAGTTTCTATTTTAATAAATTGATTTTGAATTTTTGTTTCTACAGAATTAGGCATTAAAAGTACATTTACAAGCATGTTTTCGTTTTCTTTTAGCCATGATTTTTCAATGAAATAAGGAGTAATTCTACCCGCATTGGGATTGCAACAAACCGCTACATCTTGATGTGCAGGTGAATATTTGTATCTGGTTTGATTGCGGTTAGGCTCCACTTCACCATTTTTTGTACCCATCATTTCAAACGAATTATCGGTCTTTAGATAAGCAATACAAGAATGATTCGGGTTTCTAGAACCTTGAGCTGCATTGTAGAAAATAGTCTCTATGATTTCTGCCGTTTTAGGATTTCCTTGCTTTTGTAATAAAACGGTATAACTGTCTAATAATTCATGTAACGAACAATATTCATAACCTGTATGAGTTGCATCTGCAGTTCTTTCGGCAATCCATTCATCGCCAATAGCCCCACCTGTTAGTGTTGTAGCTTGTTCAATTCTTCGAATATAAATTTCTAGTGCTTTTTGTAATTCACTATTGTTTGAGGCGTAAGCAGCTACAATTAAAGGACGTAAATGCTCGTAGGTATGCACACCATGCGATTGTAGCTTGTAATTTGGATTTAAAATATTGTTCAATTGCACATCTTTTTCGGATTGATAGGTTTTGCTAAAATCTAAAAATAAAAATAGGGCATAGTCTGCATATTTTATATTGCCTGTGATTTGATACATTTTATCTAAAACATCGGTAAACGTTAATCCGTGTGAAACACCACCATTAAAAGCTTTGCCTGATTCAAACGGACTTGATTTACCTATTGGATAATTTATCATTACATTATCCACAGCTTTAACTAAGGCATTCCATACTTTTTTATCTTTTGAATACTCATAATACGCTAGTAAACCTCGATACATAGTAGCTTTTGACCATAACTCGCCATTTTCTGAATTGAAATTATACCGTAATTCTTTATCGTAAATACCAATATAGCCATCTTCATCTTGCGATTTCAAAACTTTTTGAACATATTGTTCCACTTTTTTAAGTCCTGCTTTGTCATTCAATAGGATTACATTTCTAATGTACCCATCCCACCAATTGGATTGTGTTTCGCTGTTCCACCATTTGTATTGTTCGCTGCCTTCAGCATCACCTTCTTTATTGTTCCCTAAATCTTTAACCGTACTGTTTTTATGCAATCTACCAGTACTGTAAATTGGGTCATTGATTAAGTCAGGCACCAATTTATCCAAATTACCCACAAATCCATCAACATCTTTTTGCATTTGTGTCTTCAGCCATCCGGTTGGCTTGATGCTCCCAAAAGGTAGTATTTGATATTTTTCAGCCACTTTATTTTGGTTTTGACCATGTAATGTCAAAGTGAATAAAGTGAAAATTAGTAGTGTTTTATGAATATTTCTCATAATTAGTTTTGATTTGTCATTTGAAAATTAAGTGTTCCGCCATTTATAATATCCGAATAGTTTATAATTGGTTTACTTAATTCTATATTGTTTAGTTTTTGAGTGTTTGAATAACTATTCTCTTCAGAAAAATTAGATGTACTTATGGTAAATTTTTTATTATTTTTTAGATGGATTGTAGCGTTTTTAACTTGAGGCACACCCAAAACAAATTCGCCATTTGCTGGATTTACAGGATAAAACCCTAATGTAGATAAAATATACCAAGCCGACATTTGACCGCAATCGTCGTTACCTATCATTCCATCTGGTGTATTGTTGTGAAATTCGTTGATGATTTTATGAATGTATTTTTGTCCCACTTTTGGTGTATCTGAAAAAGCATATAAGTAAACAATATGATGACTCGGTTCGTTACCATGTGCATATTGACCAATCATGGCTTCTTGTCCTAAAAATTTATTTGGATTGACACTTTCAATGGTGAAAAAATCATTTAGTTTTTTGGTGAATTCCTTTTTTCCTCCCAATAGATTTTTCATACCCTCTACATCATATTGCGTTGGAGTCCAAAAGTATTGCCAAGCATTTGCTTCGGTATAATCGCCTGGATTGTTCATGGGTGAGGTAGCTGTCAAAGGGTCAAATGGCCTTCTCCAATTGCCATTGGTATCTTTTCCTCGAAATAAATTGGTATTCGCATCAAATAGATTTTTATAATAATGGGCTCTTTTTTTAAAGGAAACTTGATTTATTTTATCGTTTAAATTCTCAGCCATTTCCGCTACACACCAATCGTCATAGCCACTTTCTAACGTTCTTGAAACCGCTTCATTATCTAATTTATCAAAGGGATAATAGCCATATTGATTATACAATTCCCAATCGGAATTAATGTGACTTTTGGTTGAAGTTTCAATCATGGCTTTGAGTGCTTCGTCTTTGTCAAAACCCTTAAAACCATTGGTATAAGCCGATAAAATCATCGATATTGCGTGATTGCCTATCATACAATAATTATCTTGTCCCCAAGCCGTCCAAATAGGTAAAAATCCAGCGGCTTTATGATGCAATAATAAGGTGTTTATGATACCATCAATTTTTTCAGGCGCAATAATTTGCAACAAAGGAAAAGCACCTCTGTAAATATCCCAAATAGATAAAGTAGAGAAGTATTCCTTATTTGGTGCATTATTGATTGCATCATTAGCGCCGCGATAGTTACCATCTGCATCGGCAATATTTGAGGGTTGTAATAATAAATGGTATAGCGAAGTATAGAAGATTTCTTTTTGTTTTTGAGGTGCTTCGATGTCAATTCGGTTGAGATAATCATTCCAAACTTTCTCGGCATTTAGTTTTACTTTTTCAAAATTCCAATGCGGTATCTCAGATTTCAAGTTCAATTGTGCACCTTCAATACTAACAGTAGATAATGCAATCTTTGTTTGTAAAATTTTATTATCAGCTAAATCAAAACCAATTTTAAATATGGGTGCATTTTGCTTTTTACCTTTCGGAAGCTCTTGTATTTCTGAAAAAGGAGTTTCAAAATGTATCGTAAAAAAATATTTTTTGGTTACCCATCCTTTGGTTTTACAATACCCTGAAATCGTTGTATTATTTTCAATTTTAATATCATTCTCTAACACCAAACTATCGTTTAAAAATTGAATACCGTGTTGAAAATCCAACAACAATTGCGCTTGTTTGTCAGGATAAGTATATTTATGAAAAGCAACTCTTTCTGAACACGTTAATTCTACTTTAATACCATCTTTCTTAGTTAAAGTGTAATAACCAATACTTGCTTTTTCTGAGTCTTTATGATAACTATTTTTGTATTTTATTTTATTTTGATTGAATGGTAATAAAAGGATATTACCCATTTCGCCAATTCCTGTGCCACTAAAGCGCATTTGTGAAAAACCTAAAAGTAACGTATCTTTGTACTGATAGCCGCTCGTGTGGTTCCAACCTTCAATTGAATTGTCAGGTCCCGGTTGCACCATTCCAAAAGGCATAGAAGGGCCTGGAAACGTATGACCTGTACCATCAGTTCCTATAAAAGTATTTACAAACTTGGCATTGTTTTGAGCATTTACACTTAAAATAGTAAGCAAAAACACTACACAATAAAAGGTTTTTTTTATTTCCATAAAGTATCCATTTGTTCGAGGGTTTTATTCTTGGTTTCAGGCACTTTTTTCCAAACAAAAAATAATGAAAATAAGCAAATTACAGAAAACAAGTAAAATGGAAATGCACCATTAAAATGATCTTTCAACCATTGGTTTTCAACTAAAGTAGGAAAAAATTGAGTTACTATAAAATTTGCCACCCATTGAATGAAAACACTAATTGCCAAAGCTAAACTTCTTATTTTAGTAGGGAAAATTTCAGATAATAATACCCATACGATTGGACCCCAAGAAATACTAAAAGCGCCCATAAATAGCAGTAAGAAAGGTAACACCCAATTTCCAACAGCATCAAAATAAATGAAAAGACCAACGGCAGCTAAGGCAATAGTCATACCAATAGAACCGATGTAAAGCAGTGGTTTTCTACCCATTTTATCTACTAATTTAATGGCAAACAGAGTGAAAATTAAATTCACAACACCTAAAATGCTTGTTTCTAGTAGCGAAACATCGGTAGAGCTTCCTAGGCTTTTAAAGATTTCTGGAGCATAATACAAAATGGCATTAATTCCGGTTAATTGCTGTAAAATAGAAAGTCCGATACCTACAAAAAGTGCTTTTTTAAACATTGAACTACCTAAATGTTTCCACTGATTTTTATCTTCTTGATGTAATGAATTTTCAATTTCAGATTGAACTTGAGCTACCTCTTCAGCCGTATTTAATTTTTGAAGAACTGCAATGGCTTTGCTGGTTTCGCCTTTATGAAATAACCATCTAGGACTTTCTGGAATTAGAAAAATAAAAATTAGAAATAGGAGCGAAGGAATAATTTCAGAGCCAAACATCCATCGCCAGCCGATATTCAAATTCCAATTGGCATCACCCTGTAATGCGATAAAGTAATTTACAAAATATACCACCACAATTCCAATTACAATAGCCAATTGATAATTTCCTACTAAGGCGCCGCGTCGTTTAGGCGGAGCAATTTCAGCAATATACATGGGTACAACCATAGAGGCAATTCCAACACCAATTCCACCAACAATACGAAATAGTACAAACATCGTAAACGAAGTAGGGAAGGCCGTTCCGACAGAATTTAGAATAAAAAGTATCGCTGTAATAAACATGGTTACTTTTCGTCCAAACGTATCACTTAAAAAATCGGAGAAAAAAGCACCAATTAAACAACCCACCAATGCGCTAGAAATTGCCCAACCTGTTTCAACAGGCGATAAATGAAAAAATTCGGTTAAATTTCCGATAGCACCAGATATAACAGCTGTATCATATCCAAATAATAAGCCACCCAATGCGGCGCTTAATGCGATAAAAAGAATGTAGTATTTGTTATTTTTAGCCATATGGTTTAAAGATTTTGTTGTAAATAGTTTTTCATTTGAAGGTTTATTTCCCATTGATTAGAAAGCGGTTTCTTAGTAAATGGTTCTTGGGCCATATAGGGAAAAGGACCAAACTCTGGCGTAATGGTGCAAATTGCACTTTTTTTATTCTTTTGAATAGCTATAATTTCTTTCCACCAATTTAAATACTGCTCTAAATAGGTTTTCCATTCTGGTGCAAACGGATTGTTTACTTGTGGACTTTGTTCAAAACCAATACGTGCATGAATGTGTTTAATATTTGGGTATATTTTAGAAAGCAAATCGTATTGATCGTGTAAATCACTTTCCGAAACCACACAAAAATGAGAAAAATCGGCAATTAATTTAAGATTTGGATAAATTTCAAGATATTGAAGCAACGTCTTTAAATGAAATGAAAATCGACCCCTATGGATTTCATGCCAAATAGGTATGCCTGTCTTTTTTTCGATTTCTTCACATTGTTCTAGAAGCTTACAATTGTCGCTAAATTCAAAAAAATCTTTACCCGTATGTGAATTGATATAATTTGGTTTGCAATTCACTAAAAATTGTAAACGTTGTGTAATTCTATCAATATATTCGTTAACTGTTTCTTTTTTATTAGGGAGCACCTGTTGGGCTATGAAAATAAAATTAGGATTTACAGTATTTCTTATGCATTCTAATTCACCATTAAATTCCGCAATAAAATGTTCGTCATCAGGAAAATTAATTTCTACACCATCATAGCCATTTTCCACCACATTTGATAGAAATTGTTTTGCTGAAAGATGTTCACAACCCCAAAAGGTACATATGTATTTGATTTCCACATTATTCAGCATATAATACAGGATTAATAGGCGAATTAATGATTTCACCCACTTTTGCACCTGGGCACCAAGTATGCCAATCGTTTTCTTGGTTTTTATTTTCGGGTTGTTTAAGCTTCATGTCTTTTTCCATATAAATAATAGTCATCACTTTTCGCATATCATTTGTAATATTTGCACCCGCTCTATGGAAAACCCATCCTGAATGAAAACTTATTTCGCCAATATCAAACGGTTCAATCACGTGTTTAAAATCGGTAACTTTGAGTTTTTTATCAATAAATTGTTCACTTTCATCGCCAATTTCTAATTCACGACCTTCAACTATTGTGTGGCTTCCTGCACTAAATTCTAATGGTCCCATTTCAAGTGGAGTAGCTTGTAAGGGAATCCAAGCGGTAATTGTTTTGTCTGAATGTAATGGCCAATAGTATTGATCGGCGTGCCAAGGTGTAATGCCACCTCCCGCTTCTTTAAACAAGGCTTGATCGTGGTATAATCTTACACCGTTCACTTGCATGAGCTCTGATGCAATTTTTGCAATTCGTTTACTAAATACCAATTCCTTAATGATTGGATTTACTGCCCATAAATTGAATAATTGTAGAAATGCTTTTCCATAAGTGCTTCGTTCTTCTATAGCCTTTTTTTCAGTATTCAATAGTGCAACTTGCTCGGTAAGTATTGTGTTGAAATAGGCTACTGTTTCCTTATCCAAAACATTCTTTAATTTAATAAACTTATTTGAAGCATAAAAATCAATTTGCTCTTGATTCAAGGTGTAATTTTCATTAAGTTGTTCTGCTATTTGTTTAGGAATACTTGACATAGGGTTTTATAATTTATAATCAATAGTTTTTTACAAATATATAGTTGTATAAATGGTTAGTTTTGTCTTATTTTGTCTAATTTTAATACTATATTGAATAGTTGTAACTTTTTTCACAACAAAATTTACTATATACTATAATGAAAGCGATTTTAGAAGATATTAAAATAAAAAAGGGTAGGGCTAGTTTTTTTGCCTATACCTATCAAGTGCCTTATTTTGAATTCAAATGGCATTACCATCCAGAATATGAATTGACTTATATTGTAAAGGGAAGTGGATATAGGATAGTTGGCAATACCTATGAATATTTTAAGGAAGGGGATTTGGTTTTATTAGGTAGTAATTTACCCCATACTTGGACAGGAAAATCAAATCAACAAGAACATTCAGAAGCCATAGTTATCCAATTTTCAAGTGAAATGATACATTCCTTATTAGCATATGAAGAATCGGAATATATGTACAAAATGCTTAAGGATTCTGCTATGGGTTTAAATTTTAAATCGACAAATGAGATTGTTAACAAAATGGAGATAGTCCTTTCCTCAAATGGATTTGAAAAAATAATTAATTTGATAGCATTACTTAATGATTTATCAAAAGTAGCATACAGGCTAATTTCTCCTAACTCATTTCATACCATTGTTTCCAAAAAAAATGAAAATAGAATTAATAAGGTATGTTTGTATATTCAGCATAATTTTAATAGCAAAATTACCTTAAAACAAGTTGCTGAATTAATTCATCAAACAGAAAGTAATTTTTGTAAATTTTTTAAAAAAGCCACAGGAATTACTTTTTCAGATTATGTAAATGAAATTCGTATAAATGAAGCATGCCGGTTGCTTGAGCTTACTGAAATGACAATCAGTGAAATTGTTTTTGAAACAGGTTTTGAAAATCAAAGTTATTTTAATCGCGTTTTTGCAACTAAAAAAAAGCAAACACCTTCTCATTATAGAAAAAGTGTAAAACAAAAATAAGTCATATTTTTTTTAGTCTATATAATTTGCACAGAAGTAAATAAGTAGTATATTTGCACCCTGAATAAATAAACAAGTTTAACAAAAGGTTATAAGGCGTTTACACCTTTTAGAGTTAAAAGCCGCGAAACGAGTTATAATCATCAATTAAAAGATTTACAAAAATGAAAAAAGGTATTCACCCAGAAAATTATAGACTAGTAGCTTTTAAAGACATGTCTAATGAAGATGTATTCATCACAAAATCTACTGTAGAAACTAAAGAAACAATCACCGTTGATGGTGTAGAGTATCCAGTTTACAAAATGGAGATTTCTAGAACGTCTCATCCTTTTTACACAGGTAAATCTAAACTTATTGATACAGCAGGTCGTATTGATAAATTCAAAAACAAATATGCTAAATTCCAAAAATAATTGGAATTCAAAATATCAAAAGCCTCGAAATTTCGAGGCTTTTTTGTTTGTATATCCCTGAAAAAAAGTAACTTTGAACCTATATTAATCTAGAAAACCAGCTGTCATGAATTATATTCTTTTTGATGGAAATGTACGCAATGCCTTATTGCCATTTACTTTTACTCGTCCTGTTGCAGATATTAGAGTAGGTATTTTAACCATTAGAGAAAAATGGGAAAAATACTTAGGTTATACCACTACAACAATCACAGAAGAATATTTGTCTGAAAAATTCCCAATGGTAGAATTAGAAGATAATATTATGATTAATGCTTCGTTTTTGCCAAATAGGGTATTAGCCGAAATGGTGAGAAACCTAGAGGAAAATCAAGCTGTTTTTTATGATGATGAAGTAATTGCTTTTTATGCTAAAGAAGGACAAGAAGTTGATTTTGAATTATTTCACATTTTTGATTATGCAGACGAGTGTATTAGAATAGAAAACACCTGGGATATTTTTCAAAAAAATGATGCAGCCATTCGTGAAGATTTTGAATTGCTTACGCAAGATTGTTTTTCCCAATCTATACCAAAATCGGTTAATGTGATTGCGCCTGAAAATGTTTTTATTGAAGAAGGGGCAAAATTAGAATTTGTTACTCTTAATGCTTCTACGGGGCCTATTTATATTGGTAAAAATGCCGAAATTATGGAAGGTTCAGTAATTCGAGGGCCATTTGCATTATGCGAAGAAGCTCAAGTAAAATTAGGGACTAAAATTTATGGCGCTACTACAGTAGGTCCGCATTGTAGAGTTGGAGGCGAAATCAATAATTCGGTTTTGTTTGCCTACTCTAATAAAGGACACGATGGGTTCTTGGGGAATTCAGTTTTAGGTGAATGGTGTAACATTGGAGCAGACAGTAATAACTCCAATTTAAAAAATAATTATGAAGAGGTAAAGCTGTGGAGTTATGAATCGGAGCGTTTTGAGAAAACAGGCCTACAGTTTTGTGGATTAATGATGGGCGATCATAGTAAATGCGGTATCAATACAATGTTTAATACAGGTACAGTTGTAGGAGTTAGCACTAATATTTTTGGTAGTGGGTTTCCAAGAAATTTTGTGCCAAGTTTCAGTTGGGGAGGGGCTTCTGGTTTTACAACTTATATGACAAATAAAGCCTTTGAAACGGCAAAAATTGTGATGAGTCGTCGTCATGTAGCTTTTACTGAGGAAGATGCCAAAATTTTAGAGCATATATTTGAAGAAACAAAGAAATATAGAAAGGAGTAAAATTAGTGATTAGTGAATAGTCTGGGACTAACGCATTGTATTTTAATGCATTTTTTGTTCATGATTGCAATACTACAATTATAAGGCTACACGGTCAAAAAAAGACCTTTCTCCTTTTGCATTTTATTATTTTTAATTTACTGATCTAAAATAGACAAGTCAGGAAATTATATAATAGCTAAAATTCCCAGGTGTAGAAACTAAAATAAGAGAGTATACTAATAAACATTTATTTATTTTCGGCTAGTTCTTTAACTTTTTCAAGCCCTTTAGGAAATTGAGTTGAAAAATAATCGATATAAATTTCCAGAGTGTCAATAGTAACTACAAGTGTACAATAATTTTCTTTAGTTATAATTCGATAATCTTCAATTGCTTCTGTCCATTGTAAACTCTGATCATCTAACGATTGTTCTTCGAAGTTTTTTAATTCACCAATATGACAAAAAGCAATATATTCATTTTCAATTTTTTCTTCAATATCGGCATACATGCCTTCTCCGTTAGGGGTTAAAAAATGAATACGATCTCCTTTATTAAAATTAGATTGATAATACGTACCTTCACAAAACTCATTACACCAAATAGAATAATTTTGTTTATCCCATAAAGCCTCCCATATTTTTGCGGGTGCAGCTTCAATATCAATTTCAAAATGTAATTTTTTTATCAACATATTTAATACACTTAAGCTATACTTTTAAAAATTAAGAACTACAACTCAACATTGAACACCCAATTTTTGTATGTGCCCAATCAGGTCTTTTAACAAACCATTTTTCATATTCTGGTTGTTCGTCATAAGGTTTTTTGAGCAACTCATGTAATTCATTTAACAGGTCTAAATTTCCTTTTTCAGCTTCCTCAATGGCAAGTTGAGCCATGTAATTGCGCAATACATATTTTGGGTTAACCTTATTCATAGTTTTTTTTCTATGCGTATCCGTTACTTTATTTATTTGCAAACGATTCAGGTAATTTACAAACCAAGTGTGCCATTTTTTGAGCGTGTTTTCAGTTGTTTGCTCTAAATTATAAAAAGAAGGTGTAATTTTATCATACGCTTCCTTAGCCGTTTCTTCTTGACGAATAGTACTTAACAAACGAAAGAAAATAGTCATGTCGGTTTCTTGTAAAGCTAAATTAGAAGTAAGTTGGTTTACTAAATCTTCATCGTTTTCTAAAATTTCAGCTAAACCTAATTTTTGACACATCATTTTTGTATAAGCCAATGAATAGCTTGTGGCAAAATCATGTAAAATAGTTTCCAAGGCTGCGGCATCTTCTATAAGTGGGTATAAGGCATTGGCTAATTGGTACAAATTCCATAAAGCAATATCACCTTGATTTCCAAAACGATACCGCTTGTGTTGATGGTCTGTTGTGTTAGGCGTCCAATCTAGATTGTAATCATCAAGCCATCCGTAAGGACCATAATCTATAGTTATTCCATGAATAGACATATTATCTGTATTCATTACACCGTGCACAAAACCTACCCGTTGCCATTCTATTATGAGTTGTTGGGTAGATTTACAAACGTGTTTAAAAAACTGCAAGTATTTGGTTTTACCATTGTCCGTAATAGCCGAAAAATAAGTAGAAATAACAAAATCAGTCAGTTTTTTTAAATTTTCCAAATCATTTTGGGCACTAAATAATTCGAAGTTGCCAAAACGAATAAACGAAGGTGCCACCCGACAAACAATTGCTCCTTTTTCTAAAGCAGGATTACCGTCGTAAAGTACGTCTCTTACCACTTGTTCTCCTGTTTCTAGTAAGGCTAATGAACGCGTAGTAGGAACGCCCAGATGATACATGGCTTCGCTGCATAAATGCTCTCTGATTGAAGAACGCAAAACGGCAAAACCATCGCCTCTTCTAGAGTAGGGTGTGGGACCAGCGCCCTTTAATTGAACAGCCCAACCGTTTATTTCACCTAAATTGATAGCTCTACCATCACCTAATTGCCCTGCCCATTGCCCAAATTGATGCCCTGCATAATTCATAGCATAGGGTTTTGAATTAGTGCCAATCTCATTGCCCGAAAAAATATTTTTAAACGTTTCAGAGGTTAAAAAAGCAGAATCTAAACCTAATATATCAGCTGTTTCAGTAGCTATATGTAACAGTTTTGGAGCCATTACTTTTTTTGGTGTAACAAATGAAAAATGCGCATTAGGAACACTTCTGATATAATTTTCAATAACAGAATCGGCAACTAAGGATTGCGTAAATAAAGTGTCAAATTTTGGGCTTTTCATTTGAATGGATATTTTCAATACTTCAAAGTTACTAATAAAAAACGAAATAAAAATTTTGAAAATAACTAACAAAATACTGTATCTTTGAGAGCAAATAATAGTAATATGAATCCCACTACTACCACCCCATTAGAACAATATTTTACTAATTTTAGAAAAAATATTATTGGTGTAAATCAAATTTTTGAATCGCCTTATGGAGAACAAAAAATTGTATATACCGATTGGACTGCAAGTGGAAGATTGTATGGGCCCATAGAAGAAAAAATGATTCACTCGTTTGGTCCTTTTGTGGCAAATACACATACCGAAACATCAGTAACAGGAACCGCTATGACTATGGCTTATCATCAAGCCCGTCATATTATTAAACAACATGTAAACGCGAATGAAAATGACGTTTTAATTACTGATGGCACAGGAATGACAGGAGTTGTTAATAAATTGCAACGTATTTTAGGGCTTCGAATTGCTGAAAATTTAAAAGAATATACAGCTATTCCAGATGAAGTAAGGCCTATTGTTTTTATTTCACACATGGAACACCATTCCAATCAAACATCTTGGTTAGAAACCATTGCAGATGTGGTGGTAGTTCCTGCTACGGAAGACGGATTATTTTCTATAGAAAATTTAAGAGAATTAGTTGAAAAACATAAAAATAGAAGCTTTAAAATTGCTTCAATTACTTCTTGTTCTAATGTTACAGGAATACAGACACCCTATTATGAAGTAGCAAAAATTATGCATCAATATGGTGGCGTGTGTTTTGTAGATTTTGCCTGCTCAGGTCCTTATGTAACCATTGATATGCACCCACAAGATGCTGAAGCCTATTTAGATGCGATATTTTTTTCGCCACATAAATTTTTAGGCGGACCTGGAACTTCTGGGGTTTTAATTTTTAATAAAAATTTATACAAAAATAATGTGCCTGATTGTCCAGGGGGCGGAACAGTGAGTTGGACAAATCCATGGGGAGAACACAAATATATCGATAATATTGAAGACAGGGAAGACGGAGGTACTCCAGGGTTTTTACAAGTAATGAAAACAGCCTTAGCTATTCAGCTTAAAGAAAAAATGGGTGTTCAAAACATTCTAGACCGCGAACATGAACTAGTAGCTTACATTTTTGAACGATTAGGAACCGTATCCAATATCAACATATTAGCCCAACAACATAAAAATAGACTAGGTGTCATTTCTTTTTACATTGATAATTTACATTATAATTTAGGAGTAAAGTTATTAAATGATCGTTTTGGAATTCAAACTAGAGGAGGTTGTAGTTGCGCAGGAACGTATGGCCATTATTTATTGCATGTAGATCAAGAAACTTCAAATGAAATTACATGTAGTATTACGTCGGGAGATTTAGAACGAAAACCAGGGTGGATAAGAATGTCCATTCATCCTACAACTACCAATTCCGAAATAGCATACGTTTGCAATGCAATTATTGAATTAGCGGCATTTCATGAAATTTGGAAAAAAGAGTACGAGTACAACCCAAAAACAAATGAGTTTATACATATTCATGCTACGCACGCAGAAGAAAAGATGGTTCAGAGCTGGTTTGAATAATAAAAGTATTACTCTTGTTTGTATTTCCAGCGTTTATGTGTCCAAAAATAGTATTCAGGTTTTTCTAAAATTTGTTTTTCTACCTCACGTAAAAATCGTTTAGTGATTTCAAATTCTGGTGTTTCTTTTACTTCGTCACAAAGAGGTACAAAAGTAGCTTCATATTTTCCTCGCGCTACTTTTTCTATTTTCAAGTAGATGATATTCATATCTAATTTTCTTGCTAATACTTCGCCACCTGTGTGGATAGGAACTTTATAGCCCATAAAATTATCCCATAGTAGCGCTTTTTGTGGTTTAGGATTTTGATCGCTAATAAAACCATAAACCGCTTTTAATCCTTTACGTTGATTTTCGGTTACAACTCGAATCGTATTTTTAGTATCTACCAATTCCGCATTGTAGCGTGAACGAATATGTTGTACTAATTTGTCAAAGTATTTGTTTTTAATTTTTTTATAGATTCCTATTCCTCTAAATTTTGCTTGTAATCCTATAGAGGTCGACCATTCCCAACTAGCATAATGACCATATAAAATAACAATACTTTTGTTTTTAGCCTCATATTCGTGGTACAAATCAATATTTGTAAAAACAAAATGCCTTTGTATGGCTTTTTTTGATAAGGTTAGTGTTTTAATCATTTCCAAAAATAAATCACACATATGGCTGTAGAATTTACGTTCTACTGCGCGTTGTTCTTTTTTAGATAAATGAGGTAAGGCTAAGGCAATATTGTATCTAACGGTTTTTTTACGGTAGCCAATGATTCTATAAACTAAAAAGCATACCACATCTGAAAATGCATAAAAAATAGGAAATGGCAATATAGAAATCAGCCAAAGTATGGGGTAAATGAGGATATAAATGATAAATTGCATGCTTAATTTTTTACAAATATACTATTTTCGAAGGTTTATTATAATACCTTTGAAACAAAAAAACTAAAGAACAAGTTGTATGCTATTTTCGTTTACTACACTCGTGTTGCTTGCCACATTAGCAGTAAGTATAAAAGGATTTAATGATCCTGCTTTTTTTGAGAAATATAAATTTAATATTTCTGCTATACAACATGGACAGCAATACAGGTTGTTTTCATCGGGTTTCCTTCATGCAGATGTCATGCATTTGGCGTTTAACATGCTCAGCTTTTATAGTTTTAGTACTTTTTTAAGTGGGTTTTTCACCCCATTTCAATTAGCGTTGCTTTATTTTGGCAGTATGCTATTAGGTAGTGTTTTCACCTATTATATACATAAAAACGAACCTTATTATTCGGCTATTGGTGCATCTGGAGGAGTTTCAGGGGTTATTTATTGTGCCATATTGCTTAATCCTTCTATGACTATTTATATGCCTATTCCTATGCCAGGTTATGTTTTTGGTATTTTGTATTTGTTCTATTCGGTATATGGTATGAGAGGGCGTTTTGACAACATAGGGCACACCGCCCATTTTGGTGGCGCTATCGCAGGTTTATTGTTAACTGTAGTATTGTTTCCTACTCTCTTAGTAGAAAAGCCTTTATTTTTAGGCTTAATGTGTTTACCTATTATGGTGTTGTTTGTATTGCTTCGATATAAAAAAATGTAATATTGGCACAATTCTTGAATGTCTATTTGTAGTAAAATTTTTAATCTAAAATACTATGAAACGCATTGCCCTATTCGTAGCTTTAGTTGCAACATTTGTCGCTTCAGCTCAAGAAATTCAAAAAGCTACACCTCAAATTTCTGTCAGCGGTGAAGGAAAAATTAATGTAATTCCAGATATTGTGGTTATTCAATTAGGCGTACAACATTCGGGAAAAGATCCTAAAGAAGTTAAAACTCAAAATGATAGTACCATTGAAAAGGTACTTCAATATATCAAAAAATTTAATATTCCTTCAAAAGATTATCAAACAACTCAAATGAGTTTGTATAAAAATTATGATGATGAAAATAAAAAACATACGTATACTTCAGAACAAACGGTTAGTGTAACGCTACATGATATAACAAGATACAATGCTTTTATGATGGATGTTATGGAAACAGGTATCAACCAAATTAATGGCGTAGTGTTTAAATCATCTAAAACGGAATTATATGAAACAGAAGCTAGAAAAAATGCTATACTCAATGCTAAGAAAAAAGCAGAAGATTATGTTTCTGTTTTGGGCGGACAAAAAGTTGGAAAAGCTATAGTAATTTCTGATAATTCACAAACGTATTATCCGCAACCTGTTTTTATGGCTAAAGGATTTGTGGCTGATAGCGAAGCCACTCAACCAAGAGAAACACTTGCTATTGGAGAAATTGAAATTGTTTCAAAAGTTTCGGTCTCCTTTGTTTTAGAATAATAAACTACAATACAACAACAAAGTCAGAACATGAGTTCTGGCTTTGTTTTATTTCTTTCGCACCAAATTTTTCAAATTAATACTTCCACAATTAATTTCTTTTTCGTCAACAAATGTAATTCCTTGTTTACCCGTGTAGCGTGTAACTTTGTAATAAAGATTTTGCCCCTTTAGGTAGAGACCTGTGCGACTTGGACCAGATACACCTTTTTCAAAAAGTAATATTACATAAAAACCAGTCGATTCTGAAGGGGTAATAGTTCTTTTTAGATGTGAAGGTTTGTGAATATTGGTGTCTAAAAAAGATTTACAATCTTTCATACCATAGTCTTGTAAGGGTTCTTTTTCAAGAGTCATTGTATCTGACGGAATAAATATTTTATAGTATTTACCAGGTAAAGTAGGAACTTCATAGGAATGTATAGGAAGGTCAATATTCAATTCTAATGGTTTATCTGTGTCATTGATTATTCTAGTCCAAAACATAATTTTAGAATATTCCTCACCATTCGGGCCAACGTATGATCCGCCTCTTGATAAACTGTTTTCTATAAGTACACGTTTACCCCTAGCATCAGCATACTCATATTTTCTTACCGTATGTACAGTTTCTATTTCAAAAGTTTCTAGTGTACTAGCTTGCTTACAGGAAAAAAGTGTTGCAAATACAAAAATTAAAAATATTCTTTTCTTCATGAGCTTATTTTTTTTAGTCAATTTATGATAAGACATAGATATTTTAAAACGTTTTAGGCTTGCGCAGTGGTGGTTTGTTGGTGCTCTATTTAACTAAATAGAAGAGAAAAGTAGCTAACCCATTTCTTAAGGAAACACAATAAAGATTAAGCCTTCGATATTGAAGCAAACCACTGTAGCAGTTAGATTTAAAAATTCCCGTAGAAGCTTGAAATATCAAAATAATATTTTACTTCTTCTCCGTTTGGTTTAATATAGGTTAATACATCAAAAGGTTTATCTTTATCATTGAAAATAAGTCTTTGATTCTTCATTTTGCAATCACTACATTTCTCGCTTGCAATTTTATATTCTTGCTCAATACTTTTTACTTTTAGTGCTTTTTCCATGGAGCTTCCATCATTAGTGGATTGATTTTGTGTTGAAGCACAGTTATAAAACGCAAAACTTATTGTCATTAAAAAAATATACTTCATTTTTTTCATTTTGGTATGTTTGGTTACTAATTTTTTTAATTTAAGCTTTCATACTGACACCATTTGGAATCAATTCTTTTTGTTATAATTATCTTATTTCCGTAAACGTATCCATTTTTAACATTCAAAATGTCTCCAATTTTTATTTCAGTATCTATTTCGAAAATGTATCCGTTCTGTTTAGATAAAGCATATTTTTCAACTGGAAATAATAAAAAATCGCCATTGTCATAATATTCACTCACGTTCATTTTGTCAAAAGTTTTTAGTAAATGAAGAAGTTGCACATCGTCTATATTAATTTGTTTTGCAAAATCTTTATAGTTTCGTCTAGTTGAAGCGTATGTTTTTGTTGTGTCAATGAATATTATAGTTTTATTAATTCTGTATTCCTCACCTTTATTTAAATCTAACTTAGAAATTTCTTCTACTTTTCTTTTTGTTTCTATTTGAGAAATAAAACTATAACCTTCTGATATTTCAAATTCATTTAAATTATTGAATATTGGCTTGTAATTACTTTTACATGAAAAAGTAAAAATAACAATTAAAATAAGCAGCAAATAGTTATATTTTTTCATAAAATTTGATTTTTCGTTTCGTTCAGCCAAAATGTCGCACAACGATTTGCAGCTACCCGAAAGGCGGGACTTTTACCACAAAACCTGATATGAAAAACTAATGTTCCATTAACCACAAAACTGTCTTTGGAACACGAAACCTCGCCACTGGAGCCAAACCGTTGTGCTTGTTGCACAACTCAAATATACAAAAAATTACATAATTGAAGATTAATTTGTAAATTTATTCATGCAAGGAAAGAAAAATTTTATTACACAGTTTATTCTCTAAATAGGGAAGTGCTTTTTTTTTCAAAACAAGCTTTTTAAGACAACAATAACTCAATTTAAGCCTTCAAAATATTAGAATTTTGAATTACATTTATAAAAATAAACCTCTTTTGGTCTCTGAGTTTATCGAAGAGAAAAGAGGCTTGTTTTTATGTTTTTGTAAATTGTTTTGAGAAAATGATAGTTGTGCAACAGTTACGGCTGTTGGCAGCAGTAAAAATTAATTTTCAAACAGTTCGCTTTCTTCAGTCAGTTTAAAATTTTCTACTTGTGTTAAGAATTCCATTTGTGATTTTATAACGTCATTAAACGCCAAAATGTTAAATCCTAAATCTTCAAGATTAACTAAGCACCAATTTTTACTTTCTGGATATAAATATATGCTTGCATCAAATCTTGTATCCTGCATTTCTTTTAAGTAATCTTCTCTAGAAATATTGAATAAATTATCTTCAATATTGTATCTGTAATTATCTTCCCAATACATGATGAGATTTTCATTTTCAGGAATTTTTTCCAATATAAAAGATAAGGTTTCTTTGATTTTGCCTTCTAAAATTCTTATTGCTCTAGTGTTCCATGGTAATTTTCCATCATTTTTGTAATCATGGTAAGGAATTTTGAATTTTCGAAAGATCTCTTCTGTTGCAATTTCTACAAATCCAGTTTCAGAATCTTCATTAAATATTTCAGGATAATGATGCCAAATCTCTCTATTGTTTTTTATTTCTGTTTCTGATTTTGCATTTTGGATAAAATCATTAAAAGGAAAATTTTCAATTATACCAAGTTTCCAAGTTAAACCTACGTAATTGTCAAATTTTGGAAGGAAATTAGAAATTTTCAATGGACGTGAGACATTTTGCCATTTTATAGCATTTTCTAACCATTCGTTAATTTTTGGAGATTCTATTTTCTGCACGTTTTTAGATTTATTGCTGCCAACTCGTTTATATGCGAAACTTTCAAACTACTTTTATTCCAAATTGGCAAGATTGGCGAAAGTTTTGCTTACTTTTATTTCGCTTATTTTTATTAAGCATTTCAAATTTAGATTAAAAAACTTACACATCAAAAGGATTTTTTATTTTTTTAAACTATCGTTTGTTACATGAGTGTAAATCATTGTGGTTTTCGGACTGCTATGTCCTAATAATTCTTGAATAAATCGTTTGTCGGTTTCACTTTCTAATTAAAAATGATAGTATTACTTCCTCTATACTTCTAGCAGAATATTGCGTATTTTTTTCCTTCAAAAACATAATTAATAAATCTGTATTGTTATTTTAAGAAGGTTCAGGTGTATAGATACTCCATAGATAGTGTATGGATAGTGTATGGATAGTGTATGTAAAATGTTTCGGTTTGAGTTTTACAAAAATAAAAAAAGCACCGATTTTTCGGTGCTTTTTTATTATACTAACGTATTTAACTTTTTCAGTTTTTCTTTCCACATGTTTAAATCTTCTTTGTGGCGTTCAATGCTTTTATGCACTTCTTTTACAAACGGGTTGTCGCCTTTAGCATTTGAAATAAACTGGATGTTGTTTTCCAATTGAAAAATTTCAGCTTGTAACTCATCAATTTTTCTTCTAATAAATAATTGCTCGTTTACAATAGCACGTTGATCATTGCCTTCAGCTAATTTATCAAGTTTGTTTGAAAAACGCATCATTTCTGAATCTTTCTTAGACAAACTCAATTTTTCAAATAAAGCATCAAGAATTTTATTGAATTTACCTTCAATATGACGTCTGTTTTGCGGCACTTTACCTAGCTCTTTCCAAGCAGCAATATGTGCTTTTATAGCGTCTAAGTCGGTTTTGTGGTCGCCCACTAACTCAAAAGATTTCAAGGTTTCTAAGTAGGCTTTTTTCTTTTCAAAAGCTTCTACTTCCACTTGTATTTCTTCTTTTCTAGATTCGTGTAAACGGTCAAAATAGGTGTTGCAAATACCCTTAAATGTTGCCCATATCTCATCAGAATGCTTGCGGGGCACATGGCCTATCTTACGCCAATCTTCTTGAATTTGTTTCATGATAGGCGTGGTAGCATCAAAATCATCAGAAATTGCATGTGCTTTGGCTTTTTCAAGTAAAGCTAATTTTTTATCTAAATTTTGTTGTTGTTCGTTTTTAATGTCTTTATAAAAAGCATTTTTATTAGAATTAAATGCTTTAACAGCTACTTTAAAATTGTGCCAAGTTGCCTCTGAAACTTCTGCAGGAACACGGCCTATCGCAAAGAAATCTTGACGCAATGCTTCCATTTTTGTAATTTGTTTTTGCCAATCGCCATGAGCTGCTACTTTTTCTTCGGCTAAAGCGGTAAGTTGTGCAATTACATTGTTTTTTGCCGTAAGGTTGTCTTGTTCTTTTTCTCTAGCTTGTGCAAACATAGCTTCACGTTTGTCGTGCATTTGCTTGGTTACTTCGCTAAATTCAATCCAAATTTTTTCACGATGTTCTTTATCTACAGGACCTACTTCTTCTTTCCATACTTTGTGCAATACTTGCAATTCACGGAAAGCTTTCGTTAAATCTGTTTCAGCAAGTAAGGCTTTTGCCTTTTCAATAATGGCTACTTTTTGATCTAAATTGTTTTTAAAATCAGCATCACGTATTTCTTTATCTAAATGCACCAATTCATAAAAACGATCTGTATGAAAATGGTAATTATTCCATAATAAATTGTATTTATCTTTAGGAATGGCTCCTGCATTTTTCCAACGCTCTCTAATTTCATTAAATTTTTTAAACATGTCAGACATGCTTGTTTCACCGGTATCAATAAGCGTTTTTAACTCTTCAATTAATGTTGTTCGTGTAGCGTAATTATCTTTTAATTGGTTTTGTATTTGATTAAAATGTTTGGTGCGTTTTGCTTTATAGGTGTCATATAGTTGGTCAAATTTTGATTTCAATGGAAAATGATAATCAAATTCTACACTTGCTTCATTTTCTGTATAAAAAGCAGCTCTTTTTTCATCTATGAATTGGTGGTATTTACCTAAAAAAGATTTTTTGATGTCCTCAATATGGTTTTTTACAACCATAATATTTTCATGACTTACTAATTCGGCTAGTTCTTCAACTATAGCTTCCATAGAAAGTGATTCATAGTCTTTTTGAGGAATTTCATGTGTCTCAATAAGCGAGCCTTCTTCACTAGCTTCTGCTAAGTGATTATCTATAATTTCTTGTGCAGAAAGTGCCGTTCCATTTTCAGTAGACTCTGTTTCAGTTTGTCCGTCTGCCATTGGCAGGTTATCATTCGTTTCTTCTAACATTTTAGAAAAGTTTTATGTTTTTAAAGGTTCGAAGATACTAAAGCCTCATGTAAATTCAAAGAAAATGCTTGTTTTTAGCTATAAAAACTTATTTGTTCCAAATTTTCCATGCTTTTTCTGCCTGAAAGACAAGCATATCATAGCCATTTTTAATTTTTGCACCCTGTGCTTTGGCTTGTTTTAAAAAGTACGTTTGTTCCGGATTATACACTAAGTCAAAAGCAATGTGTTGGTCGGTAAACAGTTCATAAGGTAACAACGGACATTCTTTCATGTTAGGAAAGGTGCCTAGGGGAGTGGTATTAATAATAATTTGATAATCAGTAAAAACAGTTGCATCTAATTCGTTGTATCCAAATTGAAATTCGTTAGGGTTTCTACTGACAAAGTCATATTCTATTGCAAGTTTTCTTAAGGCAAAAGCTACGGCTTTACTAGCGCCACCTGTTCCTAAAATTAAGGCGCGTTTGTGGTGTTTTTTTAGTAAAGGTTTAAGTGCTTTTTTAAAACCATAATAATCGGTATTGTAGCCTTTGGTTTTTTTATTTTTTGAAATAGTGACGCAATTTACGGCGCCTATTTTTTGTGCTTTTTTATCTATTTTGTCTAAAAACGGAATAATGGCTTCTTTATAAGGTATCGTAACATTTAACCCTACAAGTCCTTTAGTAGTTGCTAGTAATTCGGGAAATTTATCGATGGTTAGCAAATCATAATTTTCATAATCACAATTTTCAAAAAAATTTTGAGTAAATTTTTCGGTAAAATATTTTTTAGAAAAAGAATGGCTGCTTTCTTTTGCTATAAGTCCAAATTGCCTTTGTTTTTTAACTTTTTTAGACATTTTAGTAATTACTTTTTGTTAAATTTTGTTTGAAAGAGTTTAACAAAAATAGGTAAAATAGAAAGTAAAACGATACCTAACACGACTTTTTCAAAATTGTTTTTCACGATTTCTATTTGGCCTAAAAAGTAGCCTAAAAACGTAATACTTGTAACCCAAATACATGCACCAAGTATGCAATTGAGAATATAGGTTTTATATTTCATGCTTCCCGCTCCTGCTACAAAAGGGGCAATTGTTCTAATAATGGGAACAAAACGGGCTAAGATTACTGCTTTTCCGCCATTTTTTTCAAAAAAAGCTTCGGTTTTTGTAATGTATTCTTTTTTAAGAAAAAGTATTTTCTTTTTTTCTTTGATGAGTTCACCAAATTTATGCCCTACAAAGTAATTTAAATTATCGCCTAATAAGGCAGCAAAAATGAGTAAGGGTATCAAAATGGCTATACTTAGTTTTCCAGTTGTTGCGGCAATAACCCCAATAGCAAATAACATAGAATCGCCAGGCAATAGAGGCATGATAACGAAACCCGTTTCTACAAAAACAACTAAAAATAAAATAAAATATATAAGGGTATTATACTGTTCAATTAACTCGTTGATGACGCTTAAAGGGTCTTTTAAAAAATGCAATAAAAAATCAATAAATTCCATAAAAAGGAGTGTATTTAAGGCTTATAATTTGTTAATATTGCTTGTATGCGTTCGTTTTTCCACACAAATGGAAACAAATCTTTTAAGATGTAATTTTTATGGTGGTCTATTTGCACGGCTTCAAGTAATTCTTTTTCAGCTACTTCTTCATTTAAAAGTGTACTGTTCAATCCAACTAATCTGTATAAAATTTCACTTTCGTTTGCATACAATTCCTTAGCTTGAGTTAGTATTTCAATAGCACCTTCCGTTTCGCCTAAAATATAAAGTACGTCACTCCAACATAAGAAATTATCTAATTCAACATCCCCGTTTTCGAAGGCTTTTCGGTAACCCACTTCGGCTTCTTCAAAGAAGCTTAAAAATTGGTTAATGTTCGCATATCTTCGCCAATATAACGGATTGTCGTTATCAATTCCTAATGCTTTGTTGACATAATACAATGCTTTTTGGTAATTTTTTTGACGAATGTAAAAATCTGTTAAGGCAATCCAAGCTTTATCTAATAAAGGATCTTCGTGTACTGTTTTTAAATAAAAGTTTAACGCTTCTTCTGTATTGCCTAATTTTTCAAAACACTTACCAATGCGCAATAAACTATACGAGGTAGGATCGTCTAATTCCATTGTAATCGTATAACATTCTATAGCCTCTTGATAGCGTTCTAATTTTTCAAGTGATTTTGCTTTTTCTAGATAAGCACCTAAAAAACCTTCATCAATTAAACAAGCATAATCAAATGCCCAAACGGCTTTTTCATAATTTTTTAAGGCATAATATTGGCGACCTAACTGATGCCAAGCCACTTCGCTGTATGGGTTATGATTGATGAATTTTTCTAAATATACGATTGCTTCAGCATTTTGATCTAAGAAATCAAAACAATATACCACATTATAAAGTGCCGAATAATCTTCATCATCTTGTTCTAAACATTTGATAAAATTTTCTTTGGCTAATTCTAAATTGTCCATGAATAAATATTCCATGCCTATCATAGAATATACATCTGCTTCATCATCTGTATATTTTAAAGCAAGAGTTAAATTTTCAATGGCTTTATCATGTTGGTCTCTTTTCGAACAAATATTAGCTCTTTGAATAAAGATTTCTTCGTTAGTGGGTTCTAAGGCATATAAGTCATTTAATAGTTTTTCTGCTTGATCTAGTTTATCTTCATAAATCAGCATTTCTACCTGAACTAATTTTAACCCAGACGATTTTGGATGTTGTTCTAACCCTAGTTTTAACGCTTTTTTTGCTAAATTCATTCGACCTGTATCCATATAATGCAGGATAATGTCTTCAAATTCTTCTGAGTCAAAGAAAAAAACTTTATTGGTCTTTAGCATTGATTCAAACTTCGAAAGTGACAGGCTATTTTCTTCTTCATCATGACTCATATTCATAGCAATTCGAGTTTAGTATTAATAGTACTAAAAGTAACTATTTAATGTTGCGCAATTTCCTTGCCAATTATTTGTTTTGAACAATTTAATTAACAAAGGAATAGCTAAAAAAAGGCAAGAATGATTACCGTTTTAGCTCTTCTTGTACTTCATTGAGCACATCTAGTAGTAAAGTGCAACCTTCTTCAATTTCTTCATTTGAAACGGTAAGCGGAGGAGTGATTCTAATGGCGCATCCTTCAAAAAGCAGCCAAAATAAGATTAAACCTCTCTTGTGACAACGTAAAATGACTTCGTTTGTGATTTCTGGACTATCAGTCATGGCGGCAAGCATTAAGCCTCTGCCTCGTATTTCTTTGATTAACGGATGCTGTAGTAACTTTCTAACTAATTGTTCTTTTTCTAACGTTTCTGCCATTAAATTGGTTTCGGTTACCTCTTGAAGGGTAGCTAAACAGGCAGCCGCAATGACAGGATGTCCGCCAAAGGTAGTAATGTGTCCAAGTTTTGGATCATGACTTAGTAAATCCATCATTTTTTCGGAGGCTGTAAATGCCCCTACAGGCATGCCGCCACCCATGCCTTTCCCCATAACCACTACATCTGGAATGACATCATAATTTTCAAATCCGAAAAGTTTTCCTGTACGACCAAATCCCGGTTGAATTTCGTCTAGTATCATGATAGCGCCTACTTCGTCACAGCGTTGTCTTATTTTTTTTAAAAAATCATTTTCAGGTTGAATGAATCCTGCACCACCTTGAATAGATTCTAAAATTATACCCGCTGTCTTAGTTGTAATTTTTTCTATGTCTGCTTCATTGTTGAAGGTAATAAAATCAACATCGGGAATTAAAGGTCTAAATATTTGTTTGCGTTCTTCAAAACCCATCACACTCATACTGCCCATCGTATTACCATGATAGGCATTAAAACAAGAGATTAATTGGCTTCTGCCCGTTACCCTGCGCGCTAATTTTAAGGCGCCTTCTGTTGCCTCTGTTCCTGAATTAACTAAATAGGTTTTCGTTAAGGGATAGGGCATATGTTGCGCCAATAGCTTACAAAATTCCGTAGCGGGGTGTTGAGCATATTCACCATATACCATCACGTGCGAATATTTGTCTAACTGATTTTTTATGGCTTCATTTACTCTTGGATGTTGATGTCCTAAGCTACAAGCCGATACACCTGCTACAAAATCTAAATAACGGTTGCCATCTGTGTCATAAATGTAGCTTCCTTTAGCATGAGAAATTTCCATAGCTAATGGATGTGGTGATGTTTGCGCTTGATAGGTGAAAAAATCGTTTAACATTGTTTTTAATTACGAGTTACGAAATATATGAATCACTTTTTACTTTTTACTTTTTACTTTTGTATTTTGGTCTTTTTCACTACTTTTTTTACCGTATTCTTTGGTTTCTTTTAAAACCTTCATAGGTTTTACGGTTTCTTTCTCTTTTTTAGAAGTATCTTCCTTTATTTTGGCATCTACTGCTTTTTCGTCTTCTGGAAATAGATCATCTTTTGTGTTTATTTTTTCATCTATTCGCCAAATAAAGCCTCTTAATTTCCTAGCATTTTCGGGATATTCTTTGTCGGGATATGTATCACTTTCAATTTTTTTAAATGAAGTTAATTCGACAATTTTATTATTCTCTAGTTTCATGTTTATACTACTTGAAACACCTTTGTCTATACCTACTAAATCGTTATTTTCATCATACATATAGTAGATTTTTTCCGTATTTTTTATGATATCTACTTCGTAGAGTTTATTGTCTTTTACTTTGCCATACAGAAATTGGCCTTTTACTTGATTATAGCCTGTTCCTATGGTGTCTTTTTCTACTAAAAAGGCATTGTTAAGGACTTTGATTGAATCCAATTGTTCGGTTTTGTTGTTGCCTATTAAATGAATTTCATCCCCTGTCATTTGATTTGAATTGTTCCAAATTACAGGTTTTCCAATAAGTTTTGTTAATGCCGTTTTATTGTTTGAATGAATAGAATCACATTTCCCACTCATATCTGACTTGTAAAATCTAACATTGTTGAAAGCTCTTATCGTCCGATCTTCAGCAGGTCCGGTTATTAGTATTTTTTTACCGTGTAGATGTAAAGAATCTTTACTTTTTTTATCTATTAATGTGGAAACTAATGCATGTTTAGTAATAAACATGGAATCTTTTTTTACACCTCCTATGTTTCGATAAACTTCGGCATAATGACCTCTTGCAATTAAATTATTGACAGTGTCTGTAATTTTAACATTATTGGTAGCTTTAGAAAAATTCTTTTTGCGGTCATAGTCTATAATGTCGCCTTCTATTTTTCTATTGTTATAGGTTATATTGGATTTGTCTTTTAATTTACCTACATCATTTTTAGTATCATAAAAACCATTTTCGGTGTAAATTACATCGTTTTTACTGGTAATTGTAGAAGGCCCAAACACATAAGCATGACCTGAATTATCATAAAAATCCAAGTTGTTTGTTTTTATAACGCATTGTGGATTAGTTACGGTTACGGCTGTTTTAAAGGTGTATTTTTTTTGATCGACATAGTACCTGCCAGATTTACTCTTTAAAACGTTTTCTTTGTTATAAATGGTTCCATAACTTCTGTAAAAGGCTTGTTGAATACTTCGGTCAAAAAAAACAGTATCTGTTACTAAATGTGAATCGGGTGAGCGCATATTTACATCTCCAGTGGCAAAGGCAAATTGTGTTTTTCCATTATATTCGGCATAGCGACTCGTCATGACGATACTATCGCCTTGGCTTAATCGTACATTTCCAAAGGCTTTTACATAATCTTCATCCGTAAAATGATAGGCTTTATTACAATTAATCAATACCCCTTTGTGTTCCACTTGTACATTACCTGTAAAAATAATGGCACCTGGTATTTCTACTTGATTTTTATCAATAAAATCAGAATGTAAAATTTTAATAGCATTAGGATTACTATTAGGTGCTACGGGAGTTGAATTTAGAACTTCTTTCTCTAGAATAACACCTTGTGAAAAGCTTATTCCAAAGAATAAAAGACTAAATAGGTTAAGTATGTACTTTTTCAAAATGGTAAATTTTGTTCAAATTTAAAGAAAATGTTGTAAAAGCAATTTTTCTTAAGATTTTTTTATAAATTAAAAATCCCACACATGGTGGGATTTTTGAATTATCGTGTAATAGTTTGTTTTCTATCGGGACCTACAGATACTACTTTAATGGGCACTTCTAATTCTTTTTCAATGAATTCGATGTAGGCTTTTAGTTCTGTTGGTAATTCATCATACGTTGTCATACCTGTTAAATCGGCTTGCCATCCTTTCATTTCTGTATAAATAGGTTCCACATTTTCGGGTTCAATATTGTATGGGAAATGTTTTAGGATTTCGCCGTTATAGTTGTAAGCGGTACAAACTTGTAATTTTGAAAATCCAGAAAGCACATCGCCTTTCATCATGTATAATTCGGTTACACCATTGATTTGAACGGCATATTTTAAAGCTACTAAGTCTAACCAACCACAACGTCTTGCACGCCCTGTAACAGAACCAAATTCGTTACCTACTTTAGCCATGGTTTGTCCGTCTTCGTCAAAAAGTTCTGTAGGGAATGGTCCGCTTCCTACACGAGTTGTATACGCTTTGAAAATACCAAAAACTTGTTTCACACGATTAGGTGCAATACCCAAACCTGTACAGGCTCCAGCTGCTGTTGTATTTGAAGAAGTAACAAAAGGATAGGTTCCAAAGTCTACATCCAATAAAGAGCCTTGAGCGCCTTCGGCTAAAATGGTTTTTCCTTCTTTAAGAGATTTGTTTAAGAATTCTTCAGAATCTATAAAAGTTAGTTTTTTCAATTCTTCAACAGCCGTAAAAAATTCATCTTCCATTTCACGTAAATTGTATTGTAAATCTACGTCATAGAATTTTATCATGGCTTCATGTTTATCGGCTAAAGAACGGTATCTTTCTTGAAAATCGGCTAATTCAATATCGCCAATTCGCAATCCATTTCTACCTGTTTTATCCATATATGTTGGTCCAATTCCTTTAAGCGTTGAACCAATTTTTGCTTTTCCTTTTGCGACTTCAGAGGCAGCGTCTAATAGGCGATGCGTAGGCAAAATTAAATGTGCTTTTCTTGATAAAAGTAATTTAGACTGAATGTCGATGTTAAATTTTTGAAGTCCTTCTATTTCTTTTTGGAAAACTACAGGGTCCATAACGACACCATTTCCAATAATATTCACATTGTTTTTATGAAATATTCCAGAAGGAATAGTTCGTAATACGTGTTTGATGCCGTCAAATTCTAAAGTGTGTCCTGCATTGGGTCCGCCTTGAAATCGGGCAATAATGTCATATTTTGAAGTTAGTACATCGACGATTTTTCCTTTTCCTTCGTCACCCCATTGTAATCCAAGTAGTAAGTCTACAGTCATGCTGTTGTTGTTTGTTGTTTATGATTTATTTGCTAGTTTTTATTTTTTGTACCATAGAAATAAAGCGAATGGGTGTCAATTTTGATACCAAAAAGTTCTTCCATAGTTTGTTTAATCTGTTGAATGCGAGGATCGCAAAATTCAATTACTTCCCCTGTATCCGTTAAGATAATATGGTCGTGTTGTTTGTCAAAATAAGATTTCTCATAATGGGCTTGATTTTGCCCAAACTGATGCCTTCTTACAAGTTTACAATCTAAAAGTAATTCAATGGTATTGTAAAGCGTAGCCCTACTTACACGGTAGTTTTTATTTTTCATTTTGATATATAATGATTCAATATCAAAATGTTCTTGATTTTCATATATTTCCTGAAGAATGGCATAGCGTTCAGGGGTTTTTCTATGACCTTTTTCTTCTAAGTACTTTGTAAAAACATTTTTTACAATTTCTTGATTTTGATTGTTTTCCATTTGGAATAAATGTAATAATTACAAAGGTAACGTAATATTAGAAGTTTACAGAATGAAGTTATTAGTTTTTTTCAACAATATTCTAACAAACTATTAGGCTTGGTATACCCGAGTTACTTTGTCAATACCATCTACTTTTTTTATGTTTTCAATTAATTTTTTCAAAATGGTATTATTTTGTACGACAACAGTAACTTGACCATAAAATATACCCGCTTCCGAACTTAGGCTGATGCTTTGAATGTTGACATGCATTTGATTTGAAATGACTTTTGTAAGTTCATTTGTCAAACCTAAAATATCCATACCTGTAATTTTCAATGTAGCTTTAAAATCTTCTTGGCTAGAATCAATCCATTTTGCCGCAATAATTCGGTACGCAAAATTTGATTGCATGCTAATGGCATTTGGACAATCTGTTTTGTGAACTTTTATGCCCTCGTTTATGGTAACAAAACCAAAAACGGTATCACCAGGAATAGGATTACAGCAAGGCGAAAGTTTGTAGTCTAGTTTGTCCTGTTCTGCACCAAAAACTAATAAATCATACTTTTTACTGATTTCATTTTTTTGAATTTTATCCTCATCTATGGATGATTTACGGGTAATAGTTTTTTTGAAAAAGTTAACTAATGTATTACTCTTTAATGCAGCAAAATCTCTTAATTGTTGATTGTTTATGGCACCTATACCCACTCGGTAAAATAAATCTAAACTTGTTTGTAGTTTAAAATAATTAACTAATTCGTTTAGTGTTTGTTCGTTAAAATTGATTTTTAAGTGTTTCAATTTTCTAACCAATACTTCTTTTCCGTCTTCGCCAATTTTTTTAATGTTTTCGTTTAATACATTTTTAATCTTGGTTTTAGCACGGGAAGTGGTTACATAGTCAAGCCATTGAGCGTTTGGTTTTTGATTTGGAGACGTAATTATTTCTACTTGATCACCGCTGTTAAGTACATGATTTAGAGGAACTAACTTGCCATTTACTTTTGTTCCTCTTGTTTTTACACCTATTTCAGAGTGAATGCTAAACGCAAAATCTAATGAAGTAGCTCCTTTTGGAAGCGATTTAATTTCTCCTTTTGGTGTAAATACATAGATTTCTTTAGCATATAAGTTGAGTTTGAAATCTTCAACAAAATCGACCGCATTTGTATTTGCATTTTCTAAAGCTTCTTTTAGCTGGTTTAGCCAAAGTTCTAAGCCATGTTCTTCAGATGATTCACCATTTTTATATTTGTAGTGTGCAGCATAGCCTTTTTCTGCGACTTCGTCCATACGCTCGCTACGCACTTGAATTTCTACCCAACGCCCTTTTGGCCCCATCACTGTCACGTGAAGTGCTTCGTAGCCAGAGGATTTTGGAGAAGAAATCCAATCTCTTAAACGGCTAGGACTAGGACGGTAATGGTCTGTAATGACAGAATAAATTTTCCAAGCTAAGAATTTTTCATCATGTTCATTAGATTTGTAAATAATACGAAGTGCAAATTTGTCGTAAACTTCATCAAAAGTAACGCCTTGAACTTTCATTTTTCGTCTAATAGAATAAATCGATTTTGGACGGCCTTTAATGATAAATTCAATGCCTTCTTCTTTTAAAGAATTACTTAAAATTTCGGATATGGATTGAATATATGCGTCTTGTTCTTCTTTAGTTTCTTTAATTTTACTAACAATAGAGGTGTATACTTCAGGCTCGGTGTATTTTAAACTTAAATCTTCTAATTGTGTTTTAATGTTGTACAGGCCTAAACGATGGGCTAGGGGAGCATAAATGTATAATGTTTCCGAAGCAATTTTAGCTTGTTTGTAATCGGCCATGCCTTCCATCGTTTGCATATTGTGCAATCTATCGGCAATTTTTATTAGAATAACACGCACATCGTCATGAAGCGTTAAGAGCATTTTTCTGAAATTTTCTGCTTGTAGCGAAATTTCTTGATCTTTTTTTATTCTTGGAATTTTTGTTAATCCTTCGACAATTTGTGCAATTTTAGGATTAAACATTTTTTCTATGTCTGCAATTGTGATTTCGGTATCTTCCACAACATCATGCATGAGTGCAGCTGCAATAGCGGTTGCGCCTAGACCTATTTGCGAAGCTACTATTTTAGCCACAGCTATAGGATGAAAAATATAGGCTTCCCCAGACTTTCTACGCTGTTCTTTATGCGCATCTACGGCTACATCAAATGCCTTTCGAATTAGTTTTTTATCTTCATCAGTTAATGTTTGATAACTAATTCGTAATAATTCTTTGTATTCTTGAGCAATAGCTTTATTTTCTGCTTCTAAATCAATCTCAGTCATAATCAAATTTTGTGGCACATAAAAATACTATTTAATATTTAGATATCAAAAAAATTTACTAATCCCTTTAAATTATTGTTTAGTGAAATCCAAATCTTGAAAATCATAACTAAAATCAGTTAATTCAGAAATTGCTGCCATTTTGATGTTTCTATTATTATCTGAAAACGTAATTAAAGCATCGGCATTAAAACTACGATTGAACCATTTTACGGCAAATGTATTGTCCTTGTAAAAGAAAATTTCACCAGCCAATTGCGGCGAACGTTCTGAATTAAAATACATTTTTCCTTTTTTCTCAGAAATGATGATGTTTCCAAACCAATTATCTTTATAAGTTCCCGTGAAATTTTTAGCTTCAATTTTTACTTTGTTTTTTTTATTTTCTTCAATTTTTGCCCAAACTTCTGTCGTTACTTTGTCTGCTTTTGCAACGTTGTCTTTTTCTCTTTGGCTATACATTGTTACATAATCTTTGTACTCTATCTTTAAAAAAGCATCTTTAATAGTATTTGTAATGGCATTAAAAGCGGCACCCGATTGCTGATTGGTTAGTACAACAATGCCTAAGTTTAATTCGGGAAGGAGCGTTACTTGCGTTACAATTCCTTCTAATCCGCCAGTATGTGTAACTTGTTTATACCCTTTAACATCACTTAAAAACCAACCTAATCCATAACCTGAAAAATGTGTAAAATAGGGTTCTCTGGTTTTTGCAGGAATAATGGTTTGTAACTGCCACATTTCATTATGTTGTGCTTCTGAAAAAAGTCTGAATTGTTTTTCAGAACCATATTTTCCTTGTTGCAATTGCATAATCATCCATTTACTCATGTCGTTTACAGAAGAATAAATTCCAGCAGCAGCATCAAATGATTGATTTTTATATCGTGAAATAACTTTTAGTTTTCCGTCTGTTGGCACATGAGGATCAACAATATTTGTGGTATCTTTTAAACGAACAAAAGAACCAGCACTAGTATTCATTTCTAAAGGTTTCATGATTTTTGTTTCTATAAAATCACACCATGACAAACCACTTACTTTTTCTATAACTTCACCTGCTACGATATATAACAAATTATCATAATCATATTTAGTTCTAAAAGATGAAACGGGTTTTAGGTATTGTAAATTTTCAATAATGTCTTTAGGTTTAAAATTTCCCCCATCAGGCCAAATCATTAAATCACCTGCACCTAATCCAAGACCACTTCTGTGTGTAACCAAGTCGCGTACAGTAAATTCATTTGTAACATAGTCGGTATACATTTTAAAATTAGGCAAGTATTTACTTACTTTATCATCCCAATTCATTTTACCTTCGTCAACTAGCATGGCTATGGCAGCAGTTGTAAATGCTTTACTATTTGAAGCTACTCCAAAAAGGGTGTTTCCATCTACTTTATCTTTTTTAAGTATGGATTTTACTCCGTATCCTTTACTATGAATGATTTTACCGTCTTTTACAACCGCAACCGCAACTCCTGGAACGTTAAATGCTTTTAGTGTATTTTCTGCCACTTCATCAATTTGCTTTTCGGTTATTTGTGAAAACGCTGTGAATGAAGTCAATAAGGCTATTAAAAGTGTTTTTTTCATTTGTTTATTTTTTGTTTCAAGTTTCAGGTTTCAGGTTTCAAGTTTCAGGTTTCAGGTTTTTTGTTTTTAAAATCCACGCTGTCTTTTAGCTTCGAATACTAAAATGGCAGCCGCTACCGAAACGTTCATCGAGTCAATAACGCCTTGCATGGGAATGTTGATATTTTTAGTGGCGTTTTGTCGCCAAATTTCGGTAATTCCTGTGGCTTCTGTTCCAACGACTAAAGCGCTAGATTCGTTATAATTTTGTGTGTGATACGTGGCTGAATCTTGTAAGGTGGCACAATAAATATTGATATTGTTTTCTTTTAAAAAAGCGATCGCTTCTTCTGAAGTGGCGACTGCAATTTGACGTGTAAACAGACACCCTACACTCGAACGTACAATATTTGGATTATACATATCCGATTTTGGATTGGCAATAATAACGGCATCAATATTAGCTGCATCGGCTGTTCGTAATAAAGCGCCTAGATTTCCTGGTTTTTCTAATCCTTCTGCGACTAAAATCAATGGGTTTTTGCCTACTTTTAAATCGGATAATTGTAAGGGTTTTGATTTAGCAATGGCGATAATTCCTTCGGTTGTATCGCGATAGGCAATTTTTTGATACACGTCTTTAGAAACTTCAATTTTCAGATCTTCAGCTATTTGAATTTTCAGCTTTTCAGCTTTTCCTGATAATTCTGGACAAAAAAGTAATGTTTCTACTTCGTAACCACCTTTTATAGCTAATTCAATTTCACGCTGCCCTTCAATTACAAATAAGCCCAATTGTTTTCTTACTTTGGCTTTGTCTTGCAATTGAATTAATTGTTTGATGAAAGGGTTTTGAACGGAAGATATTTGTTTCATTGTGAGTGACTAAGTTGCTTGAAATAATAGTTTCAAAGATAAAATAAATATATTACATCACTTAAAAATGTTAAGGTTGGAGGGTAATAATTTATCTAATCTACTTAATAAAAACGGTGTCATTGCTATAGCTATTAAATTACAAAAAAATGAATAGTCAATAAATAAGTCCCAAACATCAAAAATTAAACTTAAAATAATTGATATGAAAATAAAAACAGATGAATTTGTAATTGTAAAAAATCTTACATTGTAAATTTCTATAAAAAAATAAATTATTATTAGAAGCCAATAATAATAGATTACACGCATTACATTTAAAAAAAAGATAAGCTCTATAGAATAATAATTACTGAAAAGAAAATAACTTATAGAGTATATTAAAGCTGCAAATAAAGTTTCAAAAAGCCACATAATAATTAATACTCTTAAAATATTTAGTAATTTAGTAATTTTGTTCATATAAGAATATTTAATTATTTGTATTTATTTTTTCTCGTCACTTTTCACTTCTTGACTCTCATACTTTTCTTTATATCTTTTATACAATTCAGTTTGATGACTTTCCAAGCTAATTTGTCTACCATCTATAAAGGCGTGTGTAATTAAATTGGTCTTCATATCCAATGCATCTCCAGCAGATATAAATAGGGTAGCGCTTTTTCCGGTTTCTAATGTCCCATATGAGTCATCTATACCAAGTATTTTAGCGGTGTTTGAAGTAATTAGTTTTAGCGCATCTTCTTTAGACATTCCCCAAGCAGCACAACTACCGGCATAAAAAGGAATGTTTCTTACTTGCATGCGTTCCATGTCTCCTGAGTTTTCTAATCCTACTAATACATTTTTTTGCATTAATAATGATGCGTTTTTATAAGGTAAATTTACATCTTCGTCTTCAGACATAGGTAAATCATGAATTCGTCTTAGCAAAACACTTACGTTTGCTTCTTTAAGTAAATCGGCTACTTTGTATGCATAGTATCCACCAACAAGTACAACTTTTTGTATATTATTTTTCTTTTTAAATAGTAAAATATCTTGTATTTCTTTTTCGCCATTTGCAGTAACAAACAATGTTTTTGTTCCGTCTTGTAAACCGTTCATGGCTTCATAAGGAATATCTTTTACCTCTTTGTTTGATTGTAAATAAGCATATGCATTATCAAAAAAGTCTTGTATTTCTTTTACTTGTTCTGCATATTTTTTATTTGGCTCAATACCACCTGGCTCGGCCCACCAGCCTAAACGAGCATAACTATTTGGCCAACGCATATGAATGCCGTCATTTTCTTTTATAACAGCATCTTCCCAATTCCAAGCGTCTAACTGAACGATAGAGGACGTACCCGCAATTCTTCCACCTCTTGGGGTGATTTGTGCCAATAAAACGCCATTAGGTCTTGCCGTTTCGGTTACTTTAGATTCTGTATTGTAAGCAATAATACTTCGTATATGTGGATTAAAACTTCCGACTTCGCTTTCATCATCGGAAGCTCTCACGGCATCAATTTCTACAAGTCCTAGGGTTGAATTGGGAGCAATAAAGCCCGGATATATATGTTTACCATTTGCTTCAATAACTAAATCGTGTTTAGCAGGTTTCGCTAATGTTCCATCTGCCACATACATGATTTTTCCATTTTGAATAGAAATTAAGGCATTTTCTTGAATTTTTCCATTGCCTAAATGGGCTGTGCCGCCCATTATTAAGATGCTTTTTGTTTGCTTAGGTGCTGGGGTTTGCTGAGCAAATCCTAGTGCAGTAAGTATATTTAGAAAGAAAATTATTTTTTTCATATATGTAAAATTTTATTTGTAAGAGGTCATATATGTTATCGCCTTTTTATTTATCTGTGTTTGTTTGCGCAAAATTTTTGTTAATGGCGATTTCATAGCTGTATTTTAGTATTAATTGTATTTATAATGCGTTTCTTTGCATCTGTCGCCTAAGGTATCACAATGGTAATGCCCTGTTGATTTTTTCTTAGGTTCTTGTGTTTTTAATCCTTTATTTTTTGCGTCAAGCATTAAATTAATTAATTCATTTCTTTCTTTTTGAACGGCTTCATTTTTACTTGCTTCTTGTTCGATGTCATAAAACACAATCCCTTCTATAACTGTTTTTTCAGCTTTTGCATAAATGGATAAAGGATTAGTTGACCAAAGTACCACATCAGCATCTTTACCCACTTTAATACTACCTACACGATCATCTACTTGTAATAATTTTGCTGGGTTTAAGGTCACAAAATTCCAAGCGGTTTCTTCAGAAATGTTACCATATTTTACTGTTTTAGCAGCTTCTTGGTTTAATCGGCGTGACATTTCTGCATCATCTGAATTAATAGAAACCGTTACTCCCTCTTTATTCATTAAAGCGGCATTATGAGGTATGGCATCATTTACTTCAAATTTGTAAGCCCACCAGTCGGCAAATGTAGAGCCACCCACACCATGTGCAGCCATTTTATCAGCTAATTTATATCCTTCTAAAATATGTGTAAAAGTTTTGATTTGAAAGCCATATTTATTTGCCACTTTCATTAACATATTGATTTCAGATTGCACATAGGAATGGCAAGTGATGAAACGTTTTTTATTTAGAATTTGTGCCAATACTTCAAGCTCAATGTCAAATCTTGGAATTGTTTTTGTTTTTTTAGTTTTATAATCAGCCCATTCTTTTTGATAAGCTATAGCTCTTGAAAAATAATCTTCATAGACTTGTTCAACTCCCATTCTTGATTGCGGGAATCGCAAACGTGCATAGTCGCCCCAATTGGATTGTTTTACATTTTCACCTAATGCAAATTTGATGTATTTAGGCGCGTCTTTAACCAGCATTTCTTCAGGTGCATAGCCCCATTTTAATTTGATAAATGCGGCACGACCACCAATTGGGTTTGCTGAGCCGTGTAATAAATTAGCCGACGTAACGCCTCCAGCTAGATTTCTATATATATTGCTGTCTTCAGAATTTATAACGTCTTCAATGGTTACTTCAGCAGAAGAATTTTGCCCACCTTCATTCACCCCGTTAGAAATAGCAATATGCGAATGCTCGTCTATAATTCCTGCGGTTAAATGTTTGCCTGTTGCATCAATAATTCGTGCATTGGTCACTAGATTTTTACCAATTTTGGTAATCTTTCCATTTTCAATAAGAACATCTGTTTCTTGTAGTATTCCTTCTTTTTCGCCTGTCCAAACGGTAGCGTTTTTAAATAAAAGTGTTTCTTGTTTTGGTTTTTGAACATTTCCAAAAGCAATGTTTGGATAGGTTAATTCGAAAAACTTAGTTGTTAATTGATTGGTGTCTTTTTTGGCTTCTTCTTTTTTGTTTTCAACTTTTTTAGGTGTTGCTTCCCAAATTCCTTCTAAACCATTTTCTAAAATAGCTTTTCCAGATAAGCCTATCTCGTTTTTGATTCCAGTTAGTCTTATGAATTTATTGCTTATTGTGTCTTTTGATTTAATAACAAGCGTTACCCAAGGTTCTGTGTATGAAATTTTAGTACCATATACTAAACTCCCTTGCGAAATTTTAGCATCTGGTTTATTTGTGTCGCCTTCAATTGTAAAATCATATGTATTTTTTCCTTCAGAAGATGTAATTGTAAGTTCATACGCCCCTTTTATTTCTAAAGGATTAATTTTCTCAATAGCATATCTATTGCCTTGAACCCAGTTTTCAATTACTGTTGTTTTTTCATCAAATAAGTCGCCTGAAGTTATGATGAAATTAGCTAAATTTCCTTTCTTCAAACTGCCTAAAAGGGTTTGTTTGGCCCAATTTGCAGGAATTTCTGTTAAAGCCGCTAAAGCTTTTTCTTTAGGTAAGCCCAATGAAACGGCTTTGCGTAAATTGGTTAAAAAGTCTTTAGGGCTTTTTAAATCGGCACTTGTAATACTAAATGAAATGCCATTGTCGTTTAATAGTTTTAAGTTGTAAGGTGCTTGATTCCAAAAGCGCATATCACCAAGAGCTACTTGTAAAGCTAAATTAGGATCAGAAACGTCATAAGCTTCTGGAAATTTAATTGGAATAATGAAATTTGCATTTGTTTTTTTAATTTCATTAATGCGTTCAAATTCGTTGCCACTTCCTTTAATAATATACTTTATCGTAAATTCGTCTCCTATTTTAGCTGCTCGTAAAGCATTTAATTTATCCCCGGCATTAAATATTTGAAGTAAAGTTTTATTTTCATTAAAGGCTTCTAACGTAAAATCTTTAGTTTTAGAGCCACCTTTTGCATACCAGTCTGCATCATGATAAAATTGACGTAATAATGCCATGCTTCCCATTAAAGATGAAGGGTAGGACTGATTTGAGTAACTACTTCTGTTAAATGTGAAATGTTGTGAAATTTTCTTATTTACGATACGTGTTGCATTACTTTCATTATCATTTAATGTCCACAATACTCCAGTTCCCGCTACAACACCATCGTTTAAATGACTAAGTACAGTACCAAAACCAATTTCTCTAAGTTCTTTAGCGGTTTTATCATCATAAGCCAAATTTTGATAGGCATTAAAATCTGCTCGTATATGGTCATTCCAATAATAACCATTGCGTTCAGAATTGTATTGTGGTGCAGGTCCTGAATTGCTTTTTTTCTGTTGTTTGTTTATACCAAATTCAGAATATAAATCGATAAATGAGGCATAAATAAATTTACCCGTTACATCTATAATTTTTGTGTCTTTTGGCAATGTGATAGCTGTACCAATATCAATGATTTTATCATCTTTCAGTAAGAGTGTTGCGTTTTCTATTTTTTGCGTGGAAGAACTATAAATAGTGGCATGGGTTAGTGCTATATAACTTTTAAATGTTTGTTTTACACCTTCGTTTTTTGGAAAGTAATCTTGTGCGAGTGCATGTTGAAAACAGACTAAAACGAATACTAATTTCAATACTTTCATCGATTTGTATTTTAATTGTTACAGGTTAATTTTTTTAATGTTGCGATAAATATATGAATTTTAAGAATGCTTTATTATCTTTTTAATAAAAGTGAGCCATTTATTGCATTTGGATAATCAGGATCGTTAAGGTATAAAATGTAAAAATAGGTACCGCCTGGAGCTAAATCACTTCCTACACCATTTTCTATTCTTCCATCCCAATCGGGTTTATTTTGGTTGCCAGTCCAAATTAGTTTTCCCCAACGGTTGTATATTTCTAATTTAAAATTCACAAAAATATTGCGTAAACCTGAAATGTAGAACGTTTCGTTTAATTCATCATTATTTGGAGAAACGGCATTAAATATTTCAGGAGGACAATTTTTAGTTTTGAGAATAAAAGATGTAATTGAATAACAGTTAGTGGCATTATTCAGTCTAATCCAAATGATTTTTGGAGTTGTTTGCGCTTCGTAGAAGGTGAAATTTGAAATAGAATTAGTACCAACTAAGGCATCATTTTCTGTTTCATAAAAAGAAACTGTATCGGTTGCATTCACTTTTACCAAATCTTCATATTCTGAAAAATCAAAATATCCTCTAGTGAATCCAAGATTACAAGAAACTAAATCTTCAAGTGGGTTAAACTGGGGTGAGGTTAGTAGTGTAATAGGGTAGGTAAATGAGTTGTTGTTTTCTAAAATTTCGGTTACGATTCCTATATGGTTTCCTGTATCGTCCACAACAGCTACTAAATTAAATTGCAGAGGAATAGAAGCAGGAATTGTAAGTGTAATTATTCCTGTCTCTGATCCATCTATTGGAATATTATTTTGGGTATAAGTAGTTCCAACAGCTATACCATTTGCGTAAAAGGTAATGGGTGTTTGAGCTGGTAAAAAATTGGTGCAATTCGTGTTAAATACTTCATAGTCAATAGAAATTGTTCTAGAGTTGCAAGTAAGCGTGTTGTCAGTGATTTGAATGGTGGCATCGGGCAGTTGACTATTTAATTTTGTAACAATTGTATTGATCATCACATAATCTTGACCAGAAGTAAGTTGAATTAATGCTGAAGTATCACCTATATTGATGTTATTTTGAATACTATATATGTCCAAGTCCATATTGTATAGGGTATTCGAATTTGTAACAGAGTTAGTTCCGTTAAATGCATTGTTGGCAGGATTTAAGGGAGGGTTGCTAATGATGTTTCCATTTATCCTAAGGGTTTCATTTACGGCTAAACCTGAATCGCCTTCCCAAGCTATAAAGCCAATTTTAGCATTTTGATTGTCAATTACATTTAAGGCGTTTAATGGCACATCGAGGTTGTTTTGCAATTGTGAAACCACTTGTAAACCGTCATACACATTTAATTGATTAAGTGGTAAGTTCGTGTTTTTGTAAACTACAACAATAGCCCAACCTGCAAAATTTGTTTTATTTTGAAAGTGAAAATTAATAAAAGAAGAAACATCTAAGTCGGAAAGGGTATAGGTACCATTACCTTGTGTTTGGACTAAAGAGGTAACATCGGCAAATGCACTAAAAAAATTAAAGACAAATCCTTGATTAAGTATATTGGTAAAGGTTCTCGAAGCGGTTATGTCTGTGCCGTTTAATTTTACATCAAAATCCCCCGTTCCACAGCCTGCCCAATATAAATACGCTTTTTCAATTACATCGCCACTACCTAAATTTAATGAAGCTGATGAAGTTGTAAATACGGAAGGGCTTGTTTGAAACGAATTCTCAGAGGGATTCAACGTATTGCCTACAAATGTAAAGTCATATCTTCCGTTAAATTGATGGTACAACGTAATGTTTTGACCCCAAATGAAGTTGAAAAAAAAGATAAACGGAATAATTTTTTTAAACATAATTGTATAAATACGCAATAATATTTTACTAAAGTAAGTTTTTTTACTAATTTTCCAAAGTTTTTAAGAATGGAACGTATTAAAATTATAAAATACACGTCAGATTATTATCAGCAATGGAACGATTTTGTAGCCCACTCCAAAAATGCTACGTTTTTATTTCATCGTGATTTTATGCAATATCACCAAAATCGCTTTGAAGATTATTCGTTGTTGGTTTTTCAAGATGAAAAATTAATTGCCTTATTTCCTGCAAATAAAGTAGACCAACTAATTTATTCACATCAAGGTTTAACGTATGGCGGAATAGTAGTTGATTATGCTATTCGTCTTGATAAATTTATAGCTGTTTTTCAAGCCGTTTTAGCTTTTTATGAATCGATAGGCATTCAAAGTATCCAAGTAAAAATAATACCGACTATTTATACTTCTTTTCCATCGGAAGAATTGAACTATTGTTGCTTTTTAGCTGATGCCAAATTACTTAAAACAGATACCTTAGCAGTCATTGATTTATCAACTGATTTTAGTATTCTAAAAAACAGAATGGAAGGGGTGAATAGAGGTGTTAAACATGGTTTAATAGTAAAAGAAACAGGCAGTTTTGATGCGTTTTGGAATGAAATATTACTTCCAAATTTAGCCGAAAAACATAAAAAAGAACCGGTTCATTCGCTAGAAGAAATTACGTATTTGAAAGCTAAGTTCCCAAACCAAATTAGACAGTTTAATGTCTATTTTCAAAATCAATTGGTTGCGGGTACAACTATTTTTGAGTCAGATTTTGTAGCTCATTCACAATATATTGCATCAAATTCCACTAAAAATGAGTTAGGTAGCTTAGATTTTTTACATCATTACTTGCTAACAGAAGTTTTTACAACCAAAAAGTTTTTTGATTTTGGAATTTCTAATGAATGGGCAGGAAGAAAATTAAATCAAGGCCTACATTATTGGAAAGAAAGCTTTGGGGCGCGAACCGTTGTTCAGGAAGTATATGCTATAGCAACAAATAAACATATAAATTGTAATGAAGTACTCCTTTAATCATGATTAAATTTTTAGACTTACATAAAATAAATCAACGATTTGAGACAGCGTTTCAAACACAATTGCATACGTTTTTTTCAAAAGGACGTTATATTTTAGGCGAACAAGTACAACATTTCGAACAACAATTTGCAGCATTCAATCAAGATCAATTTTGTATTGGAGTAGGAAATGGGTTAGATGCACTATCGCTTATTTTTAAAGGCTATGTTGCTTTAGGAAAATTACAAAAAGGCGATGAGGTTTTAGTTTCTGCACATACGTATATCGCTTCTATTTTAGCTTTAACTGAAATAGGTTTAGTTCCTGTTTTAGTGGATCCTAACGAACAAACATTCTTATTAGACACCTCTTTATTACAAGATAAAATTACATCTAAAACGAAAGCTATTTTAGTTGTGCATTTGTATGGTAGATTAGCAAATATTGCCGAAATTGAAAGTTTGGCTCATCAACATAATCTTTTAATAGTGGAAGACTGTGCGCAATCACACGGTATTAATGAAACGTCCTCACATCCTAAAGCGTTTAGTTTTTATCCAGGTAAAAATTTGGGTTGTTTAGGCGATGGAGGTGCTATTACTACGAATGATGAAGTATTAGCTGAATTACTTTTTAAATTACGAAACTACGGTTCTGCTGTAAAATATGTTCATGAAATACAAGGGGTAAATTCGCGATTAGATGAAATACAAGCCTTATTTTTAAGCATTAAACTACCTTTTTTACAACAAGATAATTTACGCAGACAAGCCATTGCAAAACGCTATACTAATGAAATTAAAAATACCTTGATTCAATTGCCGCAATGGGACATACAAACGCCTCATGTTTTTCATTTATTTGTCATTAGAACACCCCATAGAGAGGCCTTACAAAGCTATTTGAAGACACAAGGAATAGAAACTTTAATTCATTATCCAATACCTCCACACAAGCAAAAAGCATATGAAGCTTGGAATGATTTATCGTTTCCTATTACTGAAAAATTACATCAAGAAGTATTGAGTTTACCTATAAGCCCTGTAATGACAGAGGACGAAGTTACCTATGTAATTCAAAAAACATCGGCATGGACGTTATAATTAAATCGTTTAATAGACCCTATTATTTAGAACGTTGTTTGCACACGCTTTATACCTATGTAACTGATTTAGCTGGTGAGGTGTATGTGTTGGATGACGGTACCCCAGAGCCTTATTTAGCAAAAATTCAAACCAAATTCCCTCAAATTAAAATTCTTACATCTGCATTTTATCAAGACAAGCAAGAAAAAGTAACCCAAGGTATTCCTGTGCATGAATATAAAGTACCCATTGATTTATGGGTTGCTACGGCACAAAGCGTATCTGATTATTTTGTTTTACTCGAAGATGATATGTGGTTTACTCAAGCTATTAGTTTGACCACTATCGAAAAAGAAATGCGTGAGAATAATGTTGTAATGACTAAATTATTTTGGTTAGGCAATCCTAATTTAATTCAACATAAAAGAGAAATACCGACACCAAATTTAGTTATTTTGGAGCCAAAATTATACACTACACTTCCCTGGTTGTATGATTTTATTTTTTATCGTTTTTACCGTTTTAAAATTAAAAGAATACTTAATTTACTTGGTATTCATTCAGAAAAAAAACGTATTGCTTACTACACCTTATATTCAGTAGCGGGAATGATTTTTGAAAAAAACTATTTTTTAGCCATGTGGCAAAACCATAAAAATGAAGTAAGTGAAGGCTTGCAATTATTTAATGCAGTAAAAAAATGGCAGGCTTCTAAAGGAAGTTATACGGTAGCTCGATTGCCGCAAGAAGTAGTGAAAACAGGGTTTATTTCTTCTGCCACAAATCAGTATAAAGAGCATTATGCTGAAGCAATGGATATGAATCAATTTAATTTACTATTAAATGAAGCTTGGTTTCAGGATAAATTTGATAGTTTAGCATCGTTGCCTAAAGATTTTTCATCAGCCGCAGTGCTAGATTTACTCGCATCAAAGGAATCAATTGCACCAACTAATTGGAAAAAATGGTATCATAATTTTAGGAAACAATATATCGACATTGGTTGTCATATCGATTAATATGGAAGAACAGCATTCACATCATTCAATACTTAAAGCAACAGGCATTTTCGGGTTTGTACAACTCTTAAAAATGGTTGTTTTTGCTGTTTCTTCTAAATTAGTCGCCTTGTTTTTAGGTCCTATTGGTATGGGCTTGGTGGCACTCCTTCAAAATGTTTTACAAATTATTTTAGCGCTTACAAGTTTTGAGTTTTTAAAAACCGCCACAAGAGAAATAGCAATAAAAAAAGAAACGACCTTTGCTACAACAGTTAATTTACTTTTTCAACTTGCCATAGGTATAGGCGTGTTAGGTGCCTTAGTTTCGGTGCTGTTTGGTCTTTTTTTTAATAAAATTATTTTTACTACCTCATTGCCTTTTTCGTGGTATTGGTTGTTAATTTTATATTTTGTTTTTACAAGCATTTCAAATGTTTATGTTGCCATTTTGCAAGGAGTAAATCAAATTAAAACCCTAGCGATTTTTAACTTAGCAGTCTCCTTTTTTACAGCTTTAGGTAGTGTTCCGTTGTATTACTTTTTTAGAACAGAAGGTGTTATTTGGGTGGTGATTTATGGAGCGCTAGTCCAACTCGTTTTAGCTTATTTATTTACCCGAAACTATACATGGCAATTTAATGTATTGTCTTTAAAAGAATTAAAAATTATGGCTTCGCCATTAATGCAGCTAGGCTTTTTTATGTCTATAAATTTAATTTTTGGACAAATTTGCTTTTTACTCATTAAATTATTTTTAACACAAACCTTTCATTCTACAGCAATAGTGGGGCTTTATGAAGTAGGAAATGTTATTTTAGTTAATTATTTGGGTTTGGTTTTTCAAGCGATGTCATATGACTTTTATCCAAAATTAGCAACAATAAACGATGATAATAGTGCTGTTAAAAGTTTAGTCAATAAGCAAATGGAAATCGCACTTATCGTTATAACGCCTGCCGTCTTATTTTTATATCTTACGGGTCCTTATGTGATTGAATTATTTTATTCTCACTCTTTTTTACCTGCATTTTCTATTTTAAAATTTGCTTTACTTTCTGTAATCTTAAAAGCCATTACCATGCCTTTAGGGTATATAATATTAGCCAAAGGAAATAAAAAGCAATTTTTTAAACAAGAACTGTTGGGCGATTTTTTAAATGTCACACTTTCTATATTGTTCTATCATTATTTTGGGTTGGAAGGCTTAGGAATGGCCTATGTGCTACATTATGCAATCTATGCTTTATATGTTTATTTTGTGGTTAACAAATCCTATGCATTTGAATTTGAAAGCGCATTGAAGAAATTAATTATTGTGAATGTAAATTTAGGAATGGGTGCCGCATTAGCATTGTTCTTTTTGCCACAATATCACTATTTTGTAGGTGTTTTAGTTGTTTTTTCTGTAGTGTATTCCTATCGTGCGTTACAGCAACGAGTTGATTTGAAAAAACTATTTACGAAATAGCCGCTTTCCATTTTTCCACATACATTTTTGCAACTTTATTTGCATCATGCACTTTTTCAACAAAAGTAATTGCATTTTTGCTTATGCGTTCTATTTCTTCAGGGTGTTCAATAAGAAAAGAAAGTCCTTTAACTAGAGCCTCAACATCAGGTAGCGCATTGATTGCAACTTCATTAGGTTGTAAGTTATAGTGTTTTAAAAATTCTGTTTCGGCACCTGTAAAAACCACTTTGCCTTTTGCCATTGCTTCCAACGCATTATACCCTTGATCAAAAGCATACACTTGGTCTAGAATGACTTGTGCTTTTTGGTAGCTTTCTTGATACATAGCATAAGGCACATCTGTTGTTTGTAAAATACTAATTTGGTCTTTATATTTTTCTTTTAAACGTACTAATGCGGTTTCAAAGAGCGGAATTCCTTTCGTAAAACTATTTCCAGAATTGACGCCTAAAAAAATAACAACTTTGTCTGCTACCGTTACGGCTTTTGGATTTTCTGGCAACACGACAGGATAAGGAATAAGTCCTAAATACTTCGGATTGTTTTGAATAGGTTTAACATAATCTAAATCACCTGCAATAACGCCTTTGCTATGGCTGTAGATAAAATCATGAATTTTTTTGTGTCTCGGGGTTGTAAACTCAAACATATAATCATATTGCTTACTTACTAGTATTTTGTTTTCAAAATAAGGCGTAAGCAACGAGTAACGTTCTTTTTGTTGTAAATGATGTTGCATGTTGCTATAATCTACACCACAAGAAAGTAAAAATACATTTTTATTGCATCGAAACAATTTTTTTAGCAAATACAATTCTAAGCGGGGACAAGTTTGTATTGGTTTTTCGTTAATAAGTTGCACCACATCAAAATCCTCAAGTTTAGGTAAATGCCACCACAATCGAAGGCCATGCTCTAAAAGTGCCAAGTCAAAACCAAACAACCGAAACCAAATTTGACGTGGAATACGGCCTAGTTTAGATTTAAAAAAAGTGGCCTTAATAGAAATATCAGTAGGATAGTTTTTAAAACTATCGCCGTTGTTTATAAGTACAACTTCATGGCCAGCCGCCACAAGACCCATTTTGAGCGAGTTGTGTAACCGACTAAATTCCCCTACTAATAGTATGCGCATCTGTTGTTATTTGTGCCCTAAAAGTACTAAAATTAGCTGTATGTGGTTTATTTTTTAGGGATAAATTTTATAGAAACCGAATTGGTACAAAAACGCATGCCCGTAGTTTCTTCTGGGCCGTCATCAAAAACATGGCCTAGATGGCCACCGCATTTAGCACACATTACTTCTACACGTTGCATGCCGTAGCTGTTGTCTTTTTCATAAATCACCGAACCTTTTAGGGCTGCATCAAAAGATGGCCAACCGCAGTGCGAATCAAATTTTGTATCTGAGGAAAATAAAGGATTTTCACAGCCGGCACATACATACATACCTTTTTCAAAATGTTTGTCATAAGTACCCGTAAATGGACGCTCAGTTGCTTTTTCTCTTAAAACGGCATAGGCTTCTTCAGAAAGTTGTGCTTTCCACTCAGCAGGTGTTTTTGTAATTTCAAATTTCATACTGTCTTTATTTTGTACGTGTTGTGGTGTAGGTGTTTCTTTCACTGTTTTAACTTGTGTTGTTTGGCTTTGGCACGAAACACACACTATACAGAGTAAAAGATAAAAAGCATTTTTCATTTTTTATTTAAAATTACGCAACTACAAAGAGTTACTCAAATTTTTAGCAAAACTATAACAGTTGTAGAGTGATGCTAACGTTTGGCGCTTTGCGAGGTTGCGATTTTTACCACAAATGTTGATGCGGAGAACCAAACTTTGATTAACCACAAAAGTGTCTGCGGAGCACTGAACCGCCACTTTTGCCAAACCCGTGTTATATGCAGTTTTTCTCATTGTCTAAGTTAATAATGCTCCACAAATTCCGCCACCAATTAGAAAATAGATTCCTGCTGCGATTAATAATTTCTTTGCATTTTCAGGTCTTGATTTTAGTCTTGTTAAACCAATGATAAGCATAATTATTGCCGGGCTGTGGCAAACAAGATAAATAATTATTATTAATGATAGTATTCCATCCATTTGTCAAAAGTTTAAATTGATTGTGATTTAAGTTTTTCTAAATATTCTTTTTTGTCATCCCGATAAAACAAATTCATTGTCTCAAATGGAATAATCTGATTGTCTTTATTAACGATGTGAACACATGATTTCTTTATTGCCCTAACATCAAAATTGTGGGCGTCAATAAATTGCATAATTATAATTCTAAACAAGTTGTCGTAACTAAGATTTGGTGCTTCAACAAAAGGGAGGCAACAAAGTAAACTATGTAATTTAGATGATGCTTTGTCTGTAGATGTTCCAGTGCTGAATATTTCAAACATTTTGCGATGAAGTTCTTCGTCTTGCTCATATACAATTGTATTTTTACTATTGTCAAGTAAGTCAGTCGGATTGATGTATCTTGTCAGTGGGATATTATTTCCTTCTAACTTTAAAACATAACCCATTACTAAAGCGTCAGGATTACAAGGTACTGGAATCAAATCGTCAGAAGTAAATATTTCTGACTGTTCTAATATTTTTCTGCGGACTTCGGTAAGTGTAATTCTGTCAGTTTCATGATTAAAGTTATCAAGCCTTCCAGCAATTTGTGTTGGTTGAAAAGTTACACCTCTTACACATTTTTGTTTAAGAGCATAGTCAATTATTTGACCTATTTCATCGTCATTAAGTCCTTTTTGTAATGTAACTACTAGTGTTGTTGATAGATTTAATTCATTTAGGTTTTGAATTGCCTTTTCTCTAATTTTTTTCAAATTTGCTCCACGTAATGAAACCAATGCTTCCTCTCTAAAAGAATCAAATTGCAAATAAATTTCAAAATCAGGTGAGTAACTTTTCAAACGTTTGGCAAATTCAAAATCTTTGGCGATTTCAAGACCATTTGTATTGACCATAATGTGTTTAATGGGCAATGTTTTAGCATAGTCTAGAATTTCAAAAAAATTGGGGTGAAGTGTTGGCTCGCCTCCGCTTATTTGAACAACGTCTGGTTCCTTTTCATTTTCAACAATTGTATCTAACATTGTTTTGACCTCTTCAAATGTTCTATGTCTTCCATGTGTTGGCGAAGAACCAGCATAACAAGTTGGACAAGTTAAATTACATCTGTCGGTAATTTCAATAATTGTAAGGCAGGAATGTTGTTCATGGTCTGGACAAAGTCCACAATCATACGGACAACCATAATGAGTTTTTGTATTGAACTTATAAGGTGTTTCTGATGGCTTGTTATAGTTTCTGATATTTTTGTAATATTCTATATCGTCTGCAATTAGCACTTTGGAATTACCATGTTCAGGACACCTTTTTAACATGTAAACGTTTTTGTTTTCAAAAATAATTTTAGCATCAATCCGCTTTAAACATTCAGGACACAAACTAATTGTATAGTCGTAATATGTATATTTTCTAGTAGGCATTTTTCATTATTTTTTTAAAAGTCGGAATGTAATATATCCAACATGTTACACAAAGTAATTGAATACTGCTTAATCCTAAAACATAAAAAATGTTTGGTTTAAGAAACTCGATCATGAACCGAAATCCAAAGTATGAAATCATGAAAATCTTAAATAATAATCCACTTTCTTTATTTGTATAAAAAGTAATTTTCTTTAATAAAATGAATAACAAAATCAGAAAAATGATTTCATACAAAGAGGTTGGATGTCTCGATAATCCGTCTCCTAAGTCTATTCCAGTAATAAAACCAGTTTCATTTCCGTAAGTAAATTCTTTAATACCGCTTAAAAAGCAACCGATGCGTCCGATTATTATACCGACGATAATAGGGAAAGTGAACAGGTCGCCAGAAGAATGTCTTTCATTAATTATTTTTTTTGAAGTCTCAACACCAATTAGCCCTCCAAACAGCCCACCCATTATAGATTTTGTGTTTAATAATTGAACTATGTTATTTGAGTTGAAAGTAATCATTGGATTTTCCAAAAAACCAATTAGTCTGGAACCTAAAAAAGCTCCGACAATTGCACCGAGTATAATTGAAAGTCTGTTTCTATTTGATATTTGGTCAGTTGTCAGTTTACGCAAACTAATATAATACCTGAATGCAGTAAAGAATGCAAGATATTCTAAGATTAGGTGGACATTAATTTTAGTCCCAAAGATTGTCGGCTCAAATGGTATTGTCAATGTCTCGTGGTTTTATAAAATTGCATATAACTCATTTATATGCTCAGTTTTTTGCTATTTAGTTGAGCAAAGCTAGTTATTTCTGGGTAGCTATGCTCAACTATTGTTTTACTTTTTTCAAATCTACTAAATATTTTTAAACCGTATATGATTAGTACTGTTTTTTAATTTAGTAATAGATGTATTTTAAGTTAACTTTTTCTAATTTTCATTTCCCTTAGGGGAACAATATATTTTCCCTAGGACAATTAAATAGTTTTCCTAGGGGAATTGTTTAATTGCTGTACAGTAATTAAAAATATACACCAGATAAAGTAGCTTTTATAGGCGGTCAAAAAGAAGTTTTGATACAAATAAAAACAAAAAAGCCTGCTCCAAAAACTAAAACAGGCTGATATAAATTATAAAGTAGAATAGTTAAACTTGCAGTACACCTAAATTAAATTTCTTTTCAATAGGGGCGTGGTTTGCCGCTTCAATACCCATAGAAATCCATGTGCGTGTATCTAACGGGTCTATGATGGCATCTGTCCACAAACGCGCCGCAGCATAATAAGGCGATACTTGCGCGTCATATTTTGCTTTAATTCTGTCAAATAGTTCTTGTTCTTTAGTAGCATCTATGACTTCTCCTTTTGCTTTTAAAGAAGCCGCTTCAATTTGCATCAATACTTTGGCTGCTTGTGTCCCGCCCATAACGGCTAGTTCGGCACTAGGCCACGCAAAAATTAGTCGAGGATCATAAGCCTTACCACACATGGCATAATTACCCGCGCCATACGAATTGCCTATGACTACCGTAAATTTTGGCACTACAGAATTGGCTACGGCATTTACCATTTTTGCGCCGTCTTTTATAATGCCGCCATGCTCAGATTTGCTCCCTACCATAAAACCGGTAACATCTTGTAAAAAAACTAATGGTATTTTCTTTTGGTTGCAATTGGCAATAAATCGGGTGGCTTTATCTGCAGAATCAGAATAGATCACCCCGCCAAATTGTATTTCACCTTTTTTAGTTTTAGAAACCAAACGTTGATTAGCTACTATTCCAACAGCCCAGCCATCAATACGAGCATAGCCAGTAATTAATGTTTGTCCGTAACCTGCTTTATATTCATCAAATAAAGAATCGTCAACTAAACGTTTAATGATTTCCATCATATCGTATTGCTCTGCTCTTGATTTTGGTAAAATTCCGTAAATATCAGCAGGGTTAAGTGTGGGTTGTATCGGTTTTTCTCGGTTGTAGCCCGCTTTATCAAAGTCGCCCATTTTGCTCACAATACTTTTAATGCGGTCTAAGGCATCTTTGTCGTCTTTTGCTTTAAAGTCTGTTACGCCAGAAATTTCGCAATGCGTGGTTGCGCCCCCTAAGGTTTCGTTGTCTATGTTTTCGCCAATTGCCGCTTTTACTAAATAGCTACCTGCTAAAAAAATACTGCCTGTTTTGTCTACAATTAAGGCTTCATCGCTCATAATAGGCAAGTATGCACCACCTGCTACACAACTACCCATAACAGCAGCAATTTGTGTAATACCCATACTGCTCATAATGGCGTTATTTCTAAATATACGCCCAAAATGTTCTTTGTCTGGGAAAATTTCGTCTTGTAGAGGTAAATAGACCCCGGCAGAATCCACTAAATAGATAATAGGTAAGCGATTTTCGATGGCAATTTCTTGCGCTCTTAAGTTTTTCTTACCTGTAATTGGAAACCATGCGCCAGCTTTTACGGTAGCGTCATTAGCAACTACTATGCATTGTTTTCCTTTAATGTAACCTATCTTTACAACTACACCGCCAGAAGGGCATCCGCCGTGTTCTTCATACATGCCTTCGCCAACAAACGCGCCAATTTCAATGCTTTTTGTTTTTGAGTCTAATAGATAATCAATGCGTTCACGTGCCGTCATTTTTCCTTCGGCATGTAATTTTTCAATACGTTTTGTACCACCGCCAAGTTTTACTTTAGCAAATTTGTTTAGCATTTCTGAAACAAGAAGTTTGTTGTGGTCTTCGTTTTTATTGAAATTAATATCCATAGGAGAGGGGTTTTATAAATCTAATTCAAACGTATTTCTAAATTGCTCAATCAAAGGATTTAACTCCTTGAAATGGTTAAATTTTTCTTCGCTTGTATAGTGAACTTTAGGTTTAAAGGTTTCTATTACAGTAATTTTAATTTTAATTTCAAAATTTCGAAGGTTGGTTTTTAAATGATTGATTAATTCATTGTAATGATTTTCAAAATCGTGTTTTGAACCTTCGTTAGGAAATTCTAATAATATATTGTTGCCCATTTTAATGGGTTTACTTAAAGTCATGTAGGAAAGCAAAATCTTTTTGCCACGTTGCTCTAAAATTTGCCCAAAACTAATCCATTGTTCTTCTAATTCTTCTTGGGTGAACGGTTCAACGGGATGTTCGCCAGGTTCAAATGTTTCAGGTTTTTGTTGGCGTTCAATTTCTTTTATAGCTTTTAATCCAGAAAGCGAAAGGGGTGAAATTTTACGTTTTGTTTCTCCGTTTTCCGTAGCACTAGCTGCTGGCATTTGCGGTTCGCTAGGTGTTTCTTTTGGTGTAGATTCTACTTCAACTATAGGTTGAGTTTCAAGGGGTTTTTCTTCTTGATTTTCAATTGTTTGAACAACTGTATTAACTGTTTTTTCAGGTTGATTTTGTGAATTAAAATAATGGGCAGGCGCTATATAGAATTTAGCTTTTTTTTTTCGGCGTCATGTGTTAATGAAGCCAATTGCATTAAAGTTAATTCTACAAAAAGTCGTTGATTTTGGCTGGTTTTATATTTTAAATCACAAGCATTAGCGAGTTCGATTCCTTCTAATAAAAATTCATGCGAAGCTTTTTCGGCTTGTGTTTTAAATAAAGCTTGTACTTGTTCGCTTACTTCAAGTAAAGATAAAGTCGCTGGATTTTTACAAACCAATAAATCTCTAAAATGTGACGCTAAACCAGCAATAAAATGATGGCCATCAAAGCCTTTCGCTAAAATGTCATTGTATGCTAATAGCACCTCTGGAATTTTATTTTCTACTAATAAGTCTGTTATAGAAATGTAGTAGTCATAATCCAGTACATTTAGGTTTTCTGCTACTGCCTGACGTGTTAAGTTATTGCCACAAAAAGAAACCACTCGGTCAAAAATAGATAAGGCATCGCGCATGGCACCATCTGCTTTTTGAGAAATGATACGTAAAGCCTCTTCTTCATATTGTACACCTTGATTTTGTGCAATATCCATAAGATATTCTTTGGTGTCATTTACCGTGATTCGTTTAAAATCAAATATTTGACAACGCGACAATATAGTAGGAAGAATTTTGTGTTTTTCTGTAGTGGCTAAAATAAATATAGCATGCTTAGGAGGTTCTTCTAATGTTTTTAAAAAGGCATTAAAAGCTGCTTGTGAAAGCATGTGTACCTCATCAATGATATATACTTTATAATTACCGGTTTGTGGAGGTATTCTTACCTGGTCAATAATACTTCTGATGTCATCAACACCATTGTTGGATGCTGCATCTAATTCAAATACGTTAAATGAGAAATCCTCATTAGGATCGTCATAACCGATTTGGTTTATTTTACGGGCTAAAATTCTGGCGCAAGTTGTTTTACCAACACCTCTGGGTCCAGTAAATAAAAGCGCTTGAGCCAAATGATTGTTTGCAATAGCGTGTTCTAGCGTATTGGTAATAGCCTGTTGGCCAATAACATCTTTAAATGTTTGGGGTCTGTATTTACGCGCAGATACGATGAATTGTTCCATAGGTGCTATTGTGAAGCAAATATAGAGGTAAAAAAATTAATAGTCAATAGTTTTATCGAAATACTTGTTTGGTTTTAAGGTTTAGGGTTGTAAATTTATTCTAATATGCTTTGTAAAACTTTGAGACACTCAGCGTGTTTTATGTTAAAAGATAGAACTACGATAGGATTGCAGAAATTGATAAATAAAAAAATAGCTTCAAAATTAAAGTAACTAAAATTCATAAAATTACATTACTTTTGTGGGGCAGACCGCCTTATCGCTCTATGTTATAGAGAGGAAAGTCCGGACACCACAGAGTAGCATAGCGGGTAACGCCCGTCATTCCGATACATCGGAAGAGGACAAGTGCAACAGAAAGAATGTACAGGTAAGGCTGTAGTGAAACCAGGTAAACTCTATGCGGTGAAATGCCATGTATACCAGCAGGTAAGAGCTACTCGTTCGTTGCTGAGGGGTAGGCAGCTAGATCTCGATAGTAATATCGCGACCAGATAAATGATAAGGGTCTCGTTCACAAAACGGGATACAGAATCCGGCTTACAGGTCTGCTTTTTTTTCTTCACAAAATGTTAATAATTATTTAATAGTTAATCTTCTTTTGTTAATTACTTAACATTAACTTAACATTGCGCTGTTACATTTGCTCAAAATTTTAACAACTAAACGCAATGGCTTTAAAAAACATTTTAAATTTTTTCTCTCCAAAGGATAAAACGTTTTTTCCTTTATTTGAGCAAGCAACTAACAAGCTAACTAAACTTTCTGAAACGCTTCACGAAGCTGTTAATGCCTCAAAAGGGGACAGAGATGCTTATTACAAAAAAGTTGATGAGTTAGCGGAGTCTATTGAGAATATTTCTCATAAAATGAACATTGAATTAAGTAAAAACTTCATTACACCTTTTGATAGAGAAGATATTCATGCTTTAATGTCAACTATTGATGATGTTTCAAGCAATTTACAAGAAGCTTCAAATAGAATACGAATGTATCAAGTAGAGAAAATTACTAAATCTATTCGTAAGATTACAGAAATTAATTTAGAAGCTTGTCATCATATCTCTAAATCTGTAAAAGATTTGAAGGATATGAAAAATTTTAAAGCAGTTTTTGATTCAGTTAAAAAAATCAATAAATTAGATAGAAAATCTGATTCTGTTTTTGAAAAAGCAGTAGCTGATATATTTGAAAACGAAACAGACGTTAAAAATATTATTAAATACAAAGAAGTATTAGCTTCATTAGATAAAGCAACAGATAAATGTAAATCAGTTGCACGTGTATTAGAAGCAGTGGCAGTTAAACATTCTTAATCGAATAATTCTAAGAAATTATGTTTACATTATTAATAGTAATTATAGTAATTGCTTTATTGTTTGATTTGGTTAATGGCTTTCATGATGCAGCTAATTCAATAGCAACAGTTGTATCTACAAAAGTATTATCTCCAACACAAGCAGTGGTTTGGGCTGCCTTCTTCAACTTTGTTGCTTATTGGGTTTTTGACATGAGCGTAGGAAATACGGTAGCAAAAACAGTTGATAGTTCGGTTATTAACTTATGGGTAATATTAGCTGGATTATTAGCTGCAACAGCATGGAATTTATTGACTTGGTGGCTAGGTATTCCTTCTTCATCATCACATACCTTAATTGGAGGTTTTGGAGGTGCCGCAGTAGCACATGCAGGTTTTGGGGTTCTAAATTCAGAAGAAATTTTAAAAACAGTTTTGTTTATATTTCTAGCTCCAGTGATAGGGGGAATAATATCCTTTTTTATTGCAATGGTTACGATTCAACGTAATTTTTACAAGAAAATAACTATTTCCATTTTAGCATCTGTAGCAACAGTATATACTACGTATGCGTTGAAAGATACGTTGGATATTAAACCAATCATGATTTGGATTATTGGTGTATTATTAGGTTTCTTTATTTTGGTTTATTTTGGTTATGAAATCATCAATGGTAAAAGGCCTTCACATACTAAAGAAGGAAATATGTATAAAAAGTTACAATTACTTTCTTCGGCAGCCTTTTCATTAGGACATGGTGGAGCAGATTCACAAAAAGTAATGGGTATTATCTGTGCGGCTTGTATTGTATATGCAAATTCATATAGAACTACGACTGACACACATACACCAGATTTCTTAAAGGATTATTTACATGTGACAGAAATTCTTCAAGTTAAATATACCAATGATGAAGGAAAAGTAAAGAAATTTAAACCATCTGTAGGTGTTTTTGGAAAAGATACGTTGTATTTAGATGGTAAAAATATTATTGATGTTACGACGGGTGAGAAAATTTTTGAAGATGAAAAACTAAATCCTAAAGTAGCCAAAACGAATCCATTTATTCAACATCTTATTAAGGAAAATAGTAGTAAGGCCGATGATTTTGGTAAAGCATCTAAGGCTTTGACTAAGCTAGAAGTTTATTCAGATAAAAAAGATGTGAAAGATGTTGTAACTAATGAAGTTATCTTTAATGACAAACATATTAATCCTAAGTATAGATTTTCTAAAATATTTAAGAAATATGTGGATGAAAAAGGGAAACTGCTAGAAGGACATAAAGTGGAAACTAAAGTAACCAAAGATACTATGAGTTTCTTAATTGCTTTTGGATGTTATTTAATGATAGGATTAGGTACCTTGATGGGTGGATGGAAAATTGTGAAAACGATGGGATCTAAAATTACAAAAGTAACGCCTTTAGAAGGAGTTTGTTCTGAAACGGCAGGTGCATTAACCTTATTTACCGTTTCGCAAATGGGAGTTCCGGTTTCTACAACCCATACCATTACGGGTTCTATCATTGGAGTAGGTGCAACAAAGCGTTTAAGTGCTGTAAGATGGGGAGTAACCATTAACTTATTATGGGCATGGATTTTAACAATACCAGTTTCGGCATTGATAGCAGCTGTGTTCTATTATATATTTAAGTTATTTATATAATTATTTATTACATATCTTAAAATCCCGATTTATTCGGGATTTTTTTATTTCTGTATGTTAAGAAATTGTAAATTTAAGTATTAATTCATAAAGATTATTTAATATTAAAAATAGATTAGCACAAGTACTTAACATTAATTTTGCCAAAACTAAATACTAACACAACTATTTCTTAACAACACAAATTAAAACGCAATGAAAAAATTAGTTTATCTTAATTTATTTGTTTTTTTAACATCCTCTATGTTATTCGCTCAAATTAATCCTAAAGCAGACCAATCTAATGGCTGGATTTTTTATACAGGTAATCATAAATTAACTGATAAATGGGGATTACATACAGAATACCAATTTAGACGTAATGATGAATTTTCTAAACCGATGCAACATCAAATTAGATTAGGTTTAGATTATAATCTAACAAAGCAATTAACTGTTTCTGCAGGTTGGTCATACATTGAAACATTTGCCTATGGAGATTTTGCAGATGAAATACCAGCCAAATACAATAATTATAAATTTAATGAACAACGCGCATGGGAGCAATTCATTATTAAACATGAGCATATTAATCGCTTCCATTTTGATAGTAGATTTCGTTTAGAGCAAAGATGGATTGCTTCGGTAAAAAACTTTGGTACAGATACAGCTCCAAATTATTTAAGATATGATGATCCTTCAGAGGGATATTGGAAATACAGGCAAAGAGCTCGTTATAGATTTAGAGTTCAAGTGCCGTTGACAAAATCTGAAATGAAAGATAATACTTTGTTTTTTGTAGCTGCAGATGAAATATTTGTCAATTTTGGAAAAAATGTACCCGCAAATATTTTTGATCAAAACCGATTATACTTAGCACTGGGTTGGCGCTTTACTAAAGATACTAACGTACAAGTAGGATATATGAACCAATTTATTGAAAAATCAGACGGTGTGCATAAAGAAAACAATCATACGTTACAAGTAGCTTTAACTTATAATATTGATTTCTCAAAATTATTTAAATCCACTAAAAAAGAATAATACAAAGCGACTTAGGTCGCTTTTTTTAGCTCTATTAGTAACGCGAGTTAAAATTTTATAAAAAGTGTACTTTTATTTGTAACAAAAATGTATTTTGCACACTTATACTAGTAATTAATTTATTAACTAATAACTATGAAGCTAAACAAATTATCCATTATTTTAAGTTGTGGGTTAGTCTTTATGAGTGCCGAAATTAACGCTCAAAAAAAAGACACACAAAAGAAACCATCGGGTACGCCAACAGCTGAAGCTAAAAAGCCAGATGCTAAGAAAGAACCAAAACCTTATAATAAGGTAATTGACTCTACTGCGGTAACGCAAAAAGGGTTGCTAGATGTACATAAAGTAGATGATAAATATCTTTATGAAATTTCAGACCAATTGTTAGGCAAAGAAATCATGACCATAACACGTTATTCTAAAACACCAGCAGGTGGTGGAATTTTTGGTGGTGAAGAGGTAAATAGACAAGTAGTTCGATTTGAAAAAGGAATAAATAACACCTTATTATTGCGTTCAGTAACCTATGTGATTACTACACCAAATGAAGATAAACCTATTACGAAAGCAGTAAAAAATTCGAGCGCAGATCCTATTATTGCTAGTTATGATATTTTAGCTTATAAAAAAGATGCTTCAGGAAAAAACAACATAGGATATGTAGTAGATATGAATCCTACATTTGATGCTGATGTTCAGATTTTTTCCTTAAATCCAATAAATAAGCAATTATTAAGTATTCAAGCGTTTCAAAAGGATAAATCGTTTATTCAATTTGTGAAAAGCTTCCCAATTAATACAGAGATTAGAACTACTAAAACGTTTTCTACTGTACCCCCTCAAATTTCTAGAAATCCAATGCCAAAAATAGGCGTTGACTTTCCTGCAGGATTAGACGCTGGAGTAGTAACCGTTGAGTTAAATACCTCAATGATTTTATTGCCAGAAAACCCAATGCGAAAAAGAGCATTTGACAAAAGAGTAGGGTATTTTGCAAACAGTTATGATGTGTTTGAAGAAGATTCACATAAATCAGATACAGATGTGTTTGCTGTAAGATGGCGTTTAGAGCCTAAATCTCTTGAAGATGCCGAAAGACAAAAAAGAGGTGAATTAATTGAACCTAAAAAACCAATTGTTTATTACTTAGATCCAGCTACCCCAGATAAATGGAAACCATTTATAAAACAAGGGATTGATGATTGGCAAGAAGCATTTGAATTTGCAGGTTGGAAAAATGCCATCCGCGGAGAATATTGGCCAGAAAACGACCCAACAATGAGTTTAGAAGATGCTCGTTTTTCAGTTTTAAGATATTTTGCAGCAGAAATTCAAAATGCGTATGGTCCAAATGTACACGATCCTAGAACTGGAGAAATTTTAGAAAGTCATATTGGTTGGTATCACAATATTATGAGTTTATTACGTGATTGGTATTTGATACAAACGGCTGCTGTAGATCCACAAGCGAGACATAAAAAATTCGATGATAAGTTAATGGGTGAATTAATCCGTTTTGTTGCCGCTCACGAAGTGGGTCACACACTTGGTTTACGTCACAATATGGGAGCTAGTAATGCTACACCTGTAGAAAAATTAAGAGATCCTGCTTTCCAAAAACAAAACGGACATACTTCTTCAATCATGGATTATGCACGTTTTAATTATGTAGCACAACCTGAAGATGGTGTAAAAGATTTATTCCCAAGAATTGGCGATTATGACAAATGGGCTATTAAATGGGGGTATTCTTATTTTAAAGATGCTGCTGATGAAAAAATAGAAAAAGCACTACTTAATGAAATGACTAAAGATGCGTATCAAAACAGACGTTTGTGGTTTGGTACAGAAACGAACCCATATGATCCAAGATACCAAACGGAAGATTTAGGGGATAATGCGATGAAAGCTTCTGAATATGGTATTAAAAATTTAAAAAGAATTTTACCTAATTTAATTGATTGGTCAAAAGAATCTGGTGAAGATTATTCAGAGTTAGAAGGTTTGTACAATTCGTTAGTGGGGCAGTACAGACGTTATATGGGACATGTTACCAAAAATGTTGGTGGTGTGTATGAAAATCCAAAAACCTATGATATGGCAGGAAGTGCATACGAAGTAACGCCTTCTGCTATTCAAAACGAAGCTATTGCTTTTTTAAATGAACAATTGTTTAAAACACCAACATGGTTACTCAACCAAGCTATTATTTCTAAAATTAAAGCAGATGTAGGTGTTGATGCTATTAAGAGCATTCAAGATGCTACATTGTCAAGTTTATTGTCAAATGATCGATTAGTACGATTGATTGAAACCTCTTCATTAAGTAAAGCAAATTACTCAGTTGATGAATTGATTTCAGATTTGAGAAAAGGTATTTTTTCTGAATTAAAAACGAATGCAACAATTGATATCTACAGAAGAAATCTTCAAAAAGTAATGGTGAGTAGATTAATTGATCTCGTTGCATCTGATAAAAATGCAGTAGGTAATTTTGACGGAAAAAGAATCAGTGTAATTGATACAGATATTCCATCTATTGCTAGAGGTCAATTGGTTGAATTAAAAGCGCAATTAAAAGCAGCTAGTGCAACTACTTCAGATAGATTAAGTAAGTTTCACCTTCAAGATTTAGTGTCAAGAATTGAAAAAGCATTAAATCCTAAGCAATAATTCAATTTGAATTGTCAAATTTTTAAACTCGACCTGTTAAGTTCTTCAACTCGACAGGTCCAGTTTTTTTTATGTCTTTACTATTCTTCTTTTTGTCCCATCATCATTAAATAGGCTTTTAAGAAACCGTCTAATTCGCCATTCATAACTGCATCTACATCTGTTGATTCAAATCCACTTCGCACGTCTTTAACTAATTTATAAGGGTGCATTACATAGTTTCGAATTTGAGAACCCCATTCAATTTTCATTTTACTGGCTTCAATATCTGCACGCTGCGCTAAACGTTTTTTCAACTCAATTTCATATAATTGCGAACGAAGCATTTGCATTGCTCGTTCTCTATTGTCGTGTTGCGAACGGGTTTCTGAACATTGAATTTGTATACCAGTAGGTTTGTGTACTAATTGTACTTTAGTTTCTACTTTGTTCACATTTTGTCCACCCGCACCACTAGAACGAGCTGTAGTAATTTCAATATCGGCAGGACTAATTTCAATTTCAATAGTATCGTCTACTAATGGATATACATATACAGAAACAAAAGAAGTATGTCTTTTTGCATTACTATCAAAAGGCGAAATGCGCACTAATCGATGTACACCATTTTCCCCTTTTAAATAACCAAAAGCAAAATCACCTTCAATTTCTAAGGTAACTGTTTTTACACCAGCTACATCACCTTCTTGAAAGTTTAGTTCTTTGATTTTATAGCCTTGTTTTTCAGCCCACATCAAATACATGCGCATCAGCATACTAGCCCAATCACAACTCTCTGTACCGCCAGCTCCAGCGGTAATTTGCAAGACCGCACTAAGATTATCTCCTTCATCAGAAAGCATGTTTCTAAATTCAAGATCTTCAATGGCTAGTAAGGTTTGTTGGTAATGCATATCTACGTCTTCTTCAGAGGCATCACCTTCTTTATAAAATTCAAATAAAAGTTGGAGTTCTTCAGCTAAATCAGCGCATCTTGTATAATCATCTACCCATTTTTTCTTTGAGCGAAGGTTTCTTACAATGATTTCCGCTTGTTTTGCATTGTTCCAAAAATCAGGAGCAAACGTTTTTTCTTCTTCGTTTGCAATTTCAATTAATTTGGCATCAACGTCAAAGATACCTCCTTAACGCAACCAGGCGATCATTAATGACCTTTATTTGTTCAATATTTATCATTTTTTTGTAGTTTTACCAAACAAAAATACGCTATTCATTTTATTTATGGAAATTAATTTATTTAGTGATACGGTTACTAAGCCTACTCCCGACATGTTACAATTCATGTTTAAGGCCAAAGTAGGAGACGATGTATTTAAGCAAGATCCTACTGTAAACGAGCTTGAAGAAACACTAGCCGATTTGTTTGGTAAAGAGGCAGCTTTGTTTTTTCCCTCTGGAACAATGGCTAATCAGGTGGCTATAAAAATTAATACGCAACCTGGAGATGAATTAATTTGTGACAAATGGGCACATGTGTTTTTATATGAAGGGGGTGGCGCTGCATTTAATAGTGGTGTGAGCTGTCATTTACTAGATGGGACTAGAGGTATGATTACGGCTGAACAAGTAGCTGCAGCTATCAATGATCCAGAAAATATACATTTGGCTAAAACAAGTTTAGTTTGTATTGAGAATACCACAAATAAAGGAGGAGGTGCTTGTTATGATTTTGAAGAATTGGTGAAAATTAAAGAGATTTGCCAACAAAATAACTTAAAATACCATTTAGATGGTGCACGATTGTGGAATGCTTTAGTAGCTAAAAAACAACATCCAAAAGCCTATGGAGAATTGTTTGATACCATTTCTGTGTGTTTATCTAAAGGCTTAGGTGCACCCGTAGGTTCTGTATTGATAGGTTCTAAAGAAGCTATAAAGAAAGCCATGCGTGTACGAAAATTATTTGGAGGCGGTATGCGACAATCTGGATATTTAGCAGCAGCAGGAATGTATGCCTTACAGCATCATATTTCTAGGTTAGAAGAAGACCACAAAAAAGCTAAAGATATAGCCCAGCTATTAACACGAATGCCGTGGACAGATAATGTGGAACCTGTTGAAACAAATATTGTTATTTTTACCGTTAAAGCGCCAATAACACCAACTCAACTCATGCAAAAACTGAAAGAAAAAAACATTTATATCAGTGATATGGGGCAAGGTAAACTTCGTTTTGTAACACACCTAGATTACAAACAAGTAATGCATGATTATGTACTGGAAGCTATTGAGCGAATTACTTTTTAAGCTGTTTTTCTATATGCTTAAAAATTTCTGTTCTATCAATAGCATAATCAAACCATGTGGCATTTTCGGTTCGTTTAAACCAAGTCATTTGCCGTTTTGCAAAACGTCGGGTGTTCATTTTTATTTGTTCGATAGCGAATTCAAAAGTGGTTTTTCCATCAAAATAATCAAACAATTCTCTGTAACCAACGGTTTGTAAAGCATTCAATTCTTTGTTTGGATACAATGCATTTGCTTCAGTTAAAAGTCCTTCGTTGAGCATTATTTCTACACGCTGATTGATTCTGTCATACATGATTTCTCTATCTGCTTCTAATCCAATGATAATAGACGTGAAGTTTCTTGTGTTTTTTCGTTTGCCAATAAAACTTGAGTAGGGTTTTCTTGTTCCCATACAAACTTCTACAAAACGTTTCATCCGTTGTGGATTTTGTAAGGTTTGCGGATTTTCAGTTTGCAATTTTTGAAAATAATCTGAATCTAATGTGTTTAATTGTTCCTGCAAATAGTTAATTCCCAATGCATCGTATTTGCTGTTTATTTCAGCTCTTACCGAAGGATCAATTTCTGGAAACTCATCAAACCCTTTCAATACCGCATCTACATATAAGCCAGAACCTCCTACCATGACTTGAACGTTATTTTTTTGAAACAATTCGTCCAATTTAGTCAGGGCTTCTTGTTCAAAATCACCCACTGAATACGACTCAAATATAGATTTATTTTGTATAAAATGATGTGGCGCAGCAACTAATTCCTCCTCACTTGGAACTGCGGTGCCAATTTTCATTTCTTTAAAAAATTGCCGGCTATCGCATGAAAGAATAGCGCAACCAAAATGTTGTGCCAAAGCAATACTTAAGGACGTTTTTCCTATAGCGGTGGGGCCTATTATAGTGATGAGGTAGTTCAATGCTAAAACGTAATTATTTTAGTAACTTTATTTTTGCGCAAATAACTTTGAATAATCGTTTTTACATCACGATTGTGTTGCATCGCAATAATGATGTTTTTAAGAACATTTACATTGGTTATTTGGTAATTTAAATCAAAAAAACAATAGCCTTTGTAAACACCATTTTCAATCAAAACAGCACTTCGTTCTTCAAAACTACGGCCTTTATCTACTACAATCATATTATTGTTTTCAAAAGCATTTTCTTCAAGAAAATCGAAAACCCTTTCATTATAATCATCCGCATTTTCTTTACCTAAGCAAGCGCCGTTACATGCACTTATTTTATATTGAAAACAGCCGTTTTGGGTATCATACAAGCCGTTTACTTTTTGACAAAGGTTATATTTTTCTGTTATTTTAAACAGTACATTTTTACCTTCTTGCAATGTGGTAAAAGAAGTGATTTCTTTTTTGCGACCATCAGCTTTTTCAACGGTTAAAGCCATATAGCCTTCCTTATTTTTATGAGCATACAAGGCATATTGAAAAATTGTTTTTCGTTGCGCTCGATTGTAAATAGGCTTATTGATTTTAATTTCTTCACTTTCTTTTAATAGTGCAATTAATTCGCTACCTGTTTCTTCAAAAGTAATAGCAAATACATCCCGTTGTATTTTTTTGCTTTTACTATTTGAACCTGTGAAATGTTGATTGACGCGCTTTTTAATGTTTTTGCTTTTGCCAATGTAAATTAAATCTCCATTTTCATTATGAATGTAATAAATCCCTGTTTTTGATGGTAAATTTTCAACAATGTCTAATAATTTTGGCGACATTCCCGATTTAATTTCGGTTTTGACAAAACTTTTTAAAATCTCTTTTTCTACATCTTTTGCCAAGAGCATTTTGAACAGCTTTACAGTTGCCAAAGCATCTCCGCTTGCTCTGTGTCTGTCTGCCATTGGAATTCCCAAAGCACGAACTAATTTTCCTAAACTATAAGAAGCCTGATCGGGAATTAGTTTTTTGGAAAGTTCCACCGTACAAAGCGTTTGTTTTTTGAAATCATAACCCAAACGTCTGAATTCAGTTTGTAAAATTCGGTAATCGAAACTGGCGTTATGCGCTACAACAATGGTTCCTTCAGTGATTTCAATAATGCGTTTTGCAACTTCATAAAATTTTGGAGCACTGCGTAACATGGCATTGTTAATACCCGTCAATTTTACCACAAAAGGTTGAATGGGTTTTTCTGGATTCACCAAACTAATAAATTGATCCACAACCTCATGGCCATCAAATTTATAAATAGCAATTTCGGTAATACCTTCTTCGTTGTATTGACCACCAGTAGTTTCTATGTCGAGTATTGCGTACAAAATAGTGTTCAGTGTTCAGTCTCAGTTTTCAGTTAATTGGCACATTGATAAATTGCCTTATTGATAATTTCTATTGCCAAAGATACTACTTCCAATTCGAACCATTGTGCTACCGCACGAAATTGCAAGTTGATAATCGCCAGACATTCCCATAGAGAGCGTTTTGAGTTCAGAGTTTTGAGTTTTGAGTTTATCATAAATTGTTTTCAAATGGCTGAATTCTTTTTCAATTTGGTTTTGATTTTCAGTGAAGGTTGCCATTCCCATTAAACCAACAATCTTTATGTTTTCTAAACTTTTAAAATCATCAGAAGTTAAAATGTGATTTAGTTCTTCTTCATCTAATCCAAATTTGGTTTCTTCTTCCGCGATATGAATTTGTAATAAACAATCAATTACTCTATTGTGTTTTTTGGCTTGTTTATTAATTTCTTGTAATAATTTAAAGCTGTCAACTCCATGAATTAAAGATACAAACGGAGCAATTAACTTTACTTTTCTTGATTGTAAATGACCAATAAAATGCCATTCAATATCTTTAGGAAGTGCTGCATGTTTTTCAACTAATTCTTGTACATAATTTTCTCCAAAAACGCGCTGACCTGCATTGTAGGCTTCCATTAAATCTGAAACAGGTTTGGTTTTTGAAACCGCAACCAAAGTCACGTGAGCTGGAAGTTGGTATTTTATTTCGGTGAGGTTTTGTTGGATTGACATTGTATTCTATTTTATTACTGAATAATCAAAATTAAAATTGTTTGACTTTAAAAAAATGGCAATTTCATTCAAAAAATCTTTAGCATCTTTATTTGGTTTGTATTTTAATACAATATTAATGACTATTTGTTTTCCTGTTGCTTCAGGATAAATTTTATAAATCTGATTATTCTCAACAATTTCTAAATAGGAATTTATTTTATTTTGAAGATGTAAAAAGTGATTCTCATCATCCCACTTTAAATGATCCGAAATTGTTAATTGAACTTCATTTTCGGGAGTTATGCTTATGAAATCTATTATTGATGGATTATCTACAGCCATTTTATTCTTTTTTATGTGATTTCTCCTTCGTCTAAAGGACAAAATTGTGTTTATTTTTTTTACTCCCAAATCAATTACAATTCATAAACCACCAAACCACTTCTAAACTTTGGTTCAATGTAGGTTGATTTTGGAGGCATAATTAAATTTTTGTCGGCAATGGTTTTAATTTCTGACATATTAGTAGGGTAAAGCATAAAACCCACTTCGTATTCGCCTTCATCCACTAAATCTTTAATAACAGAAACACTTTGTTTTCCTGGAATGTAATCAATGCGTTCGTCGTTACGTAAATCTTCAATGCCTAATAAGGGATGTAAAACCGTATCGTATAAAATTTGTGCATCTAAATTTTCTAAAACAGAAGTCGCTTTTTGAGATTGTTTATAAAACAACGCATAAAAACTGCCATCTAAATACATTCCAAATTCAAATTTATTTTGTGGTTTCCACAATTCTTGATCTTTTGGTTTGATGATAAAATTATCCGATAATTTAGTTATGAAATCATCTTTTGATAAACCATTTAAATCACGAATAATTCTATTAAATTCATAAATTTTTACATTGCTTTCGGCAATTAAAAAACTCATAAAATAATTTAGGTTTTTGTTGCCTAAATGTTTATCTTGTTCAAACAACAACTCTGCAGAAGCCGAACGGTGATGACCATCGGCAATATATAAATTCGGAATGTTTTCAAAATGTTCTTGTAACCAATCTATTTCTGATTGCGTATCAATTTTCCACAAGGTATGTTTTTCTTTATTTGGAGTGGCAAACGAATAAATAGGATCGTGTTTTTTTTGCAACCCAATAAATGTATTGATAGCTACACTTTCTGGATAAGTAATTAAAACGGGTTCTGTATTAAAACCCGTTTGATGTAAATAATCTTTAAACAATTCTACTCGATATTGTAAGGTATCTTCGTGTTTTTTGATGTGTCCTTTTTGGTAATCGTCTATAGATGCGCCAGCAATAATGCCTGTAAATACATGACCTTTAGATTGAATTTCATATATGTAAAAAACGGGTTGTTCTTCATTGATTAAAACTTCCTCCTCTTTGAAGTCTTGATATTTATGCAAAACACCTTTAAAACGTTTGTCAAGCGTAATTTTTTGTGCATGAGCATATGCAGGGTGTATCACATGCAAAAACGAATACGGATTAAAACTCAACCAAGCCGCAAGTTCTGCAGAACTATAATCATCATACGTTCTGCAAGTTACCAATGCGACTTTATCTGCCGATGGACGAACTGCTTTAAAAGGGGTTATTTTTGCCATTTTTATTTAGTTATCAGTCTCAGTCTCAGTCTCAGTCTTCAGATTTAACTGTGACTGAAAACTGTGACTGTTTACTTTATAAATTGCTTTGCAATTTTCTCTGCTTTTTTACTTTCTGAATAATCATAGAATCCTTCACCAGATTTAACGCCTAATTTCCCTGCCATTACCATATTTACTAACAACGGACAAGGTGCATATTTAGGGTTTTTAAATCCGTCGTACATTACGTTTAGGATAGACAAACAAACGTCAAGTCCTATAAAATCAGCTAATTGCAACGGTCCCATTGGATGTGCCATTCCTAATTTCATAACGGTATCAATTTCAGACACGCCCGCCACACCATTATATAAAGTTTCAATCGACTCGTTAATCATAGGCATTAAAATTCTGTTGGCTACGAAACCTGGATAATCGTTTACTTCTGTTGGCGTTTTACCTAATTTTACCGATAAATCCATAATAATTTTAGTCACTTCATCAGAAGTAGAGTAGCCACGGATGATTTCAACTAATTTCATAATCGGCACTGGATTCATAAAATGCATTCCAATAACTCGCTCTGGGTGAACTACTTGAGCGCCAATTTGAGTAATTGAAATAGAAGACGTATTAGATGCTAAAATAACATTATGGTCGCAAATATCACTTAATTGCTTAAAGATATTCATTTTTAGCGTTACATTTTCAGTAGCAGCTTCAACAACCAAATCGCAACCCACAACGCCATCTTTAATATCCGTATAAGTGATAATATTTGAAATGGTTTTGTGTTTGTCTTCTTCTGTGATACTTCCTTTAGTAACCATTCTGTCTAAGTTAGCGGCAATAGTTGCCATTCCTTTTTCTAATGATTTCTCAGAAATATCAATTAATTTTACGGTAAATCCTGCTTGTGCAAAAGTATGAGCAATTCCGTTGCCCATTGTTCCTGATCCTATTACGGCTATTTGTTTCATTATGTATTTTGTTTCAAGTTTAAGGTTTCAAGTTATAGAAAATTATTTTCCCATAGAATCTATAATCATATATGCAACACGTAATGCTTCTGTTCCATCTTCTAAAGTTACAATTGGAGTGGTATCATTATTTATAGCATCTGCAAATGATTCCAATTCGTCTAAAATGGCGTTGTTTGGATTTACATTTGGATTGTCGAAATAAATTTGTTTTTTCACACCTTCTGCATTTTGTAAAATCATATCAAAATCGCCGGGAATTTCTGGTGCGTCTTGCATACGAACCACTTCGCAAATTTTATCTAAATAGTCTACAGAAATGTAAGCGTCTTTTTGAAAGAAACGTGATTTACGCATATTTTTCATAGAAATTCTACTCGCTGTTATGTTCGCTACACAACCATTTTCAAATTCTAAACGAGCATTGGTAATGTCTGGAGAATCTGAAATTACTGCAACGCTACTGGCGTTAACTGTTTTTACTTTCGATTTTACAACGCTTAAAATCGCATCAATATCGTGAATCATTAAATCTAAAACCACAGGAACATCGGTACCACGTGGGTTAAATTCTGCCAAGCGATGCGTTTCTATAAACATCGGTTTATTGATTTTGTCCTTCACAGCTGTAAAAGCTGGATTAAAACGTTCCACATGTCCCACTTGGCCTTTAACATTATACTTCTGCGCTAGCGCCATTATATTTTCTGCTTCTTCAACTGTTGTGGCAATTGGTTTTTCAATAAATATATGTTTTCCCGCTTCAATGGCTAGTTGTGCACACTCAAAATGTTGTAACGTAGGTGTAACAATATCTACTACATCCACAGCAGCTATTAATTCAGCGATAGAATCAAATTTTTTATAACCAAATTCGGCAGCAACTTTAGTAGCATTTTCTTCAAAAGCATCGTAGAAACCAATTAATTCATATTTGTCAGATTGATTTAATAATCGTAAATGTATTTTTCCTAAGTGACCAGCACCTAAAACGCCTATTTTTAGCATAGATAAAAATTTTATCAAAAGTACTAATTATTACATAAATTCCAATATTGAAAATCCAAATTCAAATGATATAGTAAAGTTGTATTATTTGAAATTTGGAATTTGCTTTTTGTTTTTTTAAAAGCTAATTTTACGAAATAAATTTTTACCCAAATTGAAAGATACAAATAAACATCAAGGACTTAGAAATCAGCTCGTAAAACAGTTGGAAGATAAAGGTATTACCGATAAAAATGTATTAGAAGCTATTTCAAAAGTACCCCGACATTTATTTTTAGATTCTAGTTTTGAAAATTTTGCCTATCAAGATAAAGCATTTCCGATAGGCGCCGATCAAACTATTTCACAACCGTTTACGGTAGCTTTTCAAACCCAACTTTTAGATATTAAAAAAGGTGATAAAGTATTAGAAATAGGTACTGGTAGCGGGTATCAAACAGCGGTACTTTGTTTATTAGGTGCAAGTGTATATACTATTGAACGGCAAAATAAGTTATTTAAAAAAGCTCAATTATTGTTGCCTAAATTAGGGTATAACCCAAAAAAGTTTGTGTTTGGAGATGGCTATAAAGGATTACCCGATGCTGCACCGTTTGATAATATTATTGTAACAGCTGGTGCGCCATTTATTCCTCAGCCATTAATGGCACAACTAAAAATAGGTGGAAGGTTAGTGATTCCTGTGGGGGAGAACGAACAAATAATGACTTTATTAGTTAGAAAAAATGAGAAACAATTTGAAAAACAAGAATTTGGAGATTTTAAATTTGTTCCGTTATTAGAAAATAAAAATTAATCCCGATAGTTCGGGATTAATTAGGTTTAATTATCGAAAGATATCTTTCCAAACATTCTTTTTCTGTTTGAGCGATCAACAATAAAAAATGTTCTTTATTGTTTTCAACTTGACACGCTTCTAAGGCGTTGTAGTAGCTCATTCTACTTTCATGTGTGCCTTTTATATTTGCAATTACATAGCCGTGTTGCAATAAAATCAAATTCATTAACAACCTAGAAGTTCTGCCATTTCCATCTATAAAAGGATGAATGGTTACTAATCTTTCGTGCATTTCTGCAGCCAAAATTACAGGGTGCAAATTGTTTTTATTAGTTTGATACCAAATAAACAATTCTTCCATTTCTTTTGCTACTAAAAAAGGTTGCGGCGGCATGTGCGAACTTCCTTTTATCATCACTTGAACTTTTCTGTATTTTCCTGCGTCTTCTGGATAAATTCCTCTTAATATTAAATTGTGAATGCATAAAATTTCACGTTCATTAATAGCGGTGTTTTTATCCATTAACTCTTTAATGTAAGCAATTGCCTCTTGATGATTTATTGCTTCTAGATGTTCACGCATACTTTTTCCCGAAATAGTTAACCCTTCATTCACAATTAAATCTGTTTCTTTTAAAGTTAAAGTATTTCCTTCTATTTTGTTACTTTCAAACGTGTATTCTAATTCCAAAGCTTGCGTAATTCTAAAACTATCATATTTTCTAAATTGATTCAATTCATTTTTAAAGGTATCAATTTCTTTTAAAATACGCTCTAATTTTTTTGATAGGGGCGCACGCTTAAAAGAAGCATAAAAGGCCATTTCTTCTTTTACTTGCAAAATAGCTTCATATACAAATTGATCGGTGCCAATTTCTGCATAGATTTTGTCTTTTAACCATGCAACAAGTAGAGTTTCATAAGCAATGTCTAAAATTTCGGCAAGCTTAAACAGATGTTCTTTGGTTGGTTTTCTAGTGCCATTTTCAAATTTACTAATCAATGCCTGATCGATACCAAGTGCTTGTGCAACATCTTTGGTTTTTAATTTTTTTTCAATGCGACGGTTTCGTAATAAATTTTTCATAGGTATAATATTAGATTTGCAGTGTCATATAAAGAAATCGTTATGTTATTTGTTATGTACAAAAATGCTAACAATAAAATTGACTTTTATTAACATGACAAAATTAGTCATTTTTTTGATTAAATAAAAATTTTTATAAAAATCTTTTACTACTTTTACAAAAAAATAGAGAATATAATTTACATTTAAATTAAACGTACATGAAACGATTACTTGTTATTTGCCTTTTATCTGTAGTAGGTTTAGCTCAAGAAAGACCAAAATTGGTTGTTGGAATAGTTGTTGATCAAATGAAAATGGAATACTTATATCGTTTTTCAAATGATTTTTTGGAAAATGGCTTTAAGCGACTCATGAATCAAGGCTATACGTTTCATAATGCGCATTATAATTACATGCCTACTTATACAGCTCCAGGACATGCGTCGGTTTATACAGGTACAACTCCTTCAGTTCATGGTGTTGTAGGGAACGAGTGGTTTAATAAAGCCACAGGTAAAGAACTATATTGTACAAATGATGAAGCGGTTACCTTACTAGGTAATGGTGTGGAAAGCGAAGGTAAAATGTCACCAAAAAATTTGCAAGCTACCACAATAACAGATGAATTAAAATTAGCTACAAATTTTGCAGGCAAGGTAATAGGTATTAGTATTAAGGATAGGGGAGCTATTTTACCTGCAGGACATTTTGCGGACTGGGCGTTTTGGTACAGTAAAACAGGAGAATTTGTTTCAAGTACATATTATGGGAAAGAATTACCAAAATGGGCAATACAGTTTAATGCAGAAAAAAATTATTTAAAATACATAGATAAAGGTTGGGATTTACTTAAGCCAAAGGAAACCTATAATGAGAGTTTAACAGATAACAATCCTTATGAAGGAAAATTATTTAAGAAAACGCCTTTCTTTCCTTATAATTTAAAGGAAATGTATGAAGCTAATGATGCAGGAGTATTACGAACAAGCCCGTATGGGAATAATTTGTTAGTCGATTTTGCTAAAAAAGCCATTGAAAATGAAAATCTTGGCAAAGATAATATAACAGACTTTTTAGCCGTTAGTTTTTCTTCTACAGATTATATTGGTCATGTTTTAGGACCACGTTCTATTGAACTACAAGATACTTATTTGCGATTAGATGAAACGATTGCCGATTTCTTGACTTATTTAGATAAAACAGTAGGTAAAGGTAATTATTTAGTCTTTTTAACAGCAGATCATGCAGGAGCAGAAAATGTTACCTATCTTAAAGACAATAAATACAATGTAACTAATTTGAATTCTAAAAATATAGAACAAGCGATTAAAGAATATACGGAGCAAACGTTTGGTGAAAATTTACTACTGAATTATTCAAATTATAACATTTTTATTGATAAAACTAAAGCAAAACAAAAAGCATTAGACATTCAGGTTGTAAAAAATGGGATAAAAAACTTTTTATTGACACAAGACTATATAAAAAATGTATATACGGAAGAACAGATTCAACAATCATCTTCTACAGATATGTATTTACAAGCTATTGCAAGAGGATATGATATCAAACAAAATGGAGAGCTAATCCTGTTATTCAAACCTGGTTATGTGGAATACTCTTCAACCGGAACAACGCATGGCTCACCTTATTCATATGACACACATGTTCCTATACTTTTTTATGGATGGAATATTTCTAAAGGAGAAAGTTTTGCTAAAAAATATATTACTCAAATAGCACCAACATTGGCACAGAAACTCAAAATAACCATGCCTAATGGAACAGAGAGTCAGGTTTTAGAGGAAGTTTTAACAAAATAAAATAATAACGCTCATCTAATTTTAGATGAGCGTTATTCGTAAAATTAAACACAAAAAATAAATTCTAAATTTCAACCATCACTTGATTTTTCAAAATATCATCAAACGTTTCGCGCTCACGAATTAAATAACCTTTTCCTTCTTTCCAAAGTACTTCTGCAGGTTTTAGTCGAGAATTGTAGTTTGATGCCATCGAGAAACAATAAGCACCCGCATTTTTGAAACATAAGATATCGCCTTCATGAATTTCTTGAATGCGTCTGTTGTTAGCAAATGTATCCGTTTCACAAATATAGCCTACTACCGAATAGTAGCGTTCTTTTCCTTTAGGATTTGAAATGTTCTCAATATGATGTTGCGCTCCGTATAACATCGGTCTAATTAAATGATTGAATCCAGTATCAACTCCCGCAAAAACAGTTGAAGTGGTTTGTTTCACTACATTTACTTTTGCTAAGAAATAACCTGCTTCACTTACCAAGAATTTTCCTGGTTCAAAAGCTAATGTAAGTGTACGTCCATATTCTTTTTCAAAAGCTAAAAATCGTTTCGTTAATTTTCTTCCAAATTCTTCTACATTGGTTTCAATATCACCTTTTTTATAGGGTACCTTAAACCCGCTACCAAAATCAATAAAATCGAGCTCCTTGAAATGTTTTGCGGTTTCAAATAAAATTTCGGCGGCATATAAAAAAACATCTACGTCTAATATGTCGGAACCTGTATGCATGTGAATACCGTTTATATGCATACCTGTATTTTCTATTATTCGAAGTAAATGAGGTAATTGATGTATAGAAATACCAAATTTACTATCAATATGTCCTACCGAAATATTGGCATTTCCACCAGCCATTACATGTGGATTAATTCGGATGCAAACTGGTGTGGTTGGATGTTTTGCACCAAATTGCTCCAAAATAGATAAATTGTCAATATTTATTTGTACACCTAATTGTGCTACCTCTTCCAATTCTTGTATAGAAACACCGTTTGGTGTATAAATAATGTCTTTTGGATCAAATCCAGCATGAAGTCCTAATTGCACTTCTTGAATCGATACAGTATCTAAACCACATCCTTGTTTTTGCATTAATTTTAGAATAGAAACATTGGATAAGGCTTTTACAGCATAATGAATTTTAAATCGTTCAACTTTGCTGAAAGCTTTTGTTAAACGTGCATATTGACTGATTATTTTGTTTGCGTCATATACATACAGTGGGGTGCTATATTCATTTGCTAGCGAAAGCAATTCTTGTTGTTGCATGATTTTTATTTTTTTTTGCAAACTTACAACGCTAATTGGGGTTTTAAAAAATAAATAACAAAAATTAACAAAACACAACAAAATGTTATAAAAATACATTTTAATTTACTAATAACTATACCAAATTACCTAAAAATATGTTTAAATATTAGTCTGTTAGAAATTACTTTGTTATTTTTGTGGCACTTTTTAAAACAAGATTAACTCTTACATATTATGAATTTACACGAATATCAAGGTAAAAGTATATTAGCAAGCTACGGAGTACGTATACAACGTGGTTATGTAGCAAACAATGCTGAAGAAGCAGTTGAAAAAGCGAAACAGTTAACTGCAGAAACAGGAACGGGTTGGCATGTTATCAAAGCTCAAATCCATGCAGGTGGAAGAGGTAAAGGTGGCGGTGTGAAATTAGCTAAAAATTTAGACCAAGTTAAAGAAATTGCAGGTCAAATTATTGGTATGGATTTAATTACACCTCAAACACCTCCAACTGGTAAACGCGTTCACAAAGTTTTAGTTGCTGAAGATGTATACTATCCAGGTGAATCTGAAACAAAAGAGTTTTACATGTCTGTATTGTTAAATAGAGGTAAAGGTCGTAATATGATTATGTATTCTACAGAAGGTGGAATGGATATTGAAGAAGTGGCTGAACATACTCCTCATTTAATTTTTACAGAAGAAATTGATCCTTCAGTTGGTTTACAAGGGTTTCAAGCACGAAGAATTGCTTTTAACTTAGGTTTGTCGGGCGATGCGTTCAAAGAAATGGTAAAATTTGTTGATGCATTATACAAGGCTTATATTGGTTCTGATTCTTCTATGTTTGAAATTAATCCAGTATTAAAAACTTCTGATAATAAAATAATGGCTGTTGATGCTAAAGTGACTTTAGATGATAATGCGCTATACCGTCATGCAGATTTAGCTGAAATGAGAGACATTACAGAAGAAAGAGCCATTGAAGTAGAAGCTAAAGAAGCAGGTTTAAATTATGTAGATCTTGATGGAACGGTGGGATGTATGGTTAATGGTGCTGGTTTAGCAATGGCTACTATGGACTTAATTAAGTATGCAGGTTTTGAACCAGCAAATTTCTTAGACGTAGGGGGTACTGCCGATGCAAAACGTGTAGAAACAGCATTCCGTATTATCTTAAAAGATCCAAATGTAAAAGCTATTTTAATTAATATTTTTGGTGGGATTGTACGTTGCGATAGAGTAGCACAAGGAGTAGTTGATGCTTATAAAAACATGGGCGATGCTATTAAAGTGCCTATCATTGTACGTTTACAAGGTACAAATGCAGAGTTAGCGAAAGAATTAATTGATAATTCAGGTATGCCAATCTTATCTGCTGTTCAATTCCAAGAAGCGGCTGACCAAGTAAAAGCGGCATTATCTTAATAGATTCCAATTTATTTTATATATTTATCCCGACTTAGGTCGGGATATTTATTTTAAATCAAAAAAAGGGGGATTAGCTCATTTGGCTAGAGCGCTACGCTGGCAGCGTAGAGGCGACCGGTTCGAATCCGGTATTCTCCACAAAAGATAGCATTTTATAAGTTTTCTTGTGCGAATGGATGTATGGTAACTTTTCATATATTTCTAAAGGCAGAGATTTAGTAAAAAGTTTAATCGTAACAACATTGAATCTAACTTAAAACTATCATGCGAAGGAACTTTTTGCAAATTGTTTTGAGAATAAGGTGTTGTACAACAGTTACCGCAGTTAGCTTAAATGTTTTTTTGAGATTTATACATTATTACTCCATTCAGAAGTGTCCAAAGTAAAATCGCTAATCCAATAGAAATTCCAATTCCTTCAAAAATTACAATAGGTAAAAATACAATTCCACTCAATAAGCTACTAATTATTATCTCATTCCATTTGGTATTAAGTTTTAAAATATATTTAGACATTACAAGAAATAATAAAGAACCTAATAATCCAGCAAATATTGGACTTAATTTAAAATCATTTTGATATGAGTAAAGCCAGACATTTGAGTAATAAATTATAACTGAAAATAGGATGTGAACAATAACTTTTATGGGAGTAGTTTTTAATTTTATATAATTCACTGCCGAAATTGGAAAAGTTATTCCAGGTAAAAATTGCATTAAAATAATAAATGGAACTTTAAACAAATCTGTATAATCTAGACTTGTCGAAAACAAAAAATATAGTATTCCGAATAGTAATGATTTTATTAAAATGATTTTTTTCATTGTTCTACTTTTCTGTTTTTCCATTTTCTGTTTTTTCTACGTTGTCCAATTCTAGAGTTGTACTAATTCTTGATAAAAAATGAATTGTTCCTGTTGTCTTTAATTTTTTGGTTGCCCAAATTAGTCCAAAGACAAGCCCAATAATCGATACAATAATTCCGAATATCATTCCATTTTGGTTTGGAAAATAGTAATAAATTCCAAAACCGAAGCCAATTCCAAGTAGAGTAGGCGACAAAACAATTTGAATCCAACCAACAATTTCAGTTATTATTTCAAATATTTTATTCATTATCCTTGGTGAACATTTAGATTTTCTACAATTCCATTTTCATCTAAACGAATTATTAATGTTCCAGTATTTATTCCAAATCCAGTATAACCCAGAGAATATGACATTTCGTTTCTAACTTCAGCGTCAGGTTTTCCTAACAAGCCAATAATTTCGGATTTTGTTTTTCCTTTCAATTCATAATTATTCCGCAAACTATTCATCATACTCCATCTTAAATTCCAATTTTCTTCCGAATTAAGATTAGAATATTTCCATTTTTCGCTATCAAATTTTTGTCCTGATATTCTCCCTTTAAAGAATAAACTTAATGAAATGATTACGATTACAGTAATTAATATTTTGTATGATTTCTTCATTTTTGCGTAATTTTAGGCAAAATAGCCACTGACTAATAAATACCATCAAATATATACACCTTTTTTGTGGTTTAAAAATTATTCTTCAAGTTTTTTATTTTCATCAAGGTAAACAATTCGATTAAGAGAAATCTGTATTTTATTAACAGCCGTTTTTGTTTAATAGGTGTAAATTATAATACTTTATGCTCCTCGTTTTGTTTTATGTAATTTAATGTTTAATAAATAAAATTATTTAAAACAAAAAAATAGTTTTATGAAAACTAAAACCCTTCAAATACCCCTAATCCAAACAAGGCATAATCATATTTTACAGGGTCATTGGCGTCTAATTTTCTCAAATTAGTATCCAATTCAAGTAAAGCTTTAGCATCATTTTGCTTACGAGATAATAATCCTAATTTTCGGGCTACGTTCCCTGAATGTACATCTAATGGGCAAGAAAGAGCAGAGGTTGGAATAGAATTCCAAATCCCTAAGTCAACACCCGCTGCATCTTTTCTAACCATCCATCGTAAATACATGTTAATTCTTTTCGCCGCCGAACCATTTTGTGGATCTGATATGTGTTTTTGTGTTCTTGTCAAATGCGGGATTTCAAAAAAGGTTTTCTTAAATTCGGATATGCTTTTCTGAGTCGAATTAGTTTCAATATGTTTATAAAATACACTTTCTAAATCGGGATTATTCTTGTAAAGATGTTGTAACGCTTTTATAAAAGTAACGGCATCAGCAGCATTAAAGGTACGATGTACAAAATTTGATAATTTCTCTAAATGGATTTCTTTATGATTCATTACAAAATCATAGGGAGAATTTCCCATAATTTGCATGAGTTTATGCGAATTCGAAATTATCATTTTTCTATTTCCCCAAGCAATTGTTGCGGCTAAAAAACCTGCTATTTCAATATCTTCTTTTTGACTAAATAAATGTGGAATCTGTATAGGATCTGAATCAATGAAATCAAGTGTGTTGTACTGAATAACTTTTTGGTCTAAAAAATCTTTTAATTCTTCTGGTGTCATTTTTATGAATTTTGCAAAACACCATCAATCATAACTAATTTTCGATCTGCCATATTGGCCAACTCTTCGTTGTGTGTAACAATGACAAACGTTTGCCCAAATTCAGCTCTAAGTTTAAAAAATAATTCATGTAAGTTTTCCGCCGAACTATGGTCAAGGTTACCAGAAGGTTCATCTGCAAAAATAACAGCAGGATTGTTAATCAAAGCTCTAGCTACAGCTACGCGTTGCTGTTGTCCGCCAGAAAGTTCGTTTGGTTTATGATGCATACGATCTTCTAAGCCCAAATAGGTTAATAATCTAATGGCTTCTTTTTCAACTTCTGCTTTTGATTTTTTTGCAATAAAACCTGGAATGCAAACATTTTCCAGAGCGGTGAACTCGGGTAGTAATTGATGAAATTGAAAAATAAATCCTAAATTTAAGTTTCTAAATTGGGCTAATGCTTTTTCGTTAAGTTCAAAAACATTTTGGTTATTAATAGAAAGTAAACTCGTTGATTGCGCTTCTTTTGATGGACTGTCAAGCGTGCCTAATAGTTGCAGTAAGGTTGTTTTTCCTGCACCTGAAGGACCAACAATAGCAATAATTTCACCTTTGTTTATTTCTAGGCTTACATTTTTGAGTACATGTAAAGAACCATAATATTTATTGATGTTTTCTGCTTTAATCATACGTTCAATTTCTACAAAGTAACAAATAAAAAACAAAAATTAGAAACAAATCTAAAAGATTAGTTAAAATACACCGTCTTGTATTTAATTGTAGTAAATTTGAAAAAAAACGATGCAAAATATTGTATTTTCACTGCTGGTTTTTTTAAGTCTTTCCTGTAATAGCAAAGAAATGAAACCATCAAATCATCCCATTCAAAAAAATGTAGAAACAATGAATGATAGTTTACAAATTGCCACTTTTGCGGGAGGTTGTTTCTGGTGTACCGAAGCAATTTTTTTAGATGTTAAAGGTGTAGAAAAAGTGGTATCGGGTTACACGGGTGGTTTTATTAAAAATCCTGCTTACAGAGAAGTATGTAATGGCACTACAGGACATGCCGAAGCAATTCAGATTTCGTATAACCCAAATGAGGTAGCTTATGAAGATTTATTGGAAATTTTCTTTGCTACACACGACCCAACTACCTTAAATAGGCAAGGAGCAGATGTAGGAACACAATACAGAAGTTCAATTTTTTATCATACCGAAGAACAAAAACAACAAGCAGCGCGTTATATCGAATGGATTGAAAAAGAAAAATTATACGCCAATCCTATTGTAACTGAAGTCAAACAAGCTACTGTCTTTTATTTAGCAGAGGATTACCATCAAAATTATTACAATCAGAATAAAGAGCAGGGGTATTGTCAAATGGTAATTGCGCCCAAATTAGAAAAACTCAGAAAATATTATAAAAGTAAATTGAAATAAAAAAAACGTCCCAATGAGTTGGGACGTTTTTTTTAGTATTTAGTTAGGGTAAACTTCTAGTGCTTCTTTTAAAATTGCTACAGATTTAATCAAATCTTCTTTTTTTAATACATAAGCTATTCGTACTTCATCTAATCCTACACCTGGAGTAGAGTAAAATCCAGCAGCAGGTGCAACCATAACAGTTTCTCCATTAAAATCATACGATTCCAATAGCCATTGTGCAAAATCATCTGCATTTTTTACAGGCAATTTAGCAATGCAATAGAAAGCACCTTTTGGAGTAGCAATGGTTACACCTTCAATTTTTTGCATTTCTGCAATCAATGTATCTCTTCGGTCTTTATATTCGGTAATTACTTCATCAAAATAACTTTGAGGTGTGTCTAAGGCTGCTTCACTAGCTACTTGAGCGTAAGTAGGTGGGCTTAATCGTGCTTGAGCAAATTTCATAGCAGTTGCCATTAGTTCTTTGTTTTTAGATACAATACAACCAATTCTAGCACCACACATACTATATCGTTTAGATACCGAATCAATCATGATAGCGTGTTGTTCTAAACCAGTAATGTTTAATACGGAATGGTGTTGTAAACCATCATAAGCAAACTCTCTGTACACTTCATCTGCAATTAAAAACAAATCATGTTTTTTTACAATTTCAGCTAGTTTTTCAATTTCTTCTTTAGAATATAAATAACCTGTTGGATTTCCAGGATTACAAATCAAAATGGCTTTTGTTTTAGGTGTAATCAGCGCTTCAAATGCTTCAATAGGAGGTAAGGCAAACCCCGTTTCAATACCACTGATTACAGGAACAACAGTTACACCACTGGCTGTAGCAAAGCCGTTGTAATTGGCATAAAAGGGCTCTGGAATAATAACTTCATCACCTTGATCTAATGTTGAGCCTAAGGCAAACATAAGTGCTTCTGAACCACCCGTTGTTATAATAATATCTTGTGGTTCTACAGGTAAGGTATGTGTTTTATAATAAGCAGAAAGCTTATTTCTATAACTTTCAAAACCTGCACTGTGACTATACTCCAAAACCTTAATATCAAAATTTTTAACCGCTTGTAAAGCAACTTCGGGAGTCTTAATATCAGGTTGTCCAATGTTTAAATGATATACTTTTACACCTCTTTTTTTAGCGCCTTCTGCATAAGGAACTAATTTTCTAATAGGTGATTCAGGCATTTGATGCCCTTTGTTTGAAATTTTTGGCATGGTTTTATCTTTTTTGGTATGCAAATTTGCAAAAAATATAGTTTTAAATTAGAAAATACAGCTAAAAAGTTTTAGTACTCCTATCTATTTTGTATTTTTAGTAAAACTTTTGTTATTATGAGTCGCTTTTTTAATTTTCTATTACTAGTATTTAGTTGTTTTTCTATGTATGCTCAGAGCAGTTGGGTGTTTTTGAAAAACAAAGAAAAAGTAAGCATTCCTTTTGATTTAATAAACAACATGGTTATTGTGCATCCCGAAGTTAATGGAACTAAGCTAAATTTAGTTTTAGATACAGGATCGAATTCAAATCTTATTTTTGGTTTTCAAGAGCAAGATAGTATCGCTTTTTCCTATATTACAAAAATAAAAATTACAGGACCTGGCGTAGCAGAGCCGTTAGATGCTTATGTATCAAAAAACAACGAAATCAAATTTAAAAATTTATATTTTAAAGAGGCAACTATTGTATTGTTGTTGCATGATAGTTATGAACTTACTTCTAACATCAATATCCCTATTCATGGTATTTTAGGAACAGATTTTTTTAAAAACAATATAGTAGAAATTAATTATGTTACTAAAAGAGTAATCATGTATCAAAGTGAACCTCGTAAATTAAATAAAACGGATTTTAAACAAATAGATTTCCGACTAAAAGATGGCAAACCTTATTTGCCTATACAGTTGAATATTGAAAATAAGTTTCAACAACAATTGGAATTGTTATTAGACACAGGGCTTTCAGACGGGTTATGGTTATTAAATAAACCCATAGAATTAGAACAGATTACAACCATTTATGATTTTTTAGGCGTAGGGCTAGGTGGAGAAATTTTTGGAAAGAGAGCAAGGTATTCAACGATAAAAATCAATGATTTTTTAATAGATAAGCCTATAGTTTCATTTCCTGATTCGTTAGCTTTTTCTTTTAAAAATTTTTTTGCTGATAGAGATGGCTCGATAGGCGGAGAACTCTTAAAACGATTTACACTTTTATTTGATTATCCTCATGAAAAAATTTATTTAAAACCCAATAGGAATTTCTATGAACCGTTTTTATATAATATGGCAGGTATAAAAATTCAACATGGAGGTTTAGATGTTATAGAAGAAAAAATTAGAATTGATACGCCTTCAAATGCGATTAATGTAAATGAAATTATTTTTGAGGATTCTAAGTTTAGATTTAATTATGTGTTTAAACCTGGTTTTGAAGTTGCTTTTGTTCGAATAAATTCACCTGCATATAGAGCTGGAATTGTAAAAGGAGATAAGATTATTTCAGTAAATAAGCGTAAAGCTATAAACTATACTTTAGATCAATTAATGTCTATTTTCGAGACGAATGATGGACAAATGATAGAATTAAAAGTTGAGCGTGAGGGTCAATTACTAACCTATTTTTTATACTTAGAAACCGAAATATAAAAAAAATCCCAAGAATAAACCCGGGATTGTATTTTAAATTCTTGGACCTTCTTTTTTCTTTTCGAGTACACTTTTTTCTTCTTTTACAATCACATTTCCTTTTATTCGAAGGGCAACCATGCCATTTTCTTTATTAATTGCATTTGTAGTAATTGTAATTGTTTTACTTATAGGACCTGGATTCATGTTGTATTGCACTTCAATTGTACCAGTAGCTCCTGGTGCAATAGGCTCTTTTGGATAACTTGGAACCGTGCAACCACAACTGCTTTTAGCATCGCTTATAAGTAAGGGTTCATTGCCCGTATTTGTAAATTCAAATACTCTTTTGCCACTATCTTCTCCTTTGGTAACCGTACCATAATTAATGGTTTCTTCTTTGAATTCTATTTTAGGACCATTTTGACCATACGATAGGATTCCACATAAAAATAAGGTTATGCTAAATAGTAACTTTTTCATTTGTGTAAAATTTGAGTTTAGTAAAAGTAATTTTTTTTTCAAGAACAAACAAATAGAAAATACATTTTTTTTATTCTCTCGATATGCCTATTTTTGCATGAAATACTACAAAAACTATTCCAATATTGCATTTTGCACACTAATAGTTTAATAGTATCTTTTACATTCTACAATTTGTGGAATTACTAAATAGTAAAACTTAAATTAGCATATGATACCCGCACAATTTGAAGCCAAAGCAGTTGAAAGAAAATGGTACGACTATTGGATGAAAAACAACTATTTTCATTCTAAACCAGACCATCGTACGCCTTATACAATAGTAATTCCACCGCCAAATGTTACAGGTGTATTACACATGGGCCACATGCTTAATAATACCATTCAAGATGTGTTGATTAGACGTGCGCGTTTAAAAGGGTTTAATGCATGTTGGGTGCCAGGAACTGACCATGCCTCTATTGCAACGGAAGCAAAAGTAGTGGCAAAATTAAAAGCTGAAGGTATCAATAAAAATGATTTATCTAGAGAAGAATTTTTGAAACATGCTTGGGATTGGACTGAAAAATATGGTGGAACTATCTTAGAACAATTAAAACAATTGGGTTGTTCATGTGATTGGGATCGTACAAAATTTACAATGGACCCAGATATGTCGGCTTCGGTAATTCGTTCTTTTGTTGATTTATATAATAAAGGCCTAATTTATCGCGGGTACAGAATGGTAAATTGGGATCCAGAAGCCAAAACTACATTGTCAGATGAAGAAGTAATCTATGAAGAGCGACAAGGAAAATTATATCATTTAAGATATCAAATTGAAGGAAGTTCAGAGTTTGTTACCATTGCTACAACACGTCCAGAAACCATTTTAGGCGATACTGCTATTTGTATTCATCCTGAAGATGAGCGTTATTTTCATTTGAAAGGTAAAAAAGCTATTGTACCTATTTGTAACCGTGTGATTCCAATTATTTTTGATGAATATGTGGATAGAGAATTTGGAACAGGATGTTTAAAAGTAACTCCGGCTCACGATGTTAATGATAAAAATTTAGGAGATAAACACGGACTAGAAATTATCGATATATTTAACGAAGATGCTACATTAAATTCGTTTGGCTTGCATTATGAAGGTCAAGATCGTTTTGTAGTGCGTGCAGCTATTGAAAAAGAATTAGAAAGCATTGGTGCGTTAGTGAAAGTCGAAAATTATACGAATAATGTAGGAACTTCAGAACGAACGAAAGCCGTAATTGAACCTCGTTTATCGGATCAATGGTTTCTAAAAATGGAAGATTTGGTAAAACCAGCCATTAAAGCGGTTTTAGAATCAGATGAAATTAAATTGCATCCAAACCGTTTCAATAATACCTATGCACATTGGCTAAATAATATTAGAGATTGGAATATTTCGCGTCAATTGTGGTGGGGACAACAAATTCCGGCCTACTATTATGGCGACGGAAAAGAAGATTTTGTGGTAGCTGAGACCATTGAAGATGCTCTTGAATTAGCAAAACAGAGAACCAACAACCCTCAACTGACAACAGACAACCTTACTCAGGATGCCGATGCGCTAGATACTTGGTTTTCTTCTTGGTTATGGCCAATGGCAGTTTTTGGAGGAATTATGCAGCCCGATAATGAAGAATTTAAATATTACTATCCTACAAATGATTTAGTAACTGGTCCAGATATTTTATTTTTCTGGGTAGCTCGAATGATTATTGCAGGATATGAATATGCAGGTGAAAAACCGTTTAGTAATGTATATCTAACGGGTTTAGTACGAGACAAACAAGGGCGAAAAATGTCTAAATCATTAGGAAATTCTCCAGAACCTCTTGGACTTATCGAAAAATTTGGTGCAGATGGTGTTCGTGTTGGTCTGTTATTAAGTGCTTCTGCAGGAAATGATATTTTATTTGATGAAGAACTGTGTAACCAAGGAAAAGGTTTTGCTACTAAAATTTGGAATGCGTTTAGATTAATTAAAGGGTGGGAGGTAGCCGATATGCCACAGCCCGAAGCTTCAAAAGTAGCTATAGAATGGTATGAAGCCAAATTACAAAAAACACTTGCCGAAATAGAATCTAATTTTGATAAATACAGAATTTCAGATTCCTTAATGGCAATTTATAAATTGGTTTGGGATGATTTCTGCTCTTGGTTTTTAGAGATGATTAAGCCAGGTTATCAACAACCGATAGACCAAACAACATTTACTAAAGCCATTGAAATGCTTGAGGCTAATTTAAAATTATTGCATCCGTTTATGCCATTTTTAACAGAAGAAATTTGGCAACATATTGCGGAAAGAACACCAGAACAAGCCTTAATTATTGCATCATGGCCTGAATCAAAACCGTATAATGAAAAAATTATTTCTGATTTTGATTTTGCTACAGAAGTTATCTCAGGAATTCGCACAATTAGAAAAGATAAAAACATATCCTTTAAAGACGCCATCGAATTAAAAGTACTAAATAATGAAAAAGCATCTGTTTATTTTGATTCGATAATTCAAAAATTAGGCAATGTTACCGCTATTGAATATGTGACTACAAAAGTAGAAGCAGCCTTATCTTATCGTGTAAAATCAAATGAGTATTTTATTCCTATAACTGGTGCTATTGATATTGAAGCGGAAATTTCTAAATTAAATGAAGAATTAAATTATAGTAAAGGTTTCTTAAAATCAGTTCAAGCTAAATTATCTAATGAAAAATTTGTAGCAGGCGCTCCAGAGCAAGTAATTGCAAATGAACGCAAAAAAGAAGCAGATGCTTTAGCAAAGATTGCCATGATTGAGCAGAGTTTAGCGAACTTAAAATAACTAAAAATCCCAATCATTTGATTGGGATTTTTTAGTTGAAACGTTCCGCAGCTATCAGTTTGTAGTGAAATTGGGAACGAATTATTTTCTATCAAAGATAAAATTTCTTGCGAGAAATAAACGTGAATTTACTACAAAATTCGCACACGAGCGCAGCGACTGCCACAGGAATCTTGCCAAACGCCTGTTAGCTGTAGTACTTTTTATTCTCTTTCGTCTGCTTTCCAATCAATTTCTTTCTTTATTTCTTCAAACGTATAATTTCCAAGTTTTAAAATTTCTCCTTTTTCATTTATATATCCGAAATTTTCGCAAACAATAGAGTAGTGTTGGCAATCTTCTTCTTTTGCGTGTTCTTTCCAAGGAACTTTTTTACACTTTTCTCCAATTATTGCTTTTCCATTATGAAATGAAGTCACAATTTCAAATTGAGGTTTTATAACTATTTGACCTTTTTCGTTTGCAAATCCAATTTTATTTTCGTCATCAATTATTCTAATTTTATTTTCAATTAAATAATCTGGACTTGGTTCTCCAAAACTTGTATTATAAACTTGAAACAATATATTTTCTTTTGCATCAATTGCAGTCCAACCAGGATTTCCTTTCTTGCCAAAAACCGCAAAATATCCATAATTATCAAAATTGAATGTTATGTAATATTTTGACGAATCTAATACTTTTATTAAGTTATTTTTTTCATCAATAAGTGAATAAACATTTCTCCAAGTTTCAGTTTCTTTTTGTTCAACTTTGAATTTAGTTTGTGAACTCAATTTCGATAAAAACATTACTGATAATATTATGAATTTTAATCTCATATGTGGTCATTTTTGTGGGATTACTGCTAACCAGCGGCGCTTTGCGAAGTGCTTTGGATTTTTCAAAGCGCTAGTTAGGCGAAGGGGCGCTGGTTAGAGCGAGAGGGTTCGCCCTTTCGCTCTAACGTTTTCGGGCTTTGCGTTCGGGCGGGTTTCGGACCACAAAGTTTCAATTTATTATTAAAGTTTATTAGAAGCACAAAGCTCCAAGTTTACACGTCAGCCCGCCTGACGCAAAACCCGTGTTATAGGCTGCCGTTCTTGTCATTTGTTAATTTATCATTTTTACTTGTCTTGCTAATTCCTCGTTGTCTGTCACCGTTAAATTGTCAAGCATTCCGTAAACTTCCTTGTCACCTTGATTTAAAAAACCAGCCGCACTTATAAATATATTCTTGTCGTTTGAAAAAGTAATTTTTATGTCCTGCGGATAAGTAAAACTTTCTGTCTTGCCAGACCCTTCTTCTTTTATCGTAACAGTTTCCCAAGTAGTGTGAATGTCAGAAATTGTTGTCCCAATAAACTTTTTCCAAAGATCGTTAGTTGAAACATCCCATTTTATGTTTCCAGAAAAGTCAGATAGCTCGTTTATTTTAATTCCAATTCCAAATTGAAAAAATTTACCATCCCAATAAATCTCTACCAATTTGTCTTTGTCTGTATGGAAAAATATTGAGAAGTCAACCGAGTCAAGATTTGGGAATTGTGTCGGGTAATATGGTTGTGGATTTGTCGGCTCATAAATGATTTCAGAATATTCAACCTTCAAAATGGTCAGTCCGATTAATTGTCGGCTGAATTTTTCAAAGTCCAAATGTTCTTGTGTTAATGTCATTGTTGTTGTGTCTTACGGTTGCCTATAACTTGTATATATGCGAAACTTTCAAACTACTTTTATTCCAAATTGGCAAGATTGGCGAAAGTTTTGCTTACTTTTATTTCGCTTATTTTTATTAAGCATTTCAAATTTAGATTAAAAAACTTACACATCAAAAGGATTTTTTATTTTTTTCAAACTATCGTTTGTTACATGAGTGTAAATCATTGTGGTCTTCGGACTGCTATGACCTAATAAATCTTGAATAAATCGTATGTCGGTTCCACTTTCTAATTAAAAATGATAGTATTACTTCCTCTATACTTCTAGCAGAATATTGCGTATTTTTTTCCTTCAAAAACATAATTAATAAATATGTATTGTTATTTTAAGAAGGTTCAGGTGTATAGATACTCCATAGATAGTGTATGGATAGTGTATGGATAGTGTATATAAAATGTTTATAAAAAAAGATTACCTATTGCGCGAATCCTTTTACATAAAAAATTTAATTAATGAATCAAAAAGCAGTAACTTTCAGTAGTTGCTAGTTTTTCATTATACTACATAGTAAAATATATAATATTTTCATAGATTTACGTTATAGAAATGAATAATTAAACTTAAAAGCAATTTTGAGGTCATTTTTTTAATGGAAATATATGAAAATTATATACTTTAGTTTTATTGTCTCTTTATTTATTTTACAATCTTTATTTTCTATAGAAACAAAGGATTTGACTGCTGATTTTATTTTAGAAAAAAATGATACATTAACAAAAAGTATCGTATTAGATGATGCTGAAAATGAATTTATTGGGTTTTCTAGATTTTCAAGGGAAGCTAAAAAAGAGTTAAGTTTTAAAGTCAATATTAAAAATTCAAAAATTTTTAGAATTTATAGTACTTCACCACAAACTATTCCTCTAACTATATATGTAACACCCGGTGATGAGATAACTTTTAAAACTGTTAATAATTTTTTAATTTTCAAAGGAAAAAATGCTAAGTATTATAATTTTTATGGTCAATTATTACAAGCTGGGATTAAATACCCTATATATTTACCTGAGATGAAACTCACTAAATTTAAAAAAGATTGTTTTAATATATACAATAAGAAAATATTATTTTTGGAAAAGTATTGTAAAAATAATATAGTTTCTGATGCTTTTTTTAGTCGATTTAAAAAGGTATTGTTCTTTGAATATTTAAATTGGATATTAATTCCTAAAAAACAGATTATTGAAAATCCTACTTATTTGAGTGATATTAAAATTGATTTTTTTATTCATAAGAACTTACAAGATGATATTTGTTATAATCTAGCATTGATGAAGTATGTGAGTTATATTTCAATTGTTAAAAGTAATAAGGTTGAATATTCTAAAGAATTATTAATGTTTCAATTAAATTTTATTGAAAAAAAATTAGATGGAAATGTAAAAGAATATGCCATAACAAAAACGCTAATTGACTTTTTTAATAATTTGAATCCAGCTTTAACTGAAACTCTAATAGATTCAATAACTAAATATTCTAAAATGATAAAAAATGAAACATACATTAGTTTATTGAAAAAAGTTTCTGAAAATTTAAAAACATTTAAATTTAAACTTCCTGTTGAGATTTTAAATTCAACTGTTATTGATACAAATAGTAATGTACATACCATTGATGAAGTTTTAAATTTGGAAAAAAACGCAATAAAAGTTATTGATTTTTGGGCAAGTTGGTGCGCTCCTTGTGTAAGCGATCTAAAAGAAACTAATCAATTTAGAAATTACTTAATTAATAATAATGTTACTATCATTTATATGTCAATTGATGAAAATAAAAGTGATTGGATAAAGCGTATTTCTCAATTAGAAAATTATAACATTCAAAAAAATCAATATTTAATAAATAAAACAAAGTTTTCTATCGCAGATTATTTAAATGTAAAGCAAATACCAAGATATGTTATATTAAACAAAGAAAATGAAGTAGTAATGGTTAATGCACCTTCATTAAAAGATAGTTTAAATTATAAAAAAATAATAACTGATTTTAAATCAAAATAGTTAACATTTGTTAATAAATTAGATTTATAATTTTTTAAAAAAAATTTCTAACAATTCTTATAATCTTAACCGAAATTAAGCGATTGAGAATTAAAAAAACAAAGATGAAAAAAATACTATTATTTATATGTTTATCATTTATTGTCTATATATCATGTAATAATGAGAATATAGTATCTGTTAAAAATGAAATTAAAATTGATTCAATTATTACAATAATTTTTAAAGAAAGAACTTTCAAAAAAGATACATTAGTAAGTAATAATGGTGCTAAGTCGGTACGCTTAAATCATATTAATTATAATATAGTTGGTGATTTTAGAAGTCATCAAATACAAAAAAATAACTACAGAAAGAATGATACCATTAAAATTTACACTCATAAAGATATAATATTTTCACATGGTTATCATTATCATTTTAGTTCATTATATAATTTCAAACCTGGTGATATTGTAGTTTTTGAATATGAAAATGATGCACCAATATGTTTTATAAAAAATAGAGATGTGACTTTTGAAGAGTTAAACTTTTTCAAAGATTTAAATTTAAAATCGAAAATTATTGAAGACGACATTGATTTTTTTTTTAATAATAAAAGATTTAGATCAGAAAAAGAAAATCAGTTAGCAAGGAAGGAAAAAATAGACTTAACTAATTTAAAAAAGAAAAAATTAGATTCAATACATCTACTTCATAAAATCTCTGATTTTAGTTATAAAATTTATCTTGATGGTTTAAATGCTCAACTTAATTCACTTTCTAATAATCATGTGAATAAATTAAATGACCAATTAGATTTATCACTCTATTATAATAGAAATATTATTATTGACAATTTTAATTCAATATACAAGCCAGTTCTTATCAAACTAGGTAGTGGTTCAAGTTATGATAGTAAAAAACAATTTGATAATGTTTTGCTTTATAAAGAAATTCAAAAAGAGAACAAAGACTTTCTTTTATATACATATTTTCAAGAATTAGCACAATATTCTTCACAAACTGATATCAATAATTATTTTTTAAAGTTAAAAAATAATATTAGTAATCAAAGCTTGATTAATGATTTAAAAGAAAAGTTCCTTATTGATTATACTGATATAAAAAGTATCACTAAGAACTTATATTTTTTAGGAAATAAAAAAGACAAAATGGATTTTGAAAATATAAAAAAGAAGTTTGTTGGCAAAGTTGTTTTTATTGATTTCTGGGCAAGTTGGTGCGCCCCTTGCAGGGCATCAATGTCTGATTCCAAAAAACTTCAAGATAAATATAAAAATAAAAATATTGTGTTTCTTTATATTTCAATTGATAATGATTTTGAAAAATGGCAAAACGCTTCAAAAAGTGAAGGTCTTTCTTTAAACGAAAATAATTTATTGGCTTTAAATTATCCTAATGCAATGTTTTATAAGGAAATGCAACTAAAATCTATACCTCGATATATGATTTTTGATAAAAAGGGAAGACTTGTAAATAAAAATGCCCCAAGTCCTGATAGTGAAGATGTTATAAATGAATTAAATAAATATTTAATAAACTGATGTTTAAATAGTATTTGTGATTGATATTTTAATTACACCGTCACTGCTCCTATCAAGTTTGTAATAAATAAAAATAAAAAAAGCACCTCGTTAGAAGTGCTTTTGTGGGGAGAGCAGGATTCGAACCTGCGAAGACTTAGTCAGCAGATTTACAGTCTGCCCTCGTTGGCCGCTTGAGTATCTCCCCAGCCTTAATGTGCGTGCAAATATACTATTGTTTTTAAATGTTCCCAATCTTTTTTTAAGTATTTTCAAGTTTAAATTCTAACTCCTTGTAAATGAATAAAAAAAAATCTCCATAAGGAGATTTTTTTTATAATGGAGTAAATAAATTTTACTTATTTGCTTAATAGCTCTACTACTTTTGCTTTTAACTCGTCTCCTCTCAAATCTTTTGCAACAATATTTCCTTTTGCATCAAGAATGAAAGTAGAAGGTATTTGATTTACATTATATTGTTTTGCAATAGGATCCACCTGAAAACCTTTTAACGTAGAAACTTGAGTCCAAGTTAATTTGTCTTTTGCAATAGCTTCTTTCCATTTTGCCACATCATCATCCATAGAAACGCCTATAATGTTTAATCCTTTTGCATGTAATTCATTATATAAAGCCACTACACTTGGATTTTCTTTTCTACAAGGTTCACACCAAGATGCCCAAAAATCAATAATAGTTACTTTTCCTAAAACTTGTTTTAATGAAACGGTTTTACCATCTGGTGTTTTAGCAGAAAAATCTTGTGCTTGTTGTCCTTTTTCATTTTTTAATTTGGCATCAATCATTTTCTTGGTGTTTTTAGCACTTTTAGTAGCTAACAAACTTGAATCTAATTTGTCAAAATAACTTTTTACTTCGCTAGTAGGTAATTTGCCTCTACTAATAAAGTTTTCTAAAAGCAGTACCGATAAAAACGCATCAGGATTATTTTTAACAAAATCTACAGATTGCTTGTCCATTTCATCAACGATAGCTAAATATTGTGTTTGAAGTTTTTTTATTGTAGCTTCATCTTTACTTTTTTGAGCCGCAATCATCGCTTCTTGATTTGCCGTTTGAAAAGCTTGTAATTTTTTATAAATTACATCTGCTTTTTTGTTGTATTCAGCAAATTTATCATTATTAGTAGTTCCAGAAATTTGAGATTTTTGAATTTCATCTTTATTAAAAACAACCTCAACACTCCCTTTTTCTATAATTAATGGTACCATTTTTCGTGTTTGAAATTGCGGGTCTATTACACCATCAATACTAATGAAACCAATTTCTGGAAGTTCTGATTTTCCTTCAAATTCAAATTTTCCATCTTTAACTTCAACAGTATCTATTGGCATAGGTCCCATTTCTCCAGAACCTTCTAAATACACTTTTGTTCCATCTTTAATGCCCGTTGCTGTTCCTTCTATTGAAAATTTATTACAAGAAACGAAAAGTAAGGCTACTAATACTACTACTAATTTTTTCATTTTATTTTTTTACTAATTTTTAAGATCCCTTTTTTGGGAATAATATTTTAATGCGTGCAAATGTATGTAAAAATATGTCTTACACAATAGGCTAACTAACTATTTGGGCAAACAAATGCGGTTAGCGAGGTTGTAGTGTTTCTAATTCCAGCCATACCTTTTTGCACATTTATCATATTATGATAGCCTCGTGCCTTTAAAATAGACGCCATTATTACTGAACGATAACCTCCTGCACAATGTAAATAATAGGTTGTTTCTTGAGGTATTTCTTTAAGATGTTCATTCACATAGTCCAAAGGAATATTAACTGCGCCTTCTACATGTTCTGCTTCAAATTCACCTTTTCTACGTGCATCAATTATAGGTTTGCTTTTGTAATTTACAGCAAATTCTTCTGGTGTAACAGAAAGTAAGTGGTCTGTTTCAAAACCAGCTTTTTTCCAAGCCTCAATTCCGCCATCTAAATAGCCTAAGGTGTTGTCAAACCCCACGCGAGAAAGTCTTTTAATAGCTTCTTCTTCTTTGCTTTCTGTTGCAATTAATAGGATAGGTTGTTTTACATCTCTTATTAAAGCCCCCACCCAAGGTGCAAACTGTCCGTGTAAGCCAATAAATATGGAAGAAGGAATATGTTCCGTGCTAAAATCATCTTCATGCCTTACATCTAATACAACCGCTTCGGTTTGCAGTGCCATAGCTTTAAAAGCTTCGGGAGAAAGCGGAATATTTCCTTTTGCTACTACTTTTTCTAAACTTTCATACCCTTGTATGTTTAGCAATACATTTTGAGGAAAATAGGCCGGAGGAGGGGTAAGCCCATCTAATAATTCTTTTTTGAATTCTTCTTTGCTCATATCAGCTCGTAGGGCATAGTTTACCTTTTTTTGGTTGCCTAATGTATCAGTTGTTTCTTTACTCATGTTTTTACCACAAGCACTACCAGCACCATGATTTGGATAAACAATTAAGTCATCAGATAAGGGCATAATTTTAGTTCGTAACGAATCATATAAATAACCAGCCAATACATCTTCAGTTAAATTTTCAACCAATTTTTGTGCCAAGTCTGGTCGGCCAACATCGCCAATAAATAAAGTATCCCCTGTAATGATACCATGCGCTTTGTTGTGTTCGTCTATAAGTAAGTAACACGTGCTTTCTAGTGTATGCCCTGGTGTGTGAATGGCTTTAATGGTATAGTTACCAATTTTAAATTCTTGCCCGTCTGTAGCTACAATAGCTTCAAAATTAGGTTGAGCTGTTGGACCATAAACTATTTTTGCACCTGTTTTTTGAGCTAAATCTAAATGTCCTGAAACAAAATCAGCATGAAAATGCGTTTCAAATATAAATTTGATTTTTGCATCGTCTTTTTGTGCACGTTCTAAGTAGGGTTCGACTTCGCGTAACGGGTCAAAAATAGCTACTTCGCCATTATTTTCGATATAATAGGCGGCATGCGCAATACAGCCTGTATAAATTTGTTCTACTTTCATAATCGTATTCCTTTTTTAATACTGTAAAACTTCAATCTTATTTCTATGAAGTTTAATTTTTCCGTTGAGTTCTAATCCTTTTAACAAGCGCGAAACTACTACTCTAGAGGTGTGTAATTCTGAAGCAATTTCTTGATGTGTATTTGTAATTTCAGTTGTGCCTAGTACTTTTACTTTGTCAGAAAGGTATTTGAAAATGCGCTCATCTAAATTTTTAAATGCTAAAGTATCAATAGCTTCTAGCATTTCGTTTAAACGAATGTTATAACTTTCCAAAACAAAATTACGCCACGTTCTATATTTAGTTAACCATTCTTCCATTTTTTCAACAGGAAGCATTAACATACTGCCGTCTGTTTCTGCAATGGCTCTAATTTTACTTTTGTGATTTCCCATGCAACAGGTCATTGTCATCGCACAGGTATCGCCACGCTCTAAGAAATACAATAGAAACTCATCACCATTTTCATCTTCTCGTAAAATTTTGATAGCTCCTTCAATAAGTAAGGGCATCGATTGAATCGCATCGCCAATTTCTATAAGGTAATCATCTGCTTTGAAACTTTTGAATTGGGCTACTTTAAGTATAGCTTCAAGCAGTTCTTCTTCAAAGATAAATCCATAGGATTGTTCTAAGATTTCTTTCATTTTATAACGTTCTCTATTTTCAGTGTTTAATTTTTTTAGTAACTAGTTTACTAAAAATTTCTGTAAAGATAATTCTTTATTCTCTTAAAAAAATGTTACTAAAGTTACAAAAATCTCAGGAATAAAAAAAGCCCCAAATTTGGGGCTTTTTTTACAAGGCTAATGGTTTAATGTCTCCCGCGGCAGTAATAATATAATACCTGTTATTTCTAATAATTGTATTTTTAGGTAATTGGTCTTCTCTTAATTTAATTCGAATAGTCAAATCATAAAATAGTTGAATGGTAGGTTCGGTAATATCTGCATTCACCACAAAAGTATGCGACTTTGCTAGTGCGCCGTCATAAAATTGTGTGCTGTTCTTTTTAATTGAATTTACTTCTGAATCGGGAGAAAAATTTATGGCGGCTTGACTATAGGCTGTATACGATTTGTAACTCTCCATTGGGTAAATCGTATTATATCCTTCTACTAATGTTTTTTCTTTTTTGAATAAATCCATATTCATTATAGCAGAATAATTGGTTAACATTTGTTTATATTCTTCAGATGCTTTTGCTTGCAATACATCTCTTATGTGATCTAAATTTGAGGTTACATAATCTACTTTTGCCAAATCATAAATTTCTTGTTTGGCACAAAGAGTCATTATTTTGTTTAAGTCATTTGTGTTTTTATATTTAATAATTAAGTTCTTTTTAAGTTCAAATCCAGATGGTTTTTCGTTGTATGTTTTAGGATTAAAAATTTTCTTTTGCACCTCAAAATCATACGTAGGAATAAAGGAAATCATGTCTGAAATAACTTCAATTTCCGGATTAAATAGTTTTAGTTCATTCATAACTGTTTGAATACGATCGTCCATTAATGTAGTTACTTCTTCGGCTGTTTTACCTACTTGTAATACACTAAAAACGGCACGTTGACTCGTTGCTTTTTCATTATAAATCCCCTTTATAGTTATAACCATTTCTTGATCAGTACTATAAGATGTTTGAATGGTGTTTACCACTGGATTTTGGTAGGCATTCGGGTTTTGATAATTGTAATTTCCGCTCATTTTTTTTTCTTGAGCTTCTGCGCTGTTGTAATTGGCAGAATGTTGAGCAAATGTAAATTGACTGATTACAAGTAACGCTACTAAATGGATTTTTTGTGTTTTCATACTGTTTGTTTTTTTAAAGTTTTACAAGGCAAACTTAATGGGGTGCGGATATTTGTTTTTGGTAAAATGCCTGTCAATTGATTGTAAAGTTTTTTTAGTACTTTTACAGTGGTTTTACAGTACATATAAAAACTAATAATTTACTTTCGCCATCTATTTATGACTGAACTAGAATTGTTTTACCAATTAAAAAATATTGTTTTGGAACAATACCAAAAAAGCTATCCTTTTTACACAGGAAATTGGAAAAATTTTAGCTCTCAAGATATTCTAAATCTTATTGACGACATTCAGCAAAAAACAAAACAAACGGTTAGTGAAAAATGGATTTATACCCATTTAAAACCTGAAGTGAATGTAAAATTGCCAAGAAAAGACATGTTAGATATTTTGTGTGCTTACATAGAGGAAACACAGTGGGATGCCTATAAATTTAAGGCCATACCCATAAGTAGTACGGTCGAAGAGAAAAGGGATATTCTGCCAAAAAAAATACAGAAAAAGAATGTTGTTTTAGGACTAATTGGTATTGCTCTTATAATAGGTTTGTGTTTAACGTGGATAGTATTTAGCCGAAAACACAACAGTATTCAATTGCAAAATAGTTACACAAAAGACAGTATTTCAAAGCAAGATGTAAAAGCTTATGTAATTGAAGATTCTATTGAAAGACCTATTGATTTGAATCAAGCAGCAAATGAAATTACAGTGCCAACAAAAGTGGTTGTCAGAAGTCCATTTTATGAAAAAAAACAGGTAATTATTAGTCCAAATAACCCAATTACCGCTATAGAATTAAAACCAAATGATTATGCTTTAATGCTGAAAGCTTTTATGAAAAGCGATATAAAAGATTGGCAAACAAGAAAAGAACAATTGCAAAAAATTCTATCAGATGATTTAGAAGTAATTGTTTTACTGCCTAATGATTTAGGCGCAGAATATTTTAATAAAAACGAGTTTTCAAAAAAATTAATTGTACCTACACCTTCATTAAAAAAAATGAAGATTGTTAGTGTGCAACTAGATTCATCAAATAAAATATCATTTTTAAGAATAGCACATGAAGAGTAAGACCATATATTTGTTAGTACTTGTTTCGCTTTTTGGGTATACACAAAACACATCTTCTGTAAAAGAAGAGGTAAGTGCTAAAACCTTAGAAAAAAGCGAGAAAAAACTAGCATTGCAAGGGATGCAAGCCCAATTTAGTCCTGCCGCTATATTGGCTTATCAAGACCAAGCTGCACAAAAAATAGTTGATTTTTACAGTTATTTAGCGTTATACAAACAGGCAGAAGCGACTCAGGAATTTCAAGGTGCTATTGATGAATCTATTCAAGATTTGTTTCTGTCCGATGATTTGCAAGTGACAAATATTTTAGAAGCGACATCTACAAAAAATACCCTAAACACTTGGTTAACGAACTATAAACAGCAAAAAACAGTACTGGTTTTTGATAAATTCATTAAAAAAGAAGTGACATCAACTTATTTCTTATTTATGTATGCGATTAGTTTACAGTCGCCCACAGAAAACAAGGAGTTATTTATTACCCAAAAAGTATATTTTTTCCCGATGATAAAAACGTTTGGTTCCACTTCAAAGAATGTTTGGAATTTGAAATTAGGCGAATTTTAAAATGTACACGCGCTATACTTTTCATAAAAAAACGTATTGCCTCTTTCAGCAAGTAGCATTAGATACTTTGCCTAAGACTAACCCCGATTATACGAGTGCATCGGGAAGTAAGTATTATTTTACTGAAGAAGGAGTGTTTCGTATTTCTACCCACTGGGGAAGAGCTGCAAATTGCAGATGGCGTTTGATTGCAAATACATCATATCACAATCAGCAACAAGCTTGCGGGTATGCGCGATGGGTTGATTTTCAACCCAATAACGAACATGAAAAATTATTTTACATCACAATTGATTGGGTAAAGCAAACCGCAACTTTTTATCATAAAAACGACCCTTCTTATTCAGGGCAATTATGTAGAACGGCCAATGAAACTGCTAAGCGTCTTCAAAAAATTACTCAGATATTACAACACGACGATTGGAAGAAACATTGTACTGTTTATGATTATGACGTAGCCAAGCAACTATTGCTAGATAAATTGATTACCACAAATTCAACTGTTTTTCAACTTATACAAGAAATAAATGGGAAGACGTAATGAAACAAATAGATTGGCTCACAAAAAGGAAGTAGACCAAAAAAAGAAAAATAAGCAAGCTAAAAAACAAACAACATTAGAGAAGAAGAAAGCTATTTTAGTACAATGGAATCAAAAAAATGCATCAGCAAATGACTAATTGTCCCTGTGGAAGTTTACACTCATTAGAAACGTGTTGTCTACCTTATATTAATAAAGAAAAACAAGTGCCTACTGCTGAATGTTTAATGCGTTCCCGTTATACAGCATATACATTACATGCAGCCAGTTATTTATTTGATACCACTGCGCCTTTATCGCGTAGGTTTACTTCAAAAAAGGCTATTTTAGCTTGGGCGGCGCAAAATACTTGGGTAAAATTAGACGTAGTAGACTTTACTGAAACAACGGTAACTTTTAAAGCGTATTATTTTGACCACAAAGGATATCCTCAAGAGCATTATGAAAAATCTAGTTTTTGTTTTCAAGAGGGGTGTTGGTTCTATGTAGATGGTGTTTTTTATTAAATCCACATCTTTTTTTACACATTTTTATGTAGGAATTTACAGTTAAATTCTGCTGTTTTAGTTCATATATTTGAGAATAATTAGTATTGTTTTAACAGCTATTTAGTAACCAATTCTCAAATGTATAAAAAAGCGTTTACTATATATATATTAGTGACTATTTTGTCTTTTGCTTACGCGCAGGACATTTCAAATTTTGCGGTTACAAGATTGTCTCAGGATGATGGGCTTTCTCAAGGGTCTAATTATTTTAGATTTGAGGATAGTAAAGGTTTTATGTGGATTACATGTAATGATGCTTTAAATCGTTTTGATGGAAAAAAGGTAAAAGTATATAATTTAGACAAATATTTTTCCAATTGCCCCAATTTACAACAAGGATATGGTTTCTGTGAAGATAAAAATTCTAATATTTACATTGGGAGTGTAAGAGGTTTGTATATATATGATAGAGAACAAGATCGTTTCACGTTACAAAAGATTTTTAAAAATTCGATTGATGATATTGCTATGCCCATTGCCTACATCGATAACAAAGTATGGTGCTTTAACAGACAATATCAATTAGCGACCTATGATATTAAGACTAAAAAAATAAGCTATAAAGGTAAATTAAAAACAAAACCTATCATATCTATACATATTTATGAATTACAAGAAAACATTTTTTATAATCATTATCCTTTTATGGATAAACGAAAAAATATTTGGTTTATTGGAGATAATGAAATAATAGAATTAAATACACGTACTCTTAAGTATTCATATCCTTTAAGAGACAATAAAATAAAGAAAAAAGAGAGTTATTATGCTTCATCCTATGATATTTCTGAGGATTGCTTATATCTAGGGCTACAAAACGGAATATTAAAGTACAATTTAAAATCCCGTAAAAAATCATACATCTCTAATGTTTTAGGTAAAATACTTCATATAAAAGCGAATACTAACGCAATAGTTTTTAAAGATAATTTTAATCTTAAAATGTTAAATAAAAAGACTAAAAAAATTATAGTTTTTCCAAATATTAAAAATGATGATTTTATTTTATCATATTGTTTTGGATTTGATAAAGATAATAGGTTGTGGATGTGCGATGATGGTAAAGGTCAAAAAATTTTAGACTTTACACCTAAATTATTAAATAAATTTCCGAATGAAAGTTCAAAATTTAACTTTTTATTGAATAAAAGCGTAGGTCGATTTGGAGAAATTGACAATAAAAAAATTATTATTCCACTAACAGGCAGTGACTATAATATAATGCTAGTATTTGATAAGAACACAAATGAAAAAAAAATTATAAACTCTGATTTAAACAAAAACTCTGTCGGATTTGATTTTGCATCAGACTATAAACGTAAAGGAATTTGGGTTTTTAATATTTATAAAAAAAATAATTCAAAAATTTATGAATTATATTTTTTAAATCAAAAAATAGAGACCTCTAAAAAAATTCAAATTCAAAATTTAAAAGAATTTGGACAAGAACAAGATTTTCAGGTTTTAAAAAACGGTAAAATATTGTGTACTTTTTCAAAAGGACTTTTTTGGTTCATACCTGAAGAAAAAAGATTTGAACAAATAAAACTCACCAAGCAAATTAATTTTTTTAAAATTAATGTACTAGACCAAAATCAAATTGCCTTCAGTTTTTTAAATAACGACATGTTGCTTTTTGATTTACTACCTGACGGTACGTTTAAATTAAAAACTAAAATATTACCTGGAATTCAAACTTTTTACATTCAAAAAGATGTTTTACATAAGAGGTATTGGGTGGGCACAAATCAAGGCGTTTATTTATTGGATCAAAATTTTAAAATTATTAAAATATTTAATGCTAATAATGGTTTAGCTGGTACATATATTTATGGATTATTACTTGACGACAAAGGATCGGCATATTGTAGCCATCAAAGAGGAATAAGCAGTATAAATTGGCAATCTTTTCAAGTTATCAATTTTGATAAAAATGACGGAATTCAGAATTGGGATTTTAATAACAGGTCATTTTATAAAGCATCTGATGGAACATTATTTTTTGGGGGTATTTCGGGACTAAATTATTTTAACCCCCCGTTGTATCGAAAATCAAATTATAAACCAGAAGTTTATATTGACGAAATATTAATTAATAATAAGCTTTTGGCTTCTAAAACGCATAACGTAAATACACTAACTACTCTTAATCTAAACTATGATGAAAATAATATTTCAATTTTTGCGTATGTAAAAGATTTAGCAGCCGCATCTACAAGACAGTTAATATTTAGAATTAAAGAAAATGGTAAAAAATGGAATTATCTTACGAATGGTTCTGCTATTAATTTTAGTAATCTAGCGCCAAATATCTATACATTAGAATTAGGTACTTATGACAAATTTACAAATCAAGAATTAGTTCAAAAAACTTTACGGATTACGATTTCTGCTCCTTTTTATCACGCAGTTTCTTTTTGGATTTTAATTGCTTCTATACTAATAGGAGCTGTTTTTTGGTGGTATAATCAGAAGAAATTAGAAAAACAAAAAATACATTTCAAACAACAATTAGCTTTAGAAATGCAACGTTCCAAAATTACAGCTGATTTACATGATGATATAGGTGCAACATTGAGTAGTTTACAAATAAATAGTGCAGTGGCTAACCAACTTATTGTTCATGACCCGATTGAAGCTAAAAAAGTATTACACAAAATTGAAAATCAATCTAAAAATTTGGCCGATAAAATAGGAGATATTATTTGGAGTATGAAACCCAATAATGAAGAGTTTATGACTATAAGTACACGTATTAGAAATTTTGCTAACGATATTTTAGGGGCAACAGATATTGAATATGCTCTTGCTATTGACAATGAATTAAATGAATTAATCACAGATATTACTAATAGAAAAAATATTGTTTTATTTGTAAAAGAGGCTATTAATAATGCGGCAAAATATAGCCAAGCATCTCAAATAAAGATTAGTTTACATATTATTGAGCATAAAATAGAGATTCAAATTATTGATAATGGAATCGGATTTAATGTAGATGAGATAAGAGGTAATGGAATTTCAAACATGAAAAAACGCATACTGGAATTAAAAGGAGAAATTCAAATAATTTCAAGTCATTTAAAAGGGACAACTATTTTGGCAACATTACCCATCCCTACATTTAGGGATTAATTCAATTAATATAAAACATAAATTTGGATATGCAAATACGAATTTTTATATATGATGATAGTGCTGAACGTCGAGATAGTTTAAAGGCATTGTTACACCTTAATACTAATATTAAAGTAGTAGGAGAAGCAATGAATTGTATGAATGTAATTGATGAAATGGATTATTTTTATCCAGATGTAGTTTTAATGGATATTAATATGCCTGAAGTTGATGGTATTGAGGGGCTTAAACAAATAAAATTTAAACATCCAGAAGTAAAAGTATTAATACAAACAGCTTATGATGATAGTGATAAAATATTTACAAGTATTAAAAATGGAGCTAGTGGTTATATTTTAAAAAATGATAGTCCGCAGCGTATTTTACAAGCTATTGAAGAGGTATATCAAGGAGGTGCTTCTATGAATCCAGCAATTGCTCAAAAAGTTCTTGATTTTTTTATTCCTGTTGAGTCTGAAAATTGTTTAAGCCCAAAAGAAAATGAAGTATTAGCTCTTTTAGCGGAAGGACTGAGTTATAAAATGGTAGCGAGCAAACTTGACATAAGCTATACTACAGTAAATACACATACTAAACATATATATGAAAAACTTCACATTTCATCTTTAGGTGAAGCTATTGCCTATTATTATAAAAAAATAAAAATATAGCATCCTTATATTTAGGGATTTTTTGATGTAAAAATAATTTAATATTTGTACAGCTATTATTTGTAGCTAAATTAGTTCAAATTTAAATTATTTACATTATGAAAAAGCACAATTTTTTTATTCTTCTGACATTTTTGACCCTAACTACTGGTCTTTTCATTTTTTCATGTTCTCATGACCTAGATCCAGATCCACTTCCTGTAACATGCGATACCAATAATTCGCCATTTGATCAATTGTATACTCAAACTTTGACAAATCCATTGTATGTAAATCATGTAACATATGATAGCGAAGTACATTCATATACATTTGAAGTATTACATAATGAATCTATTTGCAGTGTGGGTTATCAAAGTCAGCCCACATTAAGTACAGTTCCGTATCTTATTGAAGTATGGGATGTTTCAAATAATATATTGTTAGGTTCAGTTAACACCACATTTTCATCAACTGCTACACAATATAGAGCATTTCCTTCTTCAATTCCAGTGTATCCAGGACGTCAATACTGTGTAAAAAGAATTCAAACAAATTGGAGTTCTGTTACGCCTTATATTACTTCTACAATAGGTAGAATGCTTGTTACAGCAACAGGAGGGCCTTTAACTTCTCTTCCATTTTCAAATGGTAGAATTAAAATTACGGGTTCGAGTTTATACCAAAATGCAAACACAGCTACAAATTGGGGACTGCCTTATATTGATATAGTTTTTGAGTAACAAAAAAATGATTATTATGAAAAAAACACATTCTAAATTTAAAAGACATATACAAATTTGTAGTTGTGTCTTTTCTACACTATTTATTGCGGGTTGTACTAATCCTGGTTCACCCCCTGTTACGCCAACTTTTGAATATATTGCTATAGAATCAACTAATGCAAATACACCTGCTGGAGATTGTAATATTTGGAATTTAAACATAGAACCTCCAGGTATGTCACTTCCTACGTTCAAGCGGACTGATACTTTTAATGGAGAATTAACTACACATGTAACCGTACATCAATCTTCCGCATACAATAAACTAAATCAAATATATTTAGTTTCTACAGACGAAAGAGTTGTACGTTATGATTTATCAACAACGATTCCTGCGGCACCTACAGTTTTCACAATAAGCAATATTCAGGCTATGGAATTTGTAGGAACTAGATTGTTTATGATTGTAAATAATTATTTAAAAGAATTTGATCCTGTTTCTATGACTCAATTGAGTTCGTTTACTCCTAGACACGTAGGGTCTGTAAATTATACAGGATATATATCAAATATGACATCAAAATCAGGCGTTTTATATTTTATTGTAGGCGGAAGTTTACTGTCATACGATACAAATATTACTGCATCTACACTATTAGTTCTGAATTCTAATTTACCGGTAAATGCTTCAGGTACTTTCAAGTATGATGGTTTAGAAGTTATAGATGGTAATACTTTCTTTGTAGTAAAACGTGACACTACAAATGATTTATTAAAAGTAACCAGCACGACTAGTACAATGGTTTTAGCAAATGTTACAGGAAATAATCCAACATATGATCGTTTGTCATCTGCCTATGATTATACAACAGAATTTTATTATATAAACACTTATTTACCAAGTACTAATCAAACTTCAATTATAGGAGTAGATGTTACTCCTGCTTCAAGTGTTTTTACATCTAGTATTGCTACAGTAAATAATTATATTTTTGGGTTACAACTTAAAGATTAATGTATTATTTTTCTAATAATTTTTTTAAATTTCCGTATGGTGTTGTATTGATAACTGTACGGAAATTTATTTATTTGCAAACGTTTATTATTTGCTGTATAAAATTTAGATGTCTTTATTGAATATGAAAGTAAATAGTATTTTTGTGATTTACATATGTAAAATAAAAAAATAGATTTAGTTAAAGCATTTTATACTATTGAAAAATTAGATAAATGAAAAAATCAAAAATTAGTTATTTTATTAGTTGTTTTTTCTTCGTTCAGTTACTCGCTGCTCAAGTCAGTATTTGTAGCTGGAACATTATGAATTTAGGTAAATCAAAATCAGAAAGTGAATTAAAATTTATGGCTTTGACTTTGTCTAAATATGATGTTATAGCTATCCAAGAGGTAGTAGCAGGAGAAGGTGGGGCGCAAGCGGTTTCAAAATTAGTAGCTATACTGCAAACTAAAGGAGCAAAGTGGGATTATGCTATTAGTAATCCTACTACAAGTATAACTAAAGCAAGTAAGGAGCGGTATGCGTTTATTTGGAAAACAGCAAAAGTGAAGCGAATAGGTAACAGTTGGCTCGACCAGAACTATCAAAAAGAAATTGACCGAGAACCCTTTATGAGTACGTTTCAATATGGAAAAAAAAGCTTTACATTGGTTTCTTTTCATGCGGTGTCAAAGAAGAAAAATCCAGCTTCAGAAATTAAATACTTTAAATTTTTCCCTGCCTTGTATCCCAAATTAAATTTAGTTTTTTTAGGTGATTTTAATTGTTCACAATCACATACCGTTTTTAATCCGTTAAAGAAAATGGGGTATAAACCTGTATTTACAAATCAAAAAACAAGCTTGAGGCAAAAGTGTAAAAATAATGATTGTTTAGCTTCAGAATATGACAATATTTTTTATACATCATCAAAAATAAATTGTTCAGCAAAAGGAGTAATTCCGTTTTATACCTCCTTTGCTTCGCTGAAAGAGGCTCGAAAAATTTCAGATCACATTCCTGTTTGGAGTATTTTAGTTTTTAAGTAAATTATTTAATACAATATCTAATTTCTCTTTATGGGTAAGGTTTTGAAATGGTAGAGGTGTACTTGGGGTGTAAGAAATTAAGTAAATAATGATTAAAAATTATTTTTAAATTTTTCTTCAAAATCCTCTTTTATAAATTCCCAGTATTTCCCTTTGAAGCAAATTGGGTCAAAATCATCATCTGCTTGGTCAAAATTAGTGAAATTTTGAATAATCAAATCTTTATCATGTGTATATGGATATCGTTGCTCGTGAAAGTCCATCATTTGCTTAATACTATAAGAGTCTAGTAAAGCATGTAAATCCCAGAAGTCTTTTTTTCGACCACCTCTTTGAATAACATCAACTTTCATTGCGATAATTTCCTCAATAGTAGCCATTCTGATACCATCTTCTTCTATAAATGGTTGGATATAAGTATCCGTGTAAAATATATCTAATTTTACTGTATTGTCTTTGTTTTCTCCAATAAAATAAGCTTTTCCCATTGCAGACGGTACATCTAAAAAATCAACATACTTAAAATTGCTTTTCAAAAAATCTTCAATCTCATTAAAGTTTAGTGTACCATATTCTATATCACTAAATAAATCAATATCAATGGATTCTCTATGTCCTATTTGTAAACTTAATGCAGTTCCACCAACCAATCTGAATTTAGAAAATTCTTCGGCTTCCATTAATTTTAACAAACTGCTTTTAAGAAGTTCGTTTACAGTATTGAAATATAACATTTTACTTATTGTATATGGTATATGGTAAATTATTTTGGTTCAAAGCATTTTTTATCTTTTCTTGTCCGTAGAAACTAATTATTTCTTTTCTTTCGGTTTCATTACCTCTTTCAAATATACGTTGAATAACGGCTCTGTATTGTTTTGACCAGTCTATTTTATTAATATCTGTATCCCAAAATAATGATTTTCTTAATTTTGATAGGTTAGGAGAACTTTGTTTTAATTTACTTTTCTCTTCATTTATATCAAAATAAGTTTGGAGTAGTGCTAAAGTTCCTTCTTCTAAACCTAGTTTCTCTTCAATCTTTAATGCCAATGCTGTATTTAGTTTTCGTTTACCCTTAGTAATAGCATTCAATGTTTGCGGATATTCACCTATAGATAAGGCAAAAGGACGTTGTTGAAGGGCTCTTTTTTTAAATTCGCGATCCAAAATTATACCAGGATGTATTCCTTTATATTTTTCTAAATAGGTTTTCATAATACAAATGTAAACATTTTTGTTTACATATTGCAAAAATATTGCTAGACTTTTGAAATTCAATATAAACTCGCTACGCAAGTCCAACTAATTTTGCATAGCGGAGTAATAAATAATATAAGTTTGTAATTATTGTTGATTTTTATGCAGGTAAATACAGGTTTTAATTGGTTTTTATCTTGTTAGTGTTGGTATTTACTTGTTTTTTAGTATTCTAAATAATGGTTATTTGTGTCAAAGGCGAGAAAGTAAAAGAACAAAAAGAAAATCAAAGGAAAGTGGTTTTATTTCCCGATACAGAAATTTGCAAAAATATTTCCAAGGAGCTCATCGTTAGTAACTTCGCCTGTAATTTCGCCAAAGTAGTATAAAGCTTGTTTGATATCAATAGCAATTAAATCAGAAGATAAATGACTGTCTAGTCCCCATTTCACCTTTTGAATTTCTTCCAAGGCTTTTAATAGCGAATCGTAATGACGTGTATTGGTTACAATGGTTTCGTTGTTTCTGAGTGCACCTGTATTTACAAAAGAAAGAAGCGTATTTTTAAGTTCGTCAATACCAACTTTCTGTTTAGCGGAAATAGTAATGGATAATGGATAATTAATAATGGATAATTTTTCTAAAAGAAGCACGCGTTGTTCTTCGTTTAAAAAATCTATTTTATTGATAATCATTACAAGCGGTTTTTGAGGAAATTTATTCTTAATTTTTTCAATTTCAATTTTAAACTTATTTTCATTTTCAATTATCAATTGTAAACTATCAATTAAAAATAAAACGACTTGCGCTTGTTCAATTTTTTCAAACGTTTTTTGAATCCCAATGCTTTCTACCACATCTTTAGTTTCTCTAATGCCTGCAGTATCAATAAATCGAAAGCCTATACCTTCAATTACTAATTCATCTTCAATGGTGTCGCGCGTTGTTCCCGCAATATCAGAAACGATGGCACGCTCTTCATTCAGTAAAGCATTTAAAAGGGTTGATTTCCCAACGTTGGGTTCACCTACAATAGCCACAGGAATTCCGTTTTTAATAACATTGCCCACAGCAAAACTGTCAATTAATCGTTTCAATACAAATTCAATGCGTTCGAGTAATTGATAAAAAGCAGTTCTGTCGGCAAATTCTACATCTTCTTCGGCAAAGTCAAGTTCTAGTTCAATTAATGAAGCAAAGTTGAGTAATTCTTCTCGTAATTTGGCAATCTGATTACTAAATCCACCACGCATTTGTTGCATCGCAATTTGGTGACTGGCCTCGTTATCTGAAGCAATTAAGTCGGCTACAGCTTCGGCTTGCGATAAGTCTAGTTTAGCGTTTAAAAAGGCACGTAACGTAAATTCGCCAGCCTGAGCCATTCTTGCTCCTTTGCGAAGCAATAATTGAATAATTTGTTGTTGAATAAAAGTAGAACCGTGACATGAAATTTCAACTACATTTTCCCCTGTATAAGAATTAGGTCCTTTAAATAGAGAAAGTAACACTTGGTCATACACTTTACCTTGATCTACAATATGACCCAAATGGATGGTGTGTGTTTTTTGTGTAGCGATACTTTTTCCTGAAACCGATTGAAAAACTTCTGCCGCAAGAGCAATGGCATCTTTCCCTGATAAGCGAATAACTGCAATGGCACCTGCTCCAGATGGAGTAGCTAAAGCAACAATGGTTTCTTGTGAAATCATAATCTGAAATTTAGGGTACAAAGATAAATCAAAGTCAGAAGTTAGAAGCTAGAAGTTAGAAGTTTTTTTAGGATTCTTTGTGAGTAAACAAAATAAAAAAACCACTTTCGCATTAGCTCAGTGGTTTTTTGGGTAGTAGTTTTTAGTTAGTTATAGTTGGTATTAGATAGTATATCTAATTGTGTTTTTTTAGCTGTTTAACATAACTGGCATGACTAACATAGTCACAGTTTCGCCTTCGTCTAATCCATCAATAGGAGTAAGGATACCCGCTCTGTTTGGTAAGGACATTTCCAGTTGAATTTCATCGCTACTCAAATTATTTAACATTTCTTGTAAGAAACGCGAATTGAAACCAATTTGCATATCATCTCCATGATAATCACAAGTTAAGCGTTCGTCAGCTTTGTTTGAGTAATCAATATCTTCCGCCGAAATATTTAATTCTGTTCCAGCAATTTTCAAACGAATTTGGTGCGTTGTTTTATTTGCAAAAATAGCCACACGACGTACAGAGTTTAAAAATTGGTTACGACCAATAATTAATTTATTCGGATTTTCTTTTGGAATAACAGCTTCATAATTTGGATATTTTCCATCAATTAAGCGACACGTTAAGATGTAATTTTCAAATGAGAACGTCGCATTTGAATCGTTATATTCTACTTTAACTTCAGCATCTGATACCGCTAAAATACCTTTTAAGATATTTAAAGGTTTTTTTGGCATAATAAATTCTGCCGATTGTGATGCTTTTACATCAGTGCGAGCATATTTTACTAATTTGTGAGCATCTGTAGCTACAAATATTAAGCCTTCTGTTGAAAATTGGAAAAATACACCACTCATTACAGGACGTAAATCATCATTTCCTGTAGCAAAAATGGTTTTACCAATAGCTGTAGCTAACACTTCAGCAGGAATTACAGTAGAAGAAGGTTCTTCTAAGGTAACTGCTTTTGGAAATTCTTCTCCTGCAGCATACGCAATAGCATATTTTCCTGAATTTGAACTAATTTCTACGGTGTTGTTTTCTTCAACTGTAAATGTTAGCGGTTGCTCAGGAAACGTTTTCAAAATGTCTAATAACAATTTTGCAGGAATAGCAACACTTCCTGTACTGTTAGATTCAATTTCTAATGTAGCCGACATAGTGGTCTCTAAATCAGAAGCAGAAACTTTTAATTGATTATTGTCTAATTCAAATAAGAAATTATCAAGAATTGGTAACGTGTTATTTGAATTGATTACACTTCCTAAAACTTGTAATTGTTTTAAAAGGTAAGAGCTAGATACTATAAAATTCATCATCATCATTTATTTAGACTTCACAAATATATTTGTTTACAGAGTATTTAAAAAAAATAGTTATTAACAACTACCGCTGATATTTTTTCTTTCTTAAGTACGTAAATACGAAACCAAATAGGCCTAATATAACTATTGGTAATGCCACAGTTAGCATTTGCGTACGTGAATAATTTTCGTGTACTTTTTCTTTGTCAAGCATAGGAAGACGTACTTCTTTACTTCTAATGTTAATAAGTCCATTGTCGTCTAAAAGGTAATTTACGCTGTTTAGCAAAAATTCTTTGTTACCAAACATAAAATTAGACCATTTATCAAAGCCTAATTCTAAAGGTGCGCCTTGGTCAATTTGATTTTTTATAACGTCTCCATCAGAAATAACAATCATTTTTGTAGGTACACTTTGTGTTTTAAAAGCACCATCTTTAAAAGGTAATACTCTGTTTTTATACATGGAAGTAAATGTCCCTTCTAGTAATACGCTTACAGGAATAAAACCTCCAGTTGTATACTCTTTTGGAGAAGTTTCTTCGGTTACCATTTCTAAACTAAAGGGATAAGGTGTGCCAATAGTCTTAGAAAATTGAGAAGTTTCTAATAAAACTGTTTTCTTTAAATCGTTTTTTAAGAGTTCTATAGGCGAACAAAAATCAAATTTTACTCCTTCAATATTTTTTACAATGGGGTTGCTTGATGAGGCATATACAAATGGAGCAAACTTCCATACATATTGTTCTTTTTGTGATTCGCTACCTTGATTACCAGAATATAAAACAATGGGTGTACCTTGTTCGTCCTTAATCACTTGTGGATTTATTCTAAAACCATATTTAAAAAACATGTCGGTTAAGTTTAAATCTCGTGTAACCGCCAAACTTGCACCAGAAGGATTGTATAAACTATCCACTTCTGCCGTAACTGCATCAACAAGCCAAAGGGTTTTTCCGCCTTTCATAATAAATTGATCCAATACTTGTTTTTCTGCATCAGTGAATTTTTCTGTTGGCTTAGCAATGATAGCTAAATCATACACATTTAAAGCTTTTAAGGTTTGATTAGGCTGTGAAGCAACGGAGTCTAATGTAATAGGACCGATGTAATAATTCTCACGAACTGACTTTAAGAAATCAGCAATGAACACGTCGTCTAGTTCACCGTTTCCTTTAATTACCGCTATTTTTTTCTGTTTTTCTGTTGCTATTTTATTAATGGCATCTGCAAAGGCATATTCTAAATGTTGTACCGAACTCACTACTTTTTGTTCGGTAGTTGCCCCCATCATATTTTTAAGTAACTGTACTTTCGTTCCTTTTTCTCCATAGTTTGCAACTGCCCAAGGAAAAACTACTTCTTGCGTTTGTTTTCCTTTATCTTCTACAGTTACATTTATGGGCATCATTCCTTTGTCATAGAACTTTTTCATGGTCTCAATGCGTTCTTCTTCTTTCTCAATAGGATTGACAAATTGAAATGAAATATTAGAATTGTATGCTGAAAATTCTTCTAGTAATTGGCGGGTTTCGCTTTGAAGTTTTTTAAACTCCCCAGGGAAATTTCCTTCTAAAAAAACATCAATAATCAATGGACTATCTACACCATCAATAATTTTTTTTGTTGTTTCAGAAAGCGTGTAACGTTGATCTTGTGTTAAATCAATACGTTTAAAGATATAATGACTGGCTACGTTTATAATAAATAAACCGAAAGTAAGGAGGCCTAACTGTTTCAAGTGTTGTTGTTTAGCTACTTTCATTAGGATTTCAAAGATTTAAGTTGGTAAACAGTTCCTGCTAAAAATAACAACGTAATGCTGCAAAAATAAATAATATCTCTGGTATCTATAACCCCTCGACTCATGCTTTTAAAGTGATAGTCCATGCCAAATGAGGCGACAAATGAATTAAACGTCCCAAAAAAGTTTGCTATGCCATCAAATCCAAAATAAAAGAAAAAACAAATAAATACCGCTACAATAAAAGCAACAATTTGATTATCGGAAAGGGTAGAAGAAAATACACCAATGGCACAATAAGCACCTATTAAAAAGAGTAAGCCAAAATAAGAGCCAATAGTGCTTCCTAAGTCAAAATCACTTTGAACAGCCGTAAAATTCATTACAATAAGTACATATACTAAAGTAGGAATAATAGCGATAAGAATTAGCAATACCGCTCCTAAAAATTTTCCATTTACAATTTCCCATAAACTTAAAGGTTTGGTAAACAGGATTTCTAACGTACCTTGTTTCTTTTCATCTGAAAAACTTTTCATAGTTACTGCAGGAATAAGAAAAATAAAAATCCAAGGGACTAACTTGAAAAACGGACTCATATCTGCAAATCCTGAATTTAAGATATTAAATTCGCCTTCAAATACCCACAGAAACAATCCATTTAATAAAAGAAATATGGCAATTACTAAATAGCCAATGGGTGAGCCAAAGAATGATTTTATTTCACGTAATAAAAGTGCTTTCATATAATAAATAACGTTAAAAACGTGTACTAATTGTTTAGTTTTAGGCAAAAGTAATTGAATATCTTGAAACTTGAAACTTTATGGTAAAGAAACTACTTTACCTACACTCCACGCTTCAGGTTTATCACTAAATAAGGCTTTAGTATAAGTCCAAACTTCTTTGAATAAATCTGAGTCACGATAGTTTTCTAAACTTTCTTCATTATTCCAATAGCTGTAAGTGAAAAAGGTACGTTTATCGTTTTTGTCCTGATATAACTCTAAAAATTGATTGCCTTCAAATCCTCTGATATGATGTTTCACTTGTTCAAAATTTTCTAAGAAAGCAGTTATTTTATCTTCTTGAAACCGCATTTTTACAATTCGTACAAACATAATTTAGTGTTGGTTATTGTTTATTACTCCTTACTCAAATTCAACAGTTACTACATCTCTAAATCGCAAACCGAGTAGAGAAGAAGCAGAGCCAACAGAGTGTGGATTACTTCTATAAATAGCAATTTCTAAAAGATCATTTTCATTAAAAATAGCTATATTGTTTCCTTCTTGATTTTTTAATGAAGCGCTATCTGTATTTTTAAAATCGGCATAATGTTTTTTAATATTTTCGATTCTTTTATTTGAAAATCGAATAGTATATTTTCGACCTTTAGCAGTATCGTCAATTAGTTTTTTCGAAATATTTGTGACACAATTTCCAAAATCATCAATATAGATTACATTCCCTTTGATTGAAGTTGCTTGTTCATCAATAATAGGATTTAATTCGGCTAATTTTTTTAATGAAGAGATTTCTTTTCCAATAACATTTAAGGAACCACCTTTTGCTAAATGTGTAGCCACCATAGCAAAAACATCTAAATCAGTTGCTTTTTCATGTAATCTATCATGAATAGTGATTTCTACAATTTTTTCTGGCTTTATTTTTTTTAGCAAATTACCAAAAACACCATTGTCAGCACCTACAAAAAAATGGCCATCATGTAATAAGGCAATATGCTTGTTTTCGTTGGTTTGCGCAGCGTCAACAGTCATAATATGTACACTTCCTTTTGGAAAGTGATTGTAGGATGCATCAAGTAAATAGTTTGCTTCAAATAGATTAAATTTATCTACGCTGTGAGAAATGTCTACGATAGTACCTTCGGGAAAATGAGAGTAAAGTTTACCTTTAAGAATGCCCACAAAGTGGTCTTTCCATCCATAATCAGTAATAAGCGTAATTATTGACATTATAATGTTTATAACTTATTTAAAAACGATACGTTGTTTTTAGTATTTTTGATTGATACAAAGTTATACTTTTTTTTGAGATATTAAATTATTAAACCTATTGCCTTTGAACGAGCGAATTATTGAATTAGAAAACATAGCACCTAAAGAATTTTGGGGTACTCACGACAGTCACTTAGAAACCATAAAAAAATACTATCCAAAGTTAAAAATTGTAGCCCGAGGCACCACCTTAAAAGCGTTTGGCGAAGAGGAAATTTTAGATGAATTTGAAACCCGATTTCGTAGGTTAATGATTCATTTTACCCGTTTTAATCAAATTGATGATAATGTGATCATGCGTGTAATTGAAGGCGACGCGCAACAAACAGGGGAGATGCACGATAGAGATAAAATTTTGGTTCATGGTGTTGGCGGAAAATTAATTAAAGCCATGACACCTAACCAACAAAAATTAGTTGATTTTGTACATAAAAAAGATATGGTTTTTGCTGTGGGACCTGCAGGAACAGGAAAAACGTACACAGGTGTAGCATTGGCAGTTAAAGCTTTAAAAGAAAAACAGGTGAAACGCATTATTTTAACTCGACCTGCTGTAGAAGCAGGTGAAAATTTAGGCTTTTTACCGGGTGATATGAAAGAAAAATTAGATCCGTACATGCAACCTCTATACGATGCCTTGCGCGATATGATTCCGCATCAAACCTTAGAAGATTATATCTTAAAAGGGATTATTCAAATTGCTCCTTTAGCTTTTATGCGTGGTAGAACACTAGATCATGCCTTTGTTATTTTAGATGAAGCCCAAAACACCACCCATTCACAAATGAAAATGTTTTTGACACGTATGGGTAAAAATGCAAAGTTTATCATTACAGGTGATCCCGGCCAAGTAGATTTGCCACGAAGAACCATTTCTGGTTTAAAAGAAGCTTTGTTAGTGCTTAAAGATGTAGAAGGTATCGGTATTATTTATTTAGACGATAAAGACATTGTGCGTCATAAATTAGTTAAAAAAATTATTGATGCCTATAAAAGCATCGAAAACAACGACTAAATTAAAAATTTTTATGAGAATAATATTTAAATCGATCTTGTTTGTTTTGACCTTATTTTTGTTTTCATTTTCAAACAAATACAAAATTGAATCAGAGTTTGAAAAATTTCACAAACTTGAATTATTAGCTCTAAAAAATGGGAAAATAGGAAAGGAGTATACTTACGATTTAACAAATAAGAAAGGTTGTAATAAGACTAAAATTAAATATTTAGGTGTTATAAAAACCAACAATGGTAAGCAATACAAAGTTTTAAGTTCTTTTTTTGTTTACTCAGTAGCAAGCACTTGTCATGGAACAAGCAATATTAAAATTTACAACTTGAATAATAAATTTTTAGGAAACTACAATGTTGGAATGCCAGAAGATTTGCCAGCTGAAATTAAAAATAATAAATACATTTGCTGGTCTAAAACTAAAGATTGTGATTTGAGAAATAATTTTTCAATAAACTTTGAAAAAGGTTTACCAAAAAGATTTTTTCTTCCATGTTCGCAAAAAAGAGGTGATGAGATGATTTTAACTAATTAATAAGTAAAATTTTAATTTTAAAGAGGTCGAATTCGATTCCCTTTTTTATGAAATCTTTTTTGAAAGAAAATAAATAGTTTACTTTTGCCACACAATTAATCCTGAGCTTGTCGAAGGGCAAAACAACAACACAATGAATACAATTACAACTACAAATTTTAATTTTCCGAATCAAAAATCGGTTTACAGAGGAAAGGTTAGGGAAGTGTACAACATCAACGATGACTTATTAGTAATGGTTGCTACCGACCGACTTTCAGCTTTTGATGTGGTTTTACCCAAAGGAATTCCTTATAAAGGACAAATCTTAAATCAAATTGCAACGAAGTTCATGGAATTGACTTCAGATATTGTGCCAAATTGGTTAGTAGCAACACCCGATCCGAATGTCGCTGTTGGGTATTTATGTGAGCCGTTTAAAGTAGAAATGGTAATTCGGGGGTATTTATCTGGACATGCAGCTCGTGAATATGCAGCTGGAAAAAGAATACTTTGTGGTGTTGAAATGCCCGAAGGATTAAAAGAAAATGATCAATTTCCAACGCCAATAATTACGCCAACAACCAAAGCAGCCAACGGTTCGCACGACGAAGATATTTCTCGTGAAGCAATATTAGCAAAAGGAATAGTTTCTGAAGAAGATTATATCTTTTTAGAAAAATATACTCGAGCATTATATCAAAGAGGAACTGAAATTGCAGCTTCTCGGGGCTTAATTTTAGTGGATACTAAATATGAGTTTGGTAAAACCAAAGACGGTCAAATTGTGTTGATTGATGAAATTCACACACCCGATTCTTCACGCTATTTTTATGCTGAAGGCTATCAAGAAAGGCAAAATGCTAATGAAGAGCAAAAGCAATTGTCTAAAGAATTTGTTAGAAGATGGTTAATTGAAAACGGTTTTCAAGGCAAAGAAGGACAGCAAATACCAAACATGTCGGATGAGTATATCGAAACCGTTTCTGAACGGTACATTGAATTATATGAAAACATCATTGGTGAAGCATTTGTAAAAGCCGATATTACAAATATACAGGAACGTATTGAGACTAATGTACTAGCTTATCTTGCTAAAAAGGTAATTGTTTAGCTATACCAAATAATAAAAAAATCACATACTAATTAGGATGTGATTTTTTTTTAAATTAAAGTAAGGCTGTAGCCTATTTTTTTAATAATTCTTTTACAACGGTTTCTGCAGCATGTAAACCAAATAGGGCAGGCATCCAGCTATTTGTGCCGTAAAACGATTTTTTATAATTTTTTCCATCTGTTGTTTTGATGCTTGTGGTATCGGGATGTTCAACAGAAAAAACAGCTTTAACTCCTTTGTTAATGCCTTCTTTTTTAAGTCTTTTTCTCATGTTTTTTGCTAATGGACACACATCAGTTTTACTAATGTCTTTTACCATTACTTTTTTTACATCATATTTGCCGCCAGCTCCCATGTTGCTAATAACCTTTATGCGTTTACGTTTAGCGGCCAAAATCAAGTTGATTTTTGGTGTTAAACTATCAATACAATCTAGTACATAATCATAGGTAGGAGTAACGATTTCGAAGGCGCGTTCTGGAGAAATAAATTCTTCAATACGTGTTAAATTCAATTCAGGATTAATATCTAATAATCTGTCGCCTACGATTTTAACTTTTGGCACACCTACAGTACTGTGTAAGGCGGGTAGTTGCCTATTTATATTTGTAATGTCTACAATATCTCCATCTACAATGGTCATATTTCCTACGCCTGCACGAGCTAAAAATTCGGCCGCAAAAGAACCCACGCCTCCTAAGCCAACTACAAGTACATTTGCGTTTTGTAATTTGTTTAAACCTTCTTCTTTAAATAATAATGCTGCTCTTTCTTGCCACTTAGCCATACTTTATTTTGCTGTATTAAAAACGGTTTGAAAATTATTCCAAACAATTGCTTTTAATTGTTCTACACTTATATTTTTACATTTTGCTGCAAAAATATAAACTTCTTCAATATTTTGAGTACTAGAATCTGTTTCTAAGAAAATTTTTTCAGTGGGAATGGAAGTAAAAACATTTGCCACTTTTGGATTGTGTAATAAATGTTTGCCAAAAGACAGATAGCAATCTTGTTTGAGTAATTGAGTTGCAACTTGAATGTTTTTAGAAAAACCATGTATGATAAACGTATTGGTGAGACCTATTTTTTTCTTACTTGCGATGAGTTCGTCAAAAGCACTTACACAGTGAATAATTATTGGTTTTGTGGTTTGTTTAACCAGTTCGAGCTGCGCTTCAAAAACACGAATTTGCGTGGTTAATTCAGTTTTTATTTTTTTATCTAATCCGCACTCTCCTAATGCAATACATTTGTTATTTGAAAGTTTTTGTTTAATAATTTTTAAATCGCTTTCTATTCGATTTTCATCTATATTCCAAGGGTGAATACCTATGGAATAATAGGCACTGTTTACTTGAAATTCATGCGGATATTGGTTGCATACTGCCCACACCGAATCAGGATGTTCAAAAGTATGTGTGTGTAGATTAATAAAGTACATTTTGCAACAAAATTTATACAAATATATTATAATATTACACGTTTGATGTAATTATTTTTTTAATAATTTTTCGTCAGTTCGAGTGTTTTTATCCCGATGCTTAGGGGAAAAAATGCACTTCGACTTTGCTCAGAATGACAGAACAAGAAAAATTTCATTAAAAACGTTTCTCGATACACGTAACTTCGAGTGTGAAGCGTATCGAGAAGTTTTGTTCCGTTTTATTACACAAAAAACACTCGAACTGACGTTTTTAATAATTTCAGCCGACGAGTAATTTATATTTCTTACTTATCTTCTTCTTCCTTTTTGTAAATTTGCATCACTTTAGTTTATATGATACAAAAAGCCTTTCAACAATACCTAAACAATTTTAGAGGATTTTCAAGAGAAATCTGGATACTCACGTTAATTACTTTTATTAATCGTGCGGGAACCATGGTATTACCCTTTTTATCAAAATACTTGCATGAAGATTTACATTTCACGTATGCGCAAGTAGGAACTGTAATGGTGTTTTTTGGCACAGGTTCCATGATTGGTTCCTGGTTAGGCGGAAAATTATCTGACACGATAGGTTTTTATAAGATAATGATATTCAGTTTATTGGTTAGTGGATTGTTGTTTTTTGTGCTGCAATATGTTAAAACATTTGAATGGTTATGTGTTAGCATATTAGTTTTAATGGTAATTGCAGATATGTTTCGTCCTGCTATGTTTGTGTCTTTGGGAGCATATGCTAAACCAGAAAATAGAACACGCGCCCTTACTTTAGTTCGGTTGGCCATTAATCTAGGTTTTGCAGCAGGCCCCGCATTTGGCGGATTAATTATTATGGGTGTTGGGTATCAAGGACTTTTTTGGGTAGATGGAATAACGTGTATTATTGCAATTTTAATCTTTTGGGTTACCGTAAAAGAAAAGAAAAAATCTACCTATTTAGACAAAGAGCATCCAGGAGAAGTATTAATTGAATCAGTATTTAAAGATAAAATATATTGGATATTTTTAGCCTCAACATTGCTTGTAGGCATCATGTTTTTTCAGTTATTCACAACAGTTCCTATTTATCATAGAGAGCAGTTTCAATTGACCGAATTTCAAACAGGATTGTTGCTTACGCTAAATGGCGTACTTGTGTTCTTTCTAGAAATGCCATTGGTTAGTTATATTGAAAAGCATCACTTTAATAAATTAAAAGTCATTATATGGGGTTGTTTGTTAATGACCATCAGTTTGTTTTTACTATTAGTGAATACCTGGGCAGGTATTTTAATCATAATGATGTTATTTATGACGGTTGCCGAGATGTTTTCGTTTCCGTTTTCTAATAGTTTTGCCATGAGCAGAGCGCCTAAACATCAACAAGGTCGCTATATGGCTATTTTCACAATGAGCTATAGTTTGGCTCACATATTAAGTTCAAAATTAGGATTTACCATAATAGCACGTTTTGGTTATCAAGCCAATTGGTTTTTTATGGGTTTTCTAGGATTGACGGGTACACTTTTGGGTATTTGGGCACTACGTTTGATGCAGATAGAAAAACTTAAGAAATAGTTAATTAACAATTTTTTATATTTTTGGTCTCCAAAAGAATTTTATTTTTGAAATATAAATAGTAATCAAAAAAATAATTGAATATGAAAGCACTTTTAGTAAAAGGATTTTTAGTATTTGCATTTCCTTTATTTGTATTTGCACAAAACGATTTGTCAAAATTGCCAACAAGGAAAAATAATAGTTTTGAGTTGCGTATTGATAAAACAATGACAGAGGCGCAATTAAAACAAGATGAAATAGATGCAAAAAAGTATGATTTTGAGGTATCTTTTTCGGGAGTAAAGCGAAATGATAAAAAAGAAATTACAGCTATTAAAATAACGTACAAAGATCAAGATGGAAATTCAGGAACCTATAATGTAGCTGATGAAACGCCTATTAAAAATATCATTATTACTAAAAATTATGATGCAAAAGGTAAAGGATTTGTCAATATAAATAGAGGAAATTCAGGCGGATTTAATGATTCCTTTGTGTGGAATGGCACTAAAATGTTTGATGATGATACCATGTTTAATAATTTTAATAATGACGTATTCAAAAACTTAATGGACGGCAATAAAATGTTTATGCAAGGTGAGTTTAATGGTTCGGATTTTGGCGATTTAGAAAAATTGAAAGGCGATTTTTTAAATGACTCCTTACCAAATAAGCGTTTTTCTAAATCATTTATTTTTAAAGATGGTAAAATGTTAAACGAAAATCCAGATATGAAATTAGAAGAGGAAAAGGTAGAAGAGGATGGAACGGTTACTAAAAAATACTCAGACGGAAATGGAAACACCATGATTTTTTCTGAAAAGAATTTCTCTAGTCAAGGCAGTGCAGACGATTTAGAACAATTAAAGAAAGACAGCAAAATTAAAATTGAAAAACATTTTAAATCGGGAGATGCTTCAAAAGAAGAATTAGAGCGATTGAAAGCAGAGATTCAGCAAACAAAATCAGACTTAGAAAAGTTGAAGTCAGATTTACAAAAAGACAAACCTAAAACAAAGAAATAATCTTACTAAACGGCTGCTTGGAACCTAATTTTAGTTTTTCGAGCAGCCTATTTTATTTATGTACAAAATTTTAGCCCAGATTAACAAGGCCCTGTTACCAAGTTTTACGAAACAACGATTAGATTTAGCCAAAGCTCCAAAATGGAAAAAAGCCATTATTGCTTGGCGTTATTATATTACTACACGTGCCTTAGATGCTAAACAGAAGTAATATTTTTTTAAGAAAACATTTGTGCATAAGCAATTAATTTCTATATTTGCACCTTCAAATAAGGCCTCGTGGCGCAACTGAATAGCGCATCTGATTACGGCTCAGAAGGTTACAGGTTTGAATCCTGTCGAGGTCACGAATAAATACTAAAATATTAAAAAACGCCAAGCTTGCTTGAGCGTTTTTTTGTTTTTAGTATTTTTTAATTGTTTAGTATGAACTTTAAATTTGACAGGTGCAATTGTTTAACTCGACCTGACGAATTCTTTTTTTTGTATAATGAAAAAATGAGCAAAAAAAAAGACATAAAACCCACCTGAAAATGCGTATTGTACTGCTCACAGAATTTTTGTAGGTTTGAAAATAAGTTAACAAAATATGAAAATACTTTCAAGACATTAAAGATAAAGACCGCATGAACGATAAAAGCGATGATGCTCACTACATGGAATTGATTGGAGCATAAGATTAAATCAAAGGTCTATGAATATGGTTTTTTGAAGGAATGATGGTGGCTTCGAGAGTCTCAGCCACCTTGTTGTTGTTGCCTGAGGCACTCGAAGGCAACATCCTCATGACCTTTTGCCTTCGAGAGCCTCAGACAACGGTTAAAGTGGTTCTAATGAAAATTTGATATGGTGGCTGAGGCACTCGAAGCCACCATTTAATTGATTACTAAATATGAAAGGATACATGTACATACTTTTATGTGCTGATGGTAGTTATTACACAGGGAGTACAATAGACTTAGAACGAAGATTAGAACAGCATCAAAATGGTGAGGGTTCTAATCATACCAAAAAGCGTTTACCGGTTACTCTTTTGTATTATGAAGAATATTCTAGAATAGACCAGGCATTTTACAGAGAAAAACAAGTTCAGGCTGGAGTAGAAAAAAGAAAGAAGCCCTAATTGAAGGTAAAATAGAATTGCTACCTGAACTAGCAAAAGCATATAGGGATATAGAGAAATAGTAGCTTCGAGAGCCTCAGCCACCTTTATTATTGTTGCCTGAGGCTCTCGAAGGCAACAGGTTCTCAAAGGCAACAATCTTCTATAAAAAAGCCTCCAATTTGGAGGCTTTTTGCATTTTAAACTTGTTTATTAAAACGTTACATTCACCGTCATCGTTTTGCCTTCTCGTATAAATGTAACTATTTTGGTTTCGCCAGTATTGATTTTTGCTAAACAATCCATATAGCCATAAACTTCTTTAATAGTACAATCGCCTATTTTTGTAATAATGTCGCCTTCTTTTATACCAGCGACTTGTGCAGGTCTGTTTTCAGTTACACCATCTACATGTAAGCCGTCGCCATGTTCTGCATAATCAGGCATGATACCTAAAGTAACTTTGTATTTTGGTACTTTTTTCTCAGCATTTATTTTTGTTTTTGTAAATGCAATAGTTTCTTGAGTCGCTAATTCGTTCACTACACGAGCTACATAACCAATAATGTTTGTAATACCATAGTAATTAATTTTTTCTTCGTCGTCACTTGGTTTATGGTAATCGTTGTGTGTGCCTGTAAAGAAAAACAAAACGGGAATATCTTTTAAGTAAAAAGAGGTATGATCTGAAGGGCCTACACCACCAGTTTCTTGTGTAATGCTAAATCCAGCAGGTTTATTTTTTTCTATTACATCTGGAAATAGAGGAGAAGTGCCTGTTCCGCCTACAACTAAACTTTTCTTTTCGTCTAAACGACCTATCATGTCCATATTAATCATTGCAGAAACATGAGGTACTTTATCTTTAAGTGTAGCTGCAAGATGTTTAGAACCCATTAACCCATCTTCTTCGCCAGAAAATAAAGCAAATACAAAATTCACATTTTCTTTAGTGCTGTTTTGTGAATACATACGGGCTAATTCTAATACGCCAGCAACTCCAGAAGCATTATCGTCTGCGCCGTTATGTATTTCACCTTTTGAGTTCGCCTTTGTAGAGTTGTTATGTTCATTAAATCCTAAATGATCATAATGCGCACCTAACACAATTGTGTTCTTTGCTCCATTATCTAAGTATGCAACTACATTGTGTCCCGTAATTGCGTCACCTTTTGAAATGGTATCATGAGGATTTGTTCTGTACATATATGTAAAAGGTTGCACAAACGTATTGTCATAAGGTTTTAACCCTAATTTTTTAAATTCTTTTTCTAAATAATCTGCTGCTAATTTTTCTCCTTTAGATCCCGTTAATCTTCCTTCTAACTTATCAGAAGCCAAGTAACTGATGTGTTTTTTCATGTTAGTGGTTTGCACATCTTCTGCTTCGTCTGTATCTACCCAGTCTGCAATAAATACGTTTGTTTCTCTCGGTGCACCTTGTCTGTTGCTCGAAAAAACAAGTTTTTTTCCATCGAGAGAAAACATAGGAAAGGCATTAAATTCGCTTTCCCAAGTTATTTGTTTTAAACCCGTTCCATCTATATTTATCATATACAATTGGAAATCATAACCTTTTACAGCATGATGGTTAGATGAAAAAATAATTTTCTTATCTGATGGGTGAAAGAAAGGTGCCCAATTGGCTTTGCCTAAATGTGTAATTTGTTTTAAATCACTACCGTCTATGTTACAAGTGTAGATTTCCATTTCAGTAGGAGCTACTAAATTTTCGGCTAGTAAATCTTTATAGTCTTTAATCGCTTCAGGTGTTTTTGGTCTAGATGAACGGAATACTAGTTTTTTACTATCGTGCGAAAAGAAACAACCCCCATCATATCCTAAACCGAAAGTAACTTGTTTTACATTGCTACCATCAATATCCATCGTGTAGATTTCTAAATCGCCACTTCTAATACTTGTAAACGCAATTTTTTTACCATCGGGCGAAACAACTGCTTCTGCATCATAGCCTGGTGTGTTTGTTAATTGTTTTACAATGGTTCCTGTCTTATCTGCCATATAAATGTCAAATTCAGGATAAATTGCCCAAAGGTATTTTCCGTCTTTTGGTTTGGGTGGAGCAGGGCATGCATGATCTGCACCGTGAGTGGAAGCATAAATGATGTGTTTTCCGTCGGGCATAAAATAAGAACAAGTAGTACGACCTTTTCCCGTAGAAACTAATTGTAAATCTTGAAACCCACTGATAGATTTTGTTAAGTCTAAAGAATAAATTTGGTCACATGCTACGCCAAATTGTTTATTGGTTACTTGTAACGTTAAATTTTTACCATCAGGGCTAAAGTAGGCTTCGGCATTATCGCCCCCAAAAGTTAGTTTTTTTATATTTTTTAAGTTTCGTTCTTGTGCTGCACTAAGTAAAGCAGTAAGAGTTAACGAAAATAGTGCTATTTTTTTGATCATTTTGTTGTATTAAATTAACAATTAAAAAGTGAAAATAGGTCTTTCGCCCATTAATTCATTTACTTCGTCAGCTACTTGTTCTAACACCGCTTCATCCGTATGATGCATAATGACTTTGTCAATTAAGGCTACTACTGTTTCCATATCGGATTCTACTAAACCTCTTGTTGTAATAGCAGGTGTACCCACACGAATACCCGATGTAACGAAAGGCGACTTATCGTCAAAAGGAACCATGTTTTTGTTTACCGTGATTTCCGCTTTTACTAATGCATTTTCCGCTTCTTTACCTGTAATGTTTTTGTTTCTTAAGTCAATCAACATCATGTGGTTGTCTGTACCACCAGAAATCAAATTATACCCTCTTTTTACAAATGCTTCTGCCATTGCTTGTGCATTTTTTTGTACTTGCAACGCATAACGGAAAAATTCATCTGTTAAACATTCACCAAAAGCTACTGCTTTAGCTGCTATGATATGCATTAAAGGTCCGCCTTGGTTTCCTGGAAAAACCGCCATGTCTAAAATATGTGACATCATTCTGATTTCGCCTTTTGGAGTGGTTAATCCCCAAGGGTTTTCAAAATCTTTACCCATCATAATCATACCCCCTCTAGGGCCACGTAATGTTTTGTGTGTAGTGGTGGTTACAATATGACAATGCGGTATAGGATCGTTTAATAAGCCTTTAGCAATCAATCCAGCTGGGTGTGAAATATCTGCTAATAACAAAGCGCCTACCGAATCAGCAATTTCTCTAAAGCGTTTAAAATCCATATCACGTGAATAGGCTGATGCACCTGCAATAATCATTTTTGGCTTTTCTGCTAAAGCTATTTCTTGAATTTTATCGTAGTTTAATCGTCCCGTTTCTTGTTCTACGCCATAGAAAGAAGGTTTGTATAATTTTCCTGAAAAGTTAACCGGCGAACCGTGCGTTAAATGTCCACCGTGTGCTAAATCAAAACCTAATATTTTATCGCCAGGTTGTAAGCAGGCAGCAAAAACTGCGGTGTTAGCCTGAGAACCTGAGTGGGGTTGTACGTTTACATATTCGGCACCAAATAAAGCTTTGGCTCTGTCAATAGCAATTTGTTCTACAATATCTACTACTTCACAACCACCATAGTAACGTTTACCAGGGTATCCTTCAGCATATTTATTCGTTAAACAAGAACCTGCAGCTTCCATTACTTGGTCACTTACAAAATTTTCTGAAGCAATTAACTCAATTCCGTGAATTTGTCTGTCTTGCTCATCTAAAATAAGGTCGAATAGTTGTTCGTCGCGTTGCATCTTTATGATTTTTATTAAAATTTGCCCAAAAATACAAAAAATGTTTGGTAAATAGAATGGATAGCTTATTTTTGATTGCAAATTTATTAACGAATTAATTCGACCTACATATGCCAAATTATGCCAATGATCCAAGCAGAACGTCTTGGTTACACGTATCAGAAAATAGTGATTTTCCAATACAAAATATTCCATTTGGAGTGTTTATTACAAAAGATGATGTCATTACGATAGGAACACGAATAGGCGACTATGCGATTGATATGGGAGCGTTACAACAATTAGGTTATTTTGAAGGCATTGAGCTGACAGACGATATGTTTATGCAAGACACGCTAAATGATTTTATCTCTGATGGAAAAAAAACATGGCGTTTGGTACGTAATCGTTTATCAGATATTTTTTTAGATTCTAATCCTGTTTTAAGAGATAATGCATCACATAAGGACATTGTTATTTTTAATATAGCCGATGTAGAAATGTTATTGCCTGTACAAATAGGCGATTATACTGATTTTTATAGTAGTAAAGAACATGCAACCAATGTAGGTAAAATGTTTAGAGATCCTGAAAATGCTTTATTGCCAAATTGGCTTCATATTCCTGTAGGCTATCACGGTAGAAGTTCTACAATTGTGCCAAGTGGTATTCCTGTGCATAGACCGTATGGACAAACCTTACCAAATGGCGAAACACAACCTGTTTTTGGTCCTTCTAAGTTGGTTGATTTTGAATTAGAAACTGCCTTTATTACTACTGATGCTAATTTGATGGGGGAGCCAGTATCGGTAAAAGATGCAGAAGATTATATTTTTGGAATGGTATTGTTTAATGATTGGTCGGCTAGAGATATTCAAAAATGGGAGTATGTTCCACTTGGGCCTTTTTTAGCAAAAAATTTTGCTTCAAGCATTTCACCTTGGATTGTAACTATGGATGCGTTAGAACCATTTAGATGTGCTTCTCCCGAGCAAAGTCCAGAACCATTACCCTATTTAAAGCAAACAGGAAATCATGCTTTTGATATTAACTTAGAAGTTGCTATAAAACCTGAAACTACAGAAGAAACTATAGTTTCTAGAAGTAATTTTAAATATATGTATTGGACGATGAGTCAGCAATTAGCACATCATACTGTAAATGGTTGTCGTGTTAATTCGGGAGATATGATGGGTAGCGGTACTATTTCTGGTCCTACTGAAGATTCTTTTGGTTCTATGTTAGAACTTACTTGGGGAGGACAAAAACCTTTAAAAATGAAAGATGGTACTGAGCGTAAATTTATAAATGATAACGATACGGTTATTATTAGAGGGTATTGTCAAAATGAAGGGTTGCGTATTGGATTTGGAGAAGTTTCGAGTAAGTTATTACCAGCTATTGATATAAAAATTTAAAAATTTAAAAATTTAAAATAAACATAAAATTATCACACTTGTTAAATCATACCATTATGCATAAAATTATTTTAGGATTAAGTTTATTATTTATTTCTGCCTGTGGTGTAAAACAAACGCAATCAATGCTTAGCTCTGGTGATTATGATGGTGCTATAGATAGAGCTATTGAAGGTTTACGAACAAATAAAAATAGTAAGAGCAATCAAGATTATGTGTATTTGCTTGAAGAATCATTTGCAAAAGCTAAAGAAAGAGATGAAGCTTCCATTCAGTTATTAATTAAAGAAAATAATTCTTCAAACTATGAACGTATTTATGATTTGTATAAACAATTGATGAAACGTCAGGAAAAAATAAAGCCACTTTTAACCTTAAAGTTGTTAAAAGAAAACAGAAATGCTATTTTTCCTTTTAAAGATTATACAGATGAATTGCTAGCCAGTAAAACAAAATTTACGAGTTATTTATATCAAAATGCTAAAAAACTACTAACTTCTTCTAATAAACTAGACTGTAGAGAAGCTTATGATGATTTGATTTATTTAGATCAATTGAACCCTAATTACTTAGACGTGCGAAAATTGATAGACGAGGCGCAATTTAAAGGCACTGATTTTGTCTATGTATCTACAAAAAATGACACACAAATGATTATTCCTTCCCGTTTACAAGATGATTTGCTAGATTTTGGAACGTTAGGTTTAAATGATAAATGGACCGTTTATCATTCTAAAAAACAGTCAAGTATTACTTATGATTTTTCGTTAGTTATAACATTCAGAGCCATTACACTTTCGCCTGAACAAGTAAAAGAAAAACAGTTTACGAAAGAAAAACAAGTTAAAGACGGAACTAAGCCTCTTTTAGATGCTAATGGAAACAATGTAAAAGATCAAAATGGGAACAATGTACTCGTAGATAATATGAAAACGGTTTCAATTTCAATTTTTGAATTTACCCAATTTAAATCGTGTCAAGTTACGGCTAAAGTTGATTTTATTGACCAACGTACCACACAACTTATAGATACTTTTCCACTAAGTAGTGAATATGTTTTTAATTATATTTACGCCAATTATAATGGAGATAAACGTGCTTGTGAGACAGATTATTATTCTTATTTTGACAGAAGAGCTATTCCATTTCCTACAAGCGAACAAATGGTGTATGACTCTGGTGAAGATTTGAAAAATAAATTAAAATCAATCTTAATTCGAAATAAATTTAGAAAATAGTAATTAGATAAATCGTTCTAATATAGTAGCATCAATATTTTCATGTGAAGCACTGTACACACATGTTCCATCTTTGATTACTAAAATTTGTGGCGATTGATGTATTACTTCAAACAGGCTTGCAATTGCATTAGAAACCGCTCTGTAACTTATTAAGTCTAGATAATATAAATCAAACGCAGTATCAAACGCATAATTGCGTTCAAACTGATTTAAAGCTGTACGGCTAATAATACATCTTGTGCTATGCTTAAATAGAAGTACAGGTTTGTTATAGGAAGCAGGGATTACTTCATCATTTAGTTGCGCTACATGAGTTAGCAGGTTCCAAGAAAAGGTACTACTTGTTTCATTGTCATTTTTTCCGAAAATAGAATCAAAAAATCCCATAAAAGTTAAAGTTAAAGACAAATTGACTTAAAACTAAGGCTAATCTTTTGTTTTTCAGACATTTTGTCGTGATTAGTGTGTTGGAATACTTATTGTTCAATCCATTACAAAAGTACATAACTTTAACAAAAAACAACATACAATATGAATTTTAAAAACTTAACCATTAAATCACAAGAAGCCTTGCAACAAGCCCAACAAATTGCGCAAGGTTTTGGTCATCAACAACTAGAAAATGAGCATATTTTTAAAGGTATTTTAGAAGTTGATGAAAATGTAACGCCCTATTTATTAAAGAAGTTAAATGTAAACCTTGATTTATTTAAGAAAGTATTGGAAAGTACGTTACAGAGTTTTCCAAAAGTTTCTGGTGGTGAAATTATGCTGTCAAGAGAAGCTGGAGCAACTTTAAATGAAGCTGAAATTTTAGCTAAGAAAATGAATGATGAATTTGTTTCCATTGAACATATCTTTTTAGCCATTTTAAAATCAAAAAGTAGAGTAGCCCAAATCTTAAAAGATCAGAGCGTAACAGAGAAAGGTTTGCAAAGTGCTATTACAGAATTACGAAAAGGGGAACGTGTAACTTCGGCATCTGCTGAAGAAACGTATAATGCATTAAATAAATATGCGAAGAATTTAAATGAATTAGCCCGTACAGGTAAGTTAGATCCTGTAATAGGTCGTGATGAAGAAATAAGACGGGTATTGCAAATATTAACACGAAGAACTAAAAATAACCCGATGCTTATAGGTGAGCCAGGTGTAGGAAAAACAGCTATTGCTGAAGGTTTAGCTCACAGAATTGTTGATGGAGATGTTCCCGAGAATTTAAAAGATAAAATCGTCTATTCTTTAGATATGGGTGCCTTAATTGCAGGGGCAAAGTATAAAGGTGAATTTGAGGAACGATTAAAATCGGTTGTGAAAGAAGTAACTTCTGGTTCTGGAGAAGTGGTTTTATTTATAGATGAAATTCATACATTAGTAGGTGCAGGTGGAGGAGAAGGCGCTATGGATGCGGCAAATATTTTGAAACCCGCTTTAGCACGAGGCGAATTGAGAGCTATTGGCGCCACAACCTTAGATGAGTATCAAAAGTATTTTGAGAAAGACAAAGCCTTAGAGCGACGTTTTCAAAAAGTAATGGTTGAAGAGCCCGATACAGAAAGTGCTATTTCAATTTTACGCGGTATTAAGGGTAATTATGAAACCCATCATAAGGTTAGAATTAAAGACGATGCTATTATTGCCGCTGTAGAATTATCACAACGTTACATTACCAATCGATTTTTACCCGATAAAGCAATTGATTTAATGGACGAAGCAGCTTCTAAATTGCGTATGGAAATTAATTCTAAACCCGAAGAATTAGATGTTTTAGATAGAAAAATAATGCAATTAGAAATCGAAATTGAAGCAATAAAAAGAGAACAAGATGAGGTGAAATTAAAAATATTGCATATTGAATTATCAGAATTAAAAGAGCAACGCAATGAAATTTTTGCCAAATGGAAATCGGAAAAAGATGTGGTAGAAAATATTCAGAGTACAAAACAACAAATTGAAGATTTTAAAGCAGAAGCCGAGCGTGCAGAACGTGAAGGCGATTATGGTAAAGTAGCTGAAATCCGCTATGGTAAGATTAAAGAAGCACAAGAAAAATTAGAAGTTTTTCAGCAAGAATTAATCACTAATCAACAAGGAACTTCCTTAATTAAAGAAGAAGTAACCCATGATGATATTGCAGAGGTTGTAGCAAAATGGACAGGTATCCCTGTTACTAAGATGCTACAAAGCGAGCGTGAAAAATTATTAAACTTAGAAGCAGAATTACATAAGCGAGTAGTGGGACAAGAGGAGGCTATTGAGGCTATTTCTGACGCAGTAAGAAGAAGTAGAGCTGGTTTACAAGATGTTAAAAAACCAATCGGTTCCTTCTTGTTTTTAGGCACAACTGGTGTAGGAAAAACAGAATTAGCAAAGGCGTTAGCATCCTATTTGTTTGATGATGAAAATGCTATGACACGTATCGATATGAGTGAATACCAAGAACGTCATAGTGTAAGCAGACTTGTAGGAGCCCCTCCAGGATATGTAGGCTATGATGAAGGCGGGCAATTAACAGAAGCAGTAAGAAGAAGACCTTATTCTGTGGTCTTGTTAGATGAAATAGAAAAAGCACATCCAGATACATTTAATATTCTATTACAGGTATTAGATGAAGGAAGACTAACAGATAACAAAGGTCGAGTGGCTGATTTTAAAAACACAATAATTATAATGACTTCAAACATAGGAAGTGCCATTATTCAAGAAAAATTTGATAATTTGAAAGGAAGTATTGAAGATGCCTCTGAAGCTGCTAAGATTGAAGTAGTAGCTATGCTAAAACAAACCGTGCGACCTGAGTTTATCAATAGAATTGATGAGATTGTTCTCTTTACACCATTAACTAAGGCAAATATTAAAGAAATTGTAGGACTTCAACTGAAAAGTGTAACCAAAATGTTGGCCCAACAGCATATTACGTTAGAAGCCACACCTGAAGCAATTGATTATTTAGCCCTTAAAGGATATGATACAGAATATGGAGCACGACCTGTAAAACGTGTCATTCAAAGAGAAGTATTGAATCAATTGTCTAAAGAAATTCTCGGAGGACTAATAAAGACAGATAGTTTTATCATTTTAGATTGTTTTGATAACCATTTGGCGTTTAGAAATCAGGCGTAAGTTTTCAGTATGAAATCGCCTTAAACTAAATCGTTTGTATGTAAAACCAATGAAAATAGGCTATACTGACCTTTAAAAAACAGTTAATTAGTTGCACATGAATAAATAGTTTAGTTAGTTTTTAGTGTGAAAACCTAGTTTGCAGTAATGTGGACTAGGTTTTTTTAGTATATTTGGTTAAAATTTTTGATGATGCCTAAAATATTTTTTTTTCTTTTAATGGTTACTTTTTCAATTGCTCAAGAATCGGAAACAATTTATAAGCAGTTGAAAACAGATGAACAACGAAAAAATTTTACTGTTTATATTGATAAAGTAAAGGAAATAAAAGACTTTATTATACAGCATACAAATTATACGATAGATAAAGATACCATCATAAAAATTTCAAATTATTCTAACTATCAGTTTTATAAAAACATTGAAGTATTATATGATGATTACTCAAAATATAAAAACAACCTTTATTTAAGTTTAAATAGTAATAATGAATTAAACATAATAAATGAATTAAAGATAGTATTTCAAGAAGATAATAATTTGTTGAATGAACTCTATTTGAAAAGAAATAAATATTTACGTGTTAGTATTGACCGAATCCATAGTCCCAATTCAGTCGATGCTTTACCAAAAGAAGTTTGTGAAAGATATACAGAAAATAACGAAATTTTATTTCCAACACATCAGAATTGTAAAGATAAAGGATTGTCTCCTTTTGATGAAAATAAATGTTTTGTAAATATTATAAGATCAAGGTTTTCTACAACTATTTCAAATTTAATTTCAGATGTCTATTTGGAAAAAACGCTGAATTTAGCTGTTACATTATCTTTTATAATCGATAAAGAAGGAAAATTAGAATTTATTAATTTTCCAAAATCAACTGGCGGTATTTTTTATGATTTATTAGTAATAAAAGCTTTTGAACAAATTCAAAAGAGTATTGTTTTTTGTCCTGCTAGAAAAAATAATATTTCCGTCTCCATATATTATGATCTTCCATTCAAAATGGTAATTTCGGGAGATGATAATTATTAATTTAAAATTAAATTTATGAATAAAATTATTTTAAAGTATGGAATCTTAGGTGGTATTGCCGCTTCTATGGTTATGTCTTCTATAACTTTGTATTTAAAGTTGAATCCTGGAGAAACGGTAGGTATGTTTATTGGTATGTTTACCATGATTTTAGCTTACATTTTCATTGTCTTAGGTGTTATAAAACTAAGAAACGAAAATAACGGAATAATACCATTTGGTAAAGCATTTTTATCTGGATTGGGTATTATTTTTATTACTTCTACAATATATGTTTTAGTTTGGCAAATTATTTATTATAATTTTTTTCCAAATTTTATGGAATATTATTGTGATTTGGCTTTAAAACAAACTCCACCAGAAGAATTGGTAGCTAAAAAAGCCGAAATGGCACAGTATAAAGAAATGTATAAATCGCCAATAGGAGTAATTTTACTTACGTACATGGAAATTTTTCCTATTGGAGCAATTTTTGCACTAATTAGTGCTGCTATATTGAAGAAAAAATAAGCTATAATTTTATAAAACCGACTACTTTCAACTAGTCGGTTTATTTTTTACTTACGAATGAATTTACTTGAACTTTTTGCCCAACACGATATTTCTATTTTAATAATTATTGCTTTTGCCTCGCTTTTCGCTGGGTTTATTGATGCAGTTATAGGCGGTGGCGGATTAATACAGTTTCCTGCTTTTATGATTTTATTTCCAAATTCAAGTATTCCAACTGCTTTTGGGACTAACAAAATAGCTGGACTTTCAGGCACTTCTATAGCAGCTGTTCAATATGCAAAACGAGTAAAGTTCAATTGGCACTTATTATTCATTACTGCATTTAGTTCTTTTATTTTTTCTTTTATCGGTGCCAAATTAGTGAGTCGAATCGATGTGAATATTCTAAAACCTTTTATCTTTTTTATGTTAATTGCTATTGCCATTTATACGTTTAAAAAGAAAGATTTTGGTACTTATTCTACAAAAGTATTATCCGATAAAAAAAAGTATATACTTGGATTTTTATTGGGTATTATTATTGGTTTTTATGATGGTTTTTTGGGTCCAGGAACAGGAAGTTTTTTAGTGTTAGGATTTGTAGCTCTTTTAGGTTTTGAATTTTTAGAAGCTTCTGCGTATGCAAAGGTAATTAATTGTATTACCAATGTTTCGGCACTTTACGTATTTCTTTCGCAAGGAAATTATATATTAGAAATTGCAATTATTATGGCGGTATCTAATATGTCAGGAAGTATAATTGGAACCAGAATGGCGATTTTAAAAGGGAATCAGTTTATTCGAAAATTATTTTTAGTTGTTGTTGTCATCATGATATTTCGTTATGGATATGATGTTTTTTATTAATTAAACTTAAGAAATGGTAAAGAAATATATAGTATTGTTTTTTCTAGGATTAGTACTTTCAGCTATTCACCCCAAAGAATATTTCACTTGGTTTTTAGAAGTAATTCCAGCAATTGTTGGTTTTGTAATTTTAGCATTAACCTATAAGAAATTTTCATTCACAAATTTCACTTACTTTTTTATACTTTTACATTGTATAATTTTATTTATTGGAGGGCACTATACCTACGCTGAGGTGCCTTTATTCGATTGGATTAAGGAAACTTTTGATCAAACGCGAAATAATTATGACAAAGTGGGTCATTTTGCGCAAGGATTTGTGCCTGCTTTACTTGTTCGGGAGTTGTTTATTCGTAAAAATGTAATTGCGAATAAAGCCTATTTTAATTTTATAATCGTTTCTATTTGCTTAGCTATTAGTGCAGCTTATGAATGGATAGAATGGTGGGTCTCTATTTGCACAGGAGAAGGAGGAGATGCTTTCTTAGGTACGCAAGGCTATATTTGGGACACCCAGTCAGATATGTTGTTGGCAACAATTGGCGCTATTTTAGCTTTGTTGTTTTGTAGTCGTGCCCAAGACAAAGCTATAACAAATTTCAATGATAAATTTTATTACCTAACACCTTTAACTCATAAAAAACATGTTACAACTAAATTATAATCCTTTTCCTGAGTTGGTTTCTGAACGATTACTTTTTAGAAAGTTAAAAGAAACAGATGCCAAAGAAGTTTTTCGTTTACGAAGTAATCCTGAACGGATGAAATATATTCCACGACCAGTATTGGAAACGGAAGAACAAGCATTAGATATGATTTTAATGATGAATGCAAAGGTGGAAGAAAATACCGACATTAACTGGGCGGTTTGTGAAAAAGAAACGGGTAATTTTATTGGGTTTATGGGGTTTTATCGCACACAGCCTGAAAATTATCGCACCGAAATAGGGTATATGATTTTACCCCAATTTGATGGAAAAGGGTATGTAACAGAAGCTGTTGCAACCTTACTCCACTTCGCTTTTGATGTGGTTCAATTTCATTCTATTGAAGCAGTTATTGATCCAGAGCATATTGCTTCGGCACGAGTATTGGAAAAAAATGGTTTTAAAAAAGAAGGTCATTTTAGAGAAAATGGTTATTTTGGAGGCAAATTTTGGGATGCCGTACATTATGGATTATTAAAAAGAGAATTTTTAAGGGAAAAGTAAAATGATATACTAGTCCTACATTTTCATTTATATATCCTTATAAAACTATTAACCAAAATTATTAAACTATTAGTATGCTACTAACACTAACAAATAATACACTTACAGCAACTATCAATACTCTAGGAGCAGAATTAGTTTCGCTTGTTAAAAATAATGTCAATTATATCTGGGAAGTGGATAAAAATTATTGGGACAAAACATCTCCAGTATTGTTTCCTATTGTAGGTCGTTTGCGAAATGACAGTTATACGTATGAAGGTAAAACCTATTATTTGCCACGTCATGGATTTGCTCGTAATTTTGAATTTAACTACGAACAAAAAGCAGCCCATCAGGTAGTGTTTGAATTAGAATCAAACGAGAAAACAAAAGAAAACTATCCCTTTGATTTTAAATTATATGTTGCCTACACATTAGTAGATAGTGAGCTTGTGATTGAATATTTTGTTCGAAATGTATCAGATGTAGTCATGCCCTTTTCGATTGGAGCTCATCCAGCCTTTGCTATTGATGGAGATATTTCGGATTATAGTTTGCAATTTAATCAACCTGATGTTTTAATAACACATCATCTAGAAAACGAAGCATTTGTAAATAAAGTTACTGCTCTAGAAAGTGAAAACGGGTATTTGCCTTTGCAATACAATTATTTTGAAAAAGATGCTTTGGTATTTAAAAACTTAACATCTAACGAAGTAGTATTACAGCATTTAGACGTACCGCTGCTAAAAGTTACCTATGAATTTTTTCCTTATATCGCTTTTTGGACAAAAGTAAACGCACCGTTTTTATGTATTGAACCTTGGTGTGGCTTAGCAGATACGATTACACATAACGGGAATATTGAAGAAAAAGAAGGTATACATTTATTACCTGCTGGTGAAGATTTCTTGCGAGCGTTACGAATTGAGATTTTAAAATAACTTTATTCTAACTCAAGCGTTGTAAACCATTTTTATCCACAAGAATGATTTTTTTACCGTTAATTTCTATTAATCCTTCTTTATTTAAATCAGATAATAACCGGATACAACTTTCTGTAGCCGTACCTATCATTCCTGCAATTTCTTCTCTAGAAAGTTGAATGTGTAAACTACCGTCTTCATTTTTGCCAAATTCTTTTTCTAATTGAAGTAACGTTGCTGCTAATCGTTGTTTTACCGTTTTTTGTGCCATATCTACCATGTGATCATCAGCTTCTTTTAAGTCGCCACAAATGGTTTTCATCAATTCCATTGAAAATTTATTATTTTCATTGAAGAACTGTAACACTTCTGATTTTGGTATAAAGCAAACTTCCATATCTTCTATGGCTACTGCACTTAAATTAGCAGCTTCTTCACTAATTAAAGAACGCTGTCCTAATAATTCTCCTTTTTTAACTAACTTAATGATTTGGTCTTTACCATTTGCACTTAACTTAGTCATTTTAGCAATGCCATCTTTCACACAGTATACACCGTGTAAACTTTCTCCTTCTTCAAATAGAGGGTCTCCTTTTTTGACCACATAAGACGTTTTACAATCAGCCATCTTTAATAGCTCATCTTTATTTAGGGCTTTTAGGGAACTAAGCTCTCTTACAATACATTGCTCACATTTACTCATAAAACACTATTTCTTGTACAAATTTATGAAACGCATGACAAATATCATATTTTAATTATTAACAATGTGTAACCTTTGTCACAGGTAAAAGAGCATTAGTATGGATACAAAAAATTGCTTTCATTGTGGTAAAGAGTATACCCCAAGGGAAGAAATTCTATATGACAGTAAATCATTTTGTTGTGTAGGGTGTAAGACCGTGTATGAGATTTTTACGATAAATGATCTCACCTGTTATTATGATTTTGAAACTGCTCCTGGAGCAACACCACAAGATATTAAAGGAAAATATGATTTTTTAAATGATGAAGAAATTTGTTCAAAACTTCTTGAATTTGAAGAAACTAACACACATATCGTTTCATTGTACATACCTCATATTCATTGTAGTTCATGCATTTGGATTTTGGAAAATTTACAAAAACTTCAAGAAGGTATAGTTACTTCTCAAGTAAATTTTACGCAGAAAAAAGTTCGTATTACCTATAATCCTAAAGAAACTAATTTAAAGGATATTGTTTATTTATTAGCAACTATTGGGTATGAACCTTATATCAGTTTAGATAATTATGAAACAGGAAAAAAAGTAGTTGACAGAAGTTTAATTTATAAGCTTGGTGTTGCTTTTTTTAGTTTTGGAAATATCATGTTGCTTTCATTTCCAGAATACTTTGAAGTAGAAGAATTTTGGATCAATCAGTACCGACCTTTTTTTAGGGGTTTAATTTTTTTATTGTCTTTGCCAACATTTATTTATGCTGCAAGTGGCTATTACGTGTCTGCTTATAAAAGTATTCGTTCGGGAATATTAAATATTGATATTCCTATTGCTTTAGGGATTATTGTTATGTTTATTCGAAGTACGGTTGACATTCTATTTGATTATGGTCAAGGATTTTTTGATAGTTTAGCTGGACTCATATTTTTTATGTTATTAGGTAAATTATTTCAACAAAAAACATATGATTTTCTTTCGTTTGAACGCGATTATAAATCCTATTTTCCTATTGCAGTTACCAAGATTGATAAAGAAAATAATGAAATTCCCTGTCAAATTTACGATGTAGAAAAAGGTGATAGACTTTTGATTCGCAATCAAGAATTAATACCTGTAGACGGAATTTTAATTTCTCCATCTACCTCTTTAGATTATAGTTTTGTAACCGGTGAGGCAGAGCCTATAGCTAAAAAATCGGGCGATAAACTTTTTGCAGGCGGTAAACAAATAGGGGGCGTAATAGAAATGGAAGTGCTGTTTTCTGTTTCTCAAAGTTATTTAACACAATTGTGGAGTAATGATGTTTTTCAGAAAAAGATAAACCAAAAACATAAATCTATAACAGATAAGGTTTCTCAGTATTTTACACCAGCTTTATTACTATTAGCTTTTGGAGCACTTATTTTTTGGTTATTCATAAACACGTATATTGCTTTTAATGTTTTCACAGCTGTTTTAATTGTAGCATGTCCTTGTGCATTGGCATTAACAGCTCCATTTACGCTAGGTAATGTTTTGCGTATTATGGGAAATCGAAAAATGTATTTAAAGAATGCTATGGTTATTGAGCAAATGGCAAAAATAAATACGGTTGTTTTTGATAAAACAGGCACTATTACCTCTTCAATTAAAACGAAAATAGAGTTTGTTGGTAAACCATTAACTGAATTAGAAGAACAATGCGTAAGAAGTTGCATTCGAAATTCAAACCATCCTTTAAGTAGAAAATTATATGATTTTTTACCACAAATAGGTATTTCTGAATCTCCTGAAAAATTCGAAGAAATTGTTGGGAAAGGAATTATAGCTACGATTTCTGATTGTGAATTAAAAATTGGTTCAGAATCACTTTTAGGTATAAATAATAGGGAAGAATCATTGAAGCAAACCAAAGTAAATATTGCAATTAATAATGAATTTAAAGGGTATTATTTATTTAATCATCAATATAGAGACGGATTAGAACGAGTGTTCAACGAATTGGTTACACATGATTATCAAGTTCATGTATTAAGTGGCGATAATGATGGTGAAAAAAACTATTTGCAACACATTTTACCTTCAAATACCATTTTTAAGTTTAATCAAAAGCCAGAACATAAATTAGCTTACATCAAGCAATTACAAGATATTGGATGTAGTGTGATGATGATAGGAGACGGATTAAATGATGCAGGAGCTTTGGTACAAAGTGATGTTGGAATTGCTATTTCTGAAAACGTAAATGTTTTTTCCCCCGCTTGTGATGGAATAATGGATGCTTCGCAGTTTTCTAAGCTTTTCTTATTTTTAGATTATTCAAAAAAGGCAATGCGAACAATTTACATGAGTTTTGTATTATCCTTACTGTATAATTTAGTAGGATTAACTTTTGCATTAACTGGAAAATTATCCCCTTTGTTTGCGGCTGTTATTATGCCTATGAGCGCTATTACAATTGTAAGTTTTGTAACTATAATGACCAACTTTTTTGCTCGAAAAATTATTAAAAAACAGCATATATGATAAATGTCATATTTATTAAAATAGGGTAAGGCTAACTTTGTTAAAAAATTAGGTATGAGTGTCATTTATTTTTTAATAACCGTAAGTATAATCATAGCAATAGTGTTTTTGATCATCTTTATTTTATCGGTTAAAAATGGTCAATACGACGATGATTATACGCCTTCTGTGCGTATGTTATTTGACGACGAACTAACGAACAAAAACAAAAACTAAATATTAATAACTATGGATGTACAACAATTTCGCTATGACAATAAGACCGTTCGAAACTTTATTTATGCCTCTTTGCTTTTTGGAGTAGTTGGTATGCTAGTAGGACTACTTGTTGCTTTATTTTATTTATTTCCTAATTTAACTGATGGTATTCCATGGTTAAGTTACGGAAGATTAAGACCTTTACATACTAATGCTGTTATATTTGCATTTGTAGGTAATGCGGTTTTTGCTGGGGTATATTACTCTTTACAGCGTCTTTTAAAAGCCAGAATGTTTAGTGATTTTTTGAGTCAAGTAAACTTTTGGGGTTGGCAAATAATTATTGCTGGAGCGGCAATTACATTACCTTTAGGAATTACTACTTCAAAAGAATATGCTGAGTTAGAATGGCCTTTTGATATTGCTATTGCATTAGTTTGGGTTGCATTTGGTATCAATATGATTGGAACCATTATCAAAAGGAGAGAGCGTCACATTTATGTAGCGGTTTGGTTCTATATTGCTACGTTTGTAGCAGTTGCATTATTACATATTGTTAATAGTTTAGAAATTCCCGTATCCTTAACAAAAAGTTATTCTGTTTATGCAGGGGTACAAGATGCCTTGGTGCAATGGTGGTACGGACATAATGCAGTAGCCTTTTTCTTAACCACACCTTTCCTTGGTTTGATGTATTATTTCTTGCCAAAAGCAGCTAACAGACCTATTTATTCTTATAGATTATCTATTATTCACTTTTGGTCTTTAATCTTCTTATATATTTGGGCAGGACCACACCATTTATTATATTCAACATTGCCAGATTGGGCACAAAATTTAGGTGTTGTGTTCTCAATTATGTTAATTGCGCCTTCTTGGGGAGGTATGATTAATGGATTATTAACTTTAAGAGGGGCTTGGGATAAAGTCCGAACAGATGCTGTTTTAAAATTCTTTGTAGTAGGTATTACAGGTTATGGTATGGCTACTTTTGAAGGACCCATGTTGTCACTAAAAAATGTTAATGCAATTGCACACTTTACGGATTGGGTAGTAGCTCACGTGCACGTTGGAGCATTAGCTTGGAATGGTTTCATAACATTTGGTATGATTTATTGGATTATTCCAAGAATTACAAAAACAAAATTATTCTCTCAAAAATTAGCTAATTTCCATTTTTGGATTGGTACGTTAGGTATAATTTTATATGCATTACCAATGTATGTAGCTGGATTTACGCAAGCAGAAATGTGGAAGCAATTTAATGCTGATGGAACACTAGTATATCCACAATTTATGGAAACGGTAACCCAAATTATGCCAATGTATGCTATGCGTGCCATCGGAGGAACCTTATATTTAATTGGTGTATTGGTAGGGGTGTATAATGTAATAAAAACCGTATTAACAGGTGAAAAAGTAGAAGATGAAGAAGCACAAGCACCAGCATTAGCTACTATTTCTAGTTCAAGATTAAGAAATGAAAAATTACATGCTTGGTTAGAAAGAAAACCAGTACAATTTACAATTTTAACAACGATTGCAGTAGCTATTGGAGGCTTAATCCAAATAGTACCCATGTTAATTGTAAAATCAAATATTCCAACGATTACTTCTGTTAAACCGTACACACCACTTGAATTAGAGGGTAGAGATTTATACATCCGTGAAGGTTGTAATAATTGTCACTCACAATTAGTAAGACCATTCCGTTCTGAAGTAAAACGTTATGGAGACTACTCAAAATCAGGTGAATATGTATATGATCATCCGTTTCTATGGGGTTCTAAACGTACTGGTCCAGATTTGATGCGAGTAGGAGGGAAATATAATCACAACTGGCATTTTAACCACATGTGGAGCCCACAAGCTACATCAACGGGTTCTATAATGCCTGCATATAAATGGTTATTTGATAATAAAACGATGGACCATTCAGATGTTCAGAAAAAAATGAGTGTAATGGCCAAGTTAGGAGTACCTTATACAGACGCAGATATTGCAAATGCACTACAACATATTGAAAAACAATCTACTGAAATTGAAGAAGGGTTAAAAGGAGATCCTAAGTTTGTAAAAGCTTATGAGGCTAGTAAAGAAAAAGCAAAAATGACAGGCGAGAAATTTGTACCAATGAAAGACAGAGAAATTGTGGCGTTGATTGCTTACTTACAACGATTAGGAACAGATATTAAAGTTAAAAAATAGCAACTATGTTAAAATTTGTAAAACATAATATGGAAGGTATTGATGGGGTAAGTATCTATCCCATCATATCTCTAAGTATTTTTTTCCTTGTTTTTGTGTCTTATTTTATTTACGCAATGACTTACAGCAAGGATAAAATAAAGACAATGAGCGAATTACCTTTTAACGATTAAAAATTAATAAGATGAGAAAATTAATTCCAATATATGTTAGAATTCCATTGTTATACGCAATCATGTTTGCGGTTTTGGAATACTTTATTGATTCAGGAGATCGACCTGCATTTATTAAATATCCTATTGTAGCACTTTTTCACATAGTATTTATCTTTTTGTTAATTGCTATTGAAGTTGTACTTAATTCGGTTGAAAAGGTTTCGTATCATTTGTTATCGCCTGAAGAAAAAGTTCAATATGATTTAGAACAAACTAAACCTATTGCACAGCAGGAAGCATTCAAGAGATGGATGAATAAATTTACAGCTTCAAAATCAATTCATGAAGAAGCAGATGTATTATTAGATCATGATTATGACGGTATTAAAGAGTTAGATAATGTATTACCGCCTTGGTGGGTAGGCTTATTTTATGGTACCATAATTTTTGCTTTGGTTTATTTAGTTCGTTTCCATATTATGGACGAATATAACCAAGATCAAGAATTTGCAACAGAGATGCAAGTTGCCGATAAAGCTGTGGAAGAATATATGAAAACGGCACCAGATGTTATGGATAAAGATAAGGTTACGTTGTTAACAGATGCATCAGCAATTGCAGAAGGTAAAACTTTATTTGATGCAAATTGTGTGGCTTGTCATAAAGCAGATGCAGGAGGTGCAATCGGACCAAATTTAACAGATAAATTCTGGATTAACGGTGGAGGTATAAAAAATGTCTTTAATACAATTATGGAAGGTGGACGACCAGGTAAAGGTATGATTCCATGGAAAGATCAAATTAAACCTACTCAAATTCAAAAAATTGCAAGTTATGTGTTGTCTTTACAAGGCACAAATCCTAAAGATGCAAAACCTGTAGAACCAGAAGCAAAAGAATGGAAAGATGAAGCCACAGTCCCATCAGCCGATAAAACCGCTACAGTTGTAGTTGATTCTACTGCTAAAAAATAAATTAAAGTAAAAGGGTTTTGACTTATCAAAACCCTTTTTTAAACTCAAATTGCTATGTCAAATTTACCAAATGATAATTTTAGAGATACCATCGCTACGATAGACAAAGAAGGTAAACGTAATTTTATTTTTCCTAAAAAACCAGTTGGAAAATTTTATAATAGAAGAAAAATAGTAAGCTATTTTTTGCTATTTTTTTTAATTGCAAGTCCATTTATTAAAATTAACGGTAATCAGTTTTTATTATTTAATGTATTAGAAAGACGATTCAATATTTTTAGTTTTCCATTTTGGCCACAAGATTTTTATCTTTTTGTAGTCATTATGATTTCAGGGGTAGTAGGATTAACATTATTTACAGTAGCTTTTGGACGTGTTTTTTGTGGTTGGTTTTGTCCCCAAACGATTTTCATGGAAATGGTATTTAGAAGAATCGAATATTGGATTGAAGGTGATAGAGGGGCACAAATAAAATTAGATCATCAAGAATGGAATGCTGAAAAAATTAGAAAAAAAACAATCAAATGGTTTATTTTCTTTTTGATTTCTTTTGGTATTGCTAACGTATTTTTGGCTTATTTAATTAGTAGTGATAAACTTTTATTAATGGTAGAAGAAGGCCCTATGTCTAATGTAAGCACATTAGTGGCTTTATTAATTTTTACGGGAGTTTTCTATTTTGTTTTCACATGGTTTAGAGAACAAGTGTGTATTATAGCTTGCCCTTATGGAAGATTACAAGGCGTACTGTTAGATACTAAAACAATTGTTGTAGCGTATGATCATGTTAGGGGTGAAGGTAAAACAGGAAGAGCAAAAATAAAGAAAAATGAAGATCGTACTGCTGCGGGGTTTGGAGATTGTATCGATTGCCATTTATGTGTGAATGTATGCCCAACAGGTATCGATATCAGAAATGGTACACAATTAGAATGTACAAATTGTACCGCATGTATTGATGAATGTGATACTATGATGGAAAAAGTAGGTTTCGAAAAAGGGTTAATTCGTTATGCAAGTGAAGATGAGATTGTGAAAAAAGAACCTTTTAAACTGACCCTACGAATGAAAGGGTATATAGGTGTTTTAAGTGTCTTATTAATTGTTATGTTTTCAATGCTTCTTTTACGAACAGATGTAGATACTACCATATTAAGACTTCCGGGGCAATTGTATGAAGAAAAAGGGAAAAACATCAGTAATGTCTATACCTTTAAAATAATTAATAAATCAACGATAGATTTAAACAACATTACATTTACGTTAGTAAATCCGAAAGGGATACTAAAAGTAGTAGGGCATGAAAAGTTGAAAGTAACCAAAGCAGGTTTAACACAGGGTACGTTATTTGTTGAAATTCCTGCGGTAGTATTAGAAAGTGATAATACTAAAATCAATATTGAAGTCAAAGAAGGGACTAAAGTAATTGAAACAGTTACGACTAATTTTTTAGGACCACGAGCATTTAATTAAGATAATGAATAACTAAAAATAAATGGATATGAAATTAAATTGGGGAACAGGAATAGTACTAGGTTTTTTAAGTTTTATGAGTTTTATTCTATTTTTTGTACTAAAGCTTCAAACGAACTCAGCTTATGACAATGAATTGGTAGTGAAAGACTATTATAAGCAAGAAAAAAATGTACAGGATAATATTGATAAACAAAACAATGCCAATCATTTAGTTGAAAAACTAAGTATTCAAAAAACAGAGGAAGGAATTGAAATTGTTTTTCCTAAACATTTTGATGCTACAATGATAAACGGAACAATTTCCTTATATCGACCGTCTAACCAGAAATTGGATTTTGAAACAAAGATTTCTTTATCAGGTCCAATAATGCTCATACCTAAAAACAAACTGGTAGGCGGTCTTTGGGAAATTGCTGTAGATTGGGACTATGAAGCTAAAAAATATTTAAATAAAGAAACCATTTATTTTTAATTTTCTATAGTTTAGCCCATAATTAGTAAAATTTGATATGTTATTTTCAGCATTTTTTTTTGGATTAATAAGCAGTTTACATTGTGTGGCTATGTGTGGACCAATTGCGCTCATGTTACCTGTAGATAAAACCAATCCCGCTAAACGAGTTGTGCAAATGATGACCTATCATGTAGGTAGAATGACAGCTTATGCAAGTTTGGGAGTTTTGTTTGGATTGCTGGGACGAGGTTTTTTTATGGCAGGATTTCAACAAAAATTATCCATTCTAGTAGGGATAATTATGATTAGTATTGCGGTGGTGCCTGAACGAAAATTTGCGAAATTTAATTTTTCAAAACCTGTATATAAACTACTTTCAAAAATTAAAAGCACATTAGGAAAACAATTTAACAGAAAGTCTTTTAAGGCTTTATTTATCATCGGTTTACTTAATGGTTTTTTACCTTGTGGAATGGTATATGCAGCCTTATTTGGTGCATTGGCAATGCCAAATTTTATTTCTAGTATTGGCTATATGATGTTGTATGGTATCGGAACTATTCCTTTATTAATTTTGGTTACTCAATTAACGCAATTTACAAAAATTAATTTTCAGAAAATTCAAAAGATTATTCCTGTTATTTTGGTATTGATTGGGGTCTTGTTTATCCTTAGAGGTGCAGGAATGGCAATTCCTTATCTTTCACCAAACACGATGAGTTTACATGTACAACAAGAAGCAAACTGCCATTAAATTGTCATTGAAAATAATTGGGTAGTTGGTTCTTTTTCAAGAAGTTTGAGGTCAAATGCCATACAAATATTTCTAACAAAAGCTTTTCCTTTTTCAGTTACATAAAGTGTATTCATTTCTTTGCTTATAAGCCCGTCAAATTCCATTTCTTTTAAGTGTTCTAAAACATCATCAAGTTCATCAAACTGCATTGTTTTTTGATTCCATGAAGTTTCAAAATGACACATTAAATTTAAGATATGTTTTCTTATTTTAATGTCTTTTTCTGTTAAATGATGCCCTCTAAAAACAGGTAATTCATTCAATTTTAATTTAGCATAATAAGCTTCCAATGATTTTTCATTTTGAGCAAAACTGGTCCAACTATCGCTAATTGATGACACGCCAAGACCTATCATTAAATCTGTTTTTGAGGCTGTGTAGCCCATAAAATTGCGATGTAATTTATTAGTTTGGAATGCTTCATACATCGAATCAGTTTTAAGTGCAAAATGGTCCATACCTATTTCACTATATCCAATTTCTACTAGTAGTTTTTTCCCTTCTTCGTAAATAGCTCTTTTTTTATCATCTTGAGGTAAATCTTCATCATGAAAACCACGTTGTCCATTTCCTTTAATCCAAGGCACATGTGCGTAACTATAAAATGAAATTCGGTCTGGCAATAGTGCTTTCGTTTTTAAAATAGTATCTTTAATTCCCGTTACATCTTGAAACGGTAATCCAAAAACCAAATCATGCCCAATGGAAGTGTAACCAATTTCTTTTGCCCAAAAAGATACTTTAGCTACATTTTGATAGGGTTGAATGCGATGAATAGCTTTTTGAACAGCTAAACTGTAATCTTGTACTCCAAATGAAACACGTCTAAATCCTAAGTTATAAAGTATTTGTAAATGTTCTTTAGTTGTATTGTTTGGATGTCCTTCAAAACTAAACTCATGCCTATTAGCTTTAGTTGCTAAATCAAAAATACCATTGATTAATAATTCCAAATTTTCACTAGAAAAAAATGTAGGTGTACCTCCGCCTAAATGAATTTCTTTAATAATCGGTTTTTGATTAAATAAGTCACAATACAATTGCCATTCTTTAAGTAAGGCTTTTATATAGGGTGTTTCTACTTCGTGACGCTTAGTAATTCTTTTATTGCAACCACAAAATGTACATAAACTTTCGCAGAATGGTAAATTAATATAAAGACTTATTCCTTCTGTATTATTTGATACTTTAAATGTCTCTTGTACAGACTTTTTCCAAGTATCTAAATTGAATAACGATTCATTCCAATAAGGCACAGTTGGGTAACTCGTATAACGAGGCCCAGGTACATTATATTTTTGAATCAGTGATACCATTATAAAATTTTATCCAAAAATACCCTTTCAAGTAGATAGTAAAAATGATAATTATCATGAATCATCAAAAAAGCGAAAAATTTAAATTACGATATTGTAATATAATTACCTAAAAAGTCGTATAAAAATACATATTTTGATGTGTATTTTGATATTTTTTTAATGATTATCTAAAATTAATGTGAATATTTGTAAAGCTGGTTTTGGTTTCTGAGTTCCAAAAACAACTAAAAGATAAAGTGGTTAGAAAATACATAAAATCACTTTAAACCACTTCTTTTGGAAAATAAGTTGGTTTTTGTGTTTGAAATTAAAGCAAACTGAACTGCAAAAAAAATATTTTTTTAAAATATAAGGTATGTAAAGGATAAATATTTTTGGGATACTAATTTTTATACAATTAATTCTACTTAACATGATGAAAATTTACAATTTCATTAGTGTAAGACTAATACTATTAGGGGTAATGGTTAGTTTTACAAAAGCTAATGCAACAAATTTGTATGTAAATAATACTTCAACTACTGGAGATATTTATTGTACTGCGATTGGAACTGCTTCCGGAACAGGAACTACAGCAAATCCATTTTTAACGCTTAATGCTGCATTGACAGCGGCTTCTAATGGAGATACTATTTATGTAGATTCTGGCACTTATACAGGAGCGGGTAATAAAAGTTTAACTATAAATAAATCTGTAACTATTATTGGTGCGGGTTCTGTAAATACTATTTTTACCAGCCATACAGACGATAGATTTGCTGCCATATCCGTGAATAATGTTCACATTCAAGGCTTACAGCTATTTGATTTTTTTCTTGCAGGAACAACAGGAATTGGTCAAGTTATTTTAGTAAATACAAATATTGTTGGTTTTGAGTTGACTAATGTTGTTGTTAAAAATAATTATGGGGACAGTTCGAATGGAGAAAGTATTTATTTATCTTCTGGTTCAAGTTCAACATTTAATGGATTATTTTTTAGTTGTTCTGGATTTAATGGATCTTCAGGGGGTGCTATAAAAGTTGATGGTTCAACATTAGTTTTAAAAAACTCGGTTTTCAGTCAATCTCGAAATTCAGACGGATTTGGAGGTGCTATTCAAATATTGGGTACCAACCCAAATGTCTCTATTGATAAAACCACATTTATTGGTAATTCTGCGAAAGCAGGTGGAGCTATAAGTCAAGTAAAAGGAATATTAGTTGTTACCAATTCTTGTTTCAATAGAAATTACTGTCAAGGAGATTCTTCAGGGAATACCAATGGAGGCGGACACTATTATTCCACAGGAACTATTACCTCAGCTTCTTTCACTAATTGTAAATTTGAAGGTGCGTTTTTTTGTGCAAGTACTAACCCTACTGAGTATCCTTGCCAGTTTAGTTCAAACACTTCAAATGATGGGAATTCCATTTCAATTAGGGGAGCTGCAGGTAATTTTACTTTTGATACATGTGATTTTAATAACTCAAATCAACCTAATGCAAATTTTGATAACGGTCTGGATTTTTATTTAGATAAATCAGGCACTATTAGTGTAGCCATCACGAATTGTAAATTTGCAAATGATATGTGGGGTGGAACAGGAACTGGAGGAAGTGATGCGGTTAATATTTGGAATGAAGACTTAACTTCAACGGAATTTATCGTTTCTAATTCAGGTTCAAAACAAACCACGGCTAATCAAGATGGAATATTCGGAAATAATTATTCTTACGCTTTAAATACCGGAAGTGCTCCCAGCGGAAATGATTTAGCTCAATCTGCATCAACAACGGTAAGTTGCATTTCTGGTTTTGCAGGATGTACAACAGTTGTAAATTGTACTACCGAAACAAATGCACCTATTATTATTTCTTGCGCACCTAATCAAACCTTATCTTCTTGTACAGGAACTTTACCAGATTATCGTCCATTACTTTCAGTTTTTGATGATTGTAGTGTAGCAATAGTTCAATCACCCGCACCAGGAACACTTTTGAGTTCGCTAGGAAATGGAACTCACACAATTACTTTTACTGTTAGTGATCAAAGTCCAAATAGCCCAGATGCTACGTGTACAATGATACTTACTCTTTCTGGTTGTGTTACTTGTAGTGCTTCTTTAAGTTATTCAAATACTTCGGTTTGTAAATCAGCAGGAACTCAAACACCAACTTTTAGTCCATCAGGAGGTACTTTTTCTAGTACAACAGGTTTAACCATAAATCCTTCAACAGGAATTATAACTCCTTCTTCGAGTACAGTAGGGACTTATACGGTTACCTATACTCCCAATACCGCAGATCCTTCTTGTACTGCGACTTTTAATATAACTATAGTTGCCGCACCAAACGCTGGGAGCAATGGTAGTGTAACGATTTGTTCAGGTGCTACTGTTACTTCAAGTCAATTGTTTACAGCCTTAGGGGGTTCCCCTCAATCTGGTGGTAGTTGGTCACCGACCTTAGCAGGAGCAGGCACGTACACATACACGGTATCGGCAACAAGTCCCTGTACAGGTTCAGCCACTGCTACAGTTACTGTTACAGTTCAAGCAGCACCAAACGCTGGAAGCAATGGCAGTGTAATAATTTGTTCAGGAGCTACTGTTACTTCAAGTCAATTGTTTGCAGCCTTAGGGGGTTCCCCTCAATCAGGTGGTAGTTGGTCACCGACCTTAGCAGGAGCAGGCACGTATACGTACACCGTATCGGCAACGAGTCCATGTACAGGTTCCGCTACAGCTACAGTTACTGTTACCGAGCAATCCGCACCAAACGCTGGAAGCAATGGTAGTGTAACGATTTGTTCAGGAGCTACTGTTACTTCAAGTCAATTGTTTGCAGCCTTAGGGGGTTCCCCTCAATCAGGTGGTACTTGGTCACCGGCATTAGCAGGAGCAGGCACGTATACGTACACCATATCGGCAACGAGTCCATGTACAGGTTCTGCTACAGCTACAGTTACTGTTACAGTTCAAGCAGCACCAAACGCTGGGAGCAATGGCAGTTTAACAATTTGTTCAGGTGCTACACTAACTACTACCCAATTGTTTGGCGCCTTAGGGGGTTCCCCTCAATCAGGTGGTAGTTGGTCACCGACCTTAGCAGGAGCAGGCACGTATACGTACACCATATCGGCAACGAGTCCATGTACAGGTTCCGCTACAGCTACAGTTACTGTTACCGAGCAATCCGCACCAAACGCTGGAAGCAATGGTAGTGTAACGATTTGTTCAGGAGCTACTGTTACTTCAAGTCAATTGTTTGCAGCCTTAGGGGGTTCCCCTCAATCAGGTGGTAGTTGGTCACCGACCTTAGCAGGAGCAGGCACGTATACGTACACCGTATCGGCAACGAGTCCATGTACAGGTTCTGCTACGGCTACAGTTACTGTTACCGAGCAATCCGTACCAAACGCTGGAAGCAATGGCAGTGTAATAATTTGTTCAGGAGCTACTGTTACTTCAAGTCAATTGTTTGCAGCCTTAGGGGGTTCCCCTCAATCAGGTGGTAGTTGGTCACCGACCTTAGCAGGAGCAGGCACGTATACGTACACCGTATCGGCAACGAGTCCATGTACAGGTTCCGCTACAGCTACAGTTACTGTTACCGAGCAATCCGCACCAAACGCTGGAAGCAATGGTAGTGTAACGATTTGTTCAGGAGCTACTGTTACTTCAAGTCAATTGTTTGCAGCCTTAGGGGGTTCCCCTCAATCAGGTGGTACTTGGTCACCGGCATTAGCAGGAGCAGGCACGTATACGTACACCATATCGGCAACGAGTCCATGTACAGGTTCTGCTACAGCTACAGTTACTGTTACAGTTCAAGCAGCACCAAACGCTGGGAGCAATGGCAGTTTAACAATTTGTTCAGGTGCTACACTAACTACTACCCAATTGTTTGGCGCCTTAGGGGGTTCCCCTCAATCAGGTGGTAGTTGGTCACCGACCTTAGCAGGAGCAGGCACGTATACGTACACCATATCGGCAACGAGTCCATGTACAGGTTCCGCTACAGCTACAGTTACTGTTACCGAGCAATCCGCACCAAACGCTGGAAGCAATGGTAGTGTAACGATTTGTTCAGGAGCTACTGTTACTTCAAGTCAATTGTTTGCAGCCTTAGGGGGTTCCCCTCAATCAGGTGGTAGTTGGTCACCGACCTTAGCAGGAGCAGGCACGTACATATACACGGTATCGGCAACGAGTCCATGTACAGGTTCAGCTACTGCTACAGTTACTGTTACCGAGCAAGCAGCACCAAACGCTGGGAGCAATGGCAGTTTAACAATTTGTTCAGGTGCTACACTAACTACTACCCAATTGTTTGGCGCCTTAGGGGGTTCCCCTCAATCAGGTGGTAGTTGGTCACCGACCTTAGCAGGAGCAGGCACGTACACGTACACCGTATCGGCAACGAGTCCTTGTACAGGTTCTGCTACGGCTACAGTTACTGTTACCGAGCAATCCGTACCAAACGCTGGAAGCAATGGTAGTGTAACGATTTGTTCAGGAGCTACTGTTACTTCAAGTCAATTGTTTGCAGCCTTAGGGGGTTCCCCTCAATCAGGTGGTAGTTGGTCACCGACCTTAGCAGGAGCAGGCACGTACATATACACGGTATCGGCAACGAGTCCATGTACAGGTTCAGCTACTGCTACAGTTACTGTTACCGAGCAAGCAGCACCAAACGCTGGGAGCAATGGCAGTTTAACAATTTGTTCAGGTGCTACACTAACTACTACCCAATTGTTTGCAGCCTTAGGGGGTTCCCCTCAATCAGGTGGTAGTTGGTCACCGACCTTAGCAGGAGCAGGCACGTACACGTACACCGTATCGGCAACGAGTCCTTGTACAGGTTCAGCTACAGCTACAGTTACTGTTACCGAGCAATCCGCACCAAACGCTGGAAGCAATGGTAGTGTAACGATTTGTTCAGGAGCTACTGTTACTTCAAGTCAATTGTTTGCAGCCTTAGGGGGTTCCCCTCAATCAGGTGGTACTTGGTCACCGACCTTAGCAGGAGCAGGCACGTATACGTACACCGTATCGGCAACGAGTCCTTGTACAGGTTCTGCTACGGCTACAGTTACTGTTACCGAGCAATCCGTACCAAACGCTGGAAGCAATGGTAGTGTAACGATTTGTTCAGGAGCTACTGTTACTTCAAGTCAATTGTTTGCAGCCTTAGGGGGTTCCCCTCAATCAGGTGGTAGTTGGTCACCGACCTTAGCAGGAGCAGGCACGTACATATACACGGTATCGGCAACAAGTCCCTGTACAGGTTCAGCTACTGCTACAGTTACTGTTACAGAAATAATAATAAATAATTTTGAAATTAATTCACATTGTAATGGAACTAATTTTGAATTATTTGTTACTCCAATTCAGGCAAATGTTATTTACAATTGGTACGATTCTAATGGTGATTTATTAGGAAGTGGAACTACTATTTTAATTAATGAGGCATCTACTTATGAAGTGAGAGCTTCATTATCTACATGCTTTACAAATAAAAATATTTCAATAGATGGTATTTATTGTGATATTCCTAAAGGTATTTCTCCTAATGGGGATGGATTGAATGACTATTGGGATTTATCTAATTTAAATCCTACTAAAGTTGAAATTTTTAATCGATATGGAATAGAAGTTTATAACCGAGAAAATTATAGAAATGAGTGGAATGGTTATACCAACAGAGGTCAAGAATTACCTTCAGCAACCTATTATTATGTTATTTATTTTGCAAATGGAGTTGCAAAAACAGGCTGGGTTTATTTAAACAGAGAAAATTAAAATTAGTGTATATAAAAGGTTTTTTTCTTATGGTTATAGTAGTTTGTAACTTACACTAATTGTCTAGGCTTCTTTTATTATGAAGCCTAGACTCTTTTTTTAAATTAAAAGATGCTATCTGACTTCCAAAAAGTAGCTATTTTTTTATAAATATGACATTAAGTTATTTTTAAATTTGACTCACTAACTACTCAACTATATAATAATTTCATTAATAAATATCTACTGAAGAACTTATGATTACAGCAAAATTTACTATAACAATTAAATTATGTATTAGCATTATTGTGTTTTTAATGCCATCTTTTTTAGTAGCACAGAATATTTTTATAAGTCAGGGTGGTATAGTTAATGTTACAGGAGGTGAGACATTTTATGATGCAGGAGGTCTTTTGGGAAATGATGGGAATACAAGTTACACAATAACACTTATGCCACCTTCTGGAAAATCAGTTTGCGTAGATTTTACTTCATTTAGTTCTTTTGAAGCCTTAGATATTTTTGATGGTACTTCAGTTTCTTCAACAAATATAGGGAGTTTAAAAGGAAATTATAGTTTAGCTTACAACGCTACAGGAAGTCCTTTTAACACTGGGCAACCCGCTCTAGGTGGTGTTGTGCAAGCGGAATTAAAACCAGGTGTTTTTTGTGCTAATAATATAACTGGTGCATTAACTTTTAGGTTTACTAATTTAAGTGCTTCTCAATCTACGGGATGGGAAGGTTTGGTAACTGTATTTAATAATTCAGTTTCGGGATGTACAATAGATTTAGTAGCTGATAAAACTACAATTTGCCCTTCTCAAAGTGTTACACTTACAGCCACAGGTACAATTGGAGCAAGTGCTTTGGATAATACTTTTAATACAGGTGTAATTGGCACAGGTTGGAATGCAACACCAGGGGGTGTTGCGTTCGTATCTGTTTTATCGTGTCAACCCAATAATGGTTATAATACAAATAAATCAGATAATTCAATATTTGCTTGGATGCAAAATGTTGCCGCTCCTAGAATTTTGGAATCAAATGCTTTTGATGTAAGTAATGGAGGAGTTATATCTTTTGATTTTAGAGCTGCATCAGATGATAATGGAGGAAATGGTTGTGAAGCTAATGACGACAAAGAGGGAATATATGTCCAATATTCAACTGATAATGGTTTGAGTTGGGTGAATATGAAATTGATGTTTCCCAGTGTGGAAAGCAATTTAAATGCTTCTGCTAATATTGGCGCGGGTACTTATGTTTATAATTGGAACAAAACAACCTTTCCTATTCCACTTGCTGCTCAAACAACAAATACAAAATTTAGATGGTATCAGCATCAATCAACTACAGGGAGTCAGGACAGTTGGGGTATAGATGATGTTAAAATTATTAGAAACAAACCTGTAACGTTAACTATAACAGATTTATCAACCAATACTGTAATTGCTACAACAACAAGTGCTACTATTTCTACAATTGTATCTCCTACAGTGACGACCAATTATAGAGCAACAATAACAGATGGTGTTTCTTCTTGTTTTGAAGATATTACAATAAATGTAACAACAGGTTCTACTACTTCCATTGCTTACCCACTAACTACTATTTCAAATACAAATACAACTATTCAAACAATTAATGTCACAAATGGTCCAGTGACAGGTAATTATTCTGCTACACCGTCAGGTTTAACTATTAATTCAACTACTGGAGCAGTAACTCCAAATACAAGTTCACCCGGAACATATACAATATCAGTTCCAACTTCTTGCGGTGTTGCTACTACTTCTATTACCATAACTAATTCAACATGTTCAACATGTGCAAATGCGACTTGTCCTGTAGTTTCTATACAGACAACAACAGCAGCATTAGGACAAACAGGAATTACCACCGCGCTGAATACTGCTGGTGATCAATTGGCAACACCAACACTCTTACCAGGTCAAAACATAACGATTTGTGTTCCGGTAACAGTTCCTGTAGGAACTTCAATTTTAGGTTTTAAACAATTATCCTCATTAAGTCCTTCTGGTTGTGCTTCGGCTTCGGAAGAAGTTATTACATATCAATTGAAACCCGCGAGTAATTGTAGCGGAGCTGCTATTGTTCCCAATAGAACAAATGCATCATCTGTAACAAGTGGATTTAATCCTGAATGGGATGGATTGGCTTCAGGTAATTATATATTATGTTTCACATTAAATGTAACCTCATCAGCTTTATGTACAACAGTAGACTTACAAGGTTTAGGTTACTATACTGTTATACCCTCTATTACGTGTCAAGATTATCAAATTCAAATGTATGATGACGATACAACATCTACAATTCATACTGGAACAACTTTTGCGTGTTCTGACACAGGTGTTTATTTAGGGCCAGTTACTTATCCAACTGTTTATGATGGAGGACTCCCTTTTCCTGCTCTAAAAATAACAATAACAGCAACATCAGGAAATCTTAATAATCTTGTTTTAAATAGATATGACGCTGGTAACAATACTTTAGCTGAAGTATTAACAGTACCTGCAAATGGAATTTCAAACAACTATTTTTTAAGACCTTCTCCTGGACAATATTATAAATTAGATAAAACGAATACAGCATCTGGAACTTATAATTATATAATTATGGATGTAATTTCAGGTGTAACAGTCGCTTCAGGTATTTGGACAATCGTTTCTGGTGCAGAATCAGCTGCTTCTAACATAATTATTCCTCAGGGAACAGCTACTTATTCAGGTCCTGGTGTTAGCAACGGTTTTGATCCAACAGGTCTTGATGATTATACGAATGATAGAGGAATTGGTTTTTTTAATCCTTCATTAGCCGGACCAGGGACACATACAATCACTTATACTTGGAATAATGGTTTAGCAGCACCAAATAATTGTACGTTGACAAGAACTAAAACCGTTACAGTAACTGTCCCAACTGTTGACTTTGCTTGGCAAACCACTATTCCTACTGCATCAAATTTAACAAGTTGTAATAATACTTGTTATGGTTTAAAAGCAAAAACAATTACTCAAGTTGGAACTTATATACAGCCTGGTTTTACAATTAGTGATGGAAATGGAAATATTTCTTATTCAAGTATCTTGATAAAAGAAGGTTCTTCCGCCCCAGTCAATGTAGGTACTCAAAAAATTATTACTTATTGTGTGCCAACTTATGCTTATGTTATTACTTTAAATGGAACTGATTTTGCAACAGGTAGCACTGTAACCGTTTCTGATAATGCAACTGCTACTATACTTTTCTCGGGAGTATTTTCTTCAGGAATGCAAATTTCACTTCCGCCAAATTCAATAAAAGGTACAGCTGTTTTTTCAGGACCTGGTGTTTCCAATGTTAAAGTTGGTCAAGCTTCAGATTACATTGGTAGTGGATATGGTTGTTTTAATCCTTCATTAGCTGGTGTTGGAACTCATACAATTACTTATTCTTGGAATAATGGTTTTGGTTGTACTGGAACTAAAACAATGCAAGTTACAGTAACGGGTACAAGTAATCCAACTGTTTCAAATTTTACTATTTGTTCTGGTTCAACCGCATCATTAACAGCTGGAAGTATTTCTACTGGAGCAACAGTAAGTTGGTATTCCACAGCTACTGGAGGAACTACAATATTTACAGGAAACCCATTCACTACACCAATTTTAACATCAAATACATCTTATTGGGTTACACAAACTTTAGCTGGTTGTGAAAGTTCAAGGGTTAAAGTTGATGTTACTGTAAATCCGAATGTTACACCAACATTCACACAAGTGGCAGCAATCTGTTCAGGCGCTACATTAATGTCATTGCCTACGACTTCAAACAATGGTATCACAGGAAATTGGTCACCGGCTCTAAACAACACAACAACTACAACCTATACCTTTACGCCAACTTCAGGTCAATGTGCTACAACAGCTACAATGACTATTACTGTAAATCCGAATGTTACACCGACATTCACACAAGTGGGTGCAATCTGTTCAGGCACTACGTTAACGGCATTACCAACAACGTCAAACAATGGTATCACAGGAAGTTGGTCACCGGCGCTAAACAATACAACAACCACTACGTACACCTTTACGCCAACTTCAGGTCAATGTGCTACAACGGCCACAATGACTATTACAGTGAATCCGAATATTACACCGACATTCACACAAGTGGGTGCAATCTGTTCAGGCACTACGTTAACGGCATTGCCAACGACTTCAAATAATGGTATCACAGGAAGCTGGTTACCCGCGCTAAACAACACAACAACCACTACGTATACCTTTACGCCAACTACGGGTCAATGTGCCACAACTGCCACAATGACTATTACAGTGAATCCGAATGTTACACCGACATTCTCACAAGTGGGTGCAATCTGTTCAGGCACTACGTTAACGGCATTACCAACAACGTCAAACAATGGTATCACAGGAAGTTGGTCACCGGCGCTAAACAATACAACAACCACTACGTACACCTTTACGCCAACTTCAGGTCAATGTGCTACAACGGCCACAATGACTATTACAGTGAATCCGAATGTTACACCGACATTCACACAAGTGGGTGCAATCTGTTCAGGCACTACGTTAACGGCATTGCCAACGACTTCAAATAATGGTATCACAGGAAGCTGGTTACCCGCGCTAAACAACACAACAACCACTACGTACACCTTTACGCCAACTTCAGGTCAATGTGCTACAACGGCCACAATGACTATTACAGTGAATCTGAATGTTACACCAACATTCACACAAGTGGCAGCAATCTGTTCAGGCACTACGTTAACGGCACTGCCAACGACTTCAAGCAATGGTATCACAGGAAGCTGGTTACCCGCGCTAAACAACACAACAACCACTACGTATACCTTTACTCCAGATTCGGGTCAATGTGCTACAACGGCCACAATGACTATTACAGTGAATCCGAATGTTACACCAACATTCACACAAGTTGCTGCAATCTGTTCAGGCGCTACATTAACGGCATTGCCTACGACTTCAAGCAATGGTATCACAGGAAGCTGGTTACCCGCGCTAAACAACACAACAACCACTACGTATACCTTTACGCCCGATTCAGGTCAATGTACTACAACAGCTACAATGACTATTACTGTAAATCCGAATGTTACACCAACATTCACACAAGTGGCAGCAATCTGTTCAGGCGCTACGTTAACGGCATTGCCAACGACTTCAAACAATGGTATCACAGGAAGTTGGTCACCCGTGCTAAACAACACAACCACTACAACGTATACCTTTACGCCCGATTCAGGTCAATGTGCTACAACGGCCACAATGACTATTACCGTAAATCCGAATGTTACACCAACATTCACACAAGTAGCAGCAATCTGTTCAGGTGCAACGTTATCTGCATTACCAACGACTTCAAACAATAGTATCACAGGAAGTTGGTCACCCGTGCTAAACAACACAACAACTACAACGTACACCTTTACGCCCGATTCAGGTCAATGTGCTACAACAGCTACAATGACTATTACAGTGAATAATTCGCCACAAATAACTTTTTCTGGTAATTTATCTTATTGTAATGGTGCTACATCATCAATATTATTAAGTAGTAATCAACCCAATACAACTTTTACATGGAATGTTGTTTCGTCAAATTTATCTACTGGAACTAGTTTTATAGTTTCAGGCACTGGTTCTACAATTTCACAACAATTAGCATTGCTAAATAATTTAAATCAAGGCTTTGTTACTTATTTAGTTACACCTTCAGTAAATGGATGTATAGGAAATTCAGTAGAAATACCATTAACAGTAAATCCAATTCCAACGTTTACAATTACAGCTGCCCAAAATCCTATATGTTCAGGTGAAATGGTAAATATATCGTTTACAAGCACTATTGCAGCAACACAATATAGTTGGACAGTTACCTCACAAGTGGGGGTAACTGGAGCTTTGTCGGGATCTGGTCAGTCAATAAATCAAATTTTATTAGCGACAAGTCCTATAACTTCAGGAACAGTAACATATCTTATTACTCCTTCGTTAAATGGGTGTATGGGTATACCTAAATCAATAACAATAACTGTAAATCCAAAACCTGAAATTATCGGGACATTAATTCCTCAATACATATGCAGCGGTGAAAGTACTAATATCACTGTAGCAGCTTCTATTGTTGGCACACAATTTAGTTGGCAGGTAATTGATGCTAACCAAGTAATTGGCTATAGTAATGGTACAGGAGGTGTTATACAGCAAATATTGACTACTGTGGGAGATTTACAAGGTTATGTTATATATGAAGTTACTCCGAGTTTAAATGGTTGTATAGGAATTCCAAAGCAATATAAAGTATTTGTTAATCCATTACCTAAGCCTGTTTTAATAAACGGACCAATATGTGTTTCTATTTCCGGAATTCCCTTTGGCACTTATGAATTAAATACAGGTTTGAACACTATTGATTATCAATTTTCATGGTTTTTAAATGGAAATTTAATTGTTGGTTCTGATGCTTCTTTAGTAGTCACTCAGCCAGGCACTTATTTAGTAAAAGTAAAAAATGTTCAAACGAATTGTGAAGGTCAAGCAACAGCTCTTGTGTTTCCAATAACACCTGCTACATCAATGGATATTACAGTGTCTGAAGCATTTGCAGATAACCCTACAATTACAGTTAATGTAAATGTATTAGGTAATGGAAATTTAATGTATCAATTAGATAATGGAGCCTATCAGGAGAGCAATGTTTTTTACAACGTTGAAGAAGGTTTACATGAAATACATGTAATAGACCAGGAAGGCTGTACAGATTTAAACCAAACAGTTAGAGTTATTAATTACCCTAAATTTTTCACCCCGAATGGTGACGGATATAATGATACATGGAATATTAATGGTTTCCAAAGTGAGGATAATGCGGTTTTATACATTTTTGACAGATATGGAAAATTAATAAAACAATTATTTCCTCCAGGAATAGGTTGGGATGGAACGTATATAGGGCAGCAATTGCCATCAACGGATTATTGGTTTACAGTTGAATATACTGAGAAACAACAAAGAAAATTATTTAAATCACATTTTAGTTTAAAACGATAAAAATAGGGTATATGTATTTTAATGAAAACACCATTATTTATTGGAATGGAAATTTTGTAAAAGCCAAAGAAGTAAATGTTAATTTGTACAATCAGACTATGCATTATGGAAACGGAGTTTTTGAAGGAATTCGAGCATATGATACACCAGATGGTACAAGAATTTTTAAATCAAAAGAACACTATGAGCGTTTGCATTATTCAGCTAGAAAAATGCACATCAATTTTGATATTCCCGTAAAGGATTTAGAAAAAATAACCTATGATTTACTCCGTATAAATAATTTAAAAAATGCGTATATCCGACCCTTGGTTTATTTGGGGGAAAATATGTCATTAAGTCCAACGGCAGATGTTAATTTAGTAATAATGGCTTGGGAATGGGGAAATTATTTAGGAGATAAACTGTTGAAAGTAATGCTTTCTTCTTACCAACGTCCTAATCCTTTGTCTTGCTATGTTCAGGCTAAGGTGGTAGGACATTACACAAATAGTATATTAGCAACTACTGAAGCAAAATCAAGAGGATTTGATGAAGCATTACTTACAGACAGCAATGGGTTTATTGCGGAAGGACCAGGAGCAAATTTTTTCATTGAAAAAGATGGTAAATTATTCACCCCACCTTTAGGCAATATTTTAGCTGGAATAACAAGAGCTACAGTATTTGAAATTGCTAAAGAGTTAGGGTTTGAGGTAATTGAAAAGTTGTTTTTACCAGAAGAAATTTTTCAAGCAGAAAGTGCCTTTTTCTGTGGAACAGCTGCTGAAGTTATAGGTTTAAGAAGTTTTAACGAACATATTTTTCCTTTAGCATGGGAAGAAAGTATTGGTGCATACATTCAAAAAAGTTATAAAATACGAGTTGTTCAAAATGAATTTCAAAACGTATTTATATAATGACACTAAATAGATACAGTAGTATACTAACACAAGACCCTACGCAACCCGCCGCACAAGCAATGCTTTATGGAATAGGTCTTACGGAAGAAAAATTAAACCAACCTTTTGTAGGAATTGCATCAATGGGTTATGATGGCAATACATGTAATATGCATTTAAATCATTTGTCAGCATTGATAAAAAAAGAAGTAAATCGTAATGATATGGTTGGTTTAATTTTTAATACCATAGGAATTAGTGACGGAATTACGAATGGTACTGAGGGTATGCGGTATTCTTTAGTAAGTAGAGAACTCATAGCCGATAGTATAGAAAGTGTAGTCGCCGGACATTATTATGATGCTTTAATTGCTGTACCTGGATGCGATAAAAATATGCCAGGTTCCTTAATAGCAATGGGAAGACTTAATAGACCTTCAATTATGGTATATGGTGGTACTATTGCGCCGGGAAAATATCACGATAAAGAATTGAATATTGTTTCTGCTTTTGAAGCTTTAGGAGAAAAAATAGCAGGAAAAATAGAGGAAGAAGAGTATAAGTCCATTATCAAAAATGCTTGTCCTGGAGCTGGAGCTTGTGGCGGAATGTATACAGCTAATACTATGGCAATTGCGATTGAAGCCTTAGGAATGAGCTTGCCTTATTCTAGTTCAAACCCTGCTTTAAGTCATGAGAAAATTAATGAATGTGAATCAATTGCTTTTTATGTACATAATCTACTTCAAAAAAATATTTGTCCTAAAGACATTATGACTTTTGATGCTTTTGAGAATGCTATTACAGTTTTAATAGCTCTAGGAGGAAGTACAAATGCAGTATTACATATTATTGCTATGGCACATAGTGTTGGTATTACTATTACTCAAGACGATTTTCAAAGAATAAGTAATAAAACCCCATTAATTGCT